>WTGG01000021.1 GCA_011523685.1 Coxiellaceae bacterium | reverse complement strand
AGATTAGCTTTGTGGTAGATTAAAGATCAAAACAAAAGGAATCGTATGCCAAAGAGACAGTTAGCAGTTGAAAAATTTAGTTAAAAACTTATTGGGCGGGAATTCCTGTCATACTTCTTGTTTTCTTTTATTCAAAGCTCATATAATTCGCAGTCACTTTTGCTCTTTTTATTTTACTTGAGATTACGCATGCAAACTAAAACCTTAATTAAGCGTATTGATAATAAACCAGCGGAGATATGGGGAATTATTTCAAATTGTGAAACCCCTGAGGCTTGGGTGCCGCTCTTAGACTCTCGTTATTTAATTAGCAAAGAAAAAAAAATTGGCACTTACTTTGCAGCAGGCACAGCAAGAAGTATTGGAAAAGCACTGGTTAGATACAAAGTACTTACACTAAATCCTGAAGAAAGAGAGTTGAACTTTTTTCTAGACTTCTCAAATGTAAAAATATTTTTCCTCATCAAAATTTATGATTTAAAGGGTGCGCTTATTGAGTGTACGCTAACTGCTGAAGAAAATAATAGTCCAGAGCTTATTTCAGAAGATTTGCTATCCATGCTTTCTAACGAATTGATGGACAATATTAAAGTACTAGCTAGCGCACTCTATTCTACTAACCCACAGCTCACAACTTCCTCCAGACCAGCTCGCCCCTTATCTGAGAAAATCTTGAATGGGAATGTGCTTGATATTAAGTCGATCTCATTTTCAGAGGGCATTAACAATGCCATAGAGAACAGTTATCCAGTAATTGTCAGGGACTACGGTAATTTCACAGAAAATTTTGAATTAATCAATACCTATGATTGGTGGAAGGAAAGCTTTGGAGGACAGACAGTACCTTTTTCTCTGTTTGAAAACTTAGCATACGGAAAGGGTGATAAAAAAGGTAGTACAACTCTTAGAAACTTTATTTCACTGATAGAAGCTAACCCTAATAAACTAAAGCTAGCAATCTACGAGCTTAGGGTCTCGGCAATAATTGGCCTTCACTCGTTCTTAAACATGCCTAAGATAATACCTTCAGACAGTATCGCTCAACCACCAATAATCTGGATCGGAGCAGTAGGAGTTTCCTCGCCGCTACATCAAGATATAATTATCCCCGATCAAACTGGAGCGCATCCTGACAAATATCATAATATCAATTTCCAGGTAATTGGCAGAAAGCGGGTTATACTGTCTCACCCTAATCAGTCTGAATATTTATATACGGCCCCTCCTCAACTAGACAAACTATCTTTCCCTGCCAGTGATATTAATGTGTTTGATGAAATACCTATGGCAGAGTATCCAAACATTACAAAAGCCACCTTTTATGAGGCAGTCTTAAATCCAGGTGATTTAATTTACATTCCCCGTGGCTGGTGGCATGCATTTCACGCCGAAAGTAACTCAATAAATATAAATACCTTTTTCAGGCATGACTACTTTTGAGTCACCCTTATTCATCAAATAGTTGCTTGACATATAAGGTTATAAGCTTATAATTTATGGATGGTTAGTGTTTTTTAATTTTTAAAAGGATCAAAAAATTATGAAAATAAGCAAAAGTAAATTTCGTGTAATATGTATTTCTGCGCTTTTAGCATTATCTCAACAATCATTTGCAATGGCCGATCCTTCTGGTTTATCAAAGAAGTTTTGCTCTGGCATACAAGCAAACTGTCAAACTTTCGAATTTATGGGTAATGTTGCGGTATTTGCTGATAAAGAAATAAAAACTAATAAAGCTAAGAAGGTGCTTAAATCTATAAAAACATCACTTAAACACGTAGAGTGTCGCCCATCTCTAGAAGGAAAAGGCTCGTTCTGCGTTATGTCTAAATATAAGCAACCCCAAAAAATAGATGAGCTGTGTAAAGATAACGGCTTTAGTTAAAGCATAGAGCTGTCTAAAATTTTTTTATATCTTATATGGAGAATGTATTATGGAAATTGATAAAAATGTTGATATCTACGCAGAGGTTGATGTTGCCGAGCTTGAAAAAGCAGTTTTGGTTGAGCCGGAACACCCTGAATCTGTATCTACAGTTTCAATTAAACAAGACTGTTATGGAACCTGGTAGTTAGCATACAACTCTGTAAAATGAGTTATCGTTTTTTTAGTCCTTAAGCAAAAGTAGATTGTTGGTAAAGCGCCCTTTATATGCTTAAGGGCTAGATTTTCTAGCGGTACTTACACAGAGCCTCCTCAAGGTATTACTATAACAAAAAGTATACTTGCTTTAGGAAAGCCCATTTAACGCTTTGCTCTTCTTTAAAAAGGATATCTTAAAGAAGCTTGATTTTGTGTGGCAAGCTGAAAAGTAGCGATAAAAAAGTGACATTAAAACAAAAAAATATAGCTCCTTCCACTGGATTAGTTGATTCGCAAAAAAGGTGGGAGTCATTAACTGGCCATAAACATCCAAGAATACGTTTCTTGTCTATTATCATTAATGAAATTGAGGCTATATATCAAAACCTTTCTGAATCAGCCTTCAGCCTAGATAACATTAAATTCATACTAACAAAAGAATGTATCAGAGAAAATATACATGACGATGCAATAAAAATATTTGCACCTATGATAGAAAAAGCTTGTGTTCTTGAAATGCACAAGCTAAAAGCTTCAAATTTACTAGAAGGCTTTTCTTCGATAGATCGTTTTAATTTCTTCATACAGCTTTGTCAAAAAGGCGATTTTCGAACCTTATTTTTCACTTCGTACCCTGTATTAAAGTCTCTGCTAGATAGAAAAATAAATAACTATAAAAATTCAATGTTACTTTTTATAGAACAGTTAAATGATAATCTTTATGAGATTGAGAGTGTAATACTTGGGGGCAAACTCAAAAGGATTATAAAACTAGAAGCCTCTGGTGACTCACATAGAGGCGGTAAAAGAGTTTTAATTGTCCATGGTTGTTTGGAAAATGACAAACAGAAGTCTTTTGTATATAAGCCCAGGTCCATATCAAATGAACTTTTCTTCTCAAAACTATGCTCTTGGTATAACAAGCATGGTAAAGGCAAATCAATCAAAACCCCTCGCCTATTAGATAAAAATAGTCATGGCTACTCTGAACACATTAGTTATATAAAGTGTAACTCTGAAGAAGATATGTCACATTTTTATATATCTCTTGGCCAAATCACTGCCTTGTTATTGCTCATAAATGGGAGAGATATCCATCACGAAAATATCATAGCGAATGGGAAATTTCCTGTTTTAATTGACCTTGAATGTATTCTAAGCCCAGTACTGCCCTCTGAAGAAAACTATTACTCCAATGTCTCACAGATGAGGGTATTGCCTAGGAGAGATCTTGTTAGCAAAAAAAATATGGGAATTAACAACTCTTCAATAAATGATAATCTTAAAGAAAAATCATGGGTAAAAGTGTCTGTGTGGCACGCAGAAGGTACTGACGAAATGCGTCTAATTAAGGAAGAAGTTGTTTACAAAGCAGTTAATAAGAACACGCCAACCCTAAGAAACAAAAGTATAACAACATACAAGAACATTGAAGAAGATTATTTAAATGGATTTTCCCAAACTTACCATGACCTTGTTAGCAACCGGGAATATTTGCAATCAAGTGGCTCACCGCTTCACGCGATTGGTCATGTGGCGGTGCGAGTTCTTTTCAGATCTACGAATGATTACGCAAAACTATTATTAGAAAGTTACCACCCATCTCTTTTATCGTGTCCACAGAAATATCAAAACTTTATTAACTGGTTATCAGAGTATTTAATTTACCACCCCAGCATGAGCGAATTAATATTCGCTGAGAATTACGATATAATGCAAGGAGATATTCCCTATTTTCAAACAGATCACAAAGCATCTTTTATTAGCAATAGCCAAGGTAAACCGTTGAATATAAAAACTCTATACACGGGGCTTGAGCAAGCGCATAGAATATTAGCGCAATTGTCTG
This sequence comes from Coxiellaceae bacterium, assembly GCA_011523685.1. Classification (GTDB taxonomy): domain Bacteria; phylum Pseudomonadota; class Gammaproteobacteria; order Coxiellales; family Coxiellaceae; genus UBA9148. The sequence continues at coordinate 4,730 of WTGG01000021.1, read as the reverse complement.
AAAGCGATTTTCGTGGGCAAACTCAATTGATAAAACTTAGCTTTCTAACAAATAATTGGAATAAAAAAAACTCAAAGATATTTCAAGCACGCGCGCGCTCCAATAAGTCTGATTCTAAATTTTGCACTAAAAAAATAATATCTAATATTATAAATTGCTCGTTAGAAAATGATAAAACTATTGTGTGGCCTGAAGTTAGTTATCATCATCATAAGGCATATTCTTGCGACCTGGGCAGCCTATCACTTAATACAGGATCTATGGGTATAGCTTTTGCCCTAGCTTATTGGGACAAATTTAAGCAATGCAAACAAAGCAAGCGAGTTGTACAAAAAGTACTAGAGAGCTGCTTGAGACATTGTAAAAATCATAAAGCTCTTCAGCTTGGAATATCCGGTTTATCAGGCCTTCTTTTTAGTGCTCACCACATTTCAAGTTGTGGCTATCCTCTTGCGATAGAGTTATCAGAATTATTGGTTCGAAAATATTCAGATCAAGTATACTATAATGATTCGTATTTTGATGTTATGTATGGATCATCTCTTGATGTGGCATCAATGCTGTTATTTAAAGATAACTACTCAATCAGTGATGATGTAATACATCACGCAATGCGCCATCTAAAGCATAACTGCCCCGAGCCAAGAAAGTTTAACCTAGATGCAAGCGATACATTTGGTAGTGGAGAACTTCATCCGCCAAACTTAGGTTATGCTCATGGTATTTCTGGTGTTGCTACTGCATTCATTAGATATGCTGAACGATATAATGATAAGTTTTCATTAGACTGGGTTGCTAAAACTCTTAATATTTTAGAAAAATATTTTAATCATGACCTTGGTTATTGGCCGAATATGGCACATGCCAGTAGAGTTAATACTGTACAAGAGATTAGAAGTAAGCCGCTTACATGGTGTCAAGGGCACGTTGGTATTGGGTTCTTTTATTTGGAGTGTTATAAAAAACTACCTTCATTTTCTGAGCAAGCATTCGCAGGCCTAAAGAGATGTATAAAGATTATAACCAAGTCTGCTGAAGACACTAAGCCGTTAGCGGATTTATGCTGCGGATTTTATGCTGACCTAGATTTCTTATTATCAGTTAATAAATTAGATATGCCTATTAAGCTTGGAAGCATCTCTCAAGCTATCGATAAACTGGCTTTAGCCATAGAAAGTCATTCAATTCAAGATTACTCAATCAGCTTATTCCATGGACTACCAAGCTTTTTGTATTTATTACTGAGGTATGAACACCCAAATGCTATGCCTTGCGTGCTTCATTGGGAATAAAAACATTATGGTTATAACTTGCTCTATCATGTGCCCCCTTTTTCTTTATGCAAAAGCACTAATAGCAAAAGTTTTTTGATAACTTATATCAAGGAGATACATTTGATAAATTTTTACAGTAGGAAATTTAAATGTCAAAAGAGCTAGATCATATCTTATGGGAGCTGTGGTTGAGCAGAATGGATTTACCCGCAGTAATTATTGCTGATGAAATAGGACTGTTTTCTGCAGTGAATAACGGTTGCAAAAATGTTGGTAAACTTTCAGAAACACTAAAACTCAGTAAGCAAGGCATTGATGCATTATGTGTTTTTTTAGCATCAATTGGGTTACTTAATAAAGACTGCCAAACAATAGAGCTTAGTCAATCTTCATATGATTATTTACAACCTCAATCTAGATTTTATTGGGGGCCCGCCATACATGTATACAAGGAGCGTATAGAGTATTCTAATTTATTATGCCGTCTTCGTGATAAAGATAAATTATCTAGTCCGGATGGTACACATGCTAGTAACACATGGAAAACAGGTGAACTTAGCACTAAGATTGCTAAACGAGTGGCTAATGTAATGCATGCTAATATAGTGGCTTCCGCACACAGTGCAGTTAGTCACAATGTTTTTAAAAATACAGAATCGCTTTTAGATGTAGGAGGGGGTTCCGGATCTTTTGTCTCTCTCTTGAGAGACAAATATCCTTTAAGAGATTATGGAATATTCGATTTGCCTGCTGCTATTAAAATAGCGCAAGAGGAGCTGGAAGGTGATAAAATAGCACAAAGGGTAAATTTACATGCTGGGAATTTTTTTACAGATAAGTTGCCAACGGGATATGATGGGATACTCTTTAGTAATATACTCCATGATTGGCCAAAAGAAACCGCACTGTTTCTTGCAAAAAAGTCTTATGATGCGCTACCTAGTGGAGGGATGGTTTATATTCATGAGATGATCTTAAATGAATCTAAAAATGGGCCAAAAATTCCAGCCGCATTTAACTGGTTGATGTATGTAAACCATGGTTCTCAACAGTACACACTTTCAGAGCTAAAATATATCTTGAAAGAAACAGGGTTTTCAGATGTTTGCGTAGAAAAACATCACCCTTTTTTCTCAACTGTTATTGCAGTTAAGCAGTATTAATTATGAATGTTATATTTAGCAGTTTCAGAGCTTATGTCATAATAGTTATTAGATTGCTCTTGAAGCCTATTTCCTCTGATATAGGCTTGTTTGGGAATTCACTAAAATTAGGATCAGAGGCCCATATAATAGGGTATTCTTGTAAATTTTTCTCTAGAGGTTGTAATTAATGGAAGAGTCATATGATGTTATTGTTGTTGGAGCTGGGTTTTCTGGTTTGGTGTGTTGTAAGTATGCACTAGAAAACAATTTGTCAGTGCTTGTTTTAGAAAAACAGGATGACCTGGGCGGTATATGGAACTATAGCTCAGATACAACTCGTCCAAGCGTCTATAAGAGCACAATCACAACTTCATCTCGTATTATTTCTGAGATTTCTGACTTTCCAATGCCGGATGACTATCCAAACTTTCCACACCATAGCCAGATGCTAAATTATTTCAAAAACTATATTGAGCACTTTAATCTGTTGCCGCATATTTGTTTTAATTCAAATATCACATCAGTATTAAAACCCAATGCTCATTGGCATGTGACAGCAGACAACGGAAAACAGTACCGTTCAAAGCATCTCGTTATGTGTACAGGCGTGCATCAAACCCCAAATGATATTCGCAATGAACTGCCATTTAGTAACTTTAGCGGGGATTTTATGCATAGCTCGGAGTTTCGTTATGTTAATCCGCATTACCATGACAAACGTATCTTAGTGTATGGAGGTGGTGAGAGCGCATCTGATATTTGCCATGAGCTTGCAGGGCTATCAAAGCATGTGTATTGGAGCATTCCCAATGGTCAGTGGTTTATCAATAGAAATGCAGGTGCTTTTCCGATTGATTATACATCGAACCGATTTTTTGAGACATTTCATCCTCTTTCGGCAAAGAATAAGCTGTTTGCAAGAGCAAGGAATCAATCTCATTTGAATGGATTGAGTATTCCAGAATTTCAAAGCAAAGCACCTCATTCACGAGCCTTTCTTACTAAAAATGTTGAAGTTGAAGGTGATATTAAATTGGGAAGAGTTACGCCTATATCAAATGTTAAGTCGATCAACGGCAACTCTGTAGTGGTGGAAAAAATACATAAGAGGACTAAAGCCACATACTGTTTTGAAACTTCTATTGATTTGATTATCCTTGCCACAGGATTTAAAAAAACTTTCCCTATGCTTCCCAAAATTTATCAATCGAGCACATATGATCTTCATCATTTTATCTTTTGCCAACAGGACCCTACATTAGCTTTTGTGGGCTTTGTTCGTCCTACCTTTGGCTCTATTTTTGGTGTTGCTGAAATGCAAGCGAAGCTTGTGATGCATAGAATCACAAACCCTATGAATCTCGATGATCAACAGATAAAAACCACAGTTGAAGCTGATAAAAAACATTATATAGATATGTTTCAACATACCTCAAAGAGATTAGATGGTTTAGTAGAGCATATATACTATACGGACAAATTGGCTAAGCTATGTGGTTGTTACCCAAATTGGAAGCAACTAATTTGTCAGTCTCCCAAAAAAGCGTGGCAACTTTTTTTAGGGCCTTTGCATGGTTGCCAGTACTTAGTTAACCAAAGCCAAAATCATGACTATATTTTTAATACCATATACAAAAAATATAAGCATCAATTTCATCCGTTAATTGATCCTTCTGTCCATAATACACCCTACACCATCTCGCGATACATGCTCATAGCTTTGTGGAAAAAATGCATAAAATTTTTTATTTTTGACCTACCGCGACTATTTGGTCAACACAAAGATAGGTAGTTGGTAGCCTTTGAGAAGTCCCCGAAAAGGTCGGATAAGAGAGCAGCATTACTGCTGCTCCCTCTCCTAAGAACGCAGCGTGCGACTTTCGCCGCACTGCGCTCAAGCCTTGTTAAGACTAGCTGTGGCTAGTCCAGCCTAACTTTCTTCTGCGGTGCTTGCTAACTCCCACCAGGGTGACCAATGTGATTTGCAATAACGAAATAATGGCTCTTCCGGAATAAAAGGGGCGTCCTGATGCGCAATGGATGGTAAGTTAGCAGAAAAGACACTAGGCATGAGGCGTTTGCCAAAGCTGATGTGGTTGAAAAGGCAAAACTGATACAAATTCAGAAAAATTTGTTTGGATTAAAAACAGTAAACGCGCTTACTTGGAATGCAAAAAGCCAAAGAGACAGTTAGCAGTTGAAAAAGCCCAAGAGCTGGAAGAGAAAATTAAAAAAGCACAACAGCGTCTAAAAAAACGTAAGCAATGGAATGAACCCACCCGCCTTGAAAGAGGCTTCTAAAGAGCCGATA
>WTGG01000018.1 GCA_011523685.1 Coxiellaceae bacterium | reverse complement strand
ACAATAGTTTATAATAAAAAGATCGAATATTAAACAGTTTGGTATATTTTTTTTTATTTTTAACTTGTTTTGAGGTATGGGATGTTTTTTTTTAATGGAGTCGTTAGCGTCGTTACCTGATGTTTCTTGGGTTTTTTAAAGATTAAAGTTATATTGATTTTTTTTTAAAAAAAATATTTTTTTTTATTTGTTTATGTATTTTTTATTTTTTTAAAGATAATGAGGTGTTTTTCTAATTATATAAATATGTTCTATATTGCTCACAAGGATATTTATGTATATCGACAGTGGTATTCTACTGGTATATTCTAATGAAAATTTTTGAAGGAGTTAGGTGATGCATTTGCCGCACGATGTTATTTTTTTCGTTTATTTGATTTTTTTAGGAGCGTCTGTTTTTGGTGCAGTAGTACTATTTTCACGTCAAACATTGTTGATTGCCTATATTTTCTCAGGAATGTTATTTGGTCCTTATGGGTTAAAGTTGATCCCTAACGTTGATGTGGTTCATAGTATTGGCGACGTTGGGATCTTGTTCCTCCTATTTTTATTAGGGTTGCACCTTCCGCCACAAAAATTGATTTGTATGTTGAAGAAAATCAGCTGGGTAGGGGTGTCAACATCCTGTATTTTTTTTCTATTTGGTTTCTTGCTGACGATAGCATTTCATTTTCCTCTAGTTGATGCGGTTCTAGTTGGAGTCGGGTTGATGTTTTCAAGTACGATCATCGGTATTAAGTTGTTGCCAACAACAGTTCTGCATCACCAGCATACAGGTGAACTCATGATTAGTGTTTTATTGTGGCAGGATATCTTAGCTATTGCTGTTATGATAATTATCAGAGCTTTTTCTGGTGTGGGTAATTTGTCTGAAGAGGTTTTGTTGGTGCTCATCGGCTTTCCAACTGTTTTGCTGCTAGTCTATGCTTTGAATCGATGGATCTTTATGCCTTTATTAACTCGTTTTAGTCGTATCAAGGAATATGTTTTTTTACTTGCCATCGCGTGGTGTCTTAGTGTTGCAGAGCTATCTACTGTCTTAGGCTTATCGAGTGAAGTAGGTGCATTTATTGCTGGCGTGAGTTTGGCAATGAGTCCAATTGCTTTGTATATTGCTGAAAGTTTAAAGCCACTTCGTGATTTCTTTTTAGTATTATTTTTCTTCTCTGTTGGAGCTAATTTTGACTGGCATTATCTCCCTGTTATTGCTATGCCTGCAATACTAATAGCGTTAGGGGTGTTGGTCATTAAGCCTTTCAGTTATCGCTGGGCATTATCGTCGGTTGAGGAAACAAAGAACGTTGCGTGGGAAGTTGGTGTTCGGTTAGGGCAAGTGAGTGAGTTTGCCTTAATTATTAGTTTCATGGCACTATCGGCGCACTTGATTTCGCAACAGTCTGGTTATTTGGTGCAAGCTGCTTTTATTTTGTCTTCTGTGTTTTCTGGTTATTGGGTAGTTTTAAAGTACCCAACACCTGTAGCAATGAATGAACGTTTGCGTCGTGACTAGCTTAAAAGAGTGATTTCTGCTCGCGTTATGTTATTCTTGCTCAATGATATTGAAAGATTATAAGGTGATGCCATGTCTGTAATTGTTTTACTTATTTGTGTTTTTGTTCAGCGATATCTGCGTTTTCTAAGTGCTCCTTATCATAAAGATTGGGTGTTACCTTATTACAGTTTATGTTACCAGCGATTCAGTCAGCCAATGGCATCTATTCCTATGTTAGGCTTATCATTATTAGTAATACCTCCGTTGCTGTTAATGATCCTCCTTTTTACAGTGGTAGAGCATTTGGTGGGCGGTATTGGCTATTGGGTGTTAACACTGGTTTGGTGTTGGTATTGTTTGGATATGCTTGATACCTCTTCAGTCGATGATATTCCATCTGCTCGTAATCTGGCTAAAGCTTATTTTCATCATGTGTTTGCGGTTATTTTTTGGTTTCTTTTAGGTCCTTTGTGGTTAGCGCTGTATGTCATCGTTTCACAGGTTTCACGTTTTGGTGAGCGTCAAGAGGATGCTTTAAAGCTTTTTTCTTTATCTAATCAGTTATTGGCAATTATGGACTGGGTTCCTGTGCGTTTATTCGGGTTAAGTTTAGCTTTAATTTCACATTTCACTAAGGTATTAAAGTTATTGCTATCTACATTACATTATTCTTTTTCTCGATCTGGAGAGTTGCTTGCCGATTGGGTAGAAGCGGCGTTAACCACGTTAGATGAGTCAATGTCTTTAAGTGACAGACTGACTATGCTCTTGGAGTATTCATTAATTGTTTGGTTGGTGATTGCTATTATTCTAGGTATAGCAACCTTATTTTAGGTCACTTTTTAATCATGTCTGTATTTTTTTATCTTATGCCGTTGTTCTTATTTAATAATGCATGGTAATATTCGCCAGGTGCTATTCCAGTGAATATGTAGCACTATGCTCAATTTTATGTCTATTTAATGCTCATAGCGAAGGATCAGCTATGCGTAGAATAAAGGTTTTACTATGTCCATAGATGAACAGTTGATTTCTTCTGATATTAACCCCCAAGAGACACAAGAATGGCGTGAAGCCCTTGATATGCTCGTTGCTTATAACAACAAGGGTTATGCCTCTGAGGTTTTAGAGGCGCTAATGGCCCATGCTAAACATTTGGGTTTAGAGGTTTCTTCCATAAATGATACTGGCTACACGAATACTTTGCCCGAAGCTTTGGATCAACTGCCCGATAATGCTGAGCTGGTTGATCAGTTGATTGCCTATAACTTATGGAATGTGATAGCAATGGTTATGCGGGGGCAAAATGTTGCCAGTGAGTTAGGTGGGCATTTAAGTAGTTATGCTTCTGCATCCTGTTTGTTTGAAGTGGCTTTTAATTACTTTTTAAAGGGACATCAACATCCTGATGGTCATGATTTAGTGTATTATCAGGGGCATTCATCACCGGGTATTTACGCTCGAGCTTTCCAAGAAGGGCGTTTAAGTGAAGATCATCTAAATGGTTTTCGTCAGGAAATCTTTCGTCCAGGTGTGTCATCTTATCCTCACCCGTGGTTGATGCCAGATTTCTGGGAGTTTCCGTCTGTATCTTTAGGTCTTTCTCCTCTAATGGCTATTTATCAAGCACAGTTTCTACAGTACATGCATCTGCGTGGTTTAAGCCAAACACAAAACCGCAACGTTTGGTTGTTTTGTGGTGATGGCGAAATGGATGAAACGGATTCTTTGGGTGCGCTTAAAATAGCGAGCAGGTATAAGCTAGATAATTTAATTTTTGTCATTAATTGTAACCTCCAACGTTTGGATGGCTTATCCTATAGCAGTGGTAGTGTCGTTCGTGAGTTAGCAAACATTTTCTCAGGTTCTGGTTGGAATGTGATTAAAGTGGTGTGGGCTCGTGGTTGGGATGATTTGTTTGCGCGAGATACAGAGGGATTATTAGCAAAACGTTTGGGTGAAGTGGTTGATGGTGAATATCAAACTTTTACCGTAAAAGGTGGTGCGTATATGCGTGAGCACCTATTTGGAACATCCCCTGAATTGTTGGCATTAGTCAAGGATCTTTCTGATGCTGATCTAGAGCGCCTCATGCCAGGTGGTCACGATGTTGCGAAGATGTTCACAGCCTATAGTAGTGCGGTGAATCATAAGGGGCAGCCAACAGTAGTATTAGCACATACCATTAAGGGATATGCATTGGAAGGTGCCGCTGGAAAAAATGTCGCCCATAATACTAAAAAACTCTCGCTTGAAGCTTGTGCGAGTTTTGCAAAAAAAATGAATTTACCTCTGTCACACGAAGCGGTTGAGTCATTAGAGTTTTTACGCTTAGATCCTGAATCGCCAGCGGCTACTTTTATGAAGCAGCAGCGTGAGCAATTAGGTGGTCCGCTCCCTTTACGACAGGTTTCTAGTCCCGCTTTAACTACGCCTGAGTTATCAGCCTTTGATAAGATACTGGCAGGAAGTGGTGATCGCGAGATGTCCACCACTATGGCTTTAAATCGCATCATAGCTGTCTTATTAAAAGATGCTGAGTTTAAACAGCGTATTGTGCCTATTTTTTCTGATGAAGCGCGTACTTTTGGTATGGAGGGTTTGTTCCGTCAAATTGGTATTTATAATCCTTTAGGTCAGGTTTATGAGCCAGAAGATCGTGATCAGTTGATGTATTACAAAGAAGATCAAAAGGGGCAACTATTCCAGCAAGGCATTACCGAGTCAGGCTGTATGGCAAGTTGGATTGCAGTAGGTACATCGTATGCCACTACGGGCGTACCAATGGTTCCGTTTTTTGTTTATTACTCCATGTTTGGTTATCAGCGTATTGGCGATTTAATTTGGGCTGCCGGTGATAGTCGTGCGCGAGGGTTTATTGTGGGTGGTACTGCGGGTCGTACTACTCTCGCTGGTGAAGGTCTTCAGCATCAAGATGGGCATAATCTAATGATGTTTGGCATGGTTCCAAACTGTTTAAGCTATGACCCTACATTTAGTTATGAGATGGCAGTCATTATTCAGTATGGTTTAAAGCGTATGTATGAAGATCAAGATGATGTGTTCTTTTACATTACGGCGATGAATGAAAATTATACGCATCCTGCAATGCCCGAGGGTGCTGAAGTGGGTATTGTTGAAGGTATGTATCTTTTCCAATCCTCGACTTTAGATACTGACACTAGAGTACAACTATTGGGGTCTGGGACAATTTTGCGTGAAGTGATCAAAGCTGCTCGGATTCTGGAAGAGCAATATCAAGTGGCGTCGGATATTTGGAGCGTGACTAGCTTTAATGAGCTGCGTAAAGATTCTGAGTCGGTGCAGCGAGACCATCGATTACACCCAGGTCAATCAACACGTGAAAGTATTGTGCAGCGTAATTTTAAAGATTGCTCAGGTCCTTTTATAGCAGCAACCGATTATATGAAATTAAATGCGGAGCAAATTCGCCATGATGTCCCAGGTCAATACGTTGTGTTAGGTACAGATGGCTATGGTCGTAGTGATACACGTGAAGCGTTGAGAGATTTTTTTGAAGTGAATGCGAATATGATTGCCTATACCACTCTAGTGGCATTAGCAAAGGAAGGGCATTTTTCTACGGATCAGCTGCATCAAGCTCAGCAGAGTTTAAAGATTGATGTTGACCGTGTTGAACCTATTTTACAGTGAATGAGAGAGTAAGGAGTAGAGATTGGCTTCAATAGAAACAGTATTAGTGCCAGATATTGGTGGTGCAACCGATGTCGATGTCATCGAGGTCCTAGTGGCTGTTGGTGATACTGTCGCCGTTGATGATGCCTTGGTGACGTTAGAAAGTGATAAAGCCTCTATGGAAGTGCCATCGCCTGTCGCAGGTGTCATAGAGAGTATCGCTGTTTCCGTTGGTGACCAGTTATCTGAAGGTAGTGTCGTATTAACGGTTGCAACAGGTGCAGCATCTAAGGCTTCTGATGATGGTTCCGTAGCAACGGAAGTATCTGATACTCCGTCAGTTACTATTCAGCCTATCACTATCCCTGATATAGGTGGTGCTGATGCTGTGGATGTGATTGAGGTTTCTGTCAGTGTTGGTGATAACGTGGCTCTCGATGATGCGTTGATGACATTGGAAAGTGATAAGGCTTCTATGGAAGTGCCTTCGCCATTAGCAGGTCGTATTGTTGAATTAACGGTAGCTGTTGGTGATAAAGTCTCAGAAGGCGATGTGATAGGCCAGATAGAAGCTATTGCTACATCTGCTTCACCACAGGTAGAAAAACAATCGATACCAGCTGCTGCTCCCTCTAAATCTCAAGCAAAAGCTCAGCCAGCTGTAGCTGCTGCATCTGCCTCGACTCAGCAGCATGGTTTATACATAGGCCCTGCAGTACGTCGTTTAGCACGTGAGTTTGGTGTGGATATTGCCCAAGTTAGAGGTACTGGCCAGAAAGGGCGGATTACTAAAGCAGATTTACAACAGTATGTGAAGCAGCAATTACAAGGTGGCGGAAAAGGTGGAGTTGGCTTTGATTGGCCAGAGTTGCCTAAAGTCGATTTTTCTAAGTTTGGTGGTGTGACTGATACTCCACTATCTAAAATTAAGAAACTCTCTGGGTCATTTCTGCATCGTAACTGGGTGTCTATTCCTCATGTCACACAATTTGAAGAAATCGATATTACTGAGATGGAAGCATTCCGTCAGCGTCATAAAGCAGAGGCTGCTGAATCTGGTATCAAGCTAACGCCAATTGTTTTTGTAATGAAAGCCCTGGTCGCATCGTTAAAAGAATTTCCGATATTTAATGCGTCCTTATCACCAGATGCTCAATCGTTAATGGTTAAACACTATTATAATATTGGTGTTGCGGTTGATACACCTAATGGTTTAGTCGTCCCGGTTTTACGTGATGTTGATTCAAAAGGAGCGCTGGAGTTAGCGAAAGAATTGGGTGAGATTAGTTTGAAGGCTCGTGAAAAGGGATTAACGCCTGCAGAAATGCAAGGTGGCTGTATGAGTATCTCCAGTTTAGGTGGTATTGGTGGTACAGCTTTTACACCTATTATTAATGCACCTGAAGTTGCGATTTTAGGGTTGTCTCGTTCTTATCAAAAACCCGTCTATAACAAGGATAGTCAAGCATTTGAGCCGCGATTAACGTTGCCTGTCAGCTTGTCTTATGATCATCGTGTTATTGATGGTGCTGAAGCAGCGCGCTTTATTGTACATTTTGCTAGCCGACTAGCTGATATTGAAACATTAATTCTGTAGGGGAAAAGCATGACACAAGTAATTGAAACTGATGTAGTGGTTCTAGGTAGTGGTCCTGGTGGTTATTCTGCAGCTTATCGTGCTGCTGACCTAGGTCTTCAAGTCACTATGGTTGAGCGATACAGCCAGATAGGAGGTGTCTGTTTAAATGTTGGGTGTATTCCTTCTAAGGCTCTATTACACGTTGCCAAAGTTGTAGATGATGCAAAAGATGCCAGTGTGAGTGGTGTTAAATTTTCTGATCCAGAAATAGATATTGATCAACTCAGATCTTGGAAAGATGGCGTTGTTAAAAAGTTAACTGGCGGTTTAACAATGATGGCAAAGCAGCGTAAGGTGAACGTTATTCATGGCTACGGTGAATTTTCGGATGCTAATTCTATTATTGTCACTGATGATTCTGGTGAGTCATCTACAGTAAAGTTTAAACATTGTATTATTGCTGCTGGTTCAAAGCCTGTGAAGCTACCTTTTATCCCTGAAGATCCTCGTATTTTTGATTCTACAGGTGCTTTGCAATTAGAGCATACTCAAGGTGATATGTTGGTTTTAGGTGGTGGTATTATTGGCCTTGAAATGGCAACTGTTTATCGTTCTTTAGGAGCAAATGTTTCAGTCGTTGAAATGATGGATCAATTAATGCCAGGAGCTGATAAAGACTTAGTAGCTCCTTATCAAAAACGAATCGCCAAAGAATATGATGCAATCATGTTGGAAACATCAGTTACTCAAGTGGAAGCTAAAGAGGACGGGTTATGGGTTACCTTTGAGGGTAAGCATGCACCAGAAACCAATCCAAAACGCTTTGATTCTATCCTTTGTTCGGTTGGTCGCAAGCCAAACGGAGCATTAATCGGTGCCGAAAAGGCTGGTGTTAATGTTGATGAACGTGGCTTTATTACTGTTGATAAGCAAATGAGAACGAACATCCCTCATATTTATGCTATTGGAGATATTATTGGTAATCCTATGCTGGCTCATAAGGCTTCACACGAAGGTCGATTGGCGGCTGAAGTGATCAGTGGTAAAAAACATTACTTTGATGCTAAGTGTATACCGAGCGTGGCATACACAGATCCTGAAATTGCTTGGGTAGGTGTTACTGAGCAACAAGCTAAAGAGCAAAATATTGCTTATGAGAAGGGTGTTTTTCCGTGGATGGCATCCGGGCGTGCTTTAGCCATGGAGCGTACAGAAGGTATGACTAAGGTTATCTTTGATGAGCATCATCGTATCATTGGTGGTGGCATCATTGGTGTGAGTGCGGGTGATCTTATTGCTGAGATAGCATTAGCCATTGAAATGGGCTGTGATGCAGAAGATCTTTCGTTGACAATTCACCCTCACCCAACTTTAAGTGAATCAGTGATGATGGCGACAGAAGTTTTTGAGGGTACTATCACAGATTTGTACATCCCTAAGAAAAAGAAATAGTTTTATGGTTTATCTATAGCTGATCGTTTTGTGGATGTACAAGATATCGATAGTTATTGGTATTGTGTTGATTACTTTACAGTCTGTGCGATGTTTTAATTGGATCAGCGGATATGTCGTCTAAATATGCAAAAAACTTAGAGAGTGTGTCACAACCTCGTTTAATCAGTTTAATTATTACGACGTATAATAACCCTGTAAAGCTGTTATGCGTGCTTAATGCATTGTCTGATCAATCAGATATGAATTTTGAAGTCATTGTTGTTGATGATGGCTCTACTTCAGAAACACAGTCGATGGTTGAGGAGTTTGAAAAAAACTGTTGTTATCCGCTACGTTTAGTTTGGCAGCCAGATAATGGATTTAGGGCATCAAGAAGTCGTAACTTGGGCATTAAAGCTTCTGATGGCGATTATATTGTATTCTTGGATGGTGATTGTATCCCCCTAGTACATTTCATTAGGCACCATAGACAACTTGCGGAGCCTGGTTTTTTTGTTAGTGGTCATCGTGTTTTATTATCCCCATTGTTTTCTCAGAAAATTGAAAAAAAATTACTACGCCTGCATGCAAAGAGCTTACTATACTGGCTAGTTAGATGTCTTCTAAGGTCGTCTAATAAACTGTGTGTTGGCTTGGTTTTAGGGGATTCTATGTGGCGCAAACGAAAGAGGCGTCAATGGGAAGGCGTGAAATCATGCAATTTAGGTGTGTGGAAGCAAGACTTAATTTCTGTTTCTGGTTTTGATGAGTCCTTCTTAGGTTGGGGTTATGAGGATTCTGATTTGGTGATTAGGCTAATACGCCTGGGGCTTCAAAGAAAAATAGGGAAATATGCAGTTGAAGTATTACATTTATGGCACTTGGAAGAGAGTCGAGATCGCCAGTCAAGTAATCAAGAATTATTGAGTCAAGTACTTAATGGCCAAAGAATTAAAGCACTTGAAAGTGTTTTGACAAATGCGGTTGTGATCCCATCAAGCCAGGTTATCTTTCGGTATATGCAGTAGCTGTTTATGTTTTTTCAGCTCTCTTAGTATTCATCACAGAATGTATGTTTAATTTTTCCGTCTTGGATGTGAATGTTTCTTATGACATAATGAGTGGCAATTTTTTAATTTAAAAAGGAGAAAGGGATGTTACTTAAAAGGTCTTTATTACTAGCTTGTGTTTTAGTCGGTGTTGTTTCACTTAGCGCGTGTAATCAACGTTCTTCAACAGATGATACAAGCTCAGCACCAGCTCAATCTCAATCACCAGTTATGAATAGTTCCTCTACTGATGCTGATGCTACTACTGATGCTTATGCTACTACTGATGCTGATGCTTATGCTACTACTGATGCTGATGCTGATGCTGATGCTACTACTGATGCTGATGCTGATGCTACTACTGATGCTGATGATCCTTCTGATACTGCTTCTTCTTCTGATGAAGATGGTTCTGATAGCCAACAGTAATAGAACTAATTTCTACTCTTATTGAGTGTACCTAACCCGGCTATTGCCGGGTTTTTTACGTGTATGATTTTACTTAAAAAAATATACTTCCGCACTATTTGTATTATTTTCTACTACAATAACAGTGTTGGTAATTACATCATGTATGGAGGTTATTTATGAAATCGTTAGTAACAATATTAGTCTGCGCATTTGGTCTGACTATCTCAGGAGTTAGTTTTTCATCTGGTGGAACTGTGGTAAAATATAAAGAAATCTGTGGGAAAATGGACTGCTCAAAGATGGATGGTGCTGCATGTCAATCTAGTATGTGCTGCAAGATTGAGGAAGAGACGCCTGTTGATGGCCAACAGCCTTGCGTGAAAAAAACACCTGGTAAGACATAAATATGGCGTATAAGAACCCAGCCTTTGGCTGGGTTTTTTATTATTTAAAGGCAGCAAAAAAACCTGTTTCTGCAATATGGGCTTTCCAGGCTTGTTCGTAATAGCGATAAAGTTCATCACTGATGTTAAAGCCTTGATGGCGGAGTAACTCTGCTCCTTGATGGCTTTGGTAGAGTGTTTTGAGTTTTTTAGTCAGTTGTTGATCTTTTCCTGTATAGGCTATGACTAATCGCCTAGCTTCTTCCATGAAAGGTGCGGTTTGGTTATCAGAAGCTGCTACATGGTTTGTTCTTAAGCTGTCTAAACCCTTAAACACGGCTTCCCATCGTTCACCATATTCTTCAGCCTGCTCGTGATTAATAATGTTGTCTTTGAGTGTTTTCATTTCTTTGCGAGTGAATATTTTCTCTATCATTAATGAATCCCCATGGTTAATTTTCGCTGGTTGCTAATTATCCGCTATGTTATGTCCATATCATTAATTTCCCAAAAAAATGTCAATGGAGCTATTGTTCATAACGTCTTCATAGTTTACTCATAGATGATGCTTTATTGGAGTAAGTCGTGTACTTTTTCTGTGTCAGTGATTAGCTATGTAGGATTAGTTTAAAAAAGCCAGAGTAATATTAAGCACCATCGCAAAGCTGACCCAAGTAGTATATGGCAGCAGTAGATAGGTGACACAGCGATGAGATGCTGCAGCACGAACCAGTAAAATGATTAGGAAAAGCCAGAGTAGACAAATGTTGATGGCTGCTAAATTGATCTGGTGAAAGCCAAAAAAGATGGGGGACCAAATCAGGTTAAGGATTAGCTGTAGTACAAACAAGTTAAATAGAGAGCGAGCGTCTTTACGACGAGACCATAGATATCCGGCAGTGATACCTATCATGATGTAGAGTACAGTCCATACTGGTCCAAATAGCCAAGCTGGCGGTGTAAAGCTAGGTTGCTGAAGTTGGTGGTACCAGGTATTGGGTCCACTACCTGACAAGTATCCGGATAACATACCTAATAATAAGCAAATAAGTATGCCACTAACGTAATTGGGCCAATTTTTATACTGATCAGTTGTGTTTACTGTCATATTAATTTTCTCTTAATAGAAACCAAGCTTATTTTATAAATAAAATGTGCCACATAACAATCTTAATCGTCATTGTTAATGTGCCAGTTTGCTTGGGTCACGCTGGTTGAATCATAGTGTGTTGCTGAGCGAGTATCATGGAATCACAGAATGATAATGAGTGTAAGCACTACGCAGGCTCATTTTTAGTTAATCAATTACAAATATCGTTGGGTCCTGCTGGGGGGCAAAATCATAAAGATGCTAATGACCCTGTATGGGGTAAGTTTATTGGAGAAGGTGCTTTTGGCCAGGTATTTGTTAATGATAATGATCGTCTAGCCTATAAGATTTCAATAAGTTCATCGGATATTGATAAGCAACGCTTTGAAAAAGAGGTGGAGCGACTAAAAGCTATTGATCAATGGCGTGACATTCCAGAAGAAAAACTGTCTGATGAATCAATACCTCAAGGAATAAATATTATTGCTATGAAAACCTTGCCTGTATTGGGTGTTCGATGTGACTTGCAGCAATACTTACATTGTTTAAAAATTAATAAGCAATATAAAAATAGTCAAATCTTTCGTGTATTGATATTAATGTTTATGTCACACATGAGTAACCTAATTACTCAGGTTGCTTCGGCAATGAAATTTGCACATGATAAATCGATTTTTCATGGAGATTTGAAATCAGAAAATATTCTGTTGTCTATCTCACATGGGGGTGGATTGCAAGCTATGGTTTGTGACTGGGGTAGCGGTAATGAAAAAACCGGAGGATACTATTTTGATTATGATCCAAAGTTTGATGTAAAGAGTAATGTTACCTGTGATGATATATTAAAGGCGCAAGATGTCTATGCTTTCATAAGAACGCTTAAGGTGGATTGCTTTATACAGATATATAAGCTGTTAAAAGAGTCAATACGTAATGCGTTGCCTTCATCCTTTCTGTTGAAAAATTTATTGGAAATCGATGATGTTGAAAAAATGGTGGAGTTAGCCATTCATAATGGGATTCCACGCAAGTTAGGTACTTTTAATGATTTAATACAGTTGATTAATACACTGAACTCTATTAATAGAAAAAAAATGAGTTCTACGCTTGGTAGAATTGAGGAATTGCTCACCACTCAACTGCAAATGTTGGATTCTAAAGCGGTTCGAAAAGAGTGGTTAACATTAGCTGAATATTACTGGCGAATAAAAGTAGATTTAGATCCAAAATACTTCGACAATGCGGGCGGTGATCTGAATGAGTGGTTAGTAAAAAGTAACGAAAATACGTATGTCGATGATATTAATAACTCGATAACAGTCTATAAGGCACAGTTCAATTCTTCTTATTTTTCTTGCTTTCGAGGTAAGATCGGTCGACAGCGAGCCGATCAATTACAGCAAGACATTGCTAACTTGAAAACTGTACTAGGTGTTAAGCAAGCAGTTGAACAAACCTGCAGATCATATAAAGGTTTATGGCCAGGATCTTTGAAGCGTATGTTGACTAAGCCAGAAATATACACTGAATCAGCTGTTTCTGCTCACCCGTCTATTAAATGATGAATATTTCCACATAATGAATTTTTAGGAGTAATCCATGCGATCAAAAGATAGTTTTAATTTTTTTATTTTTGTATTTGCAAATACTTTTTTTACGGTAAGTGCATTGCAACCGAGTGTTATGTCAACGATGGGGTCATTACGCTCAAAAGAGGAGCATGATGATTCTCCGGGTCGATCTTATAGTACTGGTGATGAATCTAATCTTTTATTAGTTTTAGCCCTGTTCGGTGTTGCAATGGCCTTGGTCATGTGTTTTCTGTGCCTCTGTTTTTTTAAGTGTAATGGTATTCAGCGTATACCCGTTGTGACTGCGTCACAGTCACCAGAATCAGCTGGTGAGAGTATTGGGGCGCCATTGATAAGAGAGGGAATTTGGGCCACTACTTTTCCGCTTGCTTTTAATGATGAAGGCTGCTCTATTGAGGAGGACAGTGGTCATTCTATACAGGTGCCAATTGCTGTTAAAGTACCAGACTCTGTTAGAGCAAGTCGAGGGTGTTAAGCTGTTATGCCTAACAGCTCTTTTGCGCCAGCTTTTGTTGCTTGTGTGATAGATTTTCCACCCATTAATCGTGCAATTTCATCAATACGTTGATTCTCGTTCAAACTGCTGATAGAGGCTGTTGTGGTTGAAGAGTCTTTTTGTTTGGAGACTAAATAGTGGTGTTGTGCTAGTGCTGCAACTTGAGGGAGATGAGTGATACATAACACTTGTGTTTGTTCTCCTAGTTTTTTTAATGCACTGCCGACAATGGATGCGGTTTTTCCACTGATTCCAGTATCAACTTCATCAAAAATCATCGTCGGTGTGTGTTGTTGGTCAGCTAGTAATATGTGTAAAGCGAGACTCAGTCGTGATAATTCACCCCCTGAAGCAACGTGTTGTATGGCGCCTTTGGGTGATCCCGGGTTAGTGGATACGGTGAATGCAATGTTTTCATGGCCATGAATGCTGATCTTGTTTGTATCTGTTTGTAGGCTAATATGAAATTCTCCTCCTTCCATGGCTAATGTTTGCATGTGTGTTGTCATAGCCTTGCTCAGTGTTTTGGCTGCACTTTGGCGACGTTGAGTAAGGGTATTGGCCAGAGTGTGATATTCAGCAGTAATCGTATCTAGTGTATTGTTTAATTCACATAAGGTGACATCGATATGTTCTAGTTCATTCACTTTGTGTTGCAGTGATGCATGAACCGCTTCTAATTGCTCAGGTGTTGTATGATGTTTGCGTGCAAGTTCATGAATCCAGCTAAGTCGTTGGTCGAGTGTATCGATTTCATCTACGGGGATATCCACGGACTGATAATACTGCTGGAGTTCTTGTATCGCCTCCTGAAGATGTATGTTGGCTGTGTTGAGTAGTGTTTGGATATTATCCATAGACTTATCTTGAAAGCTCAGTTGACTGAGGTGATGCTGTGCTTGCTGGATTAAGCTATCTGCAGCATGTTCTTCGTGTGTGCTGGTAAGTGACAGTGCTTGCTGAATCGAGCTTTTGATGTGCTTGGCTTGATGTAGCTTTTGATGTTGCTCTGATAATGTATTCCATTCGTTAGTTTGTAGATTAAGCTGTTCTAGTTCGTTGAGTTGATAGGTGAGGAGTTCCAGTTGCTGTTCGCGGTTGGGAAGTTTGCTATTAAGGACGTCAATCTCAGACTGAACGGCTAGCCAGCGTTGGTAGACCGAGTTAATGCTATAGAGTATGTCACTGTTCTGTGCATAGCTATCAAGAGTCTGTCTTTGATAGTCTGCTTTTAAAAGTGAGCGCTGTAATTGTTGGCTGTGGATTTGTATTAAGAGAGGAGCAAGGTCGCGTATCAAATTAAGTGGACAAGGTGTACCGTTAATGGTTGCTCGTGATCGACCTTCTGTTGTTAATGTTCGTTGTAATATGCACTGGTTATCTTCATTCTCGATATCGTTATTGGCTAGCCATGTTTGTGCGTCACGGTTATTAGTGATGTTAAACGTCGCTGTGATGGTTGCGCGGTCATGACCTGTTCTAATCATTTGGCCTTCTGCTCTATGTCCTAGTGCGAGGCATAGTGCATCTACCCAAACGGATTTTCCTGCGCCAGTTTCTCCGGTGATGGCGATAAACCCGTTTTGACATTCAAGTGATAAAGAGTCAACAACCACAAAGTGTTTGATATGTAGATGCTCTAGCATAATTATCTCCGAGATGCTTGTTTTTCCCAGCCAAGTTTAGTTCGTAAGGTTTCAAAATAGTTATAGTTGTAAGGGTGTATGAGTTGTAGAGTTTGAGGATATTTCCTTATGTGAATGGTTGATCCGGGATCTACAGTGATACGTGAGATACCATCATTACATAAGCAGGGTGATTTGGTGTTAGTTGATTCGATATGCAGCGTGATATGTCCGCATGCTGGTATTACAATGGGGCGGCTACTGAGTGTGTGTGGGAACATTGGAACTAATACAGTAGCGTCGAGCCCTGGTTGAACGATAGGTCCGCCGCCAGATAAGGCATAGGCTGTTGAGCCTGTAGGCGTTGCGCAGATCATACCGTCAGCGCATTGATGATAAAGTAATTCATTATTAACACGTGTTTCAAACTCAATCATATGGGTCGTATCTGTTGGTGTGAGGACAAGATCATTAAGAGCTAGTATGCGAGATGTGTCTTGATCGTTGATGCTGGCTTCTAAGAAGTAACGTGATTCAGTGGAGTAGTGGCCTTGTAAAATATCACTGATATCATCCATGGCGTTAGGAGAGATATCAGTTAGGAAACCTAGTCTTCCCCGATTGATGCCAAGGATAGGTACTTGATTAGTAAGTGCGGTGTGAGCAGCTGTAATCATGCTGCCATCCCCACCGACAACGATAATCAGGTCTATCGATTTTGGCAGTTGGTCTATTGTAGCGGTTTCATGATGGGTGATGTTGTATCGTGTAGCGGTTTTTTCCTCAAAGGTTATTGAGACAGGGAGGTGCTCAAGATGCTTGATGAGTAGGTTGAGTGTGTCAGAAACACCTTCAAGATTAGATGTGCCTATGAGGTAAATGTGTTTGAGCGGTGGTTGTTTCATAGACATTCTCTGTTGAATAAATGGAACTTTTTTAGAATACCATTATTCAAATGATTGAGGTAGAGCGTGTCTATTAGTTTATAACAACCGGTTTAATTTTGCCCAGAGCATGCCGAGGTATTCATGTAAAGCTGCCTGACTTTTTCCAAGTTGATTGGATCTGGGTAGCCAGTTTGTCCACCATCGAACACGATTGGTTAAGTAGTTGCAAGGCGTTGCTATGGGGTTCATGCCTGCGTTCTGGAAGAGTTTCATGGCTCTGGGAAGGTGGCTCGCGCTAGTGACGAGGTAAAACGGTTGAGTGTTTAGTACGGGTAAGAGGTTGTGTGCTTCTTCGGCAGTATCCTTCGATGTGGATTCTATGAGGATGTCCTTTTCTGGAATGCCTAGTATCATAGCTTCTTCTTTTAACTGTTTCGCTTCAGGTTCTTTTGGGTGGTAAGGGTTGCCGCCTGATAGGATTAAGGTGGCTTTTTGGTTGTTGTGTCGCAGTGCTTGATAAACAGTAATGCCTTGGATGAGTCTTTCATGACTGGCCGTACTCAGTTTAAATGGTTTTTTTTCTAGTAATGTTTGTGGGAGGCCTCCACCTAAAACAACAACTTTTGTGATATTAGGATCATTTTTTAGAGTACTGTTAGGATAACGTGATTCTAAAGGGGTGAGGAGATGGTTGGCTGTCCAAGGTGTGCTGAAAAAATACAGACAGATAATTCCAAAGAGAATCAGGGTATTGCCTTTGTTGCTAAGATGAAGACGGGACATTAGCCAACCTAAGGTAAGGCAAACTAAGGAGATATTAAAGGGCACAAAGCACTGGCTTATGGTTTTTTTGAGTATGAAGCCGATCATGCTTAGTGTCCTCAGGGTTGAATAATAGTAGGGAAGAGCTATAGTACGGACTATCTTAGACCGACATCATATCATAGCGGAGAAAATAAATGAGTAAAGAGCAGTCAGACAATTCAGTAAACAAGTGGCAGAAATTCGCTGAAGAGCAAGAGGAGAAAGTATCACAGGAGCAATCGGCGGCGACCCCAGAGGATGAGGTTACTACAGAAGTTTCTCTGGATGATGAAGTAGTGAACAGTGAGCAGGTTGCATCAGAGTTTTCAGCAGAAGCAGTGTTGGGTGCCTTCGATGCGGAACGTACAGCATTAGAGCGTGAGATAGCAAAATATAAAGATATTGCTATTCGTGCAGAAGCTGACATGGAAAATATAAAGCGTCGTGCAGAGCGTGATGTGTCTAATGCACATAAATACGCCAATGAAAAGCTTCTGAAAGAATTATTACCAGTGCTTGATAGCTTGAATCGAGGTATTGCGGGGATAGATACAAATGATCAGCACTTAGCTCCTATGTTGACAGGGATGAAGATGACTCATGACTTATTAGAGAAGGCATTATCTCGATTTGGTATTGAAGTATTGGATCCAGCAAGAGGAGATGCGTTTGACCCAACCCTGCATGAAGCTATGAGTATGCAGCCTGACCCTGAAGCTGAGTCTAATACAGTTCTTCAGGTGCTAGAAAAGGGGTATCAGCTTAATGGTCGTGTTTTGCGTGCAGCAATGGTTATTGTGGCGAGTTAATTGAGTAATAATAAGGCATTTAACTTATTGAAAATAAAGAAAACGTTTGGCTAATCTATGGTACCACGTCCATGTGGCGAGTGGCCATCCGTGATCTTCAATGTAGACTGCGGGACATTTTTTTAATGTAAGATCTGATCTCTTATCTTTGTAGGAAATTGTCCATTGCATGATATTTTAGCTAGTGAATTAATTGCTTTGCATCTCTTGAAATATTTTTCACGACCCCCATCTATGAAGTATGGATCAACAAGTTTGACGATGTTGGCATTTATTTTTTTATTTAATAACAATAAGTTACATTAACTGGAGAGGTATCATGGGTAAAGTAATTGGTATTGACTTAGGAACAACAAATTCATGTGTTGCAATTATGGAGGGCGGTGAGCGCCGTGTGATTGAAAATGCTGAAGGTGCGCGCACAACACCATCTATTATTGCTTACACTAAAGACGGTGAGATTTTAGTTGGAGCACCAGCGAAACGTCAAGCTGTCACTAATCCTGATAATACATTATTTGCTATTAAGCGTTTAATTGGTCGTCGCTTTGATGACAAGGTAGTTCAAAAAGATATCAAAATGGTTCCATACAAGATTGTAAAAGCTGATAATGGTGACGCTTGGGTGGAAGCAAATAATGATCGTATGGCGCCACCTCAGGTTTCAGCTGAAATTCTTCGCAAGATGAAAGACACGGCAGAGAGCTATTTAGGACACGAAGTTACTGAAGCTGTAATTACAGTTCCTGCTTACTTTAATGACTCACAGCGTCAAGCTACAAAAGATGCAGGTAAAATTGCAGGTTTGGAAGTCAAACGTATCATTAATGAACCAACTGCTGCAGCATTAGCTTACGGACTTGATCAGAAAAAAGGTGATCGTAAGATCGCTGTGTATGACTTAGGTGGTGGTACCTTCGATATCTCCGTTATTGAAATTGCTGATGTTGATGGTGAGCATCAATTTGAAGTATTGGCTACTAATGGTAATACCTTCTTAGGTGGTGAAGACTTTGATTTACGTTTAATTGAATATTTAGCCGATGAATTTAAGAAAGATTCGGGTGTAGATCTTCATAATGATCCATTGGCACTGCAGCGTTTGAAGGAAGCTGCTGAAAAAGCAAAAATTGAGTTATCGTCTGCACAACAAACTGATGTCAATCTTCCTTATATCACAGCAGATGCTAGTGGACCTAAGCATTTAAATATCAAAGTGACACGTGCGAAATTAGAGTCGCTAGTTGAAGACTTAGTAACTGGAACCATTGAACCATGTAAGACAGCTATTCAAGATGCTGGTTTAAAAGTCTCTGATATCGACGATGTCATTTTAGTCGGTGGACAGACTCGTATGCCTAAAGTACAAGAGGCAGTTAAAGATTATTTTGGTCGTGAGCCTCGTTACGATGTTAACCCTGACGAAGCTGTAGCTATGGGTGCGGCGATTCAAGGTGCTGTTTTATCGGGCGATGTGAAAGACGTTTTATTATTAGATGTGACACCCTTGTCGTTAGGTATTGAGACTATGGGTGGCGTGATGACAAAACTCATTGAGAAAAATACAACAATCCCAACAAAAACATCTCAGGTGTTTTCAACAGCTGATGATAATCAAACAGCTGTAACTGTGCATGTTCTTCAAGGTGAGCGTGATATGGCTTCTGCCAATAAATCATTAGGTCGTTTTGATTTGTCAGATATACCTCCTGCTGCTCGTGGTGTGCCTCAAATTGAAGTTACTTTCGATATTGATGCAAATGGTATTTTACACGTGTCAGCTAAAGATAAAGCAACGGGTAAAGAGCAATCAATCGTTATTAAAGCCTCTAGTGGTTTATCTGATGAAGAGATCGAAGCGATGGTGCGTGATGCTGAAAGCAATAAAGACGCCGATAAGAAATTCCAAGAGTTGGTCGGAGTGCGTAATCAAGCTGATAGTATGATCCATTCCACAACTAAGTCTATGGAAGAACTAGGTGATGATATTGATGCTGAAGAAAAAGCCTCTATTGAGAAGGCCATTGAAGAGCTGAAGGCAGAGCTGGCTGGCGATGATAAGGACGCTATTGAAGCTAAAACCAAGGCTTTAACTGATGCTTCTTCTAAAATGGCTGAGCGTTTATATGCTAAAAATGGTGGTACTGAAGGTGCTGCTCCTGGCGCTGAAGATACAGCATCAGCTGAAACTTCTTCTGAATCAACAGCGGATGATGTAGTTGACGCTGAGTTTGAAGAAGTGAAGGAAGATAAAAATAAAGGCTAATATGGCCTTAGTGAGATGACAGCATAGCCGGCTTGTGCCGGCTGTGTTGTTTATAAATCATGCCTGCGCATTGCGCAGGCATTGTTGTATGGACTATCAAAGACGGTAAAGGTTAATTCATGTCAAAGCGGGATTATTACGAGGTATTAGGCGTTGCAAAAGGTTCGGATGCAGCGGAGATAAAAAAAGCGTATCGTCGTGCGGCGATGAAATATCACCCTGATCGTAATCAAGGTGATGATGCCGCTAGTGCGAAGTTTAAAGAAGTGCAAGAAGCTTATGCTGTCTTGTCAGATACTAGTAAACGTCAAGCGTATGATCAATTTGGTCATGCTGGTGTTGATCCTTCACGTGGTGGTGCAGGCGGGGCTGGTGGTTTTGGTGGCTTCGGTGATATGGGTGATATATTTGGCGATATTTTTGGTGATATCTTTGGTGGTGGTCGTCAAAGTGGCGGTGGACGTACACAAGCTCAGCAAGGTTCCGATTTAGCTTATGAGTTGGTCTTAACCTTGGAAGAGGCTGTTAACGGTGTCACAAGAGAGATTGTTGTTCCTACTTGGGTAGGTTGTGAACCTTGTAGTGGTAGTGGTGCTAAAAAAGGATCTGGCGCAGAGACATGCCCAACTTGTCGTGGGGCCGGGCAGGTTCAAATGCAGCATGGCTTCATAGCTGTGCAACAACCGTGTCGTAATTGTCGTGGTACTGGTCAGGTCATTAAGAGTCCCTGTGGTTCCTGTGATGGTAAGGGCCGTGTCCATAAGCGTAAAACATTATCAGTTAAAGTGCCTGCAGGTGTCGATAGTGGGGATCGTGTACGTTTAAGTGGTGAAGGAGAGGCTGGTCTTAATGGGGCTTCTGCCGGTGATTTATATGTGCAAGTCGCTGTGAAAGAGCATGCAGTGTTTAAACGTCAAGGTAATGACTTGCATTGTGAAATCCCTTTAGGGTTTGTTACAGCTGCTGTTGGTGGCGATGTTGAAGTGCCTACGTTGAAGGGGCCAGTTAAACTGACGATTCCTGCTGAAACGCAAACAGGTAAGGCCTTCCGTTTACGAGGTAAGGGCATTAAAGGGTTACGTGGTAGTGGGATAGGTGATTTGATCTGTCGAGTGTCTATTGAGACGCCGGTTAATTTAACGGATGAGCAAGTTGCTTTGCTTAAACAGTTCGATGACTTATTAGCCTCAGATAGCAAGCGTCATAACCCAAAAGCTAAAGGGTGGTTTGACTCTGTAAAGAGTTTTTTTCAGGCTGACTAAGTCTTTCTTGTATGCATGTGGGCTGGTTAGTCATGACTGGCCTGATGTTTCAACATGCGCTATCCTGATAGTCAGTAACATTAGTGTGAATGCATGGAGGCATTGTAATGGTGTATTCTTTTTTTAAATCGGGTCTTTCGCTTGTTCAGATGCTTGCTCGTAAATTTTTTTTGATCATTTTTCTTCTTAGCTTGGTCGTTGGCGCCAGCTCTGTAGTTTATAGTGCGATGCCTACTGAAGATTATCTAAAAATAGAGTCAGATATGATTTCGGTATTTAAGAGGATGTCCCCTTTTGTGGTTAATATAAATACTAATCCCACATCATCTTCTGTTATTCGCTCAGGTCGTAATGCTTCACGGTACCGAGGTTCTGGTTTTTTATGGAACTCAAAAGGTTACATTGTGACGAATTATCATGTGATTGCTAAGGGGAAGCACTTTAGTGTCAAATTTTCAAAAAATAACGTTATTAAGGCTCGTTTGATTGGCTTTGATAAGCGTAATGATATTGCTGTGTTGAGATTAGTCTCATTAAAAAAACTACCAGAAAAATTACAAACATCGCAGATACAATTGGGTGATTCATCGGTTTTGCAGGTGGGGCAATTGGCAATTGCAATCGGTAACCCTTATGGTTTAGATAAAAGTATGACAACGGGGATTATTTCCGCTTTGAATCGCTATATTAGCCAGACAGGTAGTTGGTCTGATCAAGGTTTAATACAAACGGATGCTTCAGTAAATCCTGGTAATTCAGGTGGTCCTTTATTAGATAGTCATGGTCGTCTTATTGGTATGAATACAATGATTGTTTCTAATACTAAAAGTTCTTCAGGGATAGCTTTTGCTATTCCGGTTGATACAGTTAAGTCTGCAGTCTCGCAAATCATTCGTTATGGTAAGGTGATTCGTCCTTCTATAGGGATTGCACCATTGAGTGATGAATTAATTCCTTCTTCAGTTATGCCTGGTGTTGTTATTCAGTCTGTTCAAGCGGGATCACCAGCACAGAAAGCAGGTTTAAAAGGTTTATCTCGTAAGCGTAATGGAACATTGCAATTAGGTGATGTAATTGTTGGTCTGGATGGCTACAGAATTAATAATTCATTGGAGTATTATCATATATTAGAAAAGAAATCAGTGGGTTCTAGGGTGAAGGTGACTTACTATCGCGGCGGAAAGGTCTATCAAACAACGCTTGCTTTGGTGGCGACGCAATAGGGGGTGTCGAAAGATTAATAATGAAAGTGCTTAATCTTTTCGCCCTTCGTATTGATATCTTGCATGGTGTTGACGCCAATTTCCAAATGGTCTTGTGAGAATTGTGCAGTAACTTGTTTGTCTGAGGCGCTGGTTTTAACCCCTGAAGCTAAGAAAGGAGTATCAGATACCAGTAGTAATGCGCCACGAGAAATAGCATTTCGGTGTCCGACAATAAAGATAGTCGCTGTTTCCATATCTACAGCGATGCTGGTAGTTACTTTTAGTCTTTCATGAAAGCTCTTGTCGTGCTCCCATAATCGACGATTAGTCGTGTAAACAACCCCTGTTCGATAGTCATAATTTTTTTCAATAATTTTTTCAGAGGCAAGTTTATGTAGTTTAAACGATGGTAATGCAGGCACTTCAGGTGGAAAGTAATCATGGCTGGTTCCTTCTCCGCGTATAGCTGCGATAGGCAGAATGAAGTTTCCGATATCGGTGGACTTCTTCATGCCGCCACATTTTCCAAGGAAGAGTACACCATTGGTTTTGATCGCTGAGAGTAAATCCATTATCGTAGCTGCATTCGGGCTTCCAATACCAAAGTTAATGATAGTAATGCCGGAGTCATTACTGCAGGCTTGCATTGGTTTGTCTTTCCCGTATATCTCGCAGTCAAATTTTTCAGAAAAAAGTGTTACATAATGACTAAAATTAGTCAGTAAGATATTGGGTCCAAAATTTTTTAAAGGCATTCCAGTGTATCGAGGTAGCCAATCTTTGGCGATTTCATAATGTGTTTCCATGTCGTTAGCCTAATAATGTGGTCAAAATAATTTTTATACTATAAATGTTAAGTATAGTGAAGAAGGTGTAAAGATATATCAATTAAAAGTCACCCAGTTGTTTTTTTAAGAGGAGCTTAAGGAAATGAGTGATAACTGTGGTGATATATTAACGAGTGTTTTTAGGTGAGGATGTAGTGCGTGATGTATGCAAACGGATCTAACAAATTTTTCAGTCTATCTGATATTTAAAATAGTGATAATTAGTTAATAGTCTTTTCAGTTTTCTGGCTAGTGGTTTTTTGAATCGCGTCATAGATTGGCTGAATGCTGGTTGGTTTGGTGATAATGCTACTTAGCGTGGAGTGTTGAGTAAATAGTTCATCTTTGTTTTCTAGCACTTGCGCTGTGAGAATAATGATAGGGGTGTTAGTATAAGCCGTTTCTTGTTGTATTGTATGTATCAAATCAAGTCCGCTAATGTCGGGTAGTCCAATATCTAGAATAATTGTGTCATAGCGGTTAGGGTGATCGCGGAGATGATCGATGGCATCAGCTCCACTATGAGCTGCTGCGAATTGACAACCAATCTCTTCAAGAAAATAGATCATGACTTTTTGGTTAATGGCATCGTCTTCAATAATAAAAATATTTTTTTCAAGAGATGGGAGTTGTTTTGTTTTATGCGTGTCATTCGTGATGATTTGTGCATGTTCAGCTTTGTCCAGTGTGAGAGTAAAGTGAAACTCTGAGCCCATGTTTTCTTGGCTAATCACCAGTAATTCGCTCCCCATGCTTTTACAGAGTTGTTGGCTAATCGATAGGCCAAGGCCAATGCCTTTGTGAGCATGTGATGTTCCATGTTGGTTGACTTGATAAAATGCTGAAAATATTTTTTGTTGTAATTCTTCTGGGATTCCAATTCCAGAGTCATTGACTGAAAATCTAATTGTAGCAGATTGGTTAGTTTCGCTCACTAAATCGATTTCTATGGCTATTCTCCCATTATGTGTGAACTTGTGTGAATTACCTAAGAGGTTATGCAGTATTTGTCGTATGCGTAATTCATCACCTATCACTCGATGAGGGATTTGATGGTCAACTTGGTAGCACACATCGATGCTTGAGTGGTTAGGCCAGACATGTTGTGTCTGTTTCACTAGTGATTCTGCAAGTTCGTAGCATGAGAAAGTGGTTTGTTTAATAGTAGGGTCATATTTTTCATATTGGGTAAAGCTCAATAAGTCATTAACGAGTAAGAGTAATGAGTGAGCCAGTTTTTTAATATCAGAAGTGTGTTCATTTATAGAAGAGCCGACTTGTGTGTCTTCAATGATCTGTGTTAATCCAAGGATGCCATGAAGAGGGGTTCTTAGTTCATGGCTAACTGTGGCTAAAAGTTGTGACTTTGCATTAAGTGCTTTTTCAGCTGTACTTTTAGCCATGGATAACTCATTTTCCATGTTTTTTCGTTCGGTGATATCTTGAAATATACCGATGATTCCAATGGTCTTTCCTTGTTTAATGAGAGGAACTTTGCTGGTCAATAACACAGATCGATGATTATTAACTTGCATGATTTCTTCGATATTAAGTTTGGGTTGCTGTGATCGAATCACTTGTTGGTCATCAAGGATATAAATATCGCTGTTTTTTCTATCCCATGGAAGATCATAGTCTGTTTTACCAATAATCTCATCTGGATTATTGAGGCCGGCTTGTTTGGCAAAAACCCTATTACAGCCTAGGAACGTTGAATGCTCATCTTTCCAGAATAAGTGGTAAGGGAGGTGGTCGATAATATTCTGGAGAAACTCAAGTTTGAGCTGGCTATCATCTAGTTCTATGTTTTGTGTGATGTCGAAAGCAATTAATAAGCAGTGGTCACCATTATCGATAAATTGTGCTTGAAATTTAAAGTAACGTGTTGTGTTCTTATTTTTCCATCGTGAAATTGGGCTGAGTGTAATTGTTTGTTCAGAAAAGTTAATACTTTGAATCGGATTTTCTAGGCTTGATAATACACAAAACTCATGAAAACTGTTTTTGTTTTGTTGATGAGTTAATGTTATGTGGTTGTGTACTTCACTATGCTGAATAACTTGTTTGTCATCGATGACCCAATAAAGAGGCTGACTGTCTTGATAGCAAGCTGTTTTAACCATTTCTAAAATGGGTGATGTATTATAGTTTTCTGGATGTGTCATTGTTCTGCCTGATAAATATTCTGAAAATTTACTTTCTTATTTTTTAATCCTTGTTTGTTTAACACTTTCTGGTGCGTGATTGGCCATTAGTGAGCGTTTTTTTGTGTTATGTTTGGTTCCAAGAAAAGTTACTTGCGGCTTAGTGTGTGATTTTTCAGAATGCATAAAGACAGGTTCGGCTTTTTTATGAATTTTTTTGGGCTGAGAGCTCTCTGGTTTTTCATCTATAGTTGCTGGGTGTCTGGTAGTACTTGTTGTTAATGATCTGATTCCAAAAAAAGTTGCTTGTTGCTTGGCGAGTGATCTTTCAGTATGTATATCACTTGGTTCAAGGTCTAGATAATCATCATGTGCGAGACCATAAACTGGCGTGTCTACTCTTAATAATGAAATTTTTTCAGGTGTGGATTGGTTGAGTGCATGACGTACCTTGTCAGTTTCAGGTGATTGCTGGGGTTTTGTCGGTCGAGTTGGTGTTCCTGGTGGTGATGAATTGCCTTGATGTGAAGTGACAGATTCTTCGCAGCTAGTGGTTGTTCCTTCTGTGTCACTATTACTTCCAATGCTACCGGCTCTATTTCTGCGAGGTAGACTGTAAGCTACATTAAACTGAATGGTATTCAGGGCCGCTTGAAATTGCTGAAGGATACTGGTTTTCTTCTGATTGAATTCATCTACGGATAATGAGCTCAGCGGTATGTTGTTAAAGTTAGGTATTTTATGTATCACATTGGCATAGTGAGTCGCTACACTATGGTTATAATGTTCAATTGTTGTTGCGTCTACTAATAGTACAGTTCGATAAAATATTTCTCGATGTTCTTGAACTTTTTGGTCTATCATCCTTTTGAGAATATTTTGTCGTTCTAAGGAAAGGGTTATTGTTTCAGCCGCTTCTATAAATCGGTTGCCATGCATGGCTTTGCGTGTATATAGGCCAAAGAATTGATTTTCAATTTGACTGATATCGCTGGGTTGAACAAATAAGAGGTCTCGTTGATCCCTTTGATGTATAGTTTGTTCGCTAGTGGCTCTTAATTGTTGCTCAAGATCCGGACTTCCGGTGGTAATAACTAGGCCATGTTGTACGTCATTAATGACGCCAAATAGTGACCGATAGTCACGTGTGAAGCTATTTTGCATTAATATTCTAGCAGCATTTTCTATTGAGTGTGTAATCACGCCTGTATTTAGTTGTTCAATATCATCATCTGTGATTGAAATTCTCTGTGCTCGAGTCTTTTCTTCTTCTTTTAGTGATGTAAGGTCTTCAGCAATCAGGCTTTGTTTGTTTGGTCTTGTGGCTAAAGAGTAGAAGTCCCCTTGATTCGCTTTGTTGTAGCAATCTGTGTATTTCGTTCCTTCGTAAAAATATTTAAATATAGGGTTTGACCAATACGGTTCAAAAATAGGTTGGTGCTCATTGCTAGATAATGTTTCTGTGCCATGATGAATAGTTTGGCTGGCTAAATTGGTAATCACTTGGTCTGTATATTTAACTTCATCTTCTCTCCATGGGGTCAGCATACTGCCGTCACTATAGACTTTCATTAAAGAGCATTGCTGATGGCGACCACCGCTAAGTTTTGCAGTGGCAATGATTTTTATTCTAGAAGAGACTTTAAATTTTTGGCGTGGTGAAGTTGGTCTTTCTTGGCTTGATGCGGAGGTGTGCTCTGATTCTCTTGAAGGTTGTTCTTGCAGATGCTGTAAATATGCAGCATGTAGTTCAAAGTTTTGATCATAGGCGCACAGAACTACTGTATTGGTTGGTAGTTCTAGTATTCTATGAGTATCGGTTTTATAGCTAACATGGATAGATTTTTGTTTTAAGACATCTCCAGGAAAAGATGTTGCATTCGGTTTATTTAATATTTCACTTACGCTTCCGCGTATGTATGTAAATTGACTATTGGCTTCATGCTTGTTTATTTCAGTCCAAAGCCATTGGATAAGAAATCTACCGTTAATTTGCATTTCACAACTTTGATAACTGCTGGCTTGTAATCTTGCATCTAC
Organism: Coxiellaceae bacterium; assembly: GCA_011523685.1. Lineage (GTDB taxonomy): Bacteria > Pseudomonadota > Gammaproteobacteria > Coxiellales > Coxiellaceae > UBA9148. The sequence goes on along the minus strand of WTGG01000018.1, from coordinate 37,650 downwards.
AGTACCCGTGGTAAATGCAGTATCGGGTAGTGGTCTAACGTATTGAATTGGATGAAGTGAGTCATTTTTAGCCTGTTCATCGTGTGGGTATATGGTCAACAAGAAGCGTTTTTCATCATCGGTAAATTGATCTCCCTCCCAGAGATCATTAATTTTCTCTTGAATAGCTGAGCAAACATCATGAAGTTCAGCAACATGTTCGGGTTTAGTGGGTATGTATGCTGTGTTTCGACTGGGGTGGTCACGTTCACCATATCCTTCAAAGCAATCGTAGTTAAGATTTCCGTTTTGAAGAATGAAAGGGAAGCCAAGTTTTTTTAAATCAATCAGTGTTTTTAACGAGTCATAGACCATCTCACGTGCGGTTGGAATATCTTTGTAGTGTGCGCCTAGTGTTGATCTTCCTGGTTGTTTATTGGATGTCAGTGAATTGCTGCCATCATTCGCGTGCTGTGGTGCAATCATCGTGACTTTATGGCCCTTTTTAAGGAGTGATAAAGCTAAGGTGCTGCCGGCAATACCTGCGCCAACAATTGTAAAATGATTAGTCATGCTTGTTCTCTTTGTAGCTGCTGGCTACGGTGATTCTTCAGTGTGATTTGAACAATTTTCGACATTGTAACATGAATTGTATGGGTTTTAATGATGGGGGTTTGAATGGGTAACATATGAGAGGATAGACAATTTTCAATATAATTCCCTATTAATCTTATAGATAGCCATTTTTTCATATCGCGATCTTAGACTTTAAAACCTTAAGTAGGCATTATTTTTTTAGGAAAGCGTAAATAGGCATTTTGTATTCTGAAAAATCAAGCGTTAGCTGACAAACCAGCATCATAACAAGAGTCTTCTCGATAGTTTTTTTGTACTTCAAAGACGCCTGAGGCAAGGGCAGATAGGGGTTGTTCTTTTGAAAAGCAGGTTTGTAACTCATCTTTTGATTTCGGGTATAGTTCGAGTGTGTCCTTGGCTATCTGCTCAATGGCGTACTTTAAAACTTTTTGTTGTTTTTTATTCTCAGAGTTTGATGTACTTAATAACTTATCATTGAGAGAGGATAGATCTTGATTTGACTTGATGTTTAAGCAGTTGTTGAGCTGATCCAGGAATGAATACGTATATTTTTGAATAAGATTAAATGTAGCTTCATATTTGGTAGCGAACATGAAAGCGACACTACAAGCAGCTAATGTGTAGATAAACATTGCGTTGTTAAGTCGTTCAGATAAGCTTTTTTCTGTGTAAAAGTAACCTTGGAGGCTTTGTAATAAATTGCACCCTAATGCTGATGCATAAATAAAGAAGGTAACACATGAGTTCCTTCCTTGTTTTTTGCTAGATTCTAAATCTTTTGTACCTATAGCTTGTAATGAAAGATATCCCAGTTGTTTTAATATAAAATCAGTAAGACCGATGCCTGTCCATGATAAGTTGATACAAAGCGGCCCGACAGATGATAATGCTGAAATAAGGTAGCATAATGCTAGTCGTACTCCCCCCTGTTTTTTATCAAGGGAAGTTGTCCAGCTCTCTGTCCAATCAAGAACAGAGGCGAAGTTTGAGTTTACAGCGGCAATAGCCATACAAATAAAGAGGAAGGATATTGTTAATTGTATGAGCAAGCTAGGGGTATGAGTATCATATAGGCTAATCGTTTCCATTAAGTTTGATGGATCATCTGCCATTAGTTTCTCAATGACTTTATCAATGGTATCTATTGACACTTTTTCGGTAGTATTGTTGCCCTCCATGGTTTTCATTTTCAATGAAATAGTATGAGAATCGTCTGATATTTGTTCATTATGGGGAATGATCAGCTCGCCTAGAACTTTGCTAGCATATCTTATGATGCGTATGCGTGTTTCTTGATGACGGTGTCTGTGGTATTTTTCTGGAGATGAGAGACACTTGTGTTTTGCATCTTCAAAAAAATCTAGTAGGGAGTTGAACACTCGAACACCTGTTGGTGTTTTAATGTATCCAATCGCATAGTTCGTGAAAAAAGTTCCCCCAGCTAATGAGATACGGATAACCCCTGAGTAGGGAGAGTACTGTAAAACCATAACGAAAGAAGAAACAGCATAGAAAAAACCAAATATTCTTGATGCTAGTAGGCTGGTTTCTTCATTTTTGTATATAAGGTCTTGCTCATTAGGAATTTTATAAAATTCCTCAGTCTGCGTGCCAGATTCAGATAGTCCCTCAGGATCACCATTGATTCCTGGTGTTTTATCTTTTGATTTGTGAGGTGGGTAGTAGTTTGAGACATTACGGTTGTAAAAAGCCCATGTTGGGATAGATCCAAGACTGGCTAATAAATAGCAGAAAAAAATTTCTTCAGGTTTTTTAGCTTTAATAAGATTATTTGCAAAGATTTCTTCTATAGGAACGAAAGATTTTGAGGCGGCTAAACCAGTAATCACAAGAATGCTGATTTTTCGAAAAAGTTGAGTGTAATATAGGGTTGCATGATAGATAGTTTCAGTATCATTGTATGGTAGTACAGTATCCCTATTATCTCCTGAACAATTGCTTGAAAGAGAAGACGTGCTGCTGTTGTCTTTGTCTTTGTCTTTGTCTTTGTCATTGCTTGGTTGTGGTGCCATTGGAATTAGACTTGAGTGTGTGTTTGAGGGATAGGCTAGATTATTCCCTGGAATTTAGTAATTAGCAAGTTTATTTCAATGGCTTAGAGGTAGTTAATTTTTTCTTAATGTGTCACTCGAGCTATTATGTCGTGAGATTGTGCTTACCGTTGAAACTTAGAAAGGGATTATTTTCTGTCGCTATATGAGTAGTAATAGTAGCCATATTTAGAGTAGGCATAACTTTGAATTTTCTTCGAAAAGTAGTTGCAAATTAAACCATTGACGGTGATTTGATTATGTTGACAGCGCTTGATGGTGGCCTGTAGTTCTTTACGGTTATTTTTTCCGAGGCCAACCAGCATGAAATTTGTTCCTGAGTACTTGCTAACAATTAGCGCGTCTGTTACTGCCATAATTGGCGATGTATCTAAGACGACTAAATTATATTGCGTTCTGGCTTGCTGTAATAGTTCGTTAAATCGAGGGCTGGATAATAATTCTGTGGGATTTTTTGGGTAGTGACCAGCGGTGATTAAGTCGCAATTATCTGTAAGAGGTCGAATAACGGACTCTGCAGATGTTTTATTTTGCAGGTATTCGCTCAAGCCTGGAGTTCTAGATCCTTCTATGAATTTATGACAGCGTCCTTTACGGATATCGGTATCGATGACTAGTATACGTTGCCCGGATTCTGCTAGTACAGAGGCAAAATTTAAACTAATAAAAGACTTACCAACCGATGGACTTGGTCCGAGTATGGCAATCACATTGTTGCTGGCTTGAGTTAAGTGAAGTTGTAAGGCGGTTTTTAGGCTACGTAAGCTTTCGATAGCAGGATCAGTGGAGTGAATATCGCGTAGCAAAGGTATTTTGGTATCATTTTTTTCTGCTTCTTTAACTGAGTGTTGTTGTTCGCGGCTGAATGGAATCACAGCATTAACTGATATCCCTAATAGTTCTTCGATGCTTTCTGGGTCCATTTCACCGGATAATAATAAGTGGCTTGCTAACAATCCAATGGCCACTAAAGTGAAGCCTGCAAACATAGAGGCCAGTACAATAAAGGACTTGTGAGTAGGTAGTGGTGAGAGGGGGAGTGTTGCATAATCTAAAATACGAACATCACCAGTTGTTCCTGCGCGTAGTACGCTGAGCTCTTGAATTTTAGAGAGTAAGTTTGAATAAAGTGTTTCTTTGACTTTGACTTCTCGCATCAGGGATAGGGCCTTTTGATCAGAGTGTGGCAATTTCTTTGCTTCGCTCTCTAATGCTGACAGGGCGGCTTGTTGCTTGTGTATTTTTTCATTAATAGCTATAACGATCGGATGCTTGTTTGTAAATCCTTGCTGAAGTTGTGTCTTCTCAAGTTTGAGTGCTTCTAAAGCATTTTGGCTCTCGACGAGTTGCGTGAGCATCATTTTTGATTCAGCGGAGATGTCTAGGATATTGCTCTGTGAACGGTAATCATTCAGTTGTTTCTCTGAGTGATTCAGGTCTGTTTTTACTTTGGGTAGTTGTGAATTAATAAACTGCAATGCTTGAGCCGCTTGTTGAGATTTCTTTTGAATATCTTTTTCTTGCGTGGTGTTAATAATAGCATTGAGAATTTCTTGAGCTTGCTGAGGTTTGCCCCAGGTGAAGGTAGCTTGTACAACTCCTGTTTCACGTAGATAGCTGTTTTTCTGTGTTTGGTCACCTTGATCAGTGACTTTAAGTTGTTCGGATAGCATTTTTGCATAGTAGGGTGATGGGATTTTTGCAATGGAGAAAGTTGCTCCTGGATTGGCTATCAGTGAGTCAATTTCAATGCTCAGTCCTTGATAATCTTTAGGGGTCGCACTGACTCTTTTGCCAGTTTTTCCAGACAAGATAAGGTTATTGTTGGATGCATCATAGATTTTGAAGGTTTGGTTTTTGCCGGCGATTAATGTTAAGGGAAGAGTTGGCATGCTGCGTGGTAAGCTGAGTGAGCCAAGCTCAACGGATTCACCGCCCCATGCATATGATGACAGGCCTAGGAACGGTTTGCTGAGTTCCTCTTGGCTGTGGAGTTTGGCAATGCTTTTTCCTATGAATGGAAGGTAGTGAGGTGTAATGGATAAGTTGAGCTGTAAGTTTTCAGCGACAGGTCCAAGGATGTAACGAGAGTGCATGAGTGCATTTTGTACTTGTGTCGCCGATGCTTTACTCATCATTTTACTCCAACTGGAGAGACTGTTGAGTACACTTTCACTGGATTCTTGATCGTTAATTTGCATTAGTGCTGCTGATTGATAGAGAGGGGTGGTGCGTAGCGCTATTGCAATACCAAACAGTAAGCCAATGACGCTGCCGAGTATTAGCCAGGCCCAGTTGGTCCAGAGAATATTAAAGAGCTGTCTAAGATCAATCTCTTCAGTGGATAGTGAAGGTATGTTAAATCTATTTGATGGGCTTTGTTCCATAATGTAACTCTCTATTCCGTGAGTGCTTTTGTGTATGCGGCTAGTGAAATGCTAGGCAGTAACTGGTTGATGGTTTCATTCCAATTAGAAATGTGAGCGGTTGGCACATAAATGATATCGTTCGGGTAAAGACGAAACTTTTCAGCTAATAAGAGATGATTTGGTTTTTGTGCATCTAAAGTGAAAATAATAGGTCGATACTGATTACCGCGCACAACAAAAATTTGCCCAACATTCGCAGTGGTCGGGTTTATGCCACCACTAGCAGCGATAGCATCGAGTATGCCTACACGTTTATCTGTTAGTGGTACAGTGCCGGTGTTGTTAACGGCCCCGATGACATGAACGGTTTTACTGCGGAAGCCGACAACCCTTACGCTTACCTGGGGTGATTTAATGTATTGGCTGAGGTGGCGTGTTAATGATTGGCGAATTTGTCCAACTGTCATTCCTGCAACGTGTAGGTTGCCTGCATAGGGAAAGAAGATATTTCCTTTGGCATTAATTAATGTGCCAGAAACGGTGTCTGTCGCCTGAGTGGTTCCTACAGTGGTTAAGCCTGTGACATTGGTGGCAGTTTGAGATAGTAATGCTGGCGTGGTTAATTCAGGGTGATCCCAAACAATAATATTAAGGATGTCAGAAGGGCCTACTGTGTAGTCATAGTTGTCTTGATACCACCAGTCTTGCTGTTGGGTATCTGGTGAGTGAATGCTTTGTGCGTAAAGTTTTGCATCAATGTGATAGATGGATGGTTGGTAGGTTTCCGTGCCAGTATTGATTGGTGCGGTGGCGGAGGTGGTTGAAAAATAACTACCGGGTGTGCTGCAAGCAGTGAGAGCTATGCTGAATGAAATAATAGGGAGTGTTTTTAAAACCAGTTGAATTTTTGATTCCACGCGTTCAATCCTTGTATTATCATTTCCAGTGTTTCCTCAAACGCTCTCAATGATCGTTGGTATGGGTCTGGAATATCCTTATTTTCACATAGCCGGTGAACCTTGCCACAAGCGGTTGGAAATTTACCTAGGATATTGTATTTATGTACTTTCTCTGCTGCAAGGATTAAATCACTTTCTTTAATAATTTCTTCAGTTATTTGTCGTCCCTGGTGTTCGGCACAGTAAATATTGTATTTTTTTAGAGCAGTTTGTGCGTTATCTGTAGCTGCATGACCTTGCATAGCGCCAACGCCTGCTGAGTGTACTATTAGGGAAGATGATGAAGGAAGTTGAGATTTTAAGTAATACTCAGCCATTGGACTTCGGCAGATATTTCCAGTGCATATCATTAAGACAGATTGTATCATGTGCGACTTCCTTGTTCTGAATGGGTATTTTTTGAGTATACTAGTTTAAATGATTCTAAATTGGTATGTTTTACAAAGTTTCCTAGTATCTTTTGAATGTTTACGTTAGAATTCTGACCCCATGAGTATCGTAAGCAATAAGCCTATTTGGCATTCATTACAAGAGCATTCTCAACAAATGCAGTCTATCGCTATGCAGGATCTATTTCTTGCCGACAGTCATCGTCCAAAACAATTTTCCCTGAGTGCTTGTGGGATCACGTTAGATTATTCAAAAAATCGCGTGACATCATCCACACTCGAGCATTTACTCGAGCTGGCTGATATTCAACGAGTTCCAGACGCTATACAAAATTTGTTCTCAGGTGCCGAGGTTAATGGCTCAGAACAGCGACCGGCATTACATACGTTACTGAGATCCCCTGAAAGCTTGAAGCCGGATGGCTTGGAGTCTGAGTGTGTTGCTGTCCATGAATCGCTATCTCAAATGGAAGCTATCAGTCGGTCTGTATTAGAGGGGCGCTTACGAGGGTGTAACGGTGATGAGATTACTGATGTGATCAACATAGGCATCGGTGGTTCGGATTTGGGTCCATTATTACTATCTGAAGCATTAAGTCCTCAGGCAGTATCTGGTTTGTCATTACACTTTCTATCCACGCATGATAAGGCATATGTAGACTTGCTATTAAGACGGTTAAATCCTGCAACAACACTTGTGGTTGTGGTGTCTAAGTCATTTACGACGCAAGAAACCTTATTAAATTATGAGCAAGTAAAAGCTTGGATGTTGCAAGCGGTAGATGATTGGTCTTTGATACAGTCTCAGTGGTTTGCAGTTACTGCATCCCCTCAGAAAGCAGAGCGCGAAGGTTTTAATAAAAGTCACGTATTGCCTATTTGGGATTGGGTGGGTGGCCGTTATTCCTTGTGGTCTGCTGTTAGCTTGTCCGTTGTTATCGTGCTTGGCATTGATGTTTTTAAACAACTATTAGCTGGCGCTCATGCAATGGATCAGCATTTTCAGCATGCGCCTTTACCCGAAAATATGCCGGTCATATTGGCATTATTGGGTATTTGGTATCAAAATTTCTTAGATGCCACCACTCACTTAGTTGTGCCTTATAGTAGTTTTTTAGATGGCTTGCCGCGCTACTTGCAACAGCTATTTATGGAAAGCCAAGGTAAACGTGTGACTCAGTTTGGAGAGCCAGTTGAGTATTCAACGGGGGCTGTGATTTGGGGGCAGAGTGGTACGAATAGTCAGCATAGTTTTCATCAATTATTAATGCAGGGGACTCACTGTATCCCGGTTGATTTTATTGTGCCTAAGAAGCAGAGTGATGGCAGTATTAACCAAGAGTTGATTGCACACGCCTTAGCGCAAAGCCAAGTGTTGATGGAAGGTTTGCACGACGTTGATGCGCACCAGGAAATTCCCGGTAATGTGCCTAGTAATTTTTTCATGCTTGAACGCTTAGACGCTTCGCATCTGGGTGCGTTATTAGCACTGTATGAGCACATGGTGTATGTGCAGAGTGTGATTTGGGATATTAACCCGTTTGATCAATGGGGGGTTGAACGTGGAAAGGTTATGGCTAAGGGCTTACTTCACGATTTACAACATCAGACCATGACTCACTCGTATGATTCATCGACAGCTTCATTATTAAAACAGTTATTGATTTCTTGTGAGGAGGTTGAATCATGATATCTGGTGTAAAGACTGCTGTATTTCCAGTAGGGGGTATGGGAACGCGTTTTTTACCGGCTACAAAGGCATCTCCAAAAGAAATGCTACCGATTGTCGATAAGCCCATTATTCAATATGTGGTTGAGGAAGCGATTGAGGCTGGGGTTGAGCAGCTTGTTTTTGTGACCAGTCAGACGAAGCGAGCAATCGAAGACTATTTTGACACCAATTATGAGTTAGAGTCACGCTTGGAGATGGTTGGGAAGCATGAAGTGTTATCTCGTGTTCGTCAAATTGTCCCTGAGGGTGTGAACTTTGTTTATGTCAGGCAGCCTGCTCCACTTGGTTTGGGTGATGCGGTTTTGCGTGCTAAGCATGTTGTTGGCCGGCAACCTTTCGCTGTTCTATTGGCGGATGATATCATTGATACCCCATCTCAATCGTGTTTATCTCAGATGGTCGATGTGTTCAATAATACCGGCTCTAGTGTTGTGGCAGTTGAACAAGTGGCTCCAGAAGATACTGATAAATACGGTATTGTTTCCTTAGGCGATAATCACGTCATGAATGCGATTGTTGAGAAGCCAGCTCCTGAGAAGGCGCCAACTAACTTGGGTGTTGCCGGCCGTTATATTTTTACACCAGAAATTTTTGATTATTTAGAATCAACTTCTGCGGGTGTGGCGGGTGAACTGCAATTAACGGATGCCATCTCTGCTATGTTGTCAGCTCATAATGTTTATGCACATCCATTTATCGGCACGCGTTATGACTGCGGTAGTCGTTTAGGGATGGTTAAGGCAACTATGAATTATGCTTTTAAAGATGAGGCGCTTCGCCCCGCATTGCAAGCATTTATGTCAGAGCTTTGCGAGTATTAAAGTTAGCTGTTTTGTTTGTTACAAACAGTTTTTTAAGGTAGAACCTATAAAGGAACCTGATCATGAACACCAGCCCTATCTCCAGTGAATATAGTTGGTTTAACATGCCGCGGGGTATTCCTTGCATCTTCTTGTTGCAGATTTTCTCTACGATGAGTTTTGCCGTGATGTATGCCACTCTTGTTTTATACATGAAGCAAAAAATTGGTTTAACCGGGAAGGAAGCTGATAGTATCACCGGGGTGTATTTTGCTTATAATTTTGCATTACACCTGTTTGCAGGATTTATTGCAGGGCGATTCTTTACCTATCGTGCTTTAATTGCCGTTGGTGTGGTTTTTCAATTGATCGCTGCCTTATTTTTATCGCTGCAAACATTGGTGACCCTCTATATTGGTATGGCGGCAATGTTGGTGGGCACAGGTACCATGGTCACGTGTATCAATATGTTGGTGTCTCAATTATTCAGTCCAACAGACTCTAGACGTGAAACTGCCTTTCTTTGGAACTACAGTGGGATGAACATTGGTTTCTTGTTGGGTAACTCCTTGGCTGGTTTTTTTCAAGTATCTGGTGATTATCACACGCTATATTTACTGACAGCTGCATCGAATGTCATTACTTTAATTGTGTTATGTATAAACTGGAAATGTTTACATGATCGCGATTCGATTCTTGCTAAGGTTCGTCGTAGTGAGTTGTATCAGCGACAAATGATGGGTATTGGTATCGTTTGTGTCTTAGTGCCAGTGCTTTATAAGCTGTTGCAGTATCCAGAGCTTAGTGGTGGTTTGATTTTATTAGGTGCTGTGGCAATGCTGATTTATATTGTCAGGTTGGCATTAACTTATGAGAAACCTGTTCGAAATAAGATCTTTGTTTTCCTCGTTTTATTGGTTGCAGCACAAATTTTTTGGATTATCTATCAGCTGACTCCGATGGGTTTAACCTTATTTGCCCAAGATAATGTTGATCGACACGTGATGGGTTATGTGATCACACAAGGTTGGATTTCCGATATCAATAATATCACCATTATTTTTGGTGGGCCTTTATTGGCTCTATTTTTTCGCTGGTATCGTAATCGTTCTGCTGTCAATATATTGCCGATTCAATATGGTGTTGGGCTGTCACTGTCATCTGCAGGTTTATTAATCCTACCCGTTGGTATTGCGTTTGCTAGTCAGGCCGGGCTGGTGGATTTTTCATGGTTGTTTTCAACCTATGTGTTGCTAGCTTTGGCTGAATTATTAATCAGTCCGATTGGTTATTCCATGGTCGGTCGTCTCATCCCATCGAATATGCAAAGCATGATGATGGGGATGGTGTTATTTAATTCTGGTGTCGCAGCAGTCCTTGCTAGCTTTTTTTCCAATCAAGCCTTAGGTGATGTTGAGACAAGTAACCCCTTAGTCAGCAACCCGAGTTTTGCGCATGTGTTTCATGGGTTGGGCTGGTCAGCATTAGCTTGTGCTGTCATTATCTTTGCCTTAACACCGATCTTGCGTCGAATGATGTCATCGTCTTAGTTTGTCTTTTTCGGCTTGCTATCATTTTAATCCTAGGTTTTTTTGATCATCAGGTGAGATTTTTGCGCTCGGATGAATGATTTTATGCAGTAGTCAGGTTGTTATGGATCAGTAGTTCCCCGGTTAAGGCGATGGTTGTTCATTGATTTCTTGAACATGATTTTGTTCTACATGTCTAGAGCTCGCAAAGAACCGGCATGAGTTCAGTCGTTTCATAACGACATCGATTGTCATGATAATAGCTGCGGCTGCTAGTGTTCTCAGTGTACATCTCACGGCTTGGTCGGAGCCAAAGAGTTGATCAATACTATATAAGCTACTTATTATAAGAAAGATACTGATAAACTGCTGAAATCCAATGTTAATCCACCACTGATTCGCAGATCTTAGTATGGAAGTTGTCCCATGTTCTATATGATGTTTTAGCGATCAGATGAAAAAGGACCAAGCAGTTACCGTTGTCGCAACAGCCATTGAACGTATATAAAACTCGGTATCAATACAAGCTTTGAACGTAGCAATGCCTAAAAACAATCCGATGATCGTAGTTTTAGCGTTATCAAGATGCAGGTTATATGGGTAGCTATTAAAAGAATAACGTGATGCTACTAAGCAATGCGCGATTAAGCACAGGACAGTAATAAGGCTAAAAGCAATAGGAAGGTTTGACAATAGTGGTATTATTACCCCAAAAGTGGGTGCAATTTGCAGTGCAATAACGTGGCTCGGGTTAGGGTGTTCGAAAAGGAATCCCTTGTTTGACTAGCTCGTCTTTCATTTTTTTATCAATTGCAAATGAGGCGCTACTCTCTATAAGTGAGGTTTTGATAGCGGGAGTGGAAATGAATAGTCGATCATCGATGTCACAGCGGTATTTATTCCACTTGATTTGATGTTTCAACAGCCATTAGTTACTGTTGCAATTCTTGCAGTAAGTTGCGTTGTTCGTTATCAAGGTAAGCGTAGTATTAACTACACCCTAGCTAAATAATTTAACTTGGACATACTTTGGTTTTTCATAACCAAGGAGTAAGAAATGGCAGAAAGCAACGGGTACTACAAGACTGTTCGTGTAATATTATATGCAGTAGTGAGCCAGAATGGATTAGCGCTAAAATTTCCTTCAGAGAAACTTAAGGGTGATCCAGAGAGTATGTCAGAGGTTCTTAAGCAAGATGGTTTCGCACTTGAATATGATGCAAACGTGCTTAAATCAACCCAATCAAAAAGATTCCGAAAAACAGATCAAGGCCAGTCACTGCTCATGCAAGCACATTCTTTATTAAAGAATACCAGACTTGATACTAAGTCACCTAAAGTTCAAAGCGCAATAGATCGGTTGAAAAATTACGGAAGAAAGCCTTAGTTATAGTGTAATACATAATTTAAATTATGACGCTCACGATTGTGAATAGTACAGACACATGAAAGCTCTTTAAAGCGCCATATAATGGTCGGAAAATAAGCCATCAGATGAAAATATTTAAAAAAACATGAAGTTGAAAGATTTTTTTTCTTCTTGATATTTGTACTATAATACAAGTGTCAATAATAAAATAGGATAAGAAAATGAAAATGCTAATTACAGCGCTATTTACCACGTCATTCTTGATGTTTTCATCTGTCTATGCTGAGATCTATACCAGTGACTATGATTGTAATGCAGCAAAAGCAGTTGGGGACTTTGATGAAGAAGTTGCATGTTATGTGTCTGGAAATTATTCCGATGATTTTTATGTTACAGTAGGAAATAGAAAATTACCCTCTGAATATAAATCTTTTGCATATAACCGAGATTTTGCTGAGTCAGCGAAAGAGGTAACTATATCGAGGGCAGAGTATTCATGTAAGCTAGATGTAACAAAAGGCTCTTTGTCAGATCAGTATTATTATAAAATAGGATCATCTGATAACTCTGGTAATTGTGTGACTGTGGAAGAACCATATTCATCTCTTAGACAATAAAGCGTATGCGTCACACGAATTACATAAACTAGACTCTTAACAATATTACGTTGAAATCATGGAGCTGCGCCTCATTAAAAGAAAGATGAATATCATGAAGCATTATTACTATGGAATTTTGATAAGAGTCTACTTTATTAAGCTTGTCAGAACAGATTAAACTGAAGTGAAGACACCGTTCTAACAAGCTGGAAACAGATATTCTGTCGCAACAACATCAGACTAAACACCCCCAGACTTACCATACGTGGCAAGGCGATCATCGGGAAAACGCTTGAGTTTTCAATGTCCTCCTTGCCCAGAAACAAGCCCCATCACAGTAAACCATTTTATATTTATTGCCTGCATGTTTCGATTGTTTCTTTTCTGGTAACGCAGTTATGATGATTCATATCTATTTCCCGAGTTTATTATTGATATAATTACTGCTTACTGTTAGCAATGAGGAAAGCTATTATGCAAGATTCTAGGAGTTATTTTTAGCGGGTAGAAATTCCTTATAATAACCTGTCTGGCAACGCTGATAATGATTCTTGTCAGCAGCGCGTAAGTCATTTTTTCGGTGATGTAGTAAAATTATTTTATTCCTCGTACCATTGGTGGGATAAAGATAATAAGGCTAACTTTCTTACTGTTAGCAATTAGATTGCTGCATCTTTTGCTTCGACAGTGCTCATTGGTGGTAGTACAATTATTCGATGATCCTACAGCTCTTGTGTCAATGATAGAAATTTTGAGCCAGAAGGTCGTCAATCCTTAATGTTAGAAGAATCCATGTTTTTTTTTCTTCATTAATATCGCATTTGCTCGTCAGTTTCTTTCTATATCGTGTGATAAGAAAAACTTGAATATCAACTTAAAGAGAATGAGGCTGTCTACCCGGTATTAAATTATTGTGAAAATTTAGCACAGTGTTTCGGTTTTATTTACTTTTTTTGTGTGAAGGTTGTACCAGGGGTCATTCCATCATTTGTATTTAACTCATTTATGAGCACTCTTTATGACGATGATGATTCTATTGACTGTAATAACCTCAGCGCTTTCAACTGGGTGGCACTACCAATGGGCGTATTAGCAACAACAATATTAATTCCCAATTCCTTGCAGAATAAAATTAATAGCCTTAAAGAACATAAACAATCAAATTATATGAAGCCTCACCTTACTCAATCTGGGGAGGAAGGTGTTCATTTTCTCACAATTCCTCCAAAACACGTGATTCGATTGGGTTATGCTAACATATTTAGCGGGAATACAGGGAGGACTATTACTATCGAAAAGGCGTCATCTAACGATTGGGATTTATAGGATATTGAGGCGATGCTTCCTCAAAGGAGTTAAAAAGGCGCTGATTTAACTTAAGGAACACAAGTTAACAACCGTTTAAAATATTTAGGAACGAGGATTATTATCTTTAATGAGAAGAAATCATAAAAACATGCCCGGTGACTTATCAAGAGTGCTTTGATTGATGCTCTTAATATCATCGAGTGTATCCTGTTGCGTGTATTTTTTGGAACTGCGATAGTCCTGCGTTTTAGCAGAAAACGTCGTGTCTTGTTCTGTGTTCGAAAAAGCTTGATCAAAGTTCCGCTGTGAAATTCGCACAGCTTTCTGTTGTCTAATGATGTTTGTAGTAAGTCAGGTTGATTCTCAAGCCATGCAAGATTAGCTTGCGACTCATATTTTTGAGATGGGCTGTCGTTGATAGGGGTATTTTTTATATGATTTATTTTTATATAATATTTATTACTATTATCTTCTTATTCTAAGTGAATGTGTCATTATTTTTATGGTTGTTATCATGCGAGTTTTTTTATTGTCTATAATTCAGATGTATTGTTATGAAAAATAAGTAGACTTCTTATGTTAAAAGTGTGTATTTATTAGGTGTTGTTGATGATTGGGTCTCTAGTGCCCTCTTTGTCATCAGCTAATAGTGATTTAGAAAACTTGAGGTCATGTAATATTGAAACCCGTTGTGTCGTCAGGGTTATGCAATTAGACAATGGACAAAGGATCAAAAGTGAAGATATAAACCGGTTGAAAAAATGGATGGCTCGGAGTGGTTTTCGTCTGGCCAATGAAAACGTTATGTCGTGTGGTCCATCACGCCACGCAAGCAGCAATGTGTGTGCCCAACGAAACAGTTGTTATAATGTTAGGATCAATCTAAGTAGTCAACCTCCAATTTGTACACGTGGTTCAGGAGTATGTCCTCGTCTGACAAACCAACAACTTAATCAAATGTCCGCAGCGGCCAAACAAGCAGGTTGGGTTTTTATTCCAACTAATGTTCAAGTTTGCGTGTGATGCTACCATGAGGCAATTGTAGTATAGGTCTCTGTTTAGGAAATGCCTGCAACAGCTATTAATTGTTGTTGCAATTCTTGCAGTAAGCTGCATTGTTGGTTATCAAGAGTGCTTTGATCGATGCTCTTGATATCATTGAGTGCATCCTGTTGCGTGTATTTTTTGGAACTGCGGTAGTCCTGCGTTTTAGCAGAAAACGTCGTGTCTTGTTCTGTGTTCGAAAAAGCTTGATCAAAGTTCCGCTGTAAAATTCGCACAGCTTGCTGTTGTCTAATGGCATGTGGAAAACGTTGTGCCACTTGCCATTTTTTGTCAGGTGGAACTTGATGAAATTGCTGAAATAATTGTTCTTCTTCACGGCTAGGGAATCCAATTTGATATAAAGCGGCATCGCAGTCGATGTGTTCTACTTCTGGGTAGGTCTGTTCGAGGTAATAATCGCATAACGTTTGTAGCAAGTCAGGTTGAGTCTCAAGCCATGCAAGGTTGGCTTGCATGACTTGTAATCGTTCTGGGGTTAGTCGATCGAGAAAGCGTTGTTTTGTTGGTAGGATGATGGGTGCTTCAGCGACTTTTTTACGAATAACACGGGTTTTATCAGTAAAGTTATCCAACGTTGCTTGCTTTAATTCAGTCTGATCCAAGGCTAGCCACAGTGTTTGGTTTTTATAATGGCGGTGTTGCCCTAAGCCTAGCACAGGTTGTTGCAATTGTTTGGCATAACCGCAACGTAGGCTGGTGAGTAAGCCTTGCGGGTAGTGGGTATTGTTGTTAGCTATGCCAGTGCTTAATTGATGCAGGCGAGCAGAGTCCGTGGCTTTTTGAAAAAAGCCAACTGCATAATCCCATAGTGCTTTTTCTCGATAGAGTTCTTTGGCTAATGCAATGGTCACTTCAACATCAACTAGTGCATCGTGACTCACACCATCGACCCAGTGATTGCTGGCATTAAGGCCTTCTAATTTTAAACGTCTGACGCCTTCAATGATGGGCCATTGGATAATGTCGGGTTTGTAGAGATAGTAAAGTGCTGTAATAGGTAGTATGTCCATACGACCGCATTGGTTGGCGTATTGATGCGTGTAAGGTGGTAGTAAATTACGGTAGAAACTAAAGCGTAAAAACTCGTCATCAAAACCTAGCGTATTATAGCCGACACTGATAGTACCTGGTGTGTTGAATAGTGTATGAATACGTTGTATGGCATCGTATTCACTGTCACCGTGTTGCATGTCGCCCCAACCAATACGATGAGTAATGATGGCATGCGGTGAAGGAATGATATCAGCGTTCAGTTTAACGCGAATTTCGTGTCGTTCAATTTCATTCAATGATAGGTCAGTTCGGATAGCGGCAAATTGTAACACTTGGTCAAAACAAGGATTGAGTCCGGTGGTTTCTAAATCATAAAATAAATACGTTGCGGTGTGCTGTGTCATCTCTATGCCTAACTTGTTCGGATGTAAATGTGACAGTGATTCAGTGCTGTATTTGCAATGACTTTCTGTTCAAGGTGAGTGATCTCAGTTAGATATGTGCTAGATGATGACGTTGTAGTCTGAAGTAATAATTCAGCACTGAGTTGTCCCTCAAGGTAGTGCAAGGTGATTTGATGGATGGTTATCGAGGTTTCAATATCCTGTAATGTTTGCTGTACTTCTTGCTCGATTTGCTGACGGTTAGCGTGATGTAACACATTGGGAGCTACTGAGTCGTCTTCAGGGTCAATGTGGATAGCTACGTCTTGAATAGCAGGTACGGCTTGTCGAATACGTTGTTCAGCTGTATCGGCGATGTAATGGCCTTCTGACACACTAATGAGCGGAGAAACTTGTACGTGCACATCGACAAAAATGCGATGGCCGTGATGTCGTGTTCTCAAGTTATGAACAGCTACCACGCCGGGTGTTTGTTCTATATTTTCTTGAATAGTTTGAATGGTTTCAGGATCAGTAGCAGCATCGATTAATTCATTACCGCTTTTCCACAGCATTTTTATCGCTACATAGATGATGATCAAGGAGATAATCGCGGCACCAACGGCATCCAGAAAAGGCCATCCCATGTAGCCGCCTATCATGCTGGCAATCACAATTAAAGAGATGAGAGCATCACTGCGGTTATGCCAAGCATTAGAGATGAGTAATGATGATTGAATCCGTTGCCCTTCACGTAAGCAGTAGCGAAATAATATTTCATTAGCGAATACAGAAACTACTGCCATCACCAATACCAATAAACTGGGTTGAGTGAAGCTGGACTTATTGATCAAGTGGTTAAGAGCTGGATATAGAAACGATAAGCCGACTGCCAGTAATATAAGAGCAATGATAATCACGGCGATGGTTTCAATACGATGGTGGCCGTAAGGGTGTTCATCATCTGGTGCTTGGACACTGGCTTTCGCAGCAAATACGACGAGGCCATCACTGATGACATCAGATAGTGAGTGTATGCCATCGGTGATGAGTGCTTGGGAGTAGCCCACGTAACCGATGAGTATTTTGCAGATAGCGAGTATGAAATTAATGATTGCACTGATGATGGAGACACGTCGAGTAGTGATGTAAGTATTTGAATGCATTTGGAGATCTCCTGAATTTTCATCATTATGGTCCGCTTGATAGTGTCTGTCTAGTGACTTTGCGGGGATAAAAAGTTTTGTTTAAAAAGTGACATTTGGCTGAAGTCACCGTATACTCGGTCCACCTTTAGTCTCTCGCAGTTTTTCTTGACCGAATAGCGTATCGTGCGATTTCTAGGTGATCGAGCAAGGAATGCCAACAATATAACAGTGATTGTGATGGGTCATGACGTAGCCAGTCATCTGCGTCTGAATTTTTTATGGTGTCCATTGAATAAAGAGAACATTTTATGTCAACGAATCAAACATTTGCAGACTTGGGTTTGCCTTCTTCCTTATTGTCCACTTTGTCTGCTTTAGGTTACGAAACCCCCACTCCTGTTCAGGAAAGCAGTATACCTTTATTATTGTCAGGTGATGATGTGCTTGCACAAGCACAAACTGGAACGGGTAAAACAGCAGCATTTGCTTTGCCCATTTTGGCGAATATGGATGTCAAAATCTGTCAGCCTCAAGCATTGGTGATTGCGCCAACACGTGAATTGGCCATTCAGGTCGCTGAAGCCTTTAAAAGTTATTCGAAAAAGCTATCAAAGTTTTTTGTGACCCCCATTTATGGTGGGCAAGATTATCAAGTGCAATTAAAAGCCCTGAAGCGTGGAAGTCATGTCATTGTTGGTACACCGGGTCGTGTGATGGACCATTTACGTCGAGGCACATTACAAATGGATGCGTTGAAAACCTTAGTATTGGATGAAGCCGATGAAATGCTAAAGATGGGCTTCAAAGAAGATGTTGAGTGGATATTAGAGCAAGTCCCCGGCGAGCACCAAACTGCCTTGTTTTCTGCCACCATGCCACCGGCTATTCAGAACATTGCTAAACGTTATTTAAATAACCCTAAAAAAGTGCACATTAAGCCGCAAGAAAGTTCGGTGAGCGCTATTGATCAGTATTGTGTTCGTGTCTCTCGGACTCATAAATTAGATGTTTTGACACGATTCCTTGAAGTTGAACCTGTAAATGGCGCGATTATTTTTGCACGCACAAAAACGTTGTCTGCAGAATTAGCAGAGAAATTACAAGCACGGGGTTATGCGGCGGCAGCTTTAAATGGTGACATGAGTCAATCTATGCGTGAGAAGGTTTTGGGGCGTCTAAAGAAGGGGTCATTAGACATTGTTGTGGCAACGGATGTTGCAGCACGTGGAATTGATGTTGATCGTATCACTCATGTATTTAACTATGATATTCCTTGTGATCCTGAGTCTTATATTCATCGTATCGGACGAACAGGGCGCGCTGGTCGACAAGGTAAGGCTTTCTTGTTTGTGTCTTCTCGTGAGCATCATTTATTAACAGCGATTGAGCAAGTTTTAAAGCAACCTATCCCTGTGATTTCAGCGCCATCTGTTGAAGAAATGAGTGAGTTGCGTCGCCAGCAATTAGCTGAAAAAGTTGTCAATATCATTCATAAAAGCAAGAAGTACCATCCTTATCGTCATGTTGTGGACGGTATTATGGCAGACAGTGATTGTGATGCAGAAGATATTGCTGCCGCATTGGCGTACCTATTGGAAGAGTCAAATCCGTTGCCTGATCAAGAGATCATGGCTGAGCCAGAAGACAGAGGTTCACATCGTCGTCGTTCACGTGGCTCAAGAGCTTCTGGTGGGCGTTCTCGAGGTGGTCCAAGGCGCTCAAATGGTGGTTCATCATCACAACGTGCTTCTGGAGCGGGTCGACCATCAGGTGGTCGTGGTCGACCAGCCAAGCGAAGCTCGGCTTCAAAGGCTGGTGGTAGACGCCGATCTCAGCCTAGATCCTAATAAGTATTTGGGTGTTCAGTAGTGTGGCTGAAAACTGTATTTTTCATGTGAAAGATAGGGTTTTAGCCTCTGATAGGCTTGCAATAGAGGACTAAACTAGTACTATATGCATCCTATTGATGTTTTTATCTCGTTTGGTTTTAAAAAATGTTACAAATCAGTAAGTTATCAGATTACTCGGTGATTATTTTGGCAATGATGGGGAGCAGCGATGTGCGTTGTCACTCCGCAGCTGCCATGGCAGAGCGTACACGCTTAGCCACCAGTACAGTTAGCAAATGTTTGAAGTTACTATGTGCCGCTCAATTAGTGGTTTCAGAGCGAGGTTCTAAGGGTGGGTATCAATTAGCTAAACCGCTGACTGATATTCGTTTGCTTGACGTTATTCGGGCTATAGATGGGGACGTGCAATTAACACAATGTGTCTCGGTAGGCTCAGATTGTTGTTTGCAAGGACAGTGTGAGTTTCGCCCTAACTGGCAAGTGGTTAATGAGCAGATGGTGCAATTATTAGCTGATATTTCGCTTCAGCAAATGACACCAGCTTCATTGATTTCGGGAGAATTTCCTATGTTTCATCAGCCAATGATGTCTAGTCGTCTTCAAGGGGAATCATTATGAGTGAAAAAAATCAGGTAGTGATTGATGCCATGCAAAAAACTTATGAGCATGGGTTTGTCACAGACATTGAAGCTGAATCATTACCTCCAGGTTTAAGTGAAGATGTTGTGCGTTGGATTTCTGCGAAAAAGAACGAACCGGCGTTTATGTTGGAGTGGCGGTTAAAAGCCTTTCGACATTGGCTAACCCTAGAGCAACCTGATTGGCCGCGATTAAATATAGAGCCTATCGATTATCAGGCTATCAGTTATTTTTCAGCACCGAAGTCTGCTGCCGATCGTCCACAGAGTTTGGATGAAGTCGACCCTAAATTATTAGAGACCTACGAAAAATTGGGTGTGCCGTTACATGAGCGTGCACGTTTAGCAGGTGTTGCCGTGGATGCTGTATTCGATAGTGTGTCTGTGGCCACTACCTTTAAGGACACCTTGCAAGAAGCTGGTGTGGTATTTTGCCCATTTTCAGAAGCCGTGCAAACACATCCGGAATTAATTGAGCAGTATCTAGGTTCTGTGGTTTCTTATCGCGATAACTTTTTTGCAGCACTGAATTCCGCTGTCTTTAGTGATGGTTCGTTTGTTTATATCCCGAAAGGTGTGCGTTGTCCTATGGAATTATCAACCTACTTTAGGATTAATGCATTAAACACGGGGCAGTTTGAGCGTACCTTAATTATTGCTGATGATGATGCGACCGTGAGTTATCTAGAAGGCTGTACTGCTCCAATGCGTGATGAAAATCAATTGCATGCGGCAGTGGTTGAGTTAGTTGCACTAGATCGTGCTTCTATAAAATATTCTACGGTTCAAAATTGGTATCCGGGTGATGAAAATGGCAAGGGTGGTATCTATAACTTTGTCACTAAACGAGCCGCATGTCGTGGTGAGCGTTCGAAAGTTTCATGGACCCAAATTGAAACAGGTTCTGCGATTACTTGGAAATATCCCAGTGTTATTCTTAAAGGGGACCATTCGGTAGGTGAGTTTTATTCGGTGGCTTTGACGAATAACTATCAGCAAGCGGATACAGGCACTAAGATGGTTCACTTAGGCTCGCATACCAGCAGTACGATTATTTCCAAAGGTATTTCAGCAGGTCATGGTCAAAACAGTTATCGTGGATTAGTGCGTATGGCACCAACGGCAAAGCACGCGCGTAATTTTACGCAATGTGATTCGTTACTATTAGGATCTGAGTGTGGTGCACATACGTTCCCTTATATTGAGGCTAGTCATGATACAAGTCACATTGAGCATGAAGCGACAACATCGAAAATTAGTGAAGATCAACTGTTTTATTTAAAGCAGCGAGGCATCAATGAAGAAGATGCGGTGTCACTCATTGTGAATGGATTTTGTAAAACGGTATTTAATGAGCTACCAATGGAATTTGCTGTTGAAGCTCAAAAGTTAATTGAAGTCAGCTTAGAAGGCTGTGTGGGGTAGAGGGGGAGTCATGTTAGATATTCAATCATTATATGTTAATGCCGGTGATCGTGAGATCTTAAAGGGTTTAGATCTGTCAGTAAAAGCAGGGGAAGTGCATGCGATCATGGGGCCAAATGGCTCAGGTAAAAGCACCTTAGCTAATACCCTTGCAGGGCGTGAGGACTTAACCGTCTTATCCGGTCAGGTCACGGTGTTGGATGAGTCTTTATTAGATCTATCGGTTGAAGAACGTGCCGCCCTTGGTGTGTTTTTAGCTTTTCAATATCCAGTTGAAATTCCAGGTGTTAATAATCTCTATTTTTTAAAGGCTGCGGTGAATAGTTTGCGTGTTCAACGTGGTGAATCTGAATTAGACAGTTTTGATTTTATGAAAATGGTGAAGTCTGAAATTAAGCACGTTGGTTTGGATGAGTCCTTCTTAAAACGTGCCGTTAATGCTGGTTTTTCAGGCGGCGAGAAAAAACGTAATGAAATTCTACAGATGGCTCTATTGCAACCTAAGTTAGCCATCTTAGACGAAACCGATTCAGGGTTAGATATTGATGCATTGCGTATCGTTGCTGATGGTGTGAATCGTATGCGTTCCAGTGAGCGTGCCATTGTTTTGGTGACTCACTATCAACGTTTATTAGATTACATCGAGCCTGATTATATTCATGTCTTGATCGATGGTCGTATTGTCGATTCTGGTGATAAATCGTTAGCGACTCAGTTAGAGAAAAATGGTTACGCAGCGTATCAAACGGTAGGAAGTAATGCATGAGTGTTTCACAAGTAATAACCACTTGGGATGCTGAGCACTTACAGGGCCAGTTATCGCGTAAGAATAACCCAGTATTGTCTGAGTTTCGTGAACAGCAAAGACAAGCCTTAACTGCATTCTTAGCGCAAGGGTTGCCAACGCGTCGTAATGAGGCGTGGAAGTACTCTCCTTTAACGGCATTATCTCAGCAAAATGAGACGTTGGTTTTAGGGGTATCAACCCCGAGCATCGATGCCAAGAAATTATTGGCTTTAAAAGCTACCGATGTTCATGCGTTAGTGTTTGTCGATGGTTGTTTTGTACCGGATTATTCTGATTTAGAAGCTATCCAACAGCAAGTGAATGTGTGTTTTGATCAAGCTGTATCTATGAATGATTATCAGAGGTTGTTTGATCATGCGGCCCAGTCCACTGACCCATTGGTACAGCTGAATGCAGCATTGCTCACTCATACAATGACATTGCAAGTTAAGCCGGGAGTGAATGTAAAGACGCCTATTCAGTTGCTGCATTATTTTTCGGATGCTTCTATGCGTAGCATGCATCACACAGCATTGCGTGTTGAGTTAGGTGAAAGCGCGTCAATGTCTCTGCTTCAAGAAGGTGTTTCTCAAGCTGGGGTTACAGTTTTCCATAATCAAGTCACTGACATTGTGTTAGCAGCCAATGCTACGCTGCATCACTATGAGTTACAGCGTTATGCTGACACAGTAACCTATGTGACACAGACCCGTGTCGATCAGCATCGTGATTCTCATTGGATGCACTGTGCAGCTCAATTGGGTGCTGGGTTATCGCGTAATGCATTGACCACTGATCTAAACGATAAGGCAGCTACTTGTTCGTTGATCGGGTTTTCGCATGTGACAGGTTGCCAGCATATGGATACGCATATTTTAATTAATCATCAAGCATCACATACAGAGAGCCAGCAATTTTTTCGTAATTTAGTGGATGATCGAGGTGTTGCTGTGTTTAGCGGTAAAGCGCAAGTGGAAGCAAATATTGGTTCGATTACTGCAGATCAGACCAATAATAACTTGTTATTGTCTCCTCAAGCTAAAGCTTTTGTTCGTCCCCAGCTGGAAATTGATGCCGATGATGTCAAGTGTTCTCATGGTGCGACTATTGGTCAACTTGATCCTCGTGCTATTTTTTATTGTCGTAGCCGTGGTATGTCTCAACAATTAGCCTATGCATTATTATTGCATAGTTATGTTGATGCATTACTGGAAAGTGTTCCTTCAGGTATTTGTCTTGATCGAGTTCGTGATGCCATGATGGAAAAGTTGTCACATTACGCTACGTTAACAGGAGCAACGTTATGACAGAACTGGCTGAGTTTCAGTTAGACGCTGAACATTTACGCCATGAGTTTCCTTTATTGGGTCATGCATCTAGTGAGTCATCGCCATTGATTTATCTTGATACGGCAGCGACTAGTCAGAAGCCTGCTTGCGTCATTGATACGATTCAGGAGTATTATGCCCAACATAATGCTAACGTGCATCGTGGTGTGTATGCTTTGTCTCATGAAGCTACCATTCGTTATGAGGCTTGTCGTCAGGAAGTGCGTCATTTTATTCATGCAAAAGCGAACGAAGAGATTGTCTTTACCAGTGGTGCAACAGCATCGATGAATTGTATTGCGCATGGTTTTGGTCAGTCAGAACTTACTGCCGGTGATGAAGTGGTGATGTCAGTGATGGCGCATCACTCAACCATTGTACCTTGGCAGATGGCGTGTGAGGCTACTGGTGCTAGCTTGAAAATTATTCCAATTCTAGATAATGGCGAGTTAGATCTTGAAGCTTATCGTACATTATTATCAGATAAGACTAAGGCTGTTGTTTTAATGCATGTATCTAATGCATTGGGTACGATTAATCCGATCCAATCCATGATTGAAGATGCACATGAAAAAGCTATCCCTGTTATTATTGATGGTGCGCAAGCACCTTCACATGTGCCTATCGATGTTACAGCGCTGGACTGTGAGTTTTATACGTTTTCAGGGCATAAGGCTTATGGCCCAACGGGTGTTGGTGTCTTGTATGGTAAGCAGGCTTGGTTAGAGCGTTTGCCTCCTTTTCATACGGGGGGGGATATGATTGAAACGGTTTCTTTTGAAAAAACTACGTTTAATGTATTGCCACATAAATTTGAAGCAGGGACTCCGAATATTGCTGGTGTTGTGGGTTTATCGGCAGCGTTACAGTTTATTAGCTCTATCGGTCTCGATAAGATCATGGCGCATGAAAAAGACTTGTTGGAATACGCAACATCTCGTTTATCGGCTATCGATGGTTTAACCATTCACGGCACGGCGTCGAATAAAATTGGTATTATTTCATTCACATTGCAACAGGCTCACCCACATGATATTGCCACTATTTTAGCAGATCGCGGAGTTGCTGTTCGAGCAGGCCATCATTGTGCGATGCCTTTAATGAAGCGTTTAGCGGTTCCTGCTACAGTGCGTGCATCCTTTGCGGTTCATACCACTCGATCTGATATAGATCGCTTAGTAGAGGCCATTCAAGCGGTACTGACAATCTTTGGTGAGGAATAATGTCCGATATTCGAGAACTTTATCAGCAAGTTATTTTAGATCATGGTCGCAAGCCACGTTGCTTGGGTGTGATGTCTAATCCCACTCTAATGAAGCAAGGCTTTAATCCTTTATGTGGTGATCGATTAACTTTATATATTCAAGCATCAGAGGGCAAGATTACGGATGTTTCTTTTGATGGTGATGGTTGTGCTATTTCCATGGCTTCTGCGTCACTGATGGCTGAGGCTATAAAAGGTATGTCTATAGAAGAAGCAGAGGAATTATTTGAGTTGTTTCATCAGATGGTCATGCAGCCTAATACATCGATTGATGAAGAGGCACTGGGTAAGTTAATTGTTTTAAAAGGTGTTACTGAGTATCCGGCACGTGTTAAATGCGCTACATTAGCTTGGCAAACGTTACGCGCCGCAATACAGGGTGATCAGCAACCAGTGAGTACGGAGTCATGAGCGATCCTATTATCCATTTAACAGAGGCTGCCATTGTGCACCTTAGAAAAAAAATTGCCGATAAAAATGCTATCGGTTTTCGTCTTGGTATTAAGTCTTCTGGGTGTTCAGGTTTTCGCTATGTGCCTGAGTTGGCGATGAATCAATTGCCAGATGATATTAAAGTGGAAATAGCAGAAGGTGTTGTAGTGTTTATTCCTCAAGATGCACGATCAGCTGTGACGGGTATGACGATTGATTTTGTGAGTAAAGATTTAGGTCTAAAGCAAATGGTATTTAATAATCCTCGCGCTGAAAATTTGTGTGGCTGTGGTGAGAGCTTTTCAATAAAGGAAGAGAAAGATGATGCATGATTCCGAAGAAGGTCGCTCTTTAGTATTGCTGACGCGTGATTGTATGGCGGCTATGGTTCCATCAGGTGCTCGTATTTTATTACATGAAGGAACTGAAGTGTCGATTGTTCAGTCTCTAGGTAATAGCATGACGGTGAATGTTTATGGCAATTTGGCGCGTATCGAAAAGAAAGATGCTGATGCGCTAGGCTTGGCAGCTGAAGATCAGTATGAGCCTATGCCTGAAGGTTTGTCCTTAGAAGAGCAAGTTTGGCATAAGCTGAAGCAGGTCTTTGACCCTGAAATTCCAGTGAATATTGTTGATTTAGGCTTAATCTATAAAGTGTCAATTGACGATGCAAAGCCAAATATTGCATTGGTGACTGTGACTATGACGTTAACGGCTCCTGGGTGTGGTATGGGACCCGTGATTATTGAGGACGTTAAACAGTCAATCTTTTCATTAGATAAGGTCACTGATGTTGAGGTTGATCTGGTGTTTGATCCGCCTTGGAATAAAAGTATGATGTCTGACATAGCTCAGCTAGAGCTAGGTGTATTGTAATCACTATACTTAATGCTTATGCGGGTGCTTTATTTTCTATATGATCAACCCAGCGGTGTGATACATAGATGCAAGCTAGTGAAATGATGATGCTAGCAATAAGGTCAACTAAGTAATGCCACCCCAGCATAACGGTAGATAGAATGATGATGACGTTAATCGTACCAATAGTAAAATACAGCCATCGATTATCTATACAAAGGTAAATATACATGATTCCTACGATGACATGGAGGGATGGAAATGCAATGAGTCCACCTGTTCCAGGAGGTAATAGGTATTTAACAGCATGATGAACGGCATCAAACTTGATGTGTGTCTGCTGTGCAACTTCTGAGAAATAGGGAGACGTAAAAACAGAGGCTGGGGCTCTTGTTGGAAGAAAATAATAAATCATCTCGGCTGCAATGGTTGCGAGGAGGTAGGCCAATAAAAAACGCTTAAAACGCGATCGTGGAATAAAAAAACCAACAATGCCTGGCAGAAAAAAAAGCTCATAAGTGAGTCCGTCATAAAAAAATCTTAGGAACGCGTCTAATTTGTGCTGATAAACCCATTTGAGCATTTGAGGGGTGTCAAAAAATAGCCATTGATCAATCATGGCAAGTGTGGTGTCTATCGTTGGGAAGGGGGTGTATTGAATGCCCTGCAGTAACATGGTGTTAGCAATCATTAAAATCCAGTACTGTGAATACCCATGGATGAGATTGTAGACGCGGGGTGAGTCGTATTTAATTAATTTACTAAGAGCGCTAAGACCAAGCAGTAGAGGTATGACTAAGAAAAATCGCCAATGCGCATAAGGTACACCTATAAAGTGGGTAAAGACTTGATTAATCAGGCTGAGTAACATGCCAATCGCTATTGTGAGCATGAGTAAAAAGTAGAACAGTCTGTCAAAGGGGGAACAGTGTTTTCGGTAAAATAGTGTCACTGAGTGCATGAAAATTCCCTTTGATATGATGGAGTTACTACTGACTGAGTAGCATACACTATGTGCTTATCTGAATCACGTAACGGGGATAACTTTATCAATAAGCGCTACTGGTTAGATGCTGTTCCGAATTTTCAGTCAAATACTTGCTATCTTTGATGGTTTTGATAGTTTTAATGAAGTTACTCATGAGGTTAGGAGTGTTAATGAATCTTACACAAGAGCGCTCTCGAATTATTCTTCCAGTCGACTGGATTATGATTAAGTGTTTATTTGCATTTCTCTTATTAATGGTTATTTTTCTCGTTGTAAATGCTTTGACTTTTAAATATGCGTTTGTTAACGCTTTTCGTTCTTATCAGGTTCTCTTATTCATTGGGAGTTTTATTGCATATTCAATCGCTGTCTCATCGGGTGTACATAGTGGCTATATAGTGACAGTGATTAAAGGTATAGGTTTGATGGGGACTATTGTTGGTTTTTTTTTGTTGATGGTCGGAGTTATTATTACAACGCCGTTTCCTCTTCATGATCAGAATTTTTATAACATGGATCTAGCTTTAGGCTATGATCATAAAATACTAATTCAGTACATGGTTGATCATACTTTTATACGAGCCATGTTGGCATATCTATATGATTCTTTGAAAACGATTATTCTCTCCGTTGCCATTGGGTTGCTACTTTCATTATCTGTTACGTTATATTATCGATATGCAGCATACTTTCTGATTAGTTTTTTAATAGGAGCATTGATTTATTACTTCTTTCCATCAACAGATGTCGCATCGATTATTCCTTCACCGATTTTTTCACCCAGTGCTTATGTTGCGATTCATCAGTTTGATTTAGAGCACCACTATAAAATAATTACACTATTTGCAATAGCGCTAATCTCAATGCCGTCATTTCACACCATATGGGCAATGGCTATAAGCTTTGTATTTTGGAAACATAAGATCATGCGATATGTTGCGATGCTATATACTATTTTAGTTATCATTTCTGCATTGCTGCTTGGTGCGCACTTTCTAGTAGATATTTTAGCTGGCTTGCTTGTTGCAGCCTGTGTCTGGTGGTTTGTAGTGTGGTTATTCCCCAGGGGTGTTGATTGATGCTGTCTTCGTATTTTTCATAAAGATGTCTTTATCTGCTAATGACCAATGACTTCACCATTTAGAAAGTATACTGCACACCCAGACCAATGGTGTCAACAGAGAGTGCATCATTACCTGATTGATCATCAATTGAGTTGCCAAAAATATGCTCATAACTAGCGTAGGCTGCCCATTGAGGTGACCAATGATACAGTAATGATGTTCCCGGAATGACGGTTGAATCCGAAGAGACATCAACATAATTATCGGATAGGTCTTCAGTGGCTGTACCAATCTTACCTGTGATTGAGAATTTATTATTGAATGGATGTTCGGCAATGGCATTAACTGCAAATGCACTAAAAGCAGTATCAGAAACTTGTCCTAGATATAATGACTCAGCTTCTATTCCTAAAAACCATTGTCGATTGAGTTCCCATTTATAGCCCGCATTCAAGCTCACACCAAATCCATCGTATTCGATGTCATAGCCATCATCGTTGATGAATGACTATGAAAAACCACCACCAATATAGAAGCCATTGATTTTTGTTGGAGCGGCAGATTGAGAAACAGGGCTTGTGTCAGCGATTTCGAATCCAGTTGTCAGTAATAGTGTTGGTAAGATAATATTTCAAATGATTGTTTTATGTATGGTCTTTATTTTATCTATGTGTTTAAAAAAACACAAGATACAGTAAATAATTTTCAAGGCAAGTGATCTTTTTTATTTTTCACTGAAAATAGTGTGTTTAGGTGACTGCTTGTTGTTTATTCTGCGAGTCAAGTTCATATTGGATAACCTTTATCGCAATTATCTTTATGTGAAGTATTTATATTCATGCGTGTTTTATAGTCTTTTTAAAGACTATTAATAAATACCTTATTATTTGATGCACGTATCGTTGATAAAATTTTTAGTGACTGTGATTTTTTGTAAAAGCTGTTTTTTTATAGTCATTGTTGCTTTTATTCCTTTTAGAAAATGACCTATTGTCATTGTGCTATTTTTCTGGGAATCAGTGTTGAAGTTCATTTTTAATTAAATAAAAAACCCTTTTAATTAAAATAATTTTAATAAGACAATGAGGTTTTTCGTTGTAATAGAAAACAAATTTTTACAATATTTACCTGTACAGAGAAGTTCTCTTAATGTATCGAATGAGTGAGATCGAGCAATTCAATGCTCGTCTC
Source organism: Coxiellaceae bacterium (assembly GCA_011523685.1). Classification (GTDB taxonomy): domain Bacteria; phylum Pseudomonadota; class Gammaproteobacteria; order Coxiellales; family Coxiellaceae; genus UBA9148. Next base: position 8,534 of record WTGG01000018.1, on the reverse strand, counting down.
ATTCAACGGATAGTGAAATACAAATTGTGAATAAGGTTTTAATTATGCCTATACACTAGGTGTTGACACTTTTGCTTTGTCTTTTTGGCGGTGTTGATGATTATTTTCTGTCAAATAACCTTCTTCAGGTAGTTGGTGGTATAGTGACTGAAAGTTTGATTGGGAAATATCTGCATCACTACGAGTAGCGCATGTAAGCTTTTTAATAATACAAAGAATGGGTATAGTCATCAAAAGACCACCTGATAAAAGAGACTTGGTTTCATTGAGTGTTAGACCTGGAATTATTAATTTTTTCACAAGGCTATTTGATTGTAAAAGTAAACAAGCTGCGCTTATTGTGATTAAAATACATAATGATTCGCATATTCTTGTTTGGTGGCCTGGGCGTGGTTCTGGGGTTGTGATTGTAGTGGAATTATAAATTGATTCTGGCGTATTATTTCCCGTTAGAGCAGCTTGGACTTCAGTGTCCCCTGGTTCTATGCCAGTGGCGGGATCATCAATCGTTGATGTAATCACATTAGGATGCGTATGAGCGTTGCCTTCAATGTCCCGTTGTTCTGGGGCTGCGTTGGGATCATAATTTGTAGGTGTGACACCAGGTCCGGTTGGAGCAGCTTGACTTTCAATGTTCTCTGCTTGGTGCTCTCCCGTCATTTGTAATATATATTGTCGTGGAAATGATTTTTCTGATGCTGTCTGAAGTATCCCTTGTATTTTAGTAAATCCTTCAATGAATTTTTGAAGAGGGGGGTCATTCGGATTGTCATCGAATGGACAGTCTTTTGAGAATGTTGTCATTTCAGTAATGCAAGAACTAAGTTTTGATAAAGTTTCGTTTAATGAATTTTTTAAACCAGGTACGACTATCGAACCTTGTAGGTTAGTTTTGAAGTTAGTGAATACCTCTCCAACATGTTCTTCTGTTTTGCCTTGTGCTGTTAATAGATCCTGGAATGTTTGATAATCTACACTCAGTATGGATTCTAAAGTTTTGTTAATACTAACGATGAGATCATCAGCCTTTTTTTGTTGCGCGGTTAATTGTTGTTTATGTTCTTCCGGAGATACTTTTATTTGTATGGATAATGGTGTGAGATGAGTCTTCTTGATGACATTTAGTCTTTTAACGATAATTCTACATTCGTTTAAACCTTCTTTGAGTTGACTTAGTTCAGTAAATAGGTTGAAGTTTTCTTGTTCTGAGCGCATCTTTGATCCAAGGGTGTGAATATGTTTTTGTGACCATACATCCCTCCATTTTTTTTTCAAGACTCGTTGGGTTCGTATGTATGAATTAATACTAAGTTAAGAAAAAAATGTGAGTTTTATAAGATTATTTTAAGAAAAATTTGGATGTTCTTAGTTTTTTTCAGTGAGATCATTGCGCTGATTGTATTAATCAATCATTGTGGATTTGATCCTTGCCATCCCAAATTAACCCGTGGGTTATTTAGTATAAATAATTAATGCATCCACTGTGTTTTTTCTCCTATTAAATATCGAGTTATTAGTGCTTGGGAGTTTTTTAGGATTGTTTCTTGTTGATGTTGCCCGTTAATCACTGATTATTTTCCACTGATGATGCTAATGATATTGTCGTTATCATGATTAAGCACCTGTCATTGGCTGAAATTACTTGTGTTTTCTCTATTTTCAAGCGTTCCTGTGTGATTTTTTTTATGGAATAGGGTAAAAATGATACATTTATTAATATTTTCTTAATATTTATTTGTTAATATTATTGACCGTTGAATTATAAGTTTGTCACCATAAGTGAAAGGAAAAAAATATTATGAAACGTTTATCATGCGGTCTTTTCAATCGTGAAAATTTTGTTAACACAGTAATTGAAGTGCCTAAAAAATGGCTTGAGCATTTATACAGCGAATCATTTATCGATTCAGATAATATGAAATATAAAGTAAGAATAAAAACCCATGTTATGGATGATGGTTCTACAGAGGAGGCAGTACAATACAAAACAGGAACTGTAATGCAAATTACTAGATTAGATGATAATAAATCCTATCTTTTACATCTTAATGGCGAAACTGAGGCTATGTTTATTGATACACTTAAATCAAAAAATCGTTTTATGATTGTCGATAATATAAAATATTTCCCTCTTCCTGACTCACTAGTTGACTTAATTAAAAACTCAATTAAAGAGCCGCAAAAACCTAGCATCTAGAACTAAAAGCTCTTGAGTGTTAGGTATGGGTGAATAATTCCCTATTAAACTTATCCATTATGCTATAAGCCAGTGATTATTTAGACCCTCGCTGGTTTTTTATTACTGAATCATTCGAGCTGATTATGCTAATGTTATTGTGATCTTGATGAAACACCTGTCCTTGGCTGACATCATTAGCAATGATTATATCCAATTGCTTTGCTTCGCATTTTCTTTTTGCATTTTCAATCACGTGTTGTTTTTCAGCCGTAAAGCCCACCACATAGGGTTTCGGTGTCTGTTGCGCAACTTCAGCAATAATATCGAGCGTACTAATATCCTTCTGTTATAATTGATATTTGATATTTTTATATGCCTTTTAAATGGGTTTCCATCTTTATGATGGGGAGTTTGTATTATCGTCAAATTAGACTTTTCCTATTCTAGGAAAACGCTTCCTGATGATTTATTTTTATTATTGATATTGAATGTAACTATCACTAGTAAAATTTAAACCCAACAGCCTTATTTTTTCACATTACATAACATGACACTTCGCCATGTTATCATTACTTTTTTGTTTGTGCTCAGTAAGACGTTTATATTGATGTGTTTGAAGAAAACTATGCCCAAACAATGACGTACCAGTAGGCTTCTCAAATCGACTTTCAGCGCGTTGATAACCACCAAGATCAAGAAGATTCAAAAGTTCTGGAGTCAGGAAAAACGCACGATTCACTCCATTCAAGAAAGAATCTAGATATAAAAAATCGTCTTCGTTTTGATTACAATTCGAAGCTCCTACTATTTCATAACTTGGGCATGTAATTCTTCCCGCTTCGATAGCAAAGCATGTGGCATTGTCAATCAACAAACTCACCAATGAACTTTTATGGAAATACCCGTACTCTGGTACTTTAAAAATGACTTTATCAATACCGCAATGAGAGCCATATTGAACAACCCAGTTAAGCAATAGCGATAAATAGAGATTTCCTTTATCCTCTTCAATACCCGCCTGACATTCAGGAAAGATAACCATCAACGCCATTTTACCATCAAATTTTACCTTCGCAGTCCATATCAATGCCCTTAAATAATCCTCATCCGTAGCCACATGCACAGCCGGTACGATGATACTGGGGCATGATAGTCGACAGATCCAATTAGCTGCTGCACTACCATCAAGAGCCATGCAACAACCTACATCATTACCAGCTCGTACTGAAGATAGTTTCTCCTTCTCTAGCGGCCCGACAATGACCGTCTCACTAAAGATATTTGTAAAGCGTTGAAGTGTATCGTAATAACTCAACAATGATTGTATCAAAGACAGAAGTTCTTGTTCATTATAATTAAATGACCAATCAGTTAACAATTGATTAAAAAAATTAATGAGCGTATGTAAACGACTTGCATTAGAAGGATATAAAAAATAGAGAGAATTCGTTTTTTTCGTCTTTTCAGACTCTATTTTCTCACAAACGTTATTGGCTAATCTTAAAACTGTCTTGTTATCACGCATAAAGCTGATAATTTTATTTTTCCTATTATTTTTTCGACTAAAAATTTCTAAGTAAGACTTCTCTATACCTTGATGAATAGGAATCAGCTCGTCACGTATTCGTTGAAGATCATGAAGTTGCTTTAAAAATGATTTCACCAAGGGCATCCAATGATCATCGTCTTTTACATCTTCATCGCGATGCACCCACTTCCTGTTAAAAAATTCCTTTATGATGTTTAGCCTATTAAAATTAAGATCAGATAGAAAACAGAGATAATCTTTATCACTTTTTGCGTTTTCAATCTCTCTACAAATTTGACTAGCGTTAGATGTAAACTTTTTTGCGCCTTTTATTGCCTTAACAATCAACCCTCCCTCTTTACCTATTTCACTCAACAAATCAAAAGTTGTTTTTGCAAATGTGGTCAATCGAATGATATCAAGTACATCGCATTGACGACGCCACGCTGTCGCTCTAGATTGATCAAGAATCTGTGAAATTGACCGCCCTGTTTGATTGTAGAAATTTCTTTCTACTTCAGAATTTTTTAGCAGCAACTCTGATAAACGTCGGCGAACTTTTGCAGATAAATGCACCGGCCCTGGTAACACAATCGATATACCTTGAAAATGGTTGGCCACATGTTTGATTGTACTTCTCGCCGAATCCAACGTTTTCTGATTGATCCCACCGCAAACAAATGCCTGATTACAATTTTCAACTTCTTCAAGAAAACTTAATGAGGTAAGATGTCTCTTTTCCTTTTCTACGTTTTTTTCTATAAAATACCTTAACTGACAAATAGAAAAAAACATCTCAACGCCATCAACAAAATCCGAAATTTCAGATTCTAATACCTCACCACTGATGATTTGTTTTATAAGAGACTCCGGAAGCAGCGCATAAAATAACGATAGTAATTGATTGATTCCCAGCTCATAGACACTCTCAGGATCAATCATCGTATAAACTGTTAGCATATCTTCTATGATACCCCGTCTTGTATTATTCATATCATTGATAGTTGAAAATAAATATTGGTACCATACACTATTATGAAATAAATCAAGGTCCGATTGGTTGGCGTCAAATGACTGAAAGAAATACAATGCCAATAAACGAGCCTTGACTACTTTAACACAATCACTCTCTATCAATGAATTGTATACACGAGGTTCTATCTGAGATAAATTCAATAAATTTAATATGGGCAAAAATGATATCGCTTGATTTAGAGATTCCTTGGAAACATGTTTTTCATTTTTTTGTAAAAATATTACTGCTCGAGCCAGATTACTACCACTCGTCAAAAAAATTCTTTTGAAAATCGATCGATCAGTCAGTACAAATCTATATAACTCGTCTTCATGATTTTTGAATATATTAGCTAGAAGAAGTAAATCGTCTGGGTTTTTAACATGTCGACTAAATTCCTGATCATCTTCTATGATGCGTTTAAATAAAGAATAATGTGTTTCTTGGTCAGGAGTTTCGTTTAGATCGAGTATTTCTGTAAGATTTCTCAGGTATTGAGGTTCTTCAGTCATCACTTTAAACCGTCGATTATCCTTGAGGATTTCTTCAATTAATCTCACAGCAATTTTCGGAATTTGCATTCCCGTTTCATATATTTCGTAATGCGTCGGAAATAGTTTATCAAAGACTTCTGAATTAGAAAAAACAACTTCTATTATTCTATCAAAACAACTATCATCATTCTCAGATCTAGCACACAGGCGCTGGAAGATCCTGGTTTTTCTTAGCTCATTATTATTCGTAATATACTTATCAAATATATCCCTGTCGAGTGAAATTTTTTCCACTAAAACTTGAACTTGCTTTGGACTCAATAAGTTTGCAAGTTCATGTAATTGATAATTATTTTCAATAATCCCCTTCAGAAAAGCAGTTTCGCCAACGATAATATTCAGCAAGTCCTCTTTGATATGAGTCAATAAATTCACGTTTTTTACCAGCTCAGTAAAATTTCTAATAATATGGCTGGTCACAGCCTGATAATTACCTTCTGATACATAATACTCCACCACTTCTAGTAAAAAATCTGGGTCTTTATTAAATGTATCCACAAACGGGAACACTGCAGCATTATTTTTCACTGCAGTTAGGGCAAAATCTCGGCTTTGTTGGAATTGATCATCAATACGCTTGAATACATGAGGATATTCATTCACACTCCTTAGAAAAAAATCACTGCTTTTTTTTTCATTATTAATAAATTCGAACTCTTTTTTGATAAAGGCTAATTGTTCTTGACATATAGAATCATCTGGTAATAAGCATAATATCTTTAAAAAAGCTTGCCAGATTTTAATGCTTGAACCGACATCTTCTTGAGCTTCAATTAAAATGGGTATTTGTTTTTTTATGGTACCCAATAAGTCAAGAATAACACCGATATCACGTTCATCCAGAATGATTTTGGTTACTGCTTTTGGTATAGCCTCGAAAAAACAAGCCACCCACTCTGCTGATAGGTGAGGATATAGACACTCTAAGTTTAGTCCTAACAAATGCACCGCGGTGATATGTTCTGGTAGTCCACTTAATACCTTCGCAGAATATTCAGCTGAAAAATTTCGAAATATTATAGAAAAAGAATTCCATGATAGATTAAGATCTGTTACTTGGGTCGGAATAGCTTGAAACACCTGAAATAAAGTGTCGACAGAAGGCTGATCTAGACCTTGTTTTCCGTCGTGCCAAACTAATGCAGCCAGTTGATTCCGTGATAAATTAAGTGTAGATTTCGATTTTCCGATGTTTCTCAATATTTCAATGAGATCTTTGACTGTTAGAATCTCGCCAAGCTGATTCTCTGATAAATCAATAGCGGTGATATCGGGTGATATATTCCAACGAGACGTCGAAAATTGTTTGATGAACTCGCGGTAAAAAGCTCTAATTCTGACTTCACTGCCAATTTTTTTGACATCTAACATTTTTATTTCAACTGAATCAATGTGTTATATGACTCCCAAGATTGGGCAATGTACAAATAATTATACCTTAATAAAATTAAGGAAACATTAACGTTTGGCCGCTATTGGCAAGCTGTGGTGTCTATAAAAATGATACGATTCTGCTGTGTTTCTTAATTAGTTTTTCGATCGTTTGATCACCTGGCGCCTTTCATGAATATTGTATGCAGTGGAATGAACCCATCACGGTGTTTCTCATAAAAAATGTGAACCTAAGTGATCATATGCCCACTTCAGTTCATAAAATAGCTTGAAAAAAGCCGCTTACGGCGCACTACGATCCAGCGCCTCTACCCGACATACTTTTTTATTATTCAAGAAATAGTGATTTTAAATCATAACCTTATAGACCGCCGCCCTCTGTATAGAAGATAATTATTGAACGTAATACTCATCATTAACAACAGTTGTTTATTACAAACTTACAAAATCAAGCTTTACAAAATAAATTTAATAAAACCATAATGTTATTGCGATATCATAACGAGATCACAAAGTATCAACCAATAATGCCACCAAAACGATGAGTAATCAATTAAACCACACGCTAAACCGCTTACTCTACACCGTTATTTTAACGGGCGCTTTTAGCTTGTTATGCATTATAATCGCCAATAAAATTGCTTCATATCAAAAAAAACAAAAAGAAAAAACGCTAGATTTTATTGCTAAAATGCTACATGAAAATGATATTGAGATATTTTGTTGTTGCGATCTTGGAGGCTGCGGGTGTGAGAATTTTGCTAAAAACCTTAACGATTCGCTTCATGCAATGCTTGCAGAATCAAAAAAAACATCGATACAAAATTTCCATTCCTTATACAAATCACAGGATACCTTAACTAAAAAGATCGACAATTCAGAAACCAGACTTAAACATAGTGTTTTTGGAAACAAAAGCACTTTAAAGAAAACATTTATTTTCACAGGGTGCCTCGCTTCAAACATTAAATTTTTATTTTTTTTAAAAAAGAAAATAAGGCAAGCCAGCCCTTTGATTAACTGTCTTGTCATTGCTCCAGTTTATTCTAGCGCGATATTAGATAAGTTTTTTTTCGACAACCCTTCTTTAGATACTGCCGATTTAGGTATTGTGCTAACTGGGCTTAGCCCGAAAAGTTCAGCGCCATGGATTGGAACTCCAACACTTTTAGCCGACATTGCGCATAATGAAGCCATATATCAGAGCGAGACGCCACAGGAACTCTTTATAAGAATTGATCTTTGGCCAAATTATATTGACAACAATCGTACAACAGTCATTCTACATCCGACAACATCCACTTCATATCAAACTCAGCCAGAGATTAAGATATTCAATAGGCTTGCTCCAGCCACCCTGCTGGATTTGATCACAAAAATGATAACCAATGGTGGCACTATATATTTTTGCACGCCGTCGATTTTAATGATCATCCTACAAGCATTCGAAGCCATTACGACTGATGGTAATAAAGTGCACTCCGATTTTAAAGCCATTATTTTAAACGATGAAATAAAGGCCATTGACATCGATTTTTTTAAACAGTTATATAGCCGCTACCTTACTAAGCATCTTAATCAAAGTATGCTTTTTCCATCGGATTTAAGTATGCTTCATAAAAATTTTTTTCGACCCTCAACAAAAGCTTTTGAAGAATTTTCAAAAAGATTGTCTACTCAAGATCCTGGTGAATTACAACGTATAAAGATTGTTTAGACTCAGGTTTAACTAAATATAAAGTGACGTCATAATTTACATTGTAAAAAGAGCGTCATCTAGTGTAAGCCTCGTAATTTAAATTATATAAGAACGTAAGTTATTGATCTTTCGTTATCACTTTGACGAGATCAATATTCCACGACAAT
>WTGG01000014.1 GCA_011523685.1 Coxiellaceae bacterium | reverse complement strand
AATATAACTCTCAAATGAATCATTAACTTATAGATAAATCTAAAAAAAATCTTGAATACATCAGATCTAAAAAAGTATTTATCAAAATCTGTGACTACAAGAGTTTAAAAAATCAATAGACCCAAAAAATGATTAAATGAAATCACCACCACAAGATAAAAATAATATATATCTTTGTCATATTAACATCTTAATAAACAGAGCATAGAAATATAATTGAATATTAAATAATTAATTCATCTTAATAAAAGATTAAGATTTAATAACAAATAAAATAACATCATACAATATGATCTGCAACGCTTGATAGTACATACCTAACAATATCATGATGATCCATATAATAAGCGCTTTCTAATACCCTTGATGTTGGAGCAGGCGCGTTTGGAAGAGTCATACGTCTCGGGCTGCTTTCTAATTGAGATGGTGATAATCGCTCAGTAACAGAAGCAATAATCTCACCTGCCAAACCACAATTACTCCAACCTCCATCAACTACTAATAGGTTCTTCGTCTTTTTTACTGAATCAATAATAATATCCACATCAATCGGATTAATAACTCGCAGATCGATAATCTCAGCGTTAACGCCATTATTTAGTAATTCATGTTTAGCTTGCTCACAAAGATAACTTGAATAACCAGAACCAACTATGGTTATATCAGAGCCAGGACTTCTCACAACTGGACCTTGAGTGGATAGATTAATTTCTTGAATATCAGAAAGTGTGTCAGTTCTTTCGTATAACCAACGATCATCAATATACATTACTGGATCAGGACATAATACACTAGCAATTAATAAATCTCTAGCATCACTAACAGTGGAAGGCATAACTACTCTTAATCCAGGAATATGAGCATACCATGAGTGCAGTGCTTGAGAGTGCTGTGCACCTTGCTCCCCTCCCCTATTAATAATTCCACGAAAAGTTACTGGAGCATGAGATTGCCCGCCAAACATATAATTCCATTTTGCAGCTTGTGAGACAATTTGATCAATGGCTAGAACCATGAAATCCATACGTGGATGAACAATAAGCGTACGAATACCACATATTGATGCGCCTACAGCTGCTCCTGTACATGCTAATTCAGAAACAGGACTATCAATAACACGGTCTCTTCCAAACTTCTCATCCAGGTTAGTCATTGTGTTACCAACGTACCATGGACTCCATAATCCTTGACCAAAAACAGTAAAATCGCTGTATTTTTCTAATAGATACTCAAAACCAAATCGTATTGCTTCGCCATAATTAACTTGTTCCATATTTATCTACTCCACTGATTTTGACTAACATAAACGTTATTCATCAATTCGCTTGCATTGGGATAGGGATCACTTTCAGCAACTTGAACAGCCAATTGAATATCAAGATCAATCTTCTCTTCTATTTTAGTAAATTGAGATTCATGAACACCAGAGTTTAACAACGCGTCTTTAAGTCTAGTAATTGGGCCTAGCTTACTCCAATAATTCATATCGTCTACACTGCGCCGGACACCAACATCAATATCTTTATTTGGACCAACATGACCATAAAAGCGATATGTAGTAAATTCGATAAAAGCCGGTTTTCCCGTCTGTTTAATATAATCTATCATCCGTTCAGATTCCTGCTTAACTGCTATAATATTATTACCATCTACAGTTATTGATTTAACGTAATTAGCTTCGGCAAATCTAGCAGTTCTTTGATCAGGCTGACGATATTTAATATCTAAGTGACTCGAATAAAAGTTATTTTCACATACAAATAAAACTGGTAACTCCATAGATGCAGCCATATTCAAAGACTCCTGGAACGCACCCTCTTCCGTTGCACCATCACCAAAAAAACACACGGCGACAGCATCTTCTCGCTTTCTTTTTATAGCAAGAGCAGCACCAGCAGCAATGGGGATTGTAGCACCAACAATAGGAACTGAGCCCCAAAAACCATTTTTTTTATCGATCAAATGCATAGATCCACCGATACCTTTTGAACAACCTGTTTTCTTCCCCATCACCTCTGCAAAGAAAACATTGAGTTGTCCCCCCATAGCGAAAAAATGAGCATGAGCACGATGTGTACCGAAAACATAATCTTTATTCGTCAAATTATCACAAACACCTACAGCAATAGCTTCTTGGCCTGCACCCAAATGACAAGGACACTTTACTATGTTTTCTCGTACCAAATCCGCTACTTTGTTTTCAACCTTTTCGATTAGTAACATTGAATTGTAGAGTTCAAGTAGTTTATCGGATGATAAGCCAGTAATATCGATTGTCTTCTTTACATCATTATCAATGATGTCCTGAATTAAGTTAGACATTTTTACTCCTTTTTAATATTATCTCGAAGTGACTATTTCGTCCGCGCCTGGCGGAGGATATGGGTACAAATCTTCACATCTTTGACTAACTAACAAAAGCTTTTTCGATGCGCCCATTTTCTTCAAAATAAGTGTTACGATAAACAAAGCTTTTTTTTGTGAGAAAATTGTCAATAAGGTTGCGAGCACCACGGAGATATCGAAAAACATATTCCTATTATCGATATAGAATAAATCTAATCTATTCTTCCAAGGTCTTACTAACTGATTGTAGGCAATATCTGGATCATCAGAACCCTCTAAAATATTTCCTAGGTCAGAAAAAACAATTGATGAGATACTTGTTACTCCAGGTTTGCGTAACAATAATCTTCTTTCTTCAATTGTGTATAAATCAACTTCTCTTTTTACATTTGGTCTTGGCCCAACAATGTTCATAGTACCCATAACAACACACATAAACTGCAAGAGCTCATCGATCTTATACCTTCTAACAATCTTGCCTATTTTTGTTATTCTAGGATCATTGGCCTGGGTTGAGTCAACCCCCGTTTTATCAGCATTAGAAACCATTGAACGTAACTTATAAAATCTAAATGCATGTCCATTCTTTCCTATTCTGTATGACAAATAAAACGGGAATCTTAGATCAGAAGCAAAAATTATAACGGAAAAAGTTATAATTATGGGAAACATAATTGTTAATATCAAAAGGCTTAATATTTTTTGAAAAAACGCCATAATTGAATGAAATCCCTTAATATCTGAAAATTATTTCTTCATAACAAAAATCATTTGCCAAGCCATAAGTCTTATAAAAGGAAGCCTAAGAATGACAGAATCTAGCACAGACAAGAACTTGAGAAATGGTTTGAAAATTTTACTTTTTCTAAATGGTATTGCAAGAATAGAAAAAAGATAAAAGAATTTAATGGAGTGAAGTGTGAAATATTTCTTAGCAAGATTAACTTCTTTCATTGACAAGATATGATCTGTTTCCCACTCAGTTCTGATTTTTGGTGTTAGTCTTCTGTATGACTGGATAATAGGATTGTAACCCAGAGCTTCATGTGCAATCATAATCCCTCCCTTCTTTAAAACCCTATGGATTTCTTTAAAGGCAATATTTACATCAAGATGATGGAGAACACCATTACAAATTACAATATCCACTGAATTACTTTCTAAAGACATTTTCTCAGCATCCATAACATGATGCTCTACATTATCAAGCCCAAGATTTTTTGCCTGTAATCTACATGTCTCAATTTCACTGCTAGATATATCTATACCTATAACCTTCTTCGGGCCATATTTTGCTACCTTTCGGGAGGTATTCCCCAAACCACAACAGTAATCTAGAACCACCTTGTCACGACAGTTCTTTTTAATTAAATTAAACTCGTATTTTCTTACGGAATTAGTGATGCAATAAAAGGTTTTGTTTGGGTATTTATTTTCAAAATCTTCTTTGCTTAATGAGTTCCTATCAATCTCTCTTTGATTATGAAACTCAGCCTCTTTTTCTTTTCTAATTACCTCTGTTGTCATTTTTTTCTCCTATCTAATTGTAATTTTGTATTTAACCTATGCAAGTCTAGCAACTGTTCCCTGGAACTTAAACCAACTATTGCTGATGATATAGCAGAGTACTTACGAAATAGTCGCGTTATAGAATAAGATACAATATCCTCCCCAGACTCCTTTGCATTTATTTTTATTCTTTCAACTTGTTCAATATTTCTTTTGAATTTTTCTCCCGAGAAATCTTCAATTCTAGACCTTCTATCATTATTATAAAAACGAGTTTTCAGATTATATTTTCCAGATAAAAGACCTGAAGCTAGTGTATTATAGCTAACAATATTAATCTTATGATCTACACAAGTTTGAGCTATTCTAGTATCAATTGTTTTATTGAGTATATTAACTGGTAACTGTATCACGTCGATATTACATATCCTAAGTGCAATATTTAAATGGGCACTATTTATGTTTGATAATCCAATTTTTCCTAACAAACCTTTGTTCTTTAAATCATTGAGTAAACTCAGAGACTTTTTAAAATTATCACAATCAGAGGGATAATGTAAATAATACAATGGGATTTTATCAAGTCTCAATCTTTTTAAACTGCAGTAAAATGCTTTCTCAATATAGCTTGGTGACAAATTAATTTCTGTTATCGCCCGAGATTTTGTTTTTCTCCAACTCACCCCTCCTTTGGTTGCAATGTTAGCCTCAAATCTTTTTTCAGCTAATGCATCGCTTAAGTTTTTTTCTGCAATACCTAAACCGTAGCAGTCAGCAACATCAAAAGATGTTATTCCATAGTCATAGGCTTCTGAAACTGTTCTCTTTAAATCTGCTATATCCACATTACCCCAATCTGTCCCGCCTAGTGCTTCACAACCAATAAAAAAATATTGAGGTTGATTTTTTTCTAAACTGTTTACCTTCATAAATATAACCGAAATAATTAGTAGTCATTAATTAGAAATTGAATCTATAACCTGTATTTATTGATAGATGATGTGAACTTCCTTGATATCTTAATATAAACACATAAGCATTCTATGGAAAAAAATAAATACCATCTTAGAATCAACTATTTAGATGTCTTCTTATTCTTAAAGTAATATGCACATATTCATTATCTAAATCCTATGTGAAATTAATGCCTGGTCACATAGAAATGTTTGAAAAATAATAGATAGTAAAAATTGAGAAAACCAAAATTACCAAGTAAGGGATTAATATATTTTACAAACTCAATATCCGCCCACTATAATGTTCCTCAAATAAAATTTAAGTTTCTAATTGAATTTAATATTCTGTTCTTGATAACCGAGAAAGAGTAATAGTTAACATATGGGATATCTTGTAAATTTATTTCCGTCTGGCCAAGCATTCAATATAGTTTGCCATTCTTCCATAAACGTTTTTTGCATCGAATTTTTCTATGTATGTTTGCCTGGCGTACCGAGAAAGTTTTTCTAATTTATCCTTATCAAATATTAGCTCTTTTATCAGCTTAACCAAACTATCCACATTATCTGTATATGTAAATCCACAAGAATATTTTTCAAAAAATGATTTCATTTCAAATGAATCTACTCTCGATAGTACTAGGGTTCCGCTACAAAGATATTCAATAAATTTATTTGGCAAATGGTCACTAAAGTCTTTTCTATTAGGGTATGGATACAAACCGATTTTTGCAACATCTAATAAACCACTCAATTGATCTTTATTAAGCCACCCTGTTAATATAATATTATCTATATCTCGAGTTTCTCGAACAAGGTCTTTATAAGTATCGCCTAATCCAGCTATAACAAGTTTTACACAAGGGCCGATCTCCGATACTGCCTCGATTATTGGCTCAAAATTTATCTTAGAAGATAAAGAGCCTGCATACACTATAATAAAATCTTCTCTAGATAACCCGTATTTCTCCCAAAAAATATTTTCCTTATTTCTCATCATAGAGTCGGCATGAAACATGTCAACGTAGCCTAACGGGAAAACTTCATCATCAACATTTCTAACCCGGCCTGCATATTCAAGCCCCCACTGTAAGAATCCTTCAGACACGCCAACAAGATTTGTAGCATTAGCACATACATATCGCATTTGCTTAAATTGATTGAAAAAAATGATACGAGCAAGCCATCTTAGTTTACTTGGGACAGAATATAGAAAAATATCTGGCCACATGTCTCTTAAATCGATAATTACAGGTATATTATAAGAATTGGCATATTCTACAGCTCGCTTTGCAAGCTCGATAGTCGGAAGGCAGCATAAAATTACATCTGGCTTCTCGCTTTGCTTTGCAAGTCGATTAAACCGCTTAGCAACGACGAAGTTATGAAACATTCGCTTAAAGGAAATATTTTTTTTATAGCCAGGGGAATGAATTTGGTTGATTGTCAAATTTTTTGAATATTTTTCTGATATATTTTTTGTGTTTCTAAATATCTTTTTATGATGATTGAAGGTAGAAGACCACCAGGTAACCTGATGATCTAGTGCGCCCAATGTATTTGCTAAAATCCCAATCCGTAGCAACCTATCATTGTTAGAACCAACAGGCAGAGGCTCGCCATCTTTTATTAACCAAATTTTCATATATCTCTCTTTTAGTAAGCGTTTATAAGGATGTGATAGCTATCACATCATTGTTTTGCTAGGGAAATAAAGACTCTCATAATTACCGGCTCCCATACCATGGGATAGCAAGCATAATCAAAAATATTACAGTGGTCTTGATTGATGAGAAACAGTATATATCCATACTATGATTATTCAAAATTATTAAATTTTCTTGTAGCAAAAATCCATAAGGCTATATTCTGAATGCGTTGTAGGGTCGTAAGTAGTTCTGCAATCAATAACGATCAGCTGGGTAAACGTTTCCGCGATTCTATGCAATCTGAAACTCTGAAGCCCCATCATTCAATCAAGAAAGCTTAAGTATAAGAAATTTCATTACATATTGTGTTTTTTGTAACGCTAGCAGATCGTATCTGATTTAAATTATGACGATACATCATGAAAATTATCAGTGCGTATATAAATCCACCATCGATTATATTTATGAGATCAAATGGTGAAGCTAAAGTGAAATTAAAAAATGTTCTTGAAAGGAAGAAGGTTACGAAAAAATTCATTTCTGGATACAGATAGGTCAAAGTATTAATGAAACGCTCAATAAATACCAGATAAATCGTCAGAATTAAAATATTCAAAGGAAATAAAAAGAAATAATTAAAAGAAGCAATTACGCCAGGTGTACTACCTGTTCTATTTGTCGTAATACCTTGCGTTATATTCCTGTAGTTGTATTGTGAAAGAGTAGAGTTTCTTGGCTTATCAGAATATGAGTTGTATCTTAATATCCTACCTAACCGATAATTAATGCCTTTGATAAGTATGGACCAGACATAAGCTGAGCTATATTCGACATTAAATAAATTTTGAGATGTCGCCAGAAGTGATATATAGTGACTACTTATTCTTCCAACAAACCCGTCTAAAGATGAGGTGGTACTATTAACTTGATAACTTGATGCATCAACTGCTGAAGATAAAGTAAAATTGTAAGTACCATGCTTAATTGATGCTCCGAAATTTGTAGCTAGATTGAACGCTTGAGGCGCAATAAATAAAGCAATGAAAAAGATAAAAATATATCGGGGTTTGAATCTTATTTTCGAGATGAATAAATCCTTATATTGTGGGAATATAGTCAAAATAAAAATAGAAAAACCTGTTATAGAACTGACGATCCCGCTCGAAAGAAGTACAAGTGAAATCGACATAATTATATTAATTAAACTTATCGATTTAGATCTCTTAGAAAATGTGAAATAAAACACATCTGCCATTACTAAATACTGCATCAAGGAAAGAATCATCGAAATCCCACTATCGGATATACTTTCAGAAGAATATCTAAAGGTTAGAAGATGATTTCTATAACCATACAAAGCGATTAATAAGCAGAAAGATGCGAAATAAGGACGAAAAAAAGAATATAGGTTCCCGAGATATGGTAGTATACATATATTATAATTATGAATCTTTTTCTTAAGTGAGTACTTTCTCATGCAAATATACAGCGCAAATGATAACAAGATATAGAGACTTGAAAGAATGGTAGGATTTGTATATGAATATCCAGGAAACGCTTCTACAATAGCATCATCATAAAAAGTATATCCAATAGCTGGAATGACATAGAATATCACATAATAAGATAGTATAACCTTCATTCCATTAGTCATTAACTTTCCATAGATATATATTTATCAAGAGATCTACTGTCTAACTGACGTTGCATGCCAAACATGGAGGCCTTATTGATGGTATAATTATTTAAAGCAGTCATCTCATCTGTAATCTGAACATTATCAGCAGTATAGTACGTTGTTAACG
Organism: Coxiellaceae bacterium; assembly: GCA_011523685.1. Lineage (GTDB taxonomy): Bacteria > Pseudomonadota > Gammaproteobacteria > Coxiellales > Coxiellaceae > UBA9148. The sequence continues at coordinate 56,697 of WTGG01000014.1, read as the reverse complement.
AAAAACGTTCACATTCTAATATGGGGGATCCTTGATGTATACCGCGCGTATCTGCAAAAAGAATTGAACCTTTTTTTCCTGTTAATGTAGTCACTGTAGAATCTAATTCTTCTAAAATTAAATCAATATCCTCATTTGTGTAGCGTGTCAATCTTTTCTGTTCATGCTTCAGATTTCTCATTCTCAGCACCTTCCGAATATTTGATCTCAAGTGAGATCCTTTTATGTATTGAAAAGGTCCATTTTTTTCCGTCACATCGGTTAAATACAAAATCGACTTAAACTGTTGAGTAAAGCTATCTCTATGCCATCCAGCACCTGATCCTCCAGGCTCTACACAATCAGCACTCAACCTTCCAGCTAGTAATGTAGAGAGTTTTAGTTGTGAACCACAATATTTCTCTCCGAGAGATTTCCCATCTAAATGGTCTTCATAATATTTTAAATAATCCCTATGAATATCCGAAATATTATGAATCCCCCATGTCCTTCGATCATTTTTATAAGTAATGTCCGTGTACTCACCTATCCTTTTATGAGCTGTTACAAGTTGATCGCAAAGATCATTTGGAATGGCACATTCGATAACACAGCACCCGTTTAATCTTATTTCTGAGATAGTATCATTTATCTTTTTAGAAAAATCTTTTCTACTAAATTTTTGACTAAACATTCGATTATACAAGTCGTAAAATCCTATTGTAGCATGAAGAAATGATGGGCTGTTTTTTAATTTAGATAACATAAATCATCCATGAATTTTATCAAATATTTGATACAAAGTAGCGACTACATTCATTTTTACGAAAAATTGATACTTTATATCATTTATTGTAATAAGTAATTTAACTTAAAGTCGAAACATATGATTACAAATCAATAATTTTTAAATTTGGCATGTTGTCCAGATATTTATAAAAAACATTTATTTCGCTTGCTGATTTTTTTAGATCATGATCTTTAAATCGATAACATTCGAAAGAAATTCCATGATAAATCATATCTAGACTGAAAAATGCTGTTGATATGCAACCATAAACTCGCTTAGGCTTTATACCTAGCTCCAGTTGAATAAGCTCAATAGGCAATGATAGCCGAATCACATCGAAACCAAACTTCTCCCTGTATATTTCAATATTTTTATCACACTCCCATCTATGTGGAATATATATAGCGTCGTTATTACACTTGACCATTAATCTTTCTAAATACTCTTCATATACAGCAGGACTACATATACTCCAGTGAGTATCAGCAATGGTTTGACCGATAATGATACTTTTCTCTATAGTTACATTGTGAGAGGAAATAAGTTTTTTTATATTACAGAAATCATTATTCTTGGTAAAACATTTTGTTGAAAAAATTGTAAATCTTTTGTACACACTAGATAGTCGAGTGTTTAATGTCGCAGACCCATCATCTAATAGGATAACCTTATTCTTTTTAAGTAATAATCTTATTATTTTAAATACCCTTGATCTTTCATCACCAATATATAAATACTTAGACTTGAAATATCCAATAACAATGCGAAATGCGATAAATATAATCATTAATTTTCTTCGGTCTCTGACAAAAGTTACAAGATCATCAAGATCTAGTATATGAACAAGCTTATACAATTGATCGTTGTTTACATTATTCCCACATGTACGGATTAGTAACTTAAATGATGTATTCCTTTTCTGGCAGATTATTTCATATGCTTGTAAAAGATGAAAAGGTGATTCGATGTATATTAAGTTCATAATCGGAAATAATCCATATAATTAATTTTTAACATTTATGCTTGCGTTGCAATCAAGGTGTAATCAATGTAAGTATATTTCATAAAAATAAAAAATATTATTTCTCCATACCTCGTAATTAGCTAAAAAGTTGAAAATTTTTTCTGGAAAATTGGACATTATCAAATATTAGTAATCTTTTTCCGAGGTATTTTCGCCTGCAGTGAAATTTTTCTTCACAGTCTTACCAATTAAACCTTCTAGTTTTTCCGGATTTAAACCATAGCCAGGTCTAATACATCGAACATGCTCTTTAGTGATAATCTCGCCGGACTTTATATCTTTCACAAAATAAATTGATCGTTTGAACTTTTTGGATTTTTCCTCTTTCTCACCGGCTTGATATGAAATTTTACCCATAGCTTTCCATGTATTATGAGTCTCATCAACTAAAATTTTTAATTCTTCTTTCTCAAGTGAAAATGTAGAGTCAACACCACCATCCGCACGTGATAAAGTAAAATGTTTTTCTATCACACATGCGCCCATGGCAACCGCAGCAATAGGCACGGCAACTCCCATTGTGTGATCAGATAAACCCACCGGGCAACCCAACATCTCACTCATATGAGGGATGGTTTTTAAATTACAGGCATCATAAGGCGCAGGATATGCGCTAGTGCATTTAAGCAATGTGTATTGTTCACAGTCTGAAGCTTTCAGTGTTTTAACAATCAACTCAAGATCACTTAAACTGGCCATACCTGTTGATACGATAATGGGTTTGCCTGTTGAAGCTACTTTTTTAATAAGATGGATATCGGTATTTTCAAATGATGCAATCTTATAACATGGCACATCCAAGGTTTCCAAAAAATCAACCGCCGTATGATCAAATGGCGTACTAAAGCAAAGGATACCTTTTTCTTTTGCTCTTTCCATTATAGGCTCATGCCAATCCCAAGGAGTATGCGCCTCTTCATATAACTCATATAAATGTCGACCATGCCATAAGGACTCAGGATCATTGATATAAAAATCAGGCTTATCGACATTTAATGTCATGGTATCAGCTGTATATGTTTGCAGCTTAACTGCATGTGCCCCAGCTTCAGCAGCAGCATCAACCAAAGCTAACGCACGATGAATATCGCCGTTATGGTTACCAGACATCTCTGCGATTATAAAAGGCTTCCCGTAATTTTCGATATCATAATTACCTAGTTTGAATTTCATTACTTAGCCCTCTATGTTTCTCATTAATACATAAGCTTCTGCAGCTCTCACGCCAACACTTGCCCCTCTATAACTCGCTAAGGCACTAATTGATGAGATGGATCTGGCATGTGGCCATTGGCGCATCTCGCATTCATAAACTTCCAAGGCCTTGAGCTTTCTTTCTATCTGCTGATCTACGTTGACATACCAATTAGGGCAAAAAGGCAACTTACTCGAAGCAGGCTGCCACTCTGTACTTGACATCACCTCAAATGCAAGCAATGTTTTTACACAATGCCCTGGTTGCGGACGGCATGCGGTAACAACTGCTTCATGAGTTTTTTGATGATCAACATTAACATCAGATGCATGGTGTGTGTAAACAATACTGGGCTGATATTCGATAATTTGAGCCTCAACGCATTTAACGATTTCAATTAAGTTAATAGAATCCATTCTATTATCTGGAAAATCGAAAAACACCAAGGATGATGAGCCAATAAGTCTATTAGCTTTGCGTGCTATTTCTTTAAGATCGATTAAATTTTCTTTATTTTTTACAATATCACGCTTTTTTTCCCGACTCGTAATACCTTCCGCCATAATGAAAACATGTACGTCGTCTCCGTCTTCAATATGTTTGGCAATACTTGCACCGCACCCTAAAATTTCATCATCAGGGTGCGCAGCAAAAACACACACAACCTTCTTAGACTTATTCGCTGTCATTAATCACCCTAAACTCAACCTCTGCGTGCAAAACACCATCATCGGTTAATTTTGCTTTTGAAAATTGATAATTGATTCTTTCTCTATTGATAAAAGCCAGTGGATAGCCATCAGCATCAAGCATTCTTATATGATCATACAAATCTTCTAAATTACTAATACCTGATATTTCAGATTGGTGTGGCTTTCTTCTTTGAAATCTCACCACTTCTCCGACCTGCTCTGTTGGCTGTATATTACTTGCAACGATTTGTTTTATCATCTCAACAATAATTCGTGATGCTCTTTTGTATATTTCCTGGGCAGAACCTGACAAAGCTAAATTTTCTTTCAAATATATAGGACCTGCATCAAGTTCTTTTACACATTTTATAGCCGATATCTTTGTATGTTTTACTTTTCTTTTAATCAGGTTTTGGAGCGGCGAACCGCCTCGGCCAAAAGGTAGATCAGTCATATGAAAAATAACACAATTAAAATTGCTATATACTTCCTCAGGAATGATAAATGACCAATGCGGAAAAAATATATATTTCGGATCAATATTTTTTAAGTAACTTAAATTCAGATCATATTTATCATTAATAGAAAAAAACAAATGATGAGAACTTACCTTACTCTCCTTAAAAGAATCATAATTTGTAATAGCTCTACTGTCGGCAATAATATAGTTCATATTTCTTTTGCGTATGTTAGATATGATTGTGAAAATCCAATTTTTTCAAATAATTTTTTAGATGATGAATTTTCAGGTATAACCTTGGCTATAAGTATAATCGGCTCTTTAATCTCAACACGAAGTGAAGAGATAGCCATCTCTAATCCAGCAGCTGCATAACCTTTACCATATCGGGCAGGATCTAAAAAAATATCTATTTCCCAGGTGTTCGTATCATCCACTTTATCGAAACGAACGACTCCTACTTGTTCTTCTTTATACGATATAATATAAATTAACCTATTCTCATTTCGTAAAGATTTTTTAAACCACATCTTGTGACTCTCATTACTTATAGGTGTAGAGTCAAAAAAAAATTGCCGAGTGATTTCATGATTCCGCCAAGAGTATATTTTATCGACATCATCATTTTTCGCCAACCGAACAGAAATCATTTTGTATATACCGTCTTTTCTTGAGCACACAGTTGCATTAAATTCTCTTGCGACAACCTTTCAACACCCATTGCTTTAATTTTATCGATATTATTAAATGCCAAATCAATCATACTTACATCTTTTATGAAAATTAAATATTTTTTAACAAACATATCTTTTACTGTATTTATTTGATTTTCAGCAACAGAAAGAACGATTGAGGATAATTGAATATAGTTTCGCTCTAACTGTGAAACACCTCCAGCACCGATAGCGAAGTCAGCCTCCGCTAACAGACGATAATAATTCTCAGGTTGCTCATGATAGAAAAATTTATCATGGCTATTACAAAGTTGATTTATCAAATTTTTATTGGCATTTGAACTACCAACAACTACATCAACCAGAAAGGTAAAGTTTATTTTTAAAAACTGCTGTACAACTCTTTGGGTAAAATTACCAAAATCTGCGCCGCCCATAAACACGACTACTCTATTAATTGTACCGGTACTTTCAACCTTATGCTCTAATCTATATCGTCTAACATCCTCCAGAGCGGAATTCAATAATGCATGCTTGGGTCCGAGTAATTTCTTACAGTGTTTTGGCACTAAAGAATCATAACGACCCTCAAGATTGGTATAATAATTATGATCAAGTAATATATCACAATCATGTTTTCTATCTGCTAAATCGTCTATGACCATGATTTTTTTTACATATTGACGCATGGGACTTTCCCAAGCCTCATCAAGCGCATAATTGTCGACTACCAATAAATCTACTTTCCCAATATTCTTAAGTAATTCGACTGTTTGTTCACGATCCATATCAACAGAGGCACCGAGCCACTGTTTGTGCTGACTCGCTTTTTCAAGGAATTTTTGCTGATTTTCGTTATATGGGAGAATTGTTAAATGATAACCTTTATCTTCGACAAGGGATGATAAATTTCCAGGAAGGTCTCGACAAACAAATCTGATACTTACTTGTCTCTCTTTCCTCAACTCCTCAGCGAGTGTTAAACATCGCATTAAATGGCCTGACCCCATGTGTGATGAAGAATCAGTTCTTATGATAACTCGCACTATACTATTTCCGCCTCATCATCAATAGATGATTGTCGTCTCACAGAAAACAATGGTCTCAGCACATCACAGTTGAGCTTTTCTTTTAAATCATCTTGATCTAAACCATACCTAAGATCATTAAATATACTTTCATAAACATTTAGTAATTTATTTATGTCATCTTCAGTATGAGAGTAGGTGATATTATGTGAACCAAAACTTAAGATTCCTTTTTTAAAAAACTCTTGTAAGAAAAAAGTTTTAATAGTATCACAGCAAGCTGCTTTAGTACCGATAATATTCAAAAATGACCAAGATGGATGCCCTGAAACACTTAGAACATCTGAAAGACCATATCGTGTGATTAGTGATCTCAACTGAGTGATTAGATACGACCCTTTTTCATTCAATCTCTGACAAATATTTTTTTCTTTTAACTTAGTCAGCACGGCCTTTGATGCAGCCAATGATAACGTCTCTCCTCCAAACGTAAAAGAAAAGAAAATCTCTTCCATGATCTTCATAATTTCTTTTTTACCACACACCGCAGACAAAGGATAACCATTTGCCAAACCCTTTCCAAAAGTACACAAATCGGGGGTTACGCCAAAATACTTTTGTGCACCTCCGTTGGAAAATCTAAAGCCTGTGATTACTTCATCAAAAATAAGTAGCGCATTATTTTCATGTGTTAACTTTTTTACACCCTCTAAGAATCCGTCTTTGGGAAAGATAACGTTCATCGGTTCCATAATTACTGCAGCAACTTTACCCTGGCACTTCTTAAAACAATCTTCCAATGATTTTAAATTATTGTACTCAAAAGTATGCGTTAATGCTTTTGTTGCATCAGGAACACCAAGATCTCTTGCTGTACAGCCAATATACCAGTCTTGCCAACCATGGTAGCCGCAGACTAAAACGTGCTCTTTGCCAGTATAGGCTCGCGCTAAACGAATAGCCCCGGCTGTTGCATCCGAGCCATTTTTACCGAAACGAACCATCTCAGCGCAGGGCACGATATCAACTATCATCTGAGCAACTTCTGCCTCCAAACGATGTGATAATGAAAAAGTAACGCCATTTTCCAACTGTTTTTTTACAGCATTATCAATATCCGGATCTTTATATCCTAGCGTTATGGCTGCCAAGCTATTAATAAAATCAATATATTGATTACCATCAATATCCCATACTTTAGAACCTTCTCCTCGTTCGATAAAATAAGGCGAAACCCCATAGGGATATTGCGTGCGACTTTTACTAAAGGTTTGCGAACCAAGTGGAATAACTTGCTCGGCAATTTCTAAGTACGCCTCTGACTTTTCGTACCTCATATTTGAGCCTGTCATTGGATTATCTCTTGATGACCACCATCTTCATAAATACTTTTTTTATATCCTTCGTTACATTCGTATTGACTATTCATACTTAAAAGATGCTTGTTGTCCTGCAAATACTTTTTGATATCAACATACGAAAAGTTTTTAACTCCTCTAGAATCAAAATGAATGACTATATTTTCAATCAATTCAAAATCCTGCGCATGATCTACAGTAAGTCTCCAATCAGAAAGGTCTTCAGTGTCTTTTAGAACACCAAGCTTGAATTGTTTATCATTCTTCCATATATAAGGAGTTACATGCTCCCTCTCAGAGCGGAGGCTAGCATTTTTATGTGTGATTTCTAGAGACTTGGAATGAAATACTTCTACATCCATGCCATCAGCAAACGTGCGCTCATGACAATTACTCACATAATCAAAACCCCTCTGAGTAAACATATCGATACACTGATCAATAATCACTGCATCAATTAGCGGGCAATCCGCTGTTAATCGGACCACAATATCGGCCTGATATGCATTTGCAGCACCATAAAATCGAGAAAGCACATCATCTAATGATCCACGAAAACATGACAGATTTTCATGTACACATATTTCCTCGATCGCATCATCACTTTGCTGGTCGCTGGTTGCAACCACCAAATGTTTTATCTTAGTTGATTCCAAAACTCTTCTGGCCTGATAAACAAACATAGTAGTATCGCCCAAGTGTTTTAGGACTTTACCTGGAAGACGAGAGGAGTCTGTTCGAGCTTGTAGAATTGCAACAATCTTATGCAACTAGCGGCTCCTTAAACTTCGGCCAAAGGGATGGGTTTATGAAGCACTCTTCTTTTACAAAAAATTCATCGTAAATATCACTATTAGAGTAATAACTACAATTATCTCTTGATTGAATCACTTCTACTAGCTCATCAATCGAGGTCACACCAAAAACCACAGCATCAATTTCTTTTATAGTATTAAGCTGTGAGAAAACCACATCCAGCTTGCTCATACTATTTTCCGCACACATTTGATCTATTAAACTTAGTTTTGGCTGAATCGGCTGGAAATATTCGTGAATTCTCGAATAATTTGACAATAGCAATCCCTGAAGAAAAATAGATCTTACATGCACTTCAATATTTCGCAGTTTAAATATTTCAAATAGTCCAGACTGTTTAAACCTCTGATCTAGTAAATTAAAAGGGATTTGAATAATATCTATATCATAATTCTCTAAAATTTTTTTAGCTTGCTCTGGGTTATATACTGAAACGCCTATCTTTTTCACTCTTCCTTCAAACTTAGCTCTTTCTAAATCATTCCAAATTGAACAACTTCTACTTTCTAAAAGACAGTCAACGTTATGGATCATCACAGCATAAAGCTCTCTTACCTCAAGGCGATAACAAGAACCTTCTATTTCCTCAAATACAGAGTAGAATTGACCTGAATCAATTGTTAGCTTACTGATAAATTCAAAACCATTTATTTCGGTACAACACTCTCCCAACACTTGCTCACTATCACCATATGCAATTGCGGTATCTAAAGTTGTTATACCGTAAGACTTAGCAGTCTCTAGTATTTTATGGACTTTATGCCTATTCACTTTACCACTGGTATTAGTAACACCATAATCAAGCCCGAACTGCGCTGTCCCCAACACTAATTCCATAATGACTCCCAATGATTTGAGCAACCTGCGAAAGATGGTCTTCGCAAAGTAGTGGGTGGACCGGCAATGATATTGCCCTAGCATAATAATACTCTGCATTAGGGCAGTAATCGTAAGAAAAACCCAACTTCTGATAATAAGGCTGCTTATACACAGGTATATAATGTAAATTAACCCCAATATTATTTTTACGCAAATGTTCAAATAACGATTTATGCTCATCGACATCATCAACTAAAACGGGATACAAATGCAAAGATGAATGGCCTATTTCATTTTGTTTAGGCAGTTGTAATGGGAAATCTTTTAGTAAGTTTTTATATTGCTTTATAACTTGATGTCGTTTTTCTATAAAGCATTCTAATTTTTTCAATTGAGAACAGCCAAGTGCCGCCTGGATATCAGTCATACGATAATTATAACCTAGTTCTAATTGCTCATAATACCAAGGACCATGATTGTTCTGTAAATGATGAGGATCTCTTGTTATTCCGTGTGTTCTAAGCCGTATTAATTTTTCATAAAGATCATGATTATTGGTAACTGCTGCTCCGCCCTCTCCTGTTGTAATAATCTTAACGGGATGAAAACTAAAAACAGTAATATCAGAAAATTCTCCACAACCAACTGGCTTATCATTATAATATGCACCAATTGCATGTGATGCATCTTCGATAATATAAAAACCGTATTTATTTGCTAACTTTCTAATGCCTTTCATGTCGCAAGATTGTCCTGCAAAATGCACTGGTATAATAATTTTTGGTAACTTACCCTTTTTCTCTGCGTGAATTAATTTATGTTCAAGTGCTTGTACAGACATATTATAATAATCTATTTCAATATCAACAAAGTCGACTGAAGCACCACAATACAATCCACAGTTTGCAGACGCTACAAAAGTATTGGCGGATGTCCAAAGGTAATCCCCTTCACCCAAACCCAATGCCAAACAAGCAATGTGCAAAGCAGCTGTGGCACTGGATACGGCAACTGAATAATTAGCATGGCAGATTTCTTTAAGCTTGTTTTCAAAGCGATCAATAGCAGGCCCTTGAGTTAACCAATCTGATTCCAGAACTTCTCTAACAGCTGAAATATCAGTTTCATCGATCTGTTGCTTACCGTAGGGAATATATATCATAATCCATCCAAAATAATTATTATGAAGAAGTTTCACCAAACTCCTTGAATCTATACATCAGTATGTCAGTTGTTTTGAATCATTAAGTTTGAATAATTATCTACTAAAAGAAAATCTTCTCGATTGCACTCTATTATCAAGAAAAATAAAAGCGATAACCATCACCATAAGAAAAAAGTAAGAGACCAGCATCGATATACCAGCACCTATTAGCCCCATATGTACTAAAGCATACTTGGAAAAAATGAGTGATAATATTGCAATCAACACATTAATCATCGCGACAAATATTGTTTTTTTGTAAAAATATGCATAATTGACAAAGACGGAGTATACAGATTTCAAGAAAAATGCAAAGAGAATAATAATTGAGCAAATACTGGCGGTCTGGAATTCCTTGGATATTATAAACATAAACGCTAATTTATTAACTATTAATAGTACTGCAAATATTACAATAAGAATCAAAATAGGGTTATAGGAAGAGCGAAAAAATTCTTTTTTTTTATCTTTTGCCAATAACTCAAAAGCATAAGGTGTCCACACTTTTCCCACAATTAAATCAGCATTTGACATCAACATTCCCATTTGCTGTGCAACAGCAAATAATCCCACAAGATACAAACCACCTACTTCTTTAACAGTAATCCTTAAATATATCACAATAAAAAAAGATGATAAGGAATATATGACTAAAGGCGCAGAATAAGATAAAAGATAACGAATCTCTTTCATGCATAAAATAAACTTAATGGTTACTATATCATTAAGAAGCCATTTATTTGTAATTACCGCTGATATAGTAGCCATGATTTGTAGTAAGAAAAATAATGGAACTGTCAGAGTATTGGTTATATACAAAACTAAAATTAGAATAAGAAAGGATAAGCCATAAATAGTCTGAGTCATTAAATATCGATACGGCTTTTCTGCCACCTGCAGCGTTGTAGTTAAAATTAACATGATTGATTGAGATGATGCACACAAAGCAGCTAACACACTCAAAGACAAATTTATAGAAAAAATATTTCCTATAAAATAGACGTAACCACCAACCAAAATTATAACTACTGCATTTAAAACTAATATCAATGTAATAGATGTCGAGGCGCAGATCGAAAAACGTTCAATGTTAGATGCGAAGTATTTTCGACTAACGCCACCAGTAAATTCTCCTCCCAATAAAAATGTAAAAACACATATTAAGGCCTGCACCAATGAAAGAAGACCAAATTCACTAGGCTTAAAATAATGACTTAACAACAGTACAAGTAGCAATGGCACTGCTTTTGATATAGACATGGATACTGCATATAAAATGAAGTTTCTTGAATATTTTTTAATAGTCATACAAAATCTGTAAATTCAAATTTTTTTCAATAGCACTCAATCATTTCTTCAATTTTTTTACGTGTAAGAAAATCGCTATTATTCCCAGAATTATACTCAAAATCTTTAGGAACAGGTTTACCTTCTTCACCTAGCATATTTTTTGAATACTCTACTTTATATGGAAAATCTATCGTAGGCATTATGACAAAGTGGTCAGAGAACTCTAACGTTCTAACATATGCATCACGAGGACACATAATTTCATGTAACTTTTCACCAGGACGTATTCCAATGTTTTTAAGCGTAGCATTTGGAGCTATTGCTTTCGCCAAATCAGTAATATAACTTGAGGCTATTTTTGGAATATAAACCTCACCACCCTTCATTCTTTGAAAACTTTTAATTACAAAATTAACACCATCCTGTAATGTGATCCAAAAACGCGTCATACGCTCATCGGTTATCGGTAATTCATTGGCACCTTCTGATATTAGACGTTTAAAATAGGGCAAAACTGACCCTCTAGATCCAACTACATTCCCATAACGCACCACGGAAAAACGTGTTAGCTTTGAGCCTGTTATATTATTTGCAGCTACAAATAATTTATCTGAGGCTAATTTTGTAGCGCCATATAAATTAATTGGGTTTGCGGCTTTATCAGTTGATAGAGCAACCACTTTCGCTACATTATTAGACAAAGCCGCTTGAATTACATTTTCTGCGCCATGTATATTCGTTTTAATGCATTCCATGGGGTTGTATTCGGCTGCTGGGACTTGCTTTAGAGCCGCTGCGTGAACAACATAATCTACACCTTCCATTGCAAGGTCTAACCTTTCCCTATCCCTTACATCTCCAATGAAGTATCGCATGCAAGGATGATTGAATTCCTCTGACATGATAAATTGCTTATATTCATCACGAGAATATACGATAATTTTTTTCGGTGAATACGTTTTCAATACAGTCTTTACAAACTGCTTTCCAAAAGAACCAGTCCCACCAGTCACTAGAATCACTTTATTGTTAAACATAAGCCCTCAAGTTGTATTTTAAACGCTACCGCCCTACTGGGTATCAGCATATTTTGACATTATTGATACAGGCAGTGCGTTGCTATTAACGCAAATACCTAAAGACTACAAAGATAAAACAAGATCATTAGCGAATTAAGAACCAGACGGTACCTATCAACTAATGACACTGCGAAAACGAGAGGGGTGTTTTATAGAAGCACACAAAATAGAAATTCCTTGTGTCTCGAGCATCCTTTCACGTTCCTTAAAAGTTTCTTATCCTTGAATCCGTCAATGATTATTACAGACCTACTAGGGGTAATCAACTAACTCCTAGATTAAAATCAAAAATAAAAAACCATTGTTTTTTATTTGCTCTAACCCACTTCTATTTGTTCATTTTTTACTCAAATTATAGGTTTTTATGCGTTTTCCTAAAATCGATAGAGCATGCTACAGTTAACAAAAAATGACATGGAAGACACCTTGCAAACCACTCTGCCAAACCCTCCTATAGAGCACTACCAAACACATCGCATTGTTGGGGAAACCTATTTACACCTCATGAGCACCCAGCAACCCATCCACTCCACATTATCAAACGCTGTCAAACAACAACGACACCAGGCTCTTAAACTCATCCAAGCATTAACTGAAGTTCATGCAGCACTCAGCCCACATATGCCAGTGCTGCACATTAAGGGTCCTACGCTCAGTCAACTCATCTACCAAGATCCTTGTGTTCGAACTGCTAAAGATATTGATCTGTTAGTGCAAAAAGAAGACCTAGCGTGCGTTCATGAACTGATTGAACAATTAGGGTATGTGCGCATATCACCTTCTCGCCCGCTCAGAGGGAAAACTCTTGACGTTGCGATTAATTTTGGTAAAGACTTCATATATGTTCACCCAGAATCAGGTGTCTGCATTGAGTGTCACTATCAACTCTTCATCAACCCGAAATTGTTAACCATTGCACAGGAAACTCTTTGGCAAAACACCACATCCGTGACGATTGGCCAAACAGTTTATCCAACACTATCACCTGTAATTTATTTTCTGTATCTCTGCACACACGGACTATACTCAGGCTACTCAAGACTGCACTGGCTATACGACGTGCAGGCCTTTATTGACTCAGTGACATTTGACCATCAAGCATGCCTCGCCTTGGCAGAGCAACATCAACTCACTCATATCATAGGCGCCTCATTATTACTGACTAAAGATAAACTGAATAGCCATACACCGGCGACCTTCTCTGATACGCTTAAGGATAAACAGTCGATAGCGCTCTACAACCACAGCAAAACCTTTCTTGAGAATTACCACACGAGGCCTGATATGATCAAAAATGCCAGACTTCGCTACCAGTCCTTTCTGATGCATCGCACCCTGAGCTATCGCCTTAACTGGTATCGCTATGAGTTCTACTCCAATGATCTATTCGTAAAATGCCCGACGCTCACACGGATTAAGGGCTTATACCATGTGATCAAACCTTTTTATTTTGCTTATCGCTTATTGCGCGCCCTTATGCCACTACGACAGCTTCGCTCGAAATAAAGCCGCCTTATGATAGTCATCTTGCTCACAAGTAAAATACACCGCATCTCTATTCACAACCGTCATTCCCTCAATTTGAGCTAACTGATCCAACTTCCAAAGCGCCTTAGGTACCCAATGTCCATATTTTTTGGTGTATTTCATCAAATAAGGCTGTAAGCCACTCAGTGACAACCTGTAACCCACTAACCACAACTGATCTTGATACCTGGAAGCATCAGTCACCAACATAGCAGTCGGCAAAGCTACTTGTGGTGTTAACGACTGCAAACCGAGATCAATGGGCAAGGTATAACTCAGCACCTGAGAGGGATCTTGCCAGTTCTTATTAAAAAGGGTGATGGTCTTAGCATCGACCACCATTGCCTCAGCATCATACGGGTGCCAATACCAATCTCTAGAGGGTTGAAAATGAGGGTAACGAAAATTAATCCTTTGCACCTTCACACGGCACGAAGAAGCATGATCCAAGGATGACAAATCAGCCTTGTTAATTCGATAGATCGTTATCTCTCCACGCTTTCCGGCATTATTACCAATATCACCCACAAAGAGATATTCAGAATTTTGCGATATAGCCTCCCAATCTCTATTTCTGACGCCCCTCATACGAATTGTTTTTTTAATCGCACCGCTCTTGGGGTCTAAGCCATATAACGTCGTTGAACGTGAATCAACTTGGGTCCATAGCAAGCCACGGTAAAGAATCAGGCCAGAAGTTTCACGAAGTGCTTTGGGTAACACAGCAACCTGCTCTAAATGCATCACCTGCGCACGTGGCAATGCGTGAACCACCGACACACCCAGCGACAGCATCACACACATCCATTGCATTAATCGCCGATTACACATGATTATTCCTACTGTACCTCTAAGCTATGCCACCAATGTTGTTGAGCAACCCATGCTTGCGAAATGATGGTATAAAGATCATCATAATGCGGCCGCCAACCACAACACGCTCTCAAGCTGGCTGCATCAGCAATCAATGTGGCAGGATCACCCGCACGTCGAGGATGCACCTCGACGGGAATTGCATGCCCAGTAACGCGGCGAGCTGCTTCAATCACAGCCTTCACGGAAAAACCAGAAGAGCTACCAACATTAAATGCTCGTGTTTCCCCACCATTATGTAAATACAGAAGAGCTAACGCATGAGCTTCACACAAATCCATCACATGAATAAAGTCTCGCACACAACTACCATCAGGTGTTGGATAATCATCGCCATACTGATAAAACTGTTGACGACGTCCCATTGCCACTTCTAGCAATAAAGGAATGAGATGCGTTTCAGGTTGATGCCGTTCCGCCAAATAACCCAACGGATGAGCACCAGATGCATTGAAATAACGCAAGGCCACAGACTGCAAACCATAGGCTTTCGCATAATCTTGCAGGACTTGCTCAACCATCCACTTCGAAGCACCGTAAGGATTAATCGGTTGTTTAGGGTGATCTTCAGTAATAGACTCGGTAGTTGGTTCACCATACACGGCAGCCGTCGAAGAAAAGATAAGGCGTTTAACGTCATGCGCCACCATAGCATCTAACAACACTAACGTCTTAGCCACATTATTATGATAATACTTTGCGGGATGTTGCACAGACTCCGCAACCTCAATATGTGCAGCAAAGTGCATCACAGCCGTGATCGTGTGCGCCTTAAAAACACGGTCAAGCAAGTTTCGATCGGATAAGTCGCCCTCATAAAAAGGCACATGATCAGGCACAGCATCTCGATGACCACTGGAGAGGTTGTCTAACACGACTACGTCTAAATCATGCTCATAAGCATAAGCCACCATGTGCGAACCAATGTAACCGGCTCCGCCAACAATCAAGATAGCACCTGAGCGCTTTAATGGGTCTAATGATAGTTGATTCATAAAATTTCCTATTACTATACGAACCGTTAATGCGGGTTATGAAACGGCCTGCCATCGCACACAGTAGCGTTGAGATAATCGTGTTCTTTTTTGAAAATCACATTCAACAGCCACCGTCTTATAATGCTCTTGCGATGACGAAGCTAAACGAGACACTATTGCTGACCACATCTGACGATGCTCTGCTTGCTCGGGTATCGCGCAGACAACATCACCTGCCTGCAGTGCCAGACTAATTTGCTCAACCGCCTGATCGATACTAGTAACAATAATCGGCGCTTTATTAAGACGTTTAGAATAATAGTGATAACTCTTCGTCATTTCTTGACCCGGCCAAATCACGCTATGTAAAAACCTTGGGGAAGCCATTTGTAATAAAGACCAGTCCACAACACGATCTGCCTGATGATCTAATAACACACCACCCTCATGAGATAACGCAGACAAGCCCTCAACCCGCAAACCTGTCATGCACCGTGTTAGGTAAAATCGCTCATAGCGTATAAAAGACTGTGGGAAATAATACAAGCTCGCTAACAAACCAATAAAACCTAGAATAATGAGCAGATTTAATTGAAAGGCAATACTAAAAAGATAATGGATCAGCAGAATACCAAATAGCAGATAAGCAAACATCGAAAGCATTTGCAGAAAATTATTAGTCGCCAAGACCTTGCCGAGTGATGCCGGTTTAGCATGGAATTGAATCAAAGCATTCAAGGGTACTATCAACATTCCAGCGAAGATACCGTAACCAAGCATCATTATTACAATCAAAGGCTCACTGCGCAGCTGTGATAAAAAAATTAATCCCAAACACATTGCTAAAGTCGCTAATGGGATTGTGGCAACTTCTATAAAACCTCTGGAGATTCTGCCAGCTAATATAGCGCCAATTAAAATACCAATACCTGCTACACCAATGGAACTTAATGCAAAGTTAGCACTCGAACCCACCGACTCTTTAAGGTATCCGCCATAAATTGCCAGTAATTCTTGGTTAATCGCAAAAAACAATGACAGCCCAATCATGCAGATAAAAATCACTGGTTTGTGAAAAGCTGTGCGCAAATAGGATCGTAGATACCGCCCTGTCACATAACTGGACATGCGATATTTTGACTGAGGGTCTGCTGCGGGTACGCGCAATAATCTGAATGTCATAAAAAATTCAAACATAGATAAAGCTATCAAAACGAACCCAATGGGCGCAAAACCTTTAATAAATTCCACACGAGTAGTCACTTCAGCTAACCGATGCGCAACCAGTGCATTAGCAGAAAAAGTGAATACCGCTTGGCTCAAAACAATCGCGATAATAACCGCTGCTTGTACCATCCCATTGAGCCGAGCAATATTAGACACACCAAACGCTTCGCGTATATAGCCATATTTAGCTGGCGAGTTGAGCACACTTTGCAACGCCATTAAGACCGTGGTTGAAAAAGCTAACCAAAACCAACCTTGAAAATAACACAGGGTTAAAAAAATCGTCAGTGGAATAGCGCTAAACGAAGTAATCCGTAATATCACTATTTTTGGCCATCGATCGGCAATAAAACCCGAAAAAGTGAACAAAAATAAATAAGGCAATAGCATTAACGCATTGACAATGGATGACAATAACGTGTATTGATGCGCTGTTGACGTAGCATAGACTGTGTCCATCATCAAAGCTTTATGTCCTATATCAACAAAGGTATTTAAAAAAGCAATCGATAAAAAAGCAAATAACGATTTAGATGCAGCTTGGTGTTTCATAGACTCCTTTCCTATTAACTGTCATTTCAACGCGCTCTACACGCTGTGATAATTGTGTCATTAATTCATAACCTATGGTGCCGCAATGCTGCGCAATGGTATCAACGGGCAAACCTTCTCCCCAAAAAATAACATCATCACCTGGTTTAACCTGAGTATTGACACCTAAATCCACCGTCAATAAATCCATGGAGACACGTCCGATCAAAGGATAACAGTGACCATTAATTAACACAGGCGTCCCCTCTGGAGCCTGTCTCGGATAACCATCACCATACCCCATCGCAATAATCGCTATGGTTGTGCGCTGTTCACTCACCCAGGTTGCTCCGTAACCCACTGACTCACCTGCCGCGATTGTTTTAACCGCTAAGACTTGAGAATGCAGAGTCATCGCAGGTAATAAACCTAATGACTCAGCGGTCTTTCCAGACACTGGTGAACCACCATACAGCATATAACCTACCCTCACCCAATCAGCATGCAGAGTGATTTGATTTAACATCAAAGCGGAGTTGGCAATGCTTTTTTGACTGGCAATATCGTGCGTGACTTGCTCAAACTGATTCCACTGTTGTTGCGACATCGATGATTCACTGTCATCCGCACAGGCCATATGCGTCATCGCAATGCATTGCTCTGAAGGAATATTCAAACTCATTAAGTGTTGATAGGTCTCATGGAACACTTGAGGTGTCATGCCTAATCGATGCATCCCTGTATCCACTTTCAACCAAAAACGTACACCCGCAGGTACTGGACAAGCCTGTATGAACTCCAATTGAAAAGGATCATGAATAACCACGTCTAATTGATACTGGATGAGCTGCTGATATTCATCAGCCGTCAGAAAACCTGTCATCACAACGATGGCCTGCTGAATACCTGCCTGACGCAACTCGATTGCTTCTGTGATGGTAGCAACCCCAAAGGCATCAACTCCGGTTACAGTACGCGCTACAGTAACTGCACCATGGCCATAAGCATTAGCTTTTACCATAGCCAAAAGCAAGGCATCAGGCGCGAGTTTGCGAATACACGATAGATTATGTTGAATATGGTCCGTGTGAATAACGACATAGCGAGAGCGTGACACTGCTATGCCCCACTTTGAAAATTCTGTGTTAAATTATCGAAGCGAGTGTACTCACCTAGAAAAGCCAAACGAACCTCACCAATAGGACCATTACGCTGCTTACGAATCAAAATCTCAGCCACACCTTTATCAGGCGAATCAGGGTTATACACCTCATCACGATAAATAAAGGCAATCAAATCGGCATCTTGCTCAATCGAACCCGACTCACGTAAGTCTGACATCACTGGACGTTTATCGGTACGAGACTCCAAACCACGATTCAACTGTGACGCAGCAATCACAGGGCATTCCAGTTCTTTGGCTAATGCCTTCAACGAGCGGGAAATTTCTGCTACCTCGTTAGTCCGGTTTTCTTTTAGCTCAGGTACCTGCATCAACTGCAAATAATCAATCACGATGAGATCTAGGCCATTATTCTCACGAGCAACACGCCGTGCTCTAGCACGTAATTCGCTTGGTGATAAAGCCGGTGTATCATCGATATACAAAGGAACGTCAGCCAACATACTCACGGCCGAACTAATTCTTGGCCAATCATCATCCGTTAGATTACCCGTTCTAACATTGTGTTGATTAATTCGACCCAATGAAGACAGCATCCGCATGGTTAAATGCTCACCTGGCATCTCGAGACTGAACACCAAGACAGACTTGCCATTAACAGCGACATTCTCAGCAATGTTCATGGCAAAGGTTGTTTTACCCATCGAAGGACGACCCGCAACAATCACGAGATCACCTGACTGAAGTCCGGATGTCATATCATCAAAATCGTAAAAACCGGTAGATGCACCGGTAATAGAATCACCAGACTGAAAGAGATCATCAATTTTTTGAGTGGCTGCTGACAATAAATCAGCGATTTTTACAGGACCGGCACCACGTAACTGTTGCTCTGCGATGCGATACACTTCCCTTTCGGCTTGATCCAATAGGTCTTTGGGGCTTCTACCCTGTGTATTCATTGCATTATCGACTAAGTCAGAGCCTACTGCGATCATTTTACGTAACACAGAGCGCTCACGAACAATGGTTGCATAAGACGCAACATTGGCACTACTGGGGGTTGCGTTAGCTAACTCAAATAAATAACTCTCACCGCCCACCTGCTCAAGTTGATTCAACTGTTTTAGCTCTTCTGCCAAAGTCAGACTGTCACACGGTTGATTTCGGTCGACTAAAGTTTGAATGGTAGTAAAAATCAGTTGATGCTCGTTGCGATAAAAATCACTCACCGCGACATGTTCAATCACACGATCCCAAGCACGATTATCGAGCATCAGAGCGCCTAATACCGATTGCTCAGCTTCAATGGAATAAGGCGGCACCTTTGGTGCCAGCGTGGATTCTTTTTTAGAAGGGGCTACTTGAGTGTTCATGGCCAGTAGTCTAACACTCGAACTTGTGTTCGACCAGCAGAATCACTCGCCGAACACGATTACAGAAAACTTATGATGCTGATTTAGCAGTCACTGTTAAAGTTAATTCAAAAGATACTTCTGAATGCAGTGATATCAACACAGCATGCTCACCGACATGACGAATAGGCCCATCAGCCATCACGACTTCACGCTTTTCTAAAGCATCACAACCAGCAGCCAAGATAGCATCAGCCACTTCACGAGGACCGATAGAACCAAACAGTTTACCTTCATCACTAGCCAGCGACTCAATGCTTACTGATAATTTAGCAATAGCTTCAGCACGTTGTTTTGCGTGTGCTAATTTTTCTTCTGCAGCTTTTTCAAAGTCAGCGCGACGTGCTTCAAAGTCAGCCAAATTAGCAGGCGTTGCTAACACCGCTTTTTGTTGAGGTAAAAGGAAGTTGCGAGCAAACCCTGCTTTCACATTTACTTGATCGCCCACTTTACCAACATTCGCAATATTTTCTTGTAAAATAATTTTCATCTCAAAACCTCTTCAGTTATCTATTTAATTTTTTTGTTTAGATGAATCAACTATACGCTGACGGAAATCTAAACTGGCATCTAACAATGCAATGGAAGCCAACACAGGTGCAACTATGTATTGCATAAATAAGAGACCGACATATAACAAGCCAATGAGTACCTTAAAAGCTGTACGTTGTTTGACCAGCGCATGTAAAAGACTGAGTGACGCGACAACAAAAGGCATAAGAACTACTGAGATACTATCCATACATAACGGTATCTTAAATAAGAACCCAGCCGTATAAGCCAAAGCCACCCATACTACCCAGCGATTCATTCGTATAGATAGCATCGATGCTCTGAAGGCATCAGCGCCCCCACTCAAAACTGCTTGCCAATAGCGACCCGCCATCAACCCAAGAAACAGAAAGGCCATCATATAAAAGGTCAATAAGCCTGTTGCATACTGGGAAAACAAGGTCGACAAACGCTGTTTTTCATCGTCAGGTAATGAAGTGAGCACCGAGGACGTCTCATACATCTGGGATAAATGTGATTTCCACCAAGCAGCAATATCAGGTACCGCCAGGTGAACCCCTGCTAACACTAATAGAGCGAACAATAGCAAGACCTCTAACACCAATGTCCATGATGAATATTCGCGCATCAAGATTGCCAAGCCCCACTGCAACAAACAAAATACAAGCAAGGCATCATAGCCACCGAACCCATTAAACCAAAACGATACTACTGCTGGCACAGCAACCCACAGCAAGATAAAAGCACCCACTTTTGCACCTTGCTGCAATGTCATCAGAACAATAATTGCAGCAGCCAAAAATACGCAAAAAACGGATAAAATTGGTGACAACACCAATAATAATACCATTACAGCAGCATAGAGCGGCTGAGCTAACAATAATTGACCTAATCGGTGCACTGTGAATACCTCAAGTTATACAGGAATATTACTCGTGACGATCACAGTAAGGTATCAGTGCTAAAAAACGAGCTCGTTTTACAGCAGTAGATACTAAACGTTGATAACGAGCTTGTGTACCTGTAATTCGGCTAGGCACAATTCGACCCGACTCCATGACGAACTCTTTTAAAATATCTAAGTTTTGATACGTGATTTTTTCAACGTCATCACGAGTAAACGTAGTGACTTTTTTTCTTTGAAAATAATTTGCCATTTTTTTGCCTCTTTAGTTACATTAATTAAGCGTCAGATTCTGCAGGAACTTCAGCCGTGTTTTTTGCAGGAGCCTCTAACAAATCTAACACCTTTAATGGGCTAGCTTGTGTTACAGCTTTTTTACAACGTAATACCATATGACGAATCACAGCATCGTTGTAGCGGAATATTTCCTCAAGCTCTGCAATGACCTTATGATCACACTCAACATTCATTAGAATATAATGCGCTTTGTGTACCTTATTAATGGCATAGGCTAATTGACGACGCCCCCAGTCTTCTAAACGATGCACAGCACCTTGATTATCGGTCACTAGTTTACGATAGCGATCGACCATACCAGGCACTTGTGGACTTTGACTTGGATGCACTAAGAAAACAATCTCATAATGTTTCATTATAGTCCCCTTTCGGTTTGTAGCCCCATGGAATCTGACCATAGAGCAAGGAGTTAACACAAAATTGTGAAGCGCAAGTCTAATCAATTGCCCCTCAAGACGCAAGCCCAGATAACCAGCTACTGACACCCCTTTGGTACGACTCGTAAAATTGCAACAATCAGACATTAAAATTAATCAATAAACCTATGATAATAAATACTTTTTAGATAAAATCACATCAAGTTAATGGTTGATCAATAAACAAATTGCTTTTCTATGTTTATGACGATCGCCACTAGAAAAAATCACAAAAGACACCCATAATGCACGCCTCACTTAGACAAACTTATGACAGCTATGGAACTACACCGAGACACCAACCCTGCTACTTATCAGATCACCGCTTATCAACCTGGCAAAATCTGCATTAATCACTCGCCATTCATCCACAGTATGCTCATACACCCCACTCAATCCCACGCAGCATGGCGACCTCAATCTGTCGATGAACTCACCACTCGAGACATTGAGCAATGCATAAGCTTTCAGCCTGAGATTATTCTCATTGGCACGGGTGAACGCCATCAACAGCTATCTCACAGTCTCCTAGCACCCCTATACGAAGCGCGTATTGGAATTGAGGTGATGCACTCACTCGCTGCCTGCAAAACTTTTGCCCTACTTTCTTCAGATCAACGCAACGTATTAGCCGCGGTAATTATTCAATGAACACACTTCGCATTTCCTTAGCTCAATTCAACCCGATCGTAGGTGATATTCACAATAACGCTCAGCGCGTATTGGAACTGTGTCACACAGCACACGATAAATATCAAACGGATATCATCGTGTTCCCAGAAATGGTATTAACCGGCTATCCACCAGAAGATCTCTTATTCCGTGAACATTTTCACAAAACGTGTCAAGACGCGCTAGAAATCATTCGAGAACAGATGCCTGATCTCACCTTAATCATCGGAATGCCATGGAAAAAACACAATAACCTTTATAACAGTGCCGTTATATTACAGAATCATGCCATCACTGCTATTTACCACAAACAACAACTACCCAACCACACCGTGTTCGACGAACATCGATACTTCACCCCTGGAAACACACCCAGCGTACTCACCATCAAAGGTGTAAAATTTGGAATCTTGATCTGTGAAGACCTATGGCATGAGACACCCAGCCAAACTCTCTCCCAACTCAGTGTTGACTGCATCCTAAGTTTAAATGCCTCACCATTTGACCAACACAAGCAACAACAACGAATCAATCTTCTCACAACACGCGCCCAACAACATCAGAGTGCTATTTTTTATTGCAACCTCGTTGGCGGGCAAGATGAGCTGGTGTTTGATGGCGGCTCTATGGTCGTTGACCAACAAGGT
This sequence comes from Coxiellaceae bacterium, assembly GCA_011523685.1. Lineage (GTDB taxonomy): Bacteria > Pseudomonadota > Gammaproteobacteria > Coxiellales > Coxiellaceae > UBA9148. The sequence continues at coordinate 33,167 of WTGG01000014.1, read as the reverse complement.
CATTGTATACAACAAGCACCTTTTTACGAGGACTCAATATTAACTACTGAATACGATATCGACACAAAAAGACTATCTCCAGTGTCAAACAATTCAGGTTCACATACCAACGAGGCACTAACACACACCTATCAAGCCTTAGTTTTAGGATTGAAAGACTATGTGAATAAAAATGGTTTTCCTGGAGTTTTACTAGGACTCTCCGGTGGAATTGATTCAGCACTGTCACTGGCGATTGCTTATGATGCCCTAGGTGCAGATCGTATTACAACGGTTATGATGCCTTCACAATACACCAGCACCATGAGCTTAGAAGATGCCAAAATAATGGCAGAGCAACTCACGATTACACATCACACTTTACCCATCGATACGATAAAAGACAGCTTCCTCAATGAGCTCTCACCACTACTCACCCACCTCAATCCTTCAACTACCGCAGAAAATATTCAGGCACGAACTCGCGGCACACTCCTAATGGCATTATCCAACCACACAGGCAACTTAGTCATCACCACCGGCAATCGCAGTGAACTTGCTGTAGGTTACTGCACACTATACGGTGATATGGCAGGTGGCTTTTGCGTACTCAAGGATGTTCCAAAAACTCTGGTTTACGCGCTTGCTAATCATCGAAACAAACACAGCAGCATCATTCCACAAAGAATTATCGATAGACCCCCAACCGCAGAACTCGCTGCCGATCAAACTGATCAAGACACACTTCCACCATATGATGAGCTCGATAATATTCTGCATCACTTAATTGATGAAGAATTATCGATTGAAGAAACAGCGGCACTTGGACATGACCTCATGACGGTCAAAGACATTGCGCAACGCATAAGACGTAATGAGTATAAACGTCGGCAAGGCGCAATAGGTGTACGTATCAGCGAATATGCTTTCGGAAAAGACCGTCGTTACCCGATTACACATGGCACACTCTAAGTCAGTAGAATATATACGCTAAACAAAAAGTTCTTAAAATACGCAACATATTTAAAACCGGCCCTATTTTCGCCAAAAAAAATCATCTAAATCAGGAAAAATCCAATAAATAACTTAGAAATTCTAGGACTAGCACTAGTAATTCATAAATACATAAACTAGAATCTTATCGCTTAATTAATTTTTAATTTTTATGGAGAGTGAATTAATGAACAAGACTTCAGCAATTTTGTCGGTTGCCGCTTTAACCCTACTATCATCAACTGCTGCTTTAGCAATGGGCACAAACACTTACGTTGGTGCTCAAGTTGGCCTCACCGGCTATGCAGATGATTCTAATAGTGACGCCAATAATTTCAACCTATACGGTGCGATGGTTGGAACAACCATTCGAGATAACTTCAGCGCTGATCTTAACTTTGTTAACCAAGGCATGTACTTTCACGGCATGGCTGACGTTTACTTTAATCACGCTTTATCTAGCAACGTCACTAGCCGAATTGGTGGTGGTATCGGTGCGATCTACTTCAAATCTCAAGATGCTGATGATGCAAAATCAGTTTCAGCTCGTGATTCCGAAACTAAATTCGCATACCAAGGTGCCGTAGAACTTGAATACTCTGTTAATGACACACTCGGCTTCTTCTCAGGTTACCACTATGTTAGCTACAGCTCTGATAATGACCATGGCGAGTATGCTAATGAGTACCTATTCGGTATGCATTACTACCTATAAGATTTATCTTGTATTCCCTAAAGCGCAATGTTTACATTGCGCTTTTTTTATTCCTAAGTGAATTTAATAATCACTAGAACTACACTTAGAGGAATAACTTGGATCAGAAAATTATCATCCAACCAAGTTAACTGATAATTTTCGATGAACACTGTTAGTACAGCTAGCATAACAACGCAGATCATTGACATCACTTCTAAGACACCCACTCCGACCCATAACAAGATAACCAAACTAACACCCACTACACAGCGAATTAAAAGCGAACAATCACAACGCCGCATTACTCCCATCACAGGATCAACCAATGTAGCTGTCAGGATAATGGCTATTGCAAGTTGGTGATAAGGCGCCCACCACAAAACCAATACCATCCCCACTAACAACCCAGTTAATGAAGCATAACGGTGATACTCATAATCACGCTGGCCAATGACCGTGACACCAAAAGCCACACGAGCACCATCTAGCATGAGAATCATTGCCAGAGCACTCAATAATAATTGATGCAACACAATCTCTGAGTGATTTAACTGCGGAGAAAGAATCAAAAAATAAAAGACAGGGATACAAGAACAGGCAATATGACAAAAACGGCGCAGATACTCACCGTGAGTATCTGCAAATCTTCCTAAGAAAAAACCATCCCACACAGCAGCTTATGCGGATAAAGCTGCCAATGCAGGCGAATCAGGGAAGCTCGCCTTGAGGATACGTAAGGTATTAGTGGCTTGACTGGTTAAGTTCAACGCTTGATAAGCTTTTACCAACATCACCAATGCAGGCTCCGCAGAAGCCGTGTGAGGATAATGTTCAACGACAATACTGGCGCGATTAGCTGCAGCCACATAGGCTTTCTTATCCATATAGTACTGTGCGACCAGCAACTCTTGCTGAGCGAATAAATCACGCAAGTAGATCATTCTTAAGCGAGCATCTTTGGCGTAAGGACTATTCGGGTATCTTGACAACAAAGTCTCAAAGGTAACAAAGGCGCGCTTCTTATCATTCATATTACTTTTAGCGGGATCTTGCTTAAACTGCTTTTGTAACCAATTGATGCCCTGCTCATACTGAATACGACCTTTCATGTAGTACGCATAATCGGTGTGCTTCCCTCTTGGATACAAACGAATATAACGCTCTGCTGCAGCTTGTGACTCAGCAAATTTACCGTTTTTATAGTACGCATAAATGACATCTAACTGTGCTTGCTCCGCATGAACACCGAATGGATAAATCACATCCAGCGCCTCAAAACCCTCTACAGCATCTGTATAATGCTTTTTCGCCATATCGGCTTCAGCTTTGACAAAAATTTGTTCGGCAGTCTGGTCGCGATATTTAGCATATTGATCTTTTAAAGAATCAGAGGCACAACCGCCGACAAGAAAGGTTAAAAAACAGACAACTAAAAGACTCAAACGTTTCATAGCACCACCCAGGTCAATAAAAATTGGCTCATTATAGGCGATGTTGCCGCATAACGAAACAAAGACTTTCAGATAACTTGGAGCTGGCTCATAAACCCGTTACACTGGCGCCATGAACACGAACCCCGAACATACAGAAACCCGAGAAGCCATCGTCACAGAGGCCTTACACCATAAACGCCTCGATAGCGCAATGGCAGAGCTCTTCCCAGAGTTTTCTCGATCATTACATAAACAATGGATCTTAGCAGGGTATGTGACTGTTAATGGGTCTGTTATCAAAAAACCTCGTCAAACAGTACACACAGATCAAAGCATCCAAGTTCAAGTTGTCCTGGAAACACAAACCAGCTGGCAACCAGAGCCAATAGCGCTCAACATTATTTATGAAGACGACGAAATAATCGTGATCAATAAACCCGCTGGGCTGGTAACACACCCAGGAGCCGGCAACCCTCAACACACCCTAGTGAATGCCATACTGCATCATTGCCCAGCCTCTGACACGCTACCTCGCGCAGGTATCATACACCGCCTCGACAAAGACACCAGCGGACTACTGGTTGCCGCCAAAACACGAGAAAGCTTATTTACATTAGGCAACGCCATGCAAGCACGAGAGATTCACCGCCACTACGAAGCCATTGTGGAAGGCACCTTGATTGCAGGCAATACTATCGATGCCCCAATTGGTCGACACCAAACACAACGCACTAAAATGGCCATCATTAGCAGCGGGAAACCCGCCATAACTCACTATCGACTCATTCAAAAGTTTCAACATCACACTCACGTCAGTGTTCAACTCGAAACTGGACGCACACATCAAATTCGTGTTCACTTTAAACACATTAAACACCCACTGGTTGGCGATCGCACCTACAACCCAAGGCGTCATATTCCAGGAAAAATCCCCCCTGAACTACAAACTGCCTTGCACACATTTCCAAGACAAGCCCTCCATGCACGCCGATTATCACTCACGCACCCGAGCACTGGCGAAGTCATGACATGGGAAGCGCCACTGCCCGATGATTTTTCTCGTCTCTTAGAATCACTAAAGACCTATGCATCCAACCACGAATAAAACATTACCTATTGATTCACCGAACTGGCCTATTCCAGACAACGTCCGTGCTATCACAACGCATCGAGGTACTGCTTTATCGAATAATGATTACAGTAGCTTTAACCTTGGACTTCACGTACACGACGATGCCAAACAGGTCATGCAACATCGCCAAGCGCTCAAACAATCGCTTAATTTACCGAATGAACCACACTGGCTAGATCAAATTCATGGAACCAGGATCATCACGCTGAACAAAGAGCAACAGAACCCTCAAGCCGACGGCTCAACCACACAAGAATACCAACACGCTTGCGTGGTTCTCACGGCTGACTGTCTACCGATCCTAATCACGAATACCGACGGCACCCAAGTGGCTGCCATTCACGCAGGCTGGAGAGGCTTATTAGCTGGTATCATTGACCGCGCCATAAAACAATTCCATTGCCCTACTAAAGAACTCCTCGTTTGGCTGGGTCCCTGCATTGGACCGTTAAACTTTGAAATTAATACCACCATTCGTCAGCAGTTCATTCACTCCCACTCAACTTGGGATAAGAGCTTTCATCAAGACACGGATGGAAGCTGGTTTGCTAACTTACAACGATTAGCCGAAACACGGTTTCAAGAGCTTGGTGTACACCATCTTCATAAAGAGACTCGCTGTACTTTTGAACATCGCAACCGTTTTTACTCCTACCGCAGAGATGGTCAATACACCGGTCGCATGGCACATGCAATATGGCTGGAAGAACCGAGTCGTTCAGGCTAGAATAATTCCTTTCTAAACACAGAAAGGTCCATCATGATACGACATCGCATCGTTTTACCGATACTAGCAGCACTGACATTAAGCTCTCCTCTCATGAGTTTTGCAGATACCACACCTGTGCAAAATAATAACATTGCACCAATGATAGACCGCGTCACTCCCTCCATCGTGAACATCACTGTTGAAAAAAAAGCTCGACAAACTAGTGATGAATTTATTCCTGAAGGAGAGAAAAATAATGACACCAAGAAGGATCAAAGAGTAGTTGGATTAGGATCTGGTGTTATTCTGGATGCCAAGCATGGAGTGATTGTTACAAACGCACACGTCATTGATCATGCAAAAAATATTCTCGTGACTTTAAAAGATGGGCGACACTATCGCGCAGTGAGCTTAGGCGAAGATGATGGCTTTGATATTGCTGTTATCCAAATCAAAGCTAAACACCTAACAGCACTACCCCTAGGTGACTCAGATAATATTCAAGTGGGCAACTTTGTTGCTGCTATTGGCAGCCCTTTTGGCCTCAACCAAACAGTCACCTATGGCGTCATCAGCGCCCTTAACCGTAGCGAACCAAAAATTGAAGGGTTCCAAAGCTTTATTCAAACCGACGCACCGATTAACCCGGGTAATTCAGGTGGCGCATTGGTCAACTTAAAAGGACAATTAATCGGTATCAATACGGCACTTGTAGGACCTGGCGCTAATGTTGGCATTGGCTTTTCCATTCCTAGCAACATGGTGAATAGCATTGCTCAGCAGCTCATTCAATATGGAAAAGTAAAACGTGGTATGTTGGGCGTCATTGCACAAAACATCACACCGTCACTCGCAGATGCAATGCAACTCACCAACAACAAAGGTGTCATCATTTCTCAAGTGGTTCCTGGAAGCCCTGCGGATAAGGCTGGCCTGAAAATCAAAGATATCCTAATCAGCATCAACAAAAAACCCATGACAAGCGCAGCACAAGTACGCAACACTCTGGGTATGATGCGCCCTGGAACAAAAATCAAGCTGGAAGTCATACGCCAACATAAAAAACAAACACTCACAGCCAAGGTGGGCGACCCTAAACAGGAATTAAAACAACGCATTAATCCTTTCCTTGCCGGAGTGAGCTTTCGAGACTTCAGTGAGATAGAAACTGATGGTAGCCAATTAACTGGTGTCATCGTTACTAACATCACTGAAACCAGCCAAGCAGCCCTCGCAGGTGTTGTACCAGGAGATGTCATTACACAAGCTAATGGACAGCCTATCGCAAGCACACAAGACCTGATTAACATGGCTAGCAAGCATATCGACTCACTCTTACTCAGTGTTAATCGAGACAACCTCAATGCTTTCCTCGTTATCGAAAAACCTTAAGGAGAAACTCATATGAACAAGCCACTTTCAGAACAACGTTGCGTACCTTGTGAAGGAGGCATTGCTGCCCTAACAGAAGCCGAAGCTAAAACACTACTGGAACAAACCCCCCAGTGGCAGCTTTCAGATAATCATGATGCGATTCATCGCGTTTTCGACTTTAAAGGCTTCTATGCAACCATGAGCTTTATCAATATGGTAGCCTGGATTGCACAACAACAAGGCCACCATCCCGATGTCCAATTTGGTTATAACCAATGCACCATCACTTTTACTACACACGCCATCAATGGGCTCAGCGATAATGATTTTATCTGCGCAAGCCTAATAGATAACGCTATCCTAGAGCCTTCTCACTAAGAAGGCTCTTTATTGGCATCCTAGAAAATTACGGCTTCAATATACCAATAGTTAAGTTTATCATCTCCAATGGCTTTTCAAGTTGAAAGCCATTTGCTATAAACCCAGGCTTATTTGATGGCTGTAGACTTAAGAGCATACCCTATAGCGAACAAACAAGATTCCTAAAAAGAACAGCCATCACACAAAAGGTCTTACAACAGGAACATGAAAAAAAGTCTTCACGATTCCAAGAAAAGATAGGCAAATCTCACGCAATAGAGACAAGATCATTGACCTGATGACACGCTCTATCAATCAGTCGACTTTATCTGAATATGCTATCCAGACACTCAATAGCCTAGACACATTAAAATGCAATAACGCTATCAACAGCAGGATAAGACCTCGAATTCAACAAACCATACCAACAGATTCCGTAGAATGGCTAGCGTGTATATTAAGACACCTAGATCAACTGGCCAAACGAGAAACAACGCTTAACTTAACAGCAAAATCGTTACCCAATGATCATCAACAAATAGAAGCTCTTATCTCAAATATTCATCGACTCACTCAAAAAGATATTTCTCAATTACAATCACTGGGGAATCATCTAGTGTATTACCGGCATGTCTTATCTGCAGAACGAGATCCTGAGGCCGCGTTAATACCATTACTCAACGAAACCATCAAACCCTCTGACATTAATAATATGACGCTACTCTGGACACTGAATGCCATGGTATTTTATGACGAGAGTGGGTCAAATAAGGTGCTCATGGAAAAAATACAACAAATGAATCTTATTCTTCATCGTATCATCAGGACATCTTTACACAACCGATTGGAGATACTGAAAGACCAACTCAACACATACTATCGATCTCTAATACCAGAACCCCTAAGAGAAAAAGCGCTGTCTGACAAGATCATAAGCAAAATCGTTTTATTAGTGGAATTTGGGAATTATACTTCTGATGAGTTAGCCGCGACAACGCCACCGAAACATTGGCACAACCAAACACCGAGTGAAACGAGCAATCTCTTCAATAGCAACGCACTACAATGCCTTGCAAGGCTATTCTGTTTAGATCGATCAGGTAGGATTCAAATAAACCCACTTACTTCACCTTCATACCACGACTATTAAAGGCATTAAAAACCATTCATGAACATAACAATGAATATGTTTCTCCCTATCGAATGATTCGTTTTATGGAGTGGATGGATAACATCGTCACAAATAGTGATAGATAAAAACAGATACCACTGTCATTGTGCTAACTAGCTCAGCAGTGTGAATCAAACCTAGAAAGGGGGCACCGAAAAAAACCAATTGACGAAAGCTCGCTCTATTTACTAGAACTCTTATCCGCCTGCGATATCTCGGTTAGCAGCAATCATTTTGAGATCATAAAATTCGGTAATTATTACAATTACACTCCTACTCAATCACTGATTGAGCGATTAACTTTAAAAAAGCAATCTATTTCGAGGGAAATATCAATATCATCATGGTAATAATCACACTAGAAGCTCGAATCTATCGAATTGATATTTTCGATATAATTAATCCTTTTTTATGGTTATTAGATTTTCCAACATCTGATTAATGTCAATATTAATCTTTGACAAATTTACAAAACACCCTTCAAATTTATCAAACACGCACTTAGAAAATATCTAGCATTTTATAAAGTCGACTATTTTTATGTGGTCGAACGCGTATCGAAAACCTTGCCAAAAATGATCGTCTTAAAAAACAATTATCTTTTATCTCTTTTCTAGCATTAGCTATGTAGCTTCTAATGTCTTTCAAATACTCCTCATAATTATGTTTATATTCAATACCATCAGAAGCATACTGTTGACGTGTTTTTTCATAGAAGGTATTGATTGAACCTGCCCGCCAACTTTAGAGTTTCCATTACCAGCTTGCTGATACTCTTCAATTAATTCATAGTTTTTTTCTGAAAAATTAAAACTATTTATTTTTTGTTCTATTGGTTGTAAAATTTTTCGGACTTGAAATTAACGAACGCTATTCGGATGTGTTTCTAAATAGTTGATCAAATCATACCTAAGATTCAAAATAGCGAAAGTCCCTTTATAGATACTTAAAGGTAACTCTTCTATTTCGAGTAATATTTTAGAATAATCATTTAAGAGTTCTTTTTGATGTATGCTCATTTGTATGCTCTTTTTTATTAAGGGGATATGGTATTCACCACCCAATGCTGATTACTTTATAGACAAGCCATTAAAGAAATATTAAATTTTTATTTTTTTTGATTGAAAAAATAGACTTTCTTGAATATCAAGTTCAGATATGATCTTTAACTTAATACTTTCTTAGTGTTTACTTAATGCTTCCTTTATCTTTTCTTAAAGTTATCTTGGGATTTACTTGAAGTTATCTTGGGTTCTTCTTGTGATAATTACACACCGATCTATCTATGACAGAACTGCAGCAGCTATAGCCTTCTACCTACTCGGAAAATCTTTTATCTCATCCTATCCGTTGCCAGGCATTTTCCATACATGATTTATTACATTGTTTAGCCCCTGACTTATAAATGCTAATCATTCTGATGTTGTTTTTATAATACTAAAAAACAATCATTATTTATTATGTGATTTTTTACACTTAGCAGACAACACCACTCATAATCATACAGTCACATCTTTTGCGGATAGTGTCATTAGTGGCTTAGGCATCTGTAGTTAATTTGAATTATCTTTCAGAAAAATAATGTTTTGATTGCCGTACACATTAACGTCTCGGTTATTGTTTCTAAAATAGCATATTTTTACATTTCAAAATGGAAATTTTTCTAATACATGACTATTACGTGTAACGTCAATATTGAACGCAATATACATTCAATATAGAATTCTTGATAAATTTATTATACAAGACAGCACAATGAAAAAAAATATTACCTTCCTATCCTTACTCACCACTTTATGCCTCACGTCTTGCCAGTCAGTTACACCCAATGATACAGCCAGTCTATTAAACGGAACCTACACTGATCCCAACCATCCCAATGGAACACGACAGGTGATTGCACACAATGGTCATCTCACTATTAAAGGACGAGATAAAAAAAATGGTAGCCTTTGGGTGGCCAATGGCGATATTCAAGGAAACATTATCACCCTGGATTTCAGCTCTAAAGGCGGCCCAGCATCGATCACAGCAACATATAATAACGAAGGAATCACTTTCGCCGACGGTAATACTTGGGTAAAACAACCTCAGCACGAAAAAACTGCATAATGTCACTCCGTAGACGCCTATTTAAGCGTATCAAACCACTGCAAACAACCAATACACCAATCAATTTATAAAGATATACTTGGTGTAACTCTGATATTGGCCTTTCAAAACATTGATTATCAATATCTCCATAATTCGCACTCGATCGATTCTTAAGAGGATATTATTCAATCCGAACAGCATTAAAAAGTAGATTTTTTAATATTTTCTTAATACTAAAGCGTTAAAGTGCGCCCCATAATTACACAACTATAGACCAGCATAATTATGAGACTTACCGCCCCCAGAACTAATCCAAAACACACTATGACCTTCATCGATACTACAGGATCATTTCAAGCAAGAGAGTTCGACTGTGATTCAACAAATACTGTATACAAAGCAATTCAAAAACCAATTTTTTTCAAAATCATCAATAACCCCAACTTACTCATCACCGAGTTATTTGCCAGCATACTCATGGAAAAAATGATCAGGATCATCAACGATCATCCCAATGAGTTACAAGACCACCAAAAGAAACGAACACGCATACGTACACCTAGCCCACGAGCATGTACCAGTTCCCCAACAAATTCTTCACAACATTATCAAAGCGCAATTGCTTCACCGTCAATCAAAGATGATTCAACAATATATGATGACCTCGGCTCCTTTGGCGCACAAAAATTAGCGTCTTTAGACAAAGAAATTATACAAATAGCAGTCATGCGCCAACTAATACAAGATGCAGATGCTTTCACACAAAATATGGAAACTGATAGAGAAGCACAAGAGCTTCTTACTCTTGATTACGGCTATGCTTTTTACGGATCAACAGGCGAACAGCAATCTAACAAAAGAACTCTACCCGATCAATTCATTAACCCTAAATCGAAAGAGGAGATATTAGCTAGCTTATTGTTTGACAAGACCGACCATTCTGATAAATGCACAGACACCCACTGCCTTCTACAGGAAAGCGTGATTAGAACCTCAACTACCGTTAAAGCAGACACAGTGTTTCAGACGCTTCATACACTATCATGCATACAATACAGTGATATTCTGTCTTGGCAGTCACAAACCTTGAAGAATATTCTAACAAATCATCTACAAATACTTAAAAGCTCGACAGTTGAATCTATTAGACTGCAACCAGAATTGCTCAGTATTACATGCAACCTTCTTAAGACTGGAGACAATGAAACAAAAAGATTATGTTATCAAACATTACTTGAAACGATGAGCAGTAAATCATTCAGAAAAACCCCTACCGGTAAAATCTATAAACATTTCATTAGATACGTACTGACACTGGTCAGCCCACCCATTGAGGAACCTTTACTACAATCTTATCGTGCGAAACTAAGTAACCTCGTTGTGAGAGAACATTCTAATGAACCAGATGAAACCCGATCTCTCAAGCAATCTTTTCGAACTATTGAAACTATACTTGATGAAGCATCTCATATTTTTTCATATCGCCTCTATCTTGCAAAAGCACTGTTTCAAGGCAACAAAATCCACATTAACTTTGATAAACTTAGAGAGATCTATACAACTTGGCAAAGACAATACAGTTATGACCCCAAGAGTGAGAAAGAGGAAGAACGCATTACAGAAGAAACCACACGGTGGATTAATAGCATCAGCGATAGCGTTGAAAAATTCAATGGAGCACAACGCGTATTACTATTAGACAGCCCTCGACAAGCGTGTAGTCAAACACTATTCCGCTCTATATCTCCTAACGGCTTAACGGGCAGGCAACTTGAGGCTCAAATAGGATTTGAGACATCGATGTAGGTATGCTTTAGTCCATACTGCTTAACCAAATGATCACCCAAAGCTCGAACACCAAAGCGCTCTGTGGCGTGATGCCCTGCTGCGAAAAAATCGATACGTAATTCTCGCGCAAAATGACAGGTTCGTTCTGAAGCCTCACCCGTGATAAACGCATCCACGCCAAGCGCATGGGCTTCGATGATGAAATCTTGTGCTGCACCCGTTGCCCACGCAATACGTTGCAGCTTTCGTGAATGACCCGCAATGTGCAGTGGCTGTTGACCCAACAGGCCTTCCAGTTGGCGCGATAACTCGACGGCAGAACACGGTTGTTTTAAAGACCCAAAACAGCCAGCATCACGATAGTCACCGACTGAAAAGGTACCCAGCTCATCAACACCGATGGCTTGCCCAAACAACGCATTATTCCCCAGCTCGGGATGGCAGTCTAAAGGTAAATGATAAGCTAATAAATGCATATCATGCTGTATCAACGTTGCAATCCGGTCACGCTTCATGCCGGTAATCACATCAGGTTCGCCTTTAAAAAAATAACCGTGATGCACTAATATCGTATCAGCACCTTCTGCTGCCGCAGCATCTAACAGAGCCTGGCAAGCTGTTACGCCAGTCACTACATGCTGCACAGGACGCGTACCACTCACCTGCAAGCCATTTGGAGCATAGTCACGAATAGCCTCGGTATTTAACAGTTGATTTAAATAACGTTCACATTCCCTGATATCCATGCTAGCTCCTTATGAAAGACGCTTAATCGAAGCACCTAATTGCGTTAACTTTTCTTCAATACGTTCGTAACCGCGATCGATATGATAAATTCTATCGATAGGTGTGTCACCTTCGGCCATTAAAGCCGCTAGTACTAAGCCTGCAGAAGCCCGAAGATCAGTAGCCATAACTGGCGCGGCCTGCAATGTATCAACCCCCGCACAATAAGCCGTTTTACCGTCTAATTGAATATCTGCACCCATACGACGCATTTCGTGGACATGCATAAAGCGATTCTCAAACACATTTTCGGTGATCACTGACTCGCCATCTGCCAATATATTCATGGCCATAAACTGCGCCTGCATATCCGTTGGCATCAGCGGATAAGGATTCGTATCAAAGTTCACCGCTTTAGGACGACGTCCCTGCATATCTAACTCAACCCAATCAGCTCCTTGTGTGAGCTGCGCACCAGCCTGCTCAAAGGCGGATAACGTCGCTGTTAAATGTTCAGGACAGACCTGCGTAACTTTCACACGCCCGCGTGTCAACGCACCTGCTGCCAGAAAGGTACCTGCCTCAATACGATCTGGAATAATACGGTAAGCCCCGCCACCCAAAGCCTTCACACCACGGATGATTAAGGTTTCTGTACCGACACCCTGAATATCTGCACCCATAGCATTCAAAAAGTTGGCTAAGTCAGAGACTTCCGGTTCCATCGCAGCATTATGAATAATGGTTTCACCTTCAGCCAATACCGCTGCCATGATTAAATTTTCCGTGCCTGTCACGGTAATTTTACCCAGATTCAGTTCAGCACCTTGCAGACGTCCTTTCACTGAAGCATGAATAAATCCATCAGAAACAGTGATCGTAGCTCCCATTAAGCGCATTCCTTCAATGTGCACATCAACAGGGCGAGATCCAATCGCACACCCTCCTGGCAAAGAGACTTCAGCTTGACCAAATCGCGCTAACAAAGGGCCTAAGACTAATATGGACGCACGCATGGTTTTCACTAACTCATAAGGTGCGCAAAATTGTGATACTGATGCAGCATTAGCCTCCACATTCATGAACTCATCGACAGTGAAGGTCACACCCAGGCGCGCCAATAAATCCATCATGGTCGTCACATCATGCAAATGAGGAATATTACTCAAAGTGACGGTGTCCTCACATAACAACGTGGCAGCGAGTATAGGCAAGACAGCATTTTTTGCGCCTGCAATTTCCACCTCACCGTCTAACTGAAAACCACCTGATACTTGTATTTTTTGCATGTAAATCCCTACTATATCCCTGAAAAAGTTCATCATCATACCGAACAAAGTTCAGATCGTAAAACGCTTACTGACCTTTAATGCCACTTAATTAACTAACAGGCAGCGATCACTGACCAACAGGCAATTTTAGTAGTAAATTCAACCAAATTCCTTATAATAGGCACACAACTGAACTCACAACAGACCAAATAATGACCGAAGCCTGCATTAAAACCTCTATTATTGACATAGCAAAGAACGTTCTTGATATCGAAGCTAATGCAATTATTGAGTTAAAACAGAAACTTAATGTAACATTCGAGGATGCCTGCCAGCATATCCTTCAGTGTCAAGGCCGCCTCATTGTTATTGGCATGGGTAAATCCGGACATGTTGGTAAAAAAATTGCCGCCACCCTGGCCAGCACAGGCACACCAGCTTTCTTTGTTCACCCCAGTGAAGCCTCTCATGGTGATATGGGAATGATTACAGCAAATGATGTCACGCTGATCATTTCTAACTCAGGTGAAACACCTGAAGTCATCGCACTATTACCCTTCCTCAAACGCCTAACCACCAGCATTATTGCAATGACAGGAAATACCCATTCCACACTCAGCAAGGCTTCTAATTATCATCTCAATATTGCGGTTTCCCAGGAAGCCTGCCCATTAGGTTTAGCTCCTACCACCAGCACTACGGCTTGCCTTGTGATGGGTGATGCGCTAGCTGTTGCTTTATTAAAAATGCGTGGATTTACATCCAATGACTTTGCTCTCTTTCATCCTGCTGGGTCATTAGGTAAGCGACTCCTATTACGCGTCCAAGACCTAATGCATTCCGGGGCTAGTATTCCAAGCGTTCAAGAAAACGCAACGCTACGTGAAGCACTCTTTGAAATGACCAGCAAACACCTCGGCATGACCACCATACAAAACGATCAAGGCCAGCTCGAAGGGATCTTCACTGATGGTGATCTACGACGCACATTAGACAATATGATTAACGTGCACACCACTCCCATCAAGGCAGTCATGACAACAACATGCCAAACCATCTCTGCCTCTATGCTAGCCGTTGAAGCACTGAATATCATGCAAAAAAACAAGATCACATCACTGGTGATCACTTCAAATGACCGAATCGTAAAAGGTATTCTTCATCTACACGATTTACTGCAAGCAGGAGTCGCCTAATGATAATAACTTCTCAACTCACTAACATCGCACAACGTATTCGCCTATTAATTCTGGATGTTGATGGCGTACTAACGAACGGGGCTGTAACGCTTTGTTCTAACGGTGAAGACATCAAAAGCTTTCACAGCCATGACGGCCATGGCATTCGAGCCATACAGGATGCTGGTATTGCTGTTGCTATTATTAGCGGACGAAGCAGTCAAGCCGTATCACTACGCATGAATGAACTCGGTGTCGAACACGTCTACCAAGGTCAAAAAGATAAAACCATTGCTTTCCAAGCTTTACTCTCGCATTACCAAATCACACCCAATGAAGTTGCCTATATGGGAGATGATATTCCTGACTTAGCTGTCATGACACAAGTTGCATTACCCGTTGCCGTTGCCAATGCAGTAACTACCGTTAAACAACGTATACCTTGGCACACAGAGAATCCTGGGGGAAGTGGCGCAGTTCGCGAAGTCTGTGACCTTTTACTACAAACACATTCCAATAAATCATCTACTGAAAAACAAGAGCATCAACTTGATTAAACGTTTCTTCGTACCAATCACAGTGATCACGCTGCTGCTGCTAGCTTACGGCATCTATTTTCTTTTCCATGACCGTTTAAATGGAAGCAAAGTACCCTTGCAAAATCTACAATCCCCTAATATTTTTATTCAACACGTTTCGTTTAACTCCCATGATCAGCAAGGTAACCTCACCGCTATAATTAACGCAGAACTGGCCACCTACTCCAAACCTAAAGATCTCATGCAATTCACACAACCTGACATCACCTCCTACTCTGACCTAACTCATCAACCTAGCTGGCACATTACAGCTGATAAAGGTCAAAGTAATAAAAACAATACCATTATTACGCTATCTGGAAATGTTCAGTTTCATCGCATCGCCACCAGTGACTCACCAGCAATGACCATCCAAACATCACAAGCAACCATCAAGCCAAAACAGTCGATTGCTTCAACTGATCAGCCTGTCATTATTCAACAACAGCATTCAACGATTCATGGCTCAGGCTTAAAGGCTAATTTAAAAACGGGCGACTACACACTACAATCTCAAACGCAAGGTGAATATATTCCAGATCCTTCACCCTAAGACTATTCGCTTGAACCGGCCCAGATATTACTCTAGGCTGAATGCAATCTGACTAAAGGCAAACGACGATGACCCAACTACGCATTAATAATGTTAAAAAAAAATACAAAACACGCCAGGTTGTTAAAGGAATATCAATGACCCTAAACACCAGTGAAATTATTGGATTACTCGGTCCTAATGGCGCTGGAAAAACAACAACGTTCTATATGACAGTTGGTCTTGTACAACCATCCGAAGGGAATATTTATCTTGACGATCAAGACATTACCGCCTTACCTATCCATAAACGTGCTCAACTTGGCATTGGCTATCTACCGCAAGAGCGCTCAATTTTCAGAAAGCTCACTGTTTCACAAAACATTCTAGCCATACTTGAAAGGCGTAAAGACCTCAATAAACAAGAACGGCTCGATAAATGTGACCAACTGCTACAAGAATTCCATATCACTCACCTTAAAGACACCATGGCAATCAGCCTCTCTGGCGGCGAAACCCGACGAGTCGAAATTGCCCGTGCACTAGCCATTAACCCTAAATTTATTTTATTAGACGAACCTTTTGCAGGTATTGACCCTATTTCAATTATCGACATTAAACGCATCATCACGCACCTTCAACAGCGCGGTATAGGCATTCTAATTACTGATCATAATGTACGCGAAACACTGGATATCTGCCAAAGTGCTTATATTGTTGATCAAGGAACTATCATTGCAGAAGGTACACCCTCAGATATTTTGAATAATGATAAAGTAAGGGACGTTTACTTAGGACATGAATTTACATTATAATTCATTGTTATCCGATACCCACGAAGAACGTTTATTCGGCTTTTTTGCACAAAAGGAGATCATATGAATATACAATACACTGCACACAACACAGAAGTCACCGATGCATTAAAAACATTCACTGACAAAAAACTAGCACGACTAAACACAATTAGTGATCAGATCACTCACATCCATGTCACCTTTACAATTGTCAACTTACAACAAACTGCAGAAGCGAGTATTTCAATCCCGGGAAACACCATACATGCCAGCTCCGAATCACATGACCTATATGCTGCTATCGATCTCCTTATTGATAAGCTTGCTCGCCAACTAAAAAAGCATAAAGAAAAACAAACCACCCACCGTTAATAGCACTAATGTTAAATACCATCATCCCTGAACTCACGATCTGTCATGCTAAAGGTATTCATAGTAAAAAGCAGGCACTAACCCTGATTAGTAGCTTAGTTGCTGAAGCTGACTCACGCTTAAAAGCTAAACATATCCTAGAAGCTCTCACACAACGCGAACATTTGGGAAGCACGAATGTCGGACATGGATGCGCTATTCCCCATGCAAGAATTCAGTCACTCACAAAAGCGCTCTGCGTCTTAATCTCGCTTCCTGAACCCATCAACTTTGATAGCGATGATCACCCTCAACCTACCGACATTGTATTTGGTTTACTTGTCCCTGAAAAAGCTACAGACGAACATCTAGCGCTTCTTGGTGAATTAGCATCACACATCAAACAGCCTGGATTTTGCAAACACCTCAGAGCAGCAACCAACGACCAAGCACTCTATAAAGCTGCCACGACCAAACTACCCACCATAGAGTAATAGCATGATCCAAAAACAACTCACCATTAGCAATCAACTGGGTTTACATGCTCGTGCATCCATGAAACTCAATGATTTAGCAAATCGATTTGAATCAACGATCTATATTCAAGCAAACTCCTCCAAGATTAATGCAAAAGACATCTTAGAGATCATGTCACTTGCAGCCTCAGTAGGAACAACCATTACCCTGCTATGTGATGGACGCGATGAATCGAGTGCTATACAAGCGATTAGTGAGTTGATCAATAGAAAGTTTGATGAAGAATAAGTAACATCAAACCATATCATTCACAGCGAACTTCCTGAAGAACCACCATACCTGAAAACAGCTTCCTTAACGAGATATTAAATAAAATCCATCACTGACAGAACTATTCTCTAGTGGTATATTTCAGCTCGATCATTTGTGGAGAACAACCTATGGACATTCCTGTTATCTCTGAAGTTGCTGGATTTATTGCTAACATCAGCAGCAATGTTGCCTTCATACCCCAAATTATAAAATCATACCGTCGCAAACAGGTCGAAGATGTCAGTATCGGTATGTTTACCGTACTCTTCTGCACACAAATCTGCTGGATAGTCTATGCAATCCCAATTGGAGCAAAAAACCTCTGGATCTCCAGCTTGATCGAAATCGCCTTATTATTACCGCTTTTTGTCATGTGGTTTTTCTATAAATCCATGGGCAACACCACGGTCTATGAAACTGTTAAAAACAAACTATTTAAACAATCTCGTGCAGCCAATCAACCTTACGATGATCTTCCTTGTGCTGAAATACTACCTCAGCAAAATGATGCTCAGTGATTTGAAGGTCGAGACAAAAAATCACCTAGATTAGTATCATCGAAAGTAAACCCTTCATCTTGCAGCCGCTGGCTAACGACATGCTGCCCAGAGAGTAATAACTCCTCTCCCATTTGCCCAAATAACGCTTTCACAATACATTCAGGCAGCATCAAAATGCGTGGGCGAGACACACTTCGAGATAAGCCTTGCGCAAAATCACGCTGACTGACCACACCTGGAGACACGATGTTAATAGGCCCAGAACAATCCGGGTGTGCAATGATAAACTCCATCGCTCGAACAACATCATCAAGACTAACCCAAGACAAAGGCTGTTGGCCGGACCCTAACACAGCACCTAAACCCATCTTAAAACTCGGTAACAATTTTTTTAACATGCCACCACTTCGATCGAGAACCACGCCAAAACGACACATCACAACCGATAAGCCGGCTTGAATTGCAGGAGAGAGTGCACCCTCCCACTCTATACCGACCTTACTAAGAAAATCAGTTGGCGGTTGAGGGATTTTAGAGGTTTCATCAAAGCGAGTTGATTTCTGCATCTCGAGTGACGCAGAAATACCGTAAATACCAATTGCGCTGGCATTAATGATTCTAGGCGCCTGGTCTCCCAAACGGACACAAGCTGATACCAATTGTTCTGTTGTAGAGACCCGCGATTGAATAATCTCTGCCTGTCTCTTAGCGCTCCATCGCCCTTCTGCAATATTAGTACCCGCTAAATTAATAATAACATCACATTCTGCAATCTGATCATCGGTTAACGAAGGCCACGTCACTGTTGTATGCTGATTTCCATAGAGTTGCTTAAGCTTATTGAGTGACCTACCTAATAAAACAAGATCATAACGCTCAAAGGCTTTAACAAGCGCTGAACCCACCAAACCTGTTGCGCCACTTATTAAGATTTTCATGTCTATACCTCTTCGATAACTTGTGATAACACATTACGACTAACCTTCGACGATTTCAAATCAATATTTAAAGGATAAGAATATGGGAATTACCCCACATGTACTAGCCTGAAACTAACATGTTATAAAACTCCCTTTTAGTATTAAAGGTCTGATATTCAACTTACATATCCGATGAATAACAAGCACTAAATAAAAATACAAGCTAGAGATCCTATATATTAATCTGGCAATGAGAATAAGAAAACTTGATTTATCATACTCAATACATAAAAATAAACATAACATTCTGGAGATAACAGGTATTATCCATTCAATCAGCAATCAATAGAGGACTTTTTTACAACGGCGAATGGAATGCTCCTCTATCATCATCGACCTATGAAACAGTTAATCCTGCAACCGGAGAATCGCTAGGTGATACTGCTAATGCATAAATAGAAGATGTTAATCAAGCACTACATTCAGCAGATGCAGCATTTACATTATGGAGTGAACTATCGCCAATAGAACGCGCAAGTTACCTGAGAATAGCAGCTGACACACTATTAAAACATAAAGAGGACATTGCTCGACTGGATGATTACCTAGCAATATACTTGACTCGATATATTCACTCCTTTTCTCTTTACATCATTGATTCAGATACAAAAACATGAAAATAAAACAGATCATGATGACTACCACCCTAGCCCCTCTAAGAAAAAAGGCCACCTACTGACCACAATCAACAAGTCAGATGACCGTTTATAACATGAATTGAAATCTCACAATCAGTATATTTTGCACATCATTAACCAGACCAAGAAAAATATCATGAAAACACCTTATCGTTACTTATCTCACGCTATTGCTACTGCCTTAATGGGCATGACACTGATAACAGGATGCTATGCTTATGATTTTCATTTTATAGCCGATAACAACAGTCAGGAGTTCACTAATACTCAGCTATATAGAGACGACTCTGGACCAATTTACACTGTGGATTTTATCTATTCACATGGCCCCCTAGACAACACACATGCTAGCGGTCAAGTCGACCCCGAAGTCATCCTAATGAGTGGAACCTATGATTTCACACTATCAAATGACCCATCTTCTTCTCAACTATTTTTATCGTACGTTGATAGCAATGGGGGACTAAACAGTCTTTGCGGTGACTTAACATCTTGCAGCACTTGTCAAAACATCCCAGAAAGCACCACTGATGTGACTGTAAATATCATCCCAAGCTCAGCTCGTTCTGGATATGCTTTACAGTGTAAATACTAAGAAGACTTACTATAACTTGAGTAATAAATAGAACATGTTGACAATAACTATCACAGTATAGCAACTAAGAATAATAGGCAATTAATCTTGTCTTAAGTCATTGACTCTAACGATTGTCTATACTGTGATGGGCTCATGTCTGTCAATTTTTTGAAGGCCTTACTAAAATTCGCAGCATCACTATACCCTACTTGTAATCCGATCGTTGTGATCGATAAATCTGAATATTGCAGTAAATTTTTGGCACGATCTATTCGTTCCATATCCAACAACTGCTGATAACTGATTTTATGCGACTGCAAATGACGCCTCAAACTTCGAGATGAAAGATGTAATTGCTCAGCGATATCATCTTGCGATGGAAATCTAGATTCACTTTGCTTTAACAAAGCCCTAACTTGACTCACAACATCTGTATTCCCTATTGAAGACAGGTTTTTTTCACACGCTTCTACCATCATCTCATGGGCTTTAGTGTTAGCCAGCTGTAATTTGTCATGCAATTGTGGCTTAGGAAACGAAAAGCTCACCTCACCAGCATCAAACTCCACATGATCACCAAAAAAATCTTGGAATGCCGATCTCTTACCGTTAGCCGGATAATTGACACAAATAATATGATCGCGTGTAATTTTCCCAGTGATATCTTGCTTAGATTTATAAAAAGTTCCTAATGTCAGCTCAATGACAAATTCATACACGGCTTGATCCATCTGGTAATTCGGCTGCATAAGAATACTGGCCATGTCATCATACTCTATGAGGCTAATATCTAATAAATTAGATTGTAGCTTTGAAAACTTCATAACAATCTTTAATGCTTGCTCTAAATTCAAGCCACATAAAACCGCGAGACCTAACAAGCCATGCTCGGTAATTTCGACACGCCTTATAATATCAAATGCAAGCTTAGGTTGATAGCACCGAGATAAGAAAGCATGAATAAACGCAACGTATTGATCAAATGAAGTATAGCCACGCTTTTTTTTCAAATGAGACAAACTTATACCACTCTCCAATAACAACTCATCACTATTCAAGCCCTGTGAATTGGCATAATGCACTAAAGTCAATATATAGTTATTGGCAATGCATTTTTTAGGTGATTGTCGATTTAAAAACATCATATCAACGCCGTATTAATTAAGTATCGCCTTCAATGATAGGCAAGAGTCGCATCAATAATAGCACAATAAGAGTGGCTGCTTTAATCGTATAAAAAAATCAACTCCTAAAAGCATCGATGCATCTAGAAACGACCTCATCCTGGTCATCTTTACTCAGAGGATTGTGAATCTATTCATGACAAGGGTAACTACTCAAGTGCATGGATAAATGGGTCTTAAAATAAATTCTCTTTACTTGAAACGATGACTCTGCGAATGGTCCTCTTTGATAGTATCTAAAAGATTATCGACCAGTTGTCTTAACTCCTCTGCCACTTCGCGTAGCGCTTTTGAGTCTGTTGGTGTTTTTGATTTCGTCAGTGCTTGTTCTGCTTGACATATCCAACCCAACTGATGACGACCTGACACCTGGTGATCCATTATTGTTCCCTTATTCTTCGTCGATGGATCGTCTTTATACTCGAGTGATATTAAAGCAATATTAAAATATTCTTTTTTTTTCAAAAAAAATATGACATAGGGTAATAGAACATCAAAATATGAAAATTATCTTAAGCTATTTAGCATGATCGGTCATTTAACGAGCAGATCGTAACTTCAACAGCACCATCGTAGCACCCGCCCCACCTTGTCGTGGTAACGCACTATGAAAAGCAACCACTGACGGATGTGCTAGCAACCAACGACCCGTAAGATTTTTTAGAATGGCCGTGTCGTCACCGACGCGACCACCCTTACCATGGATAATGAGCACACAACGATGCTGAAGATGCTGCTGCCTTGCAACAAACTCACTCAACATCACCAATGCTTCTTCTTGATTTAGGCCATGCAAATCACATCGACCTTCAATGGAACATTGACCTCGCTTTAAGCGTCGTCGCTCTGTCTGCGAGAGTGTTTGAGGCACAAAACTCATCTCATCTTCTGGGCCAACGTGATTCATATGAGCGAGCTCCCGCCAAACCGACACCGTAGTCTCAGCGCTTTCAGATAATGAAGTAGAGCGTAGCGACTGCATGCTCTCTCGAAATAGCGCACGTTCACTGCCCGTTAAATTTGCATCTTTTTTTGTCACTATTGACACTCCTCTTTCTTGTCACCGAAACAGATTGACGAACTCATACCTCAAATTGCACAAAGGCTTGACAGTTCATCTCGCTGCGTTATCCTGCGGGATGATTCTCACAAGGCAACGAACCCCATGTCATCCACCTCTCAACAGACCATCGAACACCTCTTGAACTGGGCCTTTGACCAATTTGAAGCGGCTGACCTCTATTATGGTCATGGGACCGACAATGCTTGGGATGAAGCCGTACAGCTGGTACTCCATGTCATGCAACTTCCCATGGATAGCGATAAAACCGTTGTATCACAACCGGTCACAACAGAACAACAGCTGAGCATACAAACTCTCACGCAACGTCGTATCGAAACACGCAAACCGCTAGCCTATCTCACACATCAAGCTTGGTTTATGGGACTGCCCTTTTACGTCGATGAACGCGTACTCGTACCACGCTCTCCCTTTGCCGAATGGATTGCTCAACAATGTCAACCCTGGGTCAACCCTAATGACGTGCATCGTATTTGTGATCTATGCACTGGTAGTGGGTGCATTGCTATTGCAGCAGCGGTAGCATTCCCAGAAGCGAGCATTGATGCCACCGACATTGATACAGAGGCACTTGCGGTTGCGGCTATTAATGTCGAGCAACATCAATTATCCGATCGAGTTTCCCTGATTGAATCGGATGGGTTTAACGCTCTCACCGACCAACGCTACGATTTAATGTTAGCAAACCCACCCTACGTCCCCGATGACGAGATGGCAACACTTCCCGAAGAATACTGCCAAGAACCCACTCATGCACTACGCGCTGATCAAGAAGGCTTAGCCATTGTTATTCGATTACTGTCTGAGGCCACGCGCCACTTAACACCTCACGGTATCTTAATGATGGAAGTGGGGAATAGCGATGAACATCTACAAGCTGTATTCCCTCAAGTGCCTTTTACTTGGTTAGAGCAAGCCCATGGTGGACACGGGTTGTTTGTTCTCACCTACGACGAACTTAAACAGTATCAATCTGTATTCCAGGAGCATCTTCATGGCGGGTAATCATTTCGGTCAAGCCTTTGTTATCTCTACTAGTGGTGAAAGTCACGGACCAGGCTACACGGTCATTATTGATGGCTGCCCACCTCGCCTACCTCTGTGCGAAGCAGACATACAACAAGCACTGAACCAACGTCGCCCCGGTCAAAACCGATTGACTACGCAACGCCAAGAAAGTGATACCGTTCAAATACTCTCTGGCGTATTTGAAGGCCTAACTACCGGCACACCCATTAGTTTGTTTATCCCCAATACAGACGCTCGTTCACAAGACTATTCACACCTTAAACAAGCTTATCGACCAGGCCATGCTGACATCACCTACCAAGAAAAATACGGGCATCGTGATCATCGCGGTGGTGGTCGCGCGTCGGCGAGAGAAACCATGCTATGGGTTGCGGCAGGTGCTGTAGCACGAAAATATTTAGCTGTGCATTTTAACACTCACATTCGAGCCTGCGTCACAGCGATCGGCTCAATTCAAGCACAACAGATCGATTGGTCCAGTGTCAATAATAACGCTTGTCGTTTTGCTGACCCTAATCAAGTCGCTGCTTGTGAAACATTGATTGACACATTGCGCGAAGCAGGTGATTCCATAGGCGCAAAAATACACGTCGAGGCCACATACGTACCCAAACATTTAGGTGAACCCGTCTTCCATAAACTCGATGCTGACATCGCTCATGCCATGATGAGCATTAATGCAGTGAAAGGCGTTGAAATCGGTGATGGATTTGATGTTGTGCAACAACGTGGTAGTGAACATCGAGATACGATCACAGCCGAAGGCTTTATGACTAACCATGCTGGTGGAACACTCGGTGGCATCAGCACAGGCCAACCGCTTCGCATTAATGTCGCCTTCAAACCAACATCAAGCATTGCCCAGCCAACAGCATCGATCACCCCGCAAGGAGAAGCCTTGACAGTTTCCACCACAGGTCGACATGATCCGTGCGTTGCTCTTCGTGCCGTTCCGATCACAGAGGCCATGCTGGCCTTAGTGCTTATGGATCATGTATTACGTGATCGCGCACAAAACACGCGACATTACACCACTCACACACAATCAATGGAGACACACTCATGAGTCAAACTGAATATTCTGTTGCCATCGTTGGCGCTACTGGCGCTGTTGGTGAAGCACTTTTAGAAATCTTAGCCGAACGTCAATTCCCTATTAAAGAACTATATCCATTAGCCAGCGCCCAATCAGAAACGGACTATGTGATGTTTAACAATAAACGCAAAGCCGTACTGAATCTTGATAGCTTTGACTTTGCTAAAGCCGACTACGCCTTCTTTGTTGCCACGAATGAAGTCTCTGAGTTATATGCGCCCATCGCCACTGAAAAAAATTGCATCGTGATCGATAACAGCTCACGATATCGTAAAGACCCTGATGTACCTTTGGTCATTCCTGAAGTCAATGCAGAAGTGTTAGCTAAACCACTGACAAAAAACCTCATTGCTAACCCGAATTGTTCAACCATTCAAATGCTAGTGGCGCTGAATGCCATTCACGATGCCGTCACCATACGTCGCATTGATGTTGCTACCTACCAATCCGTCTCTGGTGCTGGCAATAAAGCCATTCAAGAACTTGCCTCGCAAACTGCTGCACTACTCAGTGGGCAAGAAGCTGGTGTCGAGATCTTACCTCAGCAAATTGCCTTTAATATCTTGCCACACATTGGAGACCTTCAGGATGATGGATACACCTCAGAGGAAATGAAAATGCACGATGAAACTCGAAAAATCTGGCAAGACAATCACATCGTCGTCAATGCCACAGCAGTTCGTGTACCTGTCTTTTACGGTCACTCTGAAGCCATCCATATTGAAACCGAGAATAACATCACCATCGATGAAGCTACTGATTTACTCCGTAACACGTCAGGAGTCGAGTTTTTAGAACAAGGTGAATACCCTACTGCTATCACACACGCAGCGAGCAACGACAATGTCTTTGTGGGTCGACTGCGAAAAAGTTTAGGTCGTGATAATGGACTTAACCTATGGGTGGTTGCTGACAATGTTAAAAAAGGTGCCGCATTGAATGCCGTTCAAATTGCTGAACTACTCGCCAAACGCTCACAAGTATTGCACTAGGAAAACATCATGGCGAAGCGTCGTATCGTCTTAGGAGTCAGTGGTGGCATTGCTGCCTATAAAACACCGCAACTAGTCCGCGACCTCATTGAACACGGCGCTGAAGTTCGTGTGGTATTAACAGAATCCGCCCAAGCGTTTGTTACACCACTATCACTACAAACCGTATCCGGGCATCCGGTTGCAACAGACTTGTTAGATGCCCATCAAGAATCCACTATGGGTCACATTGATTTAGCCCGTTGGGCAGACTTAGTGCTCATTGCACCAGCAACGGCGAACACCATAGCGCAATTAGCCCATGGGCATGCGAATGATTTACTCACCACACTATGCCTTGCTACCCAAGCACCGATTTGGATAGCTCCAGCGATGAACACACACATGTGGCAACACCCGCTCACACAAAAGAATATCGAGACATTACAAGAAATCGGCACCCAGGTATTAGCTCCCGATAACGGAACATTAGCCTGTGGTGAAACTGGCCCTGGGCGTATGATGGATACAACACGCATCGCAACGAATTGTCTTGCAAACCACCACAACATACGTCTGGATAACACACACATCATCATCACAGCGGGTCCAACTCAAGAAGAGATTGATCCCGTGCGCTATATAACCAATCATAGTTCAGGAAAAATGGGTTATGCCCTCGCACAAGCTGCACAAGACTTAGGGGCAACCGTGACTTTGATCAGCGGACCTACCGCAATACCTTCACCATCAGGCGTTAATACGATTCAAGTTACATCAGCCATTGAAATGCAACAAGCGGTTCAACAACACCTATCATCCTGCGATATTTTTATTGGCACAGCAGCTGTGTGTGACTATCGTATTAACAGCATTGCCAAACATAAAATCAAAAAAGACCAAGGTGAATTTAAACCACAGTTTGTTAGCACGCCCGACATTATTGCTGAAGTTGCGCAACAGAGACCGAAACCCTTTGTAGTGGGCTTTGCGGCTGAAACACAACACGTGATTGAAAATGCAAAAAGAAAATGCGAAGCAAAGCAATTGGATATGATCATTGCTAATGATGTCAGCCAAGGACAGGTGTTTCACAAAAGCGAGAACGCTATTATAATCATAAATAGTGATGGGACTTCAACTCACTATCAACGTGAAAAAAAAGACACTCTTGCTTTTAAGATTCTTAGTGATATTTCGAAAATGCATTGTAAAATACCTTCATCGATCGATTAAGAGAAAATGTAAATCGATAGACTAGAGTTAAACAACAATGGCCTTTACAGCAACCATCTTACCCATGAGGGCAGCTTAAGGTGCTTCTCCAAGATAAAGTCTAAAGAGAATCCAAAGGAACCAAATAGTGAAAAACTAAGTATAAGAATAGACCATAAGACTGAAATTCCCAGCCACCACCACGGTTAATCCACATGAAACCCAGAGAGAAATGATGTCCTAAAAATGCGGCAACAACTATACAAATAGATAAACAAATATAACCAAGACGAGTTAAGAAGCCACAAATGATTGAGAATGCTCCAAAGAACTCAATAAACCCTGCTAATATAACAATCATAAGGCTATTATGTCCCAAACCAAGGCTTTGGAAGTTCTGTACAAGTGAAAAACGAAAGGACTCACCAGCGAATAGTTTCTCACAAAAATGTGGCACTAAGTCGAAACCAATCACTAACCTGATAACCAATAGTTGCCATTCAATGACATTTTTGGAAATAAGAAAATCTGCATGGTCGTCTTCAACTTGCCAGATATCATTGAGACATACCGATAAGAAACGAACAGCATTTAAAATAAACACAAAAAACCAAAAAGTTTCTGAAAAATGAGTGTTTGAGAGCGAACTTAATCGCAATGACATGATAAGACAAAACATTGAAATCAAATAACTTGCGATAAAATAAGGGTAAGGATTGCGTTTTTTTTAGGAATTTTGGACTAATCAAAAGGAATACTAATGTGATCACAGAGAATAAGATGGTGAAGAAGAATAACTGAGGGTTAGAAAAGAATAAACTCATATCAAGAATGATATAACTCAAGAAACCCAATAGACAGTTGACAACTAATATGAGCCATAGATAAAGAGAAAGGCCACATATTTTTCGGATATCTCGAACGTATGATATAACTAATCATCCAGCACCTCCATTGTGCTTAAAATAAAAAACAACTTTACTCGCTAGAATAGTAACCGTCACAGCAACTACATCCTAGTCAAATAATTTCACCCTGCTAGTCTTTGGTTTTGCATAACCGAGGAGTAAGATATGGCAGAAAGCAAATCGATTGATCAATGGCAGGAATTGGTTAAATCCTGCAATGAAAGCGGCAAGAGTAAAGCAGCCTTTTGTCCCGCCAACTTACTTAAGGACCATCAATTTCTGTATGGGTGCACGAAATTAAATAATAAAACCCATCCACTTATTCCTGTAAGAATCACTAACGCTAATGAACCTTTAGCGATTATCAGATTATCTAATGGCAGTACAGGTGGTATCAAGAGAGGCGTTGAATCACATTATAAGCAGTTCGATGTGATATTAAGCTGTATCAAAAAGATCTGGCAATATCTTGCAGTGGTTGATTTCAGAAAGTTGCTTTTTGGATTGATGGTATTGATTGTTGATGCACTCGATAAAGATCCTGCCTCGGGTGAGTTATTCCTCGATCGATTTCGTGCTGGCAATAAACTGATGGTTTACTTTGATGGATCATGCTTCTGGTTGCTTTATTGCCGGTTAGAGAAAGGCAGCTTTAAACTGCCTGACCCAACAACCGATGTTTTTACGCTGAGTCATAACCAATTACAGTGGTTGCTATCAGGGATTAACTTTATGACTCAAAGAGTTAAAAAACCCATAAAATACAGCATTATTATTAAATAAAAAGATGATACCTAAGGTGTCTCATAACCTTCTAAATCGCAATAAAGCGTCCGGTTCGTAACGTCGCCTCCTAAGTTGACAATTTTTGTTTTTTTAGAATCATAGTAGCATTTAACTTGAGGATACGGACAGTCTCTGGAACACAATCTCAATGTAGCTTTTCCCGAATTCACATCTGGAAAAATATCCAAAGCGATTGTTTCATCTGGGGTTGGGTCATAGTCATCGTCCGACTTCGTGAGTGTATACGCATGAAAAAAATGACTATCTTCTTGATTATAGTTGTCAGTAGAGAAGTTGGCGGTGATTTCGGTGACAGTCCCATAGCAATCATCATGGATGAAACAATAACAGTTATCCGGGTTATCACATTCAAGAGTCCAATTACCAAGTGTTTCTACGTTAAACAGCTTACCTTGGTTATTGACTATCTTGACGTACACGCATCCATTATCTGACTTGTCTTTACAGATATCCCCATAGACATTAGAGAGAACCAGTGCTAATAGTGTAGTTAATAGTATTTTCACGTATATCTCCTATTGGTATTTAAAACAGTCGTCTCATGATTTATTATAGACCATAATTGTTAATTATGCTTGAAAATAGAGATTATGAAGCATTATTGCCTTGGAATATTGATCTTGTTAAAGTAACAACTAAATATCAATAACATAGGTTCTTTGACAATTTATTTTCTAACGCTCACTTTTTTCCATTAAAGAAGAATTAAAAAAATTGTATGTTTATTGTTGTCACCTTTTTTAATATTTTCTTAATATTACCACATTATAGTGTTGATTATCTTGTCTTCTAATGGTGTGGCGAATAAATGAAAAGTTGTGGCAGTCAAAATGTGAAGGGTTGTTCTGAGGAGCTTTCTTCTTGTCAAGGTAAGAAACCTTCTGCAAGTGCGGGCGTATCTGATTCAAGATGTAATGGACGAGATTCCAGTGGAGGAGGTTGCAGTAAAGAGATACCGATTAAAGGTGATACCACTCTAAAGGAATTAAAAGATAAATTACAATCTCATGATAAACGAGATTGCAATTTGCTAGATTATTTAGAGCGTGCATATCGTGGTGAACCTGAAGAAAAGAGCCCTTTATCAAGCGCTCTACTCGACTCTCAAGCTGATTCAAGTCGAAATGAACCTCTGATCCTGTCAGACGACAAAAATCTATCTGGTAGCTTCATAAGTTTCGCTGAATTCTTCGAGGTTTTTTTTGAATTATTAGCCCTCGGACTAGTGGCAATTAATGCTCATGACAAAGGAAAGACAAACTTTATTACCTTTGCAATAGCATCTTTCTTCGCTATCTGTTCAAAAACAGGAATTGTTAAGGAGAATTACTTATCATTACAGAATGCCAGTTTTGATTCGAGACAATTGAACGCAATTAAATATTTCCAATGGCTTGTCTTTTGTTTTTCTGCACCTATCTCCCTTACCTCAAGTGAAATTTCAACTGGACAAGTTGATTTTACAAGAACTGTAATTCTAAAGACGTTAATAACATTATTGAGTGAACTTTCTCAGCTACTTCAGCAGGGTAAAATGGCGCTTAAAGCTAAAAACTTTTGGAAGTTTTCTCAATTCTTCACGTACTTAGCTAGTGTATCCTACGCGATAAGTTTGATTTCTGGATTATGTGATGACAATCTTGAAATGACGGCGTGTGGAATGAAGGTTGTTCGTCAAGAAGAATCTTGGGTGCCTATTGTTATAGGGCTTTCATCGTCATATGTATCCTATAAACTGGTTAATATTATTTATCATGTATCAATTGCAGCATTTCAATACAAACCAATATCAAAACCATTATCAATAATGTCAGGACTCGAATCTTCGATAGATCAATCTATAGCTAGCAACTGTCAACCACTACCTTTTCTGATGCTTTTTATTTGTGAAATATTACCTAGAGTTGTCTTAGCTAATGACACTTATCTTTTTCTTAACGCATACAGTCATAAGCATGTCAACATAAGAACTAGTCTACTCTTATTAGCAGCAATATCGACTATTCCAACGGCAACGATCACATCTAAAAAAATAGAATTAAAAGTGATTGATACATTGATACATAACCTTAACAACTCAGGCGATACAAAAATTTCACGTTATCATGCACTTGGACTTTTTAAACAGGTGATTAATCAAGGGTTTGATGACAGTGCTACAATGTGTATGCTCCCTCAAAGGGAAGAACATGAGGAAGGAGAAGGAGAAGCGTTGGGTTCTGGCGTCTAATTGCAAATATCTGACATGAGCGATTAGAGATAGATGTCGTCCTAAGAGCTTATAGGACCCATACGATGAAGCTTACTCCAAGTAAGTTCCAAAGGTATTCTGAATAAGGCGTTTATTGAGTAAACCTCGGTAATTCTCTCTTAGGAAGAGTAGTAGACTATTAACCACATTGAATTACTACAACCGTTATGCCAGCTATACCGTTGCGTTTTTATACGCTGGTGATCGATAAAACGCAAGCGTGAAATTCTCGAACGGTAGCGATTGAGTGGGGCTTAGGAATTTTCAGAATCTTACGAGGGTATCTGTTTTTCATTATAGAGAGGAAGTATACAGATGCATTAAGGAGTTCTGGCAATTTATTTTTCATATATCCCACTGAACATGTTTAACTTTTCCAATTAATTGAATCCCATCGTTAATATTTATTTTTTTGAATAAATTACTATTGATTGCTATTAAAAATCTACTGCGATCTGATTTTCAAGTCATAAGCACCGGCATACATAGCAATTAAACTAAATAAATATCATTTACCGAAAGATACGTTATTTGCGAGCAGTTTGACACCTCTAAGATTAAAAAAATCGTAGTAAAAAAGACACTTAAAAATCCACAAAAAACGCCGGAGAGATTGTACTATAATGGTTTGAGGAACAAAAAAAGGAGCCATAAAATGAAAAAATTGAAAAAAGGGTTGCATCTAACCTATTTGTGGCCATTTTATTTGGAGGAGCAAGTTTAAGTACAGCTCTGGCGTATTGTTATGATTGAACTCCTGGATATAATCGCTGGATTGAGAATGCTGGATTTTTCCCAAGACATCACACTAGAGATAGATAAAGATGCAATGGTATATTGTGTAACGAATGATGAGCAAGCGGCCTGCAAGACTTTATCTAAAGGCGATCAACAAAAACTTTGTGTGAAGGAAGACATGAAAATACCTATAAAAGGCAAACACAATCGTTTTGAATGTTTTATAAGAGTTTATGCCAATGATGGCTTTCCAAATAATTTTATAGTAGATGGCGATTATGATTCTGACATCTCGCAAGGGTGTCCGGACAGAGACAACGAGCTGTCACGATGTATTCGGGTTTATCAGTCAAATTGAAAAGTGGCTCATAGATTACCGGCCATTAGTGTAAAATACACACATATATGCTTATTGAAAACTTCCGAGTATACATATACTGGGAAATTTGTGAGAATTTATGCGCCCTTTCGATATGGGTGATTATCGAGATAATCACCCTTTTGTTTTTGATAGGACTTTCCTGATTGTTCATAAGCGTCCAAAACTAGCATCAAGAACGCTTGCCAATGACCAAGGCTAAGATAGATAGTAACCGTCACACGAACTACAACCTAGCTAAATAATTTAACTTAGCCATGCTTTGGTTTTGTATAACCGAGGAGTAAGATTTGGCAGAAAGTAAATCGATAGGTGAATGGGAAGAATTGGTTAAATCCTGCAATGAAAGCGGCAAGAGTAAAGCGGCCTTTTGTCGAGCTAACTCACTTAACTACCATCAATTTCTGTATGGGTACACGACATTCAATAAAAAAACCCACCAAGTTATTCCTCTCAGTCTCACTAACGCCAATGAACCTTTAGCGATCATCCGACTAGGTAATGGTAGCACGCTTGAGGTGGTATCAAGAGGGGCGTTGAATCACATTATAAGCAGTTCGATGTGATATTAAGCTGTATCAAAAAAATCTGGCACTATCTTGCAGTGGTTGATTTCAGAAAGTTGCTTTTTGGATTGATGGTATTGATTGTTGATGCACTCGATAAGGATCCTGCCTCGGGTGAGTTATTCCTCGATCGATTCCGTGCTGGCAATAAACTGAAGATGGTTTACTTTGATGGATCATGCTTCTGGGCGAAGAGGATAAAGGAAAAGCATTGCTTTTTCCCGATGAGCGCCTTGCCAAGGATGGCAAGGCTGGGGTAACAAAAGAAGAGCCATCTATCGCCAGGGATGCAGAC
>WTGG01000026.1 GCA_011523685.1 Coxiellaceae bacterium | reverse complement strand
TCATTAGCAAATCTCATGCATGGAGTGCCACCATAGATGGGTACCTTTCGTACCCTAAACGGCTACCTTTATCTTTCTCAAATCTGATTTTTCTTAACGCAAGGTACCTTTCATTCATAACTGAATAGTTTTGCCACCACAGATGGGTACCTTTCATTCCATAACTGAATAGTTTTGCCACCATAGATGGGTACCTTTCACTAAAGTGCACTCTCCTCTCTTCTAAGAAAGCACAGAAACCTAGAAAAATATCTCTACAAAAGAAAAGTACAAAGATAGAGAAGAGAGTAAACCGGATAGAAGAGACAAGGGAAGCGGAAATAAGTGCGATATGAGCTCAAAAAAACTTCTTGCCTCCGGTATGCATTTCAATCCTATTTCTGGTGCGCTAAGGCCTCTATACGGGGCTCACACATCCAAAGTAAATAAAACTCATCACTTGTAACGCTTGAATATGTTTTGAGTGAGATTTAAATCTAGAGATAAAAAACAAAAACCACCAATAAAAAGTGATACGGGTGGTTTTTATAGTGTAATAAAAAATTAATTGTTTTATGTTTTTTTAATAATATAATCAATAACTTAATGTAAAAAAACCCAAAAATTAACCCGGTTAATTTTTAATTGTTATTCTCACTATCAAGTATTTTTGCCTCTCCTAGCTTATTAAAGAGCTCTATGGTTCTGTCTAACCCGTTTACAATTGACGCGCGAACAATCTTGCTTCTTAAGCCTTCAAGCGTTGGGTCGCTCATTCGACAATGAACAACCCACTCATCAATCAAACTTTCTATTTCTGGAGTAATACGCGCTGAACATAGCTTTTCCTTGTCTTTAACAAACCCCGCATTAGATATACTTTCGGTAACAAATTCTTTGTCATGAAAACTAAGGAATTTAACAATTGACTGACAAACCCACTTAGACTTTCCATTAAAGCCATACCCCTCCTCAACCACTCGCTTTTGAACAGCGTGATCTAACTCTTTTGACATTTTAAAAGTTACAACAGATGTCTTTTTTGCCATTAGACGACCTCGCATTCTTTTTCTAAAATCTTCATTAACTTCTTAATTGCATTTGTTGAATCGTTTAAACAACTCCAATCAGTTTGCTTAAAATCTTGTGAATATTTCGAGAATCTTGGCTGAGATAGGATAGATTCAGCAATTACTTTGGGAACACCGGTATTTTTGGTATTGCCAAAATTTATAGAAGTCCTTTTTCTTCCTGATGTTCTTTTCGACGTATCCTTTACTGCAGTTGGCGCTTTACCATTAAGGTTTAGCTTTTCAATAATTTCTTCTTTGGTTTTACAAGAAATAAAGTCTCTTGCTTTTTTAAGACTTGTTATTGCGCCCTGCTCTATTATTTCAAGTAGCGCGTTATTTCTTAAAATCCCTAAATGGTAAGAAGCCATTGGTTCGCTACAACTAAGAAGAGAACTGAGTTTTTTACCACTAATTTTTTCATTATTAGTTTCTTCATATGAAGAAATAATATCACTAATGTTCATGAGCTTTTCATAGGCAAAGATGTCTTGTCGGTTTTCATTCTCTGCCCATTGAACAATTTGCAAATCCAGTTTGTTAGGCTTCTTGTTAAAAACTCTGCATGGTATTACTTTGGCACCAGTCAAAACGGTTGCTAAAAAGCGTCTTTCTCCGGCGACAACTTGATACGTCTGCGTGTAAGCTCCTCTTTCTGTTGTTTCAACAATTGTAATAGCATTGATTAACCCGTCTCTTTGAATTGATTTTGAGAGTTCTAAAATACCTTCTAGCTCTTTAGACTTTCTTTTGAAATCAGGGTCAGACTTTTTAACTTTCCCAGCTTTAAGCTCATCAAGAGATACTTTTAGCCTTCTTGGGTTGTTTGGATCTAAATTAATTTTTCTAATAAGAACGTCTGAAGCAAGAATCCTATTATCTTGTTTTTCTTCAACCATTTCGATGATGTCTTTTGCTGCTGCGTTGATCGTATCAGGCATCCCAAATCTTTTTTTGCTCATGCTAGTACCTCTTCTTCCTTAGTTTTGTATCGATTACTTGTAACAATTTTATCAAATATATAACCACAGGTTTCTAATGCTTCTTTTTTAGATTCATTTGTGGATCGATGATCAAATATACTTTTAGGCAATGCATTCTCTGTATCGTTTTCCGCATATGCTGTTCGTCGCTTGATGAAGTGAGGAATAGTAACTTTACCAAGGTGGTCATGGTTTACTAAATACTCCAGAAATTGCTTGTGTAAGGTTGTCCTTGGATCGACCATGTTTGGCAGTATCCCTATTAGATTGATGTTAGCTTTTTCTTCTAAAAGAGCATCTTCCTTTTTCCAAAGTTGCATCATCGATATTGCACCACGAATACTTTTATCTTCCATTTGGCAAGGAATGATGATGTTAGTTGCTGAACGCATTGCGCTAGTCGTTAAAGGACCTTTGCTAGGAGCAGTATCTATAACGATATAATCGTATTCGGCCTGCACATCAGCAAGGCTAAAAAGAAACTGAAGCCTATCATGGATTTTCTCTTTAATTTCTCCTCTATGAATCATCTCAACTGATTGTAAATCACGCGCGTGGCCAGGTAAGATATCTAGATTGTGCTCCATAGTGCCATAAGGAACTATTCCTTTTTCTGGGGATAAGAATATATCCGCTGAAGAACTGATGCCATCCCAGTCAACATCTTCCTCACTATCATAATCATGATGAATAGGGGGCATGTGTCCTTCTGTATGCTCTTGATTGACTTGCATCTTTAAATACCGCTGTGAAATATTACATTGCGGATCAAGGTCAATGATTAACGTTTTTTTTTGTTTAACGATAGAAAGGTATTCAGCAATAAGAGAAGTAACAAATGTTTTTCCTACGCCTCCTTTGTTGTTACAAGGTACTATGATTTCCATATTAAATTCCTTTTTTGTAATACGCAAAAACATGTTATAAAAAATATTGCTTAATGTCTACAATCTGATAATATTAATTTAACAAAAAAGATACAACAACGTTTAATATTAGTAGTTGTAATACTTTTATTAGTTTTAAATAGTTTAGAACCGCGAAAACATCGATGTATGGCGGGATTTAAGAGTTAAAGGTACCCATCTGTGGTGGGAAAGGTACCCACCTATGGTGGCAAAGGTACCCATCTGTGGTGCGAAAGGTACCCAGCTATGGTGTGAATGGTACCCATTTGTGGTGCGAAAATATTTGCTCTTTGTGCAAATGATAAGTTCAAAAGGAAAATTGAACATGGAAGAACAAAATGTTGAGATTATTAATGGCAGGCGAGTTCTAAAAAAGCACGTTGCAGCTATACAGTCTTCTGGTGGCTTGTCATTGGCGGACCGTAAGTTAGCTAATGTCCTCCTTTTTCATGCTAGAAAATTCAATATCGAGGATGAAGTCTACGAAATTTCATATTCTGAACTGACGTCGTTACTAAACGTAAAGACAGAGAATAGGAAATGGCTTAAAAAAACATTACAGAATCTAGTATCGACCACGATTGTATGGGATATCTTTAACAAAACAGGTGAAGAATTTGAGGTTATTGCTCTACTACAGAGAGCTCACTACAAAGATGGCCTTATTCAATTTGAGTACCATCGAAGAGTAAAGCCTTTTCTATTTAATCCAGATATGTATGGAAAAGTGAATCTAGCGGCCCAAAATAGATTTAATAAATCCGCAACACTGGCCCTATATGAAAATTGCTCAAGGTTTCGCAATCTCGGAAAAACAATGAAGTTTAGCATACCTCAGTTAAAGCAATTGCTAGATGCGGAGCATGAGAGCTACAAAGAATTTAAAAAATTTAACCAAAAAATTCTTAATCCAGCAGTGGTTGAAGTAAGTACGAAGTCTGATATTAAGATCGTTCCGGAGTTGTTTCGCAGAGGACGAAAAGTGACCCATATTCAATTTAATATTGAAGAGCGGGTTAAGAAGCGACGCATCGGTAGCAAGAAAGAAAGTGATAACGACAATGACCAGATATTTAAATTAAAAGAAAAGTATGGAGAGGACAGGGTAGGGGAGGCAATAAGGTACGCTGACTCACAGGGTGAAAAAGTTAAAAATCGAATAGCCTATATAATGAAATGTTGTGAGGAAGAGTGGGCAGTTCCAAAGGCCCAGTCCTTTGAGGAAAAACAAGTAAAAGACCAAAAAAGAAAAGAAAATCAATCTCTGCAAAATGTTAGTGAAATGAAAAGAGAGTTTGTAGGCAGTACTCTAAGAAAAACTATTGCGGACTTACCAAAAAAGGAGAAAGAGGAACTGCGAGAAATTTTTGCAGACAACTTGAAAAATCCATGGGGAGGGAAGGGTGCGTTTCAGACAGATGACTTTTTTTCGAATATTCTAATTTGGGAGCATAATCATAACGAGATCTTTAATACCATTAAAAAGTATCGTCCTGGATTAATTGAGTCATTTAATACGTTGACGAATACAAGTGAGATTTTAATACCATCTAAATTTGAAGAGGTGGTCACTTAGGTGAAAATAATACAGATAATTAAGATGTCACTATTGATATCTGTAAATATATCTATTTAGATATATCTAAGTTGAGGAAATAAGGTGACGGTCACTGAACACCTTATAGATGATTCATTAATACTATCCACGCTGAGTATTATAATACTCGTTTCTCATAAAGCTGCAGAGTGGCTTGAACCATCTATAGTCATATTATAGTATAGTTTTCAGGAAATGCTTGAAATTACGCTGACCATCAGATCATGTTGAACAGCTTAATTACTCATATTATCAGCAACAAATCACCATACTATTGCGATAAAAATACACAGTTTTGGGTGTCGTACTTTCAGTGTATGGATCAAGCGTTTTTTTCTATTTTATCATAAAAAAAATTGATAAAATGCTTTTTTAATTATTTATCCACAGCATGAACATTAGACAACTTTTTACTCTATTTCTTCCCCTCTCAGAAACTTTTGATGTCGCAACCACCGCTAGAGTATCTACTAGCACTTTTTTTTCTCCATTATCAGGATCTTGTAGACCTGAAACCATCACCCAAGCATCTTCTGGCTTCGGTCATGATGAAATCCCTACGTCAGAAAGACATGTTGGGCTTTTGAGCAATGATATTGAAAAGTTTTTTGATCTTTTTGAGCAATATTTTCAGCTCCATCCATCGAGATTAGTGAGCGATAAAATCGTACTACCAGTTCTTTTAGAGGACATCGATAAACTGAAGGCACGTATCATAATGCTACAATCTGGAATGACTCTAAGGAAGCCTCTGTTGCTCTCTGACGAATCCCAATATGCTTATGATATTAAATTTTTAGAGGATCTACACAAAGGATTAATCATTGCACAAAAAAAAGACTGTGGACAAACAAGCAGCTTGCCTCCAATAGCATCTAATGCTTGGGATTTAGGGCTTTCCTCTTTTTAAAAAGAAACCCAATGCTACTAACTTTCAGTCATTATATCCATCAAACCATTAAAAACCCGAGACCATTAAACTTCGTTACTCAACAAAATGCTTATTACCAACCTCATTAATCGAGTAATGTATCGTCGTTATAAATGGATTAATACTATAATAACGTAGAATTTATCAGTAGAGAACTAGAAACTAACGTCCCATTCTTAGACTGCCTTATTAACTTTCAAAATAAAACCATAGAACAGGTATATCACGTGATTGCCCTCCTAAAACTAAGATAACTTGTCAACTGACGATCTTACTCCTTCCATCGATGGTAACCGTCACAGTAACTTCTCTCTAGCTAAATCATTTAACTGTGCCATACTTTGGTTTTGCGTAAACCCCGCGTAAAATATGGCAGAAAGCAAATCGTTCGATCAATGGCAAGAATGGGTTAAATCCTGCAATGAGAGCGGCAAGAGCAAAGCAGTCTTAAGTCGTACCAAAGGACTTAGCTATTATCAATTTCTATATTCATGCACGACATTCAATAAAAAACCCATCCATCTATTCCTGTAAGGCTTACTAATGTCAATGAATCTTTAGTGATCATCCGATGAGGTAATGACAACATGTACGTGATGGTATCAAGGGAGGCACTGAATCACACAATAGGCCGTTTGATGTGATATTATGCTCTTTTAAAAAAAATCGGGCACTATCTTGCAATGGTTGATTTTAGAAAGCTGTTCTTTGGATAAATGCTATTGATTATTGATACTCTCGATAAAGAATCCGCATCGGATGAGTTATTCCACGATCGATTTCGTGAAGGCAATAGATTAAAGATGGTTCACAGTGATGGATCATGCTTCTGGGCGAAGAGGAAAGTGAAAACGCATGCGTTTTCCCGATGAGCGCCTTGCCACGGATGGCAAGGCCGGGGATTATCAGAATGACACTTTTCCGCCAAGGAGGGCTGAGACGCGCTATCTATTGGTAGATTTATTGCCTGTTAGAGAAAGGCAGCTTTAAACTGCCTGACCCAACAAATGATGTTTTTACGCTGAGTCATACCCAATAACAGTGGTTGCTTTCAGGGATTAGTTTTATGACTCAAAAAGTTAAAAAGCCCCTCAAAATAAAGCATTATTATTAAATAAAAAGCTGAGACTTAAGGACGCAAATGGTATGATGCACACACATTCAGAAGGGGTTAATTTTGGGATTTGCGCATATGCAAAAAGAAGAGATAGTTCGAGGAATATCTTCAATCTGTAACTTGATGCTAAAAAATTTTCAACCAGATCTACAAAACAGGAACAATAGCAATGAAACTGGATAAAAGGATGCACTTTGAAAAAGTAAAAATGAAAGACAAAGACATCATATTACATTGGTTTAATGAGAACCATGTCAAAGAATTCTTTTATGGTGACGGTGTCAAAAACACATTGAGAAACCTCGATTTGTTTTGTCAGGGTATTAACAATAATGGTAATTACACATTCCATCATTGGGTTGCCTCATATGAGAATATTCCTTTTGCTTTTATTATGACATCACCCGTTGATGGCCCTTATGACGAAAATGACGACTACAATAAATGGTATGTTGATGGTTCTAACACATTTACCCTAGATTTGCTTATTGGTGAAAAAGATTTTCTTGGCAAAGGATTGGCGCACGTCATGATCCAGCAATTTATACTCGATCAATATGCTGATGCCGATTACTTTATTATTGACCCAGAAGCAGAAAATACAAAGGCGATTCACGTCTATGAGAAAGCTGGATTTAAAAAGGTTGCTGAACTTTGCCCCGCCTTTAATCCTAAACCGCATATCATGATGCGTTTAATCGTCGATGAATTGAGAAAATCACTATGAGCATGAAAACCTTAGAAAAAAACGTGATTAATGTTTGGGGAGATACAGGCAGAGAATGGTTGAAGAACCTACCCAACATCATTGCCGAATTATCGGCGCATTGGAAATTAAGTGATCTGAAGCCCGTAGAAAACATGAGTTACAACTATGTAGCATTTGCCAAACAGCATCACAACACACCTGTTGTCTTAAAATTCAGCTGTGATAAGGCGCTCATAGAAGACGAATACCGCACATTAACACATTTCAATGGTGTGGGTTCTATTCGGGTTATTGATAGAATTACCAACTACAATGCTCTCTTGCTTGAACATGCGATTCCAGGATGCCTGTTAAAAGCGAAGCCTCTTAAGGATATTGAGAACACCATCGAAATTTACGCAGGCGTTGTAAAAGCATTAGCATCTAAGCCAATACCAAAAACTGAGCGCACACATGTCGAAAAATGGTGTCAAGCAATCGATAGAATTCGTGATCCACGCATAAGCCTTAAATATATTGATAAGGCGAAAGAGCTTAAAACCTACCTTTTAAGCTCAGCTGGAAATGAATATCTCTGCCATGGTGACTTACATCTAGAAAATATACTTTGCCATGAAAAAGAATGGTTGAGTATCGACCCTAAAGGCATCATAGGCGAAATGGCATTTGAAGCAGCTGCCTTTGATTTATTAGATAAATCTGATTGGAATGAGCCAGAAACAATTCCTGATAAAATTAATCAACGATTATCATTCCTAGCCAATCAACTTGGTATTCTTGAGGACCGGTTGCGAGCATGGGTTTTTCTGCGCGTCATCATCTCGGCCCAATGGTTTATTGAAGACAATGGAAATCCTGATGAAATGCTAAGGCTAGCATCTGTACTCTATCCACACTTGAGTAAACGATACCATAAAAATAATGTCTGCCTGACTTATGAGACTATCTCTGATTGGTTTGACAAACACCGTTGCAAAGACCTCTTTGAAAAAAACTATCTGGACAGAATTATTGAACAGTTGCCGCCACAAGGAACTGTTCTCGATCTGGGCTGTGGCACAGGCCAACCCATTGCAGAATATCTTATCCAAAATGGCTTTGCTGTCACTGGTGTTGACGGCAGTCAGGCACAAATCAATAAAGCTTTACGCCTTGTACCAAAGATGCATTCTATCTGTGATGATATGCGTCGCATTCATCTAGACAAAAAATTTGATTGTATTATCGCTTGGCATAGCTTCTTTCACCTGAACCAAAATGACCAAAGAGCAATGTTTGAAGTTTTCAAACAGCATATAAAACCAGGTGGCCTGCTTGTTTTTACATCCGGCACATCAGAATCTGAAATTTGGAGCGATAATGGCGGTGAAATGCTGTATCACGCTTCGCTAAGTGAAAATGAATATCGATCATTGCTAACTAAATATCACTTCGATATTGTGCTACACAAAATCGAAGATTCAGATTGTGGTGATGCAACGGTTTGGATGACGAAGTGCAATGAAAATAAGGTAAATAAGCATGAACAGTAATAACAAAATACAAGCAGACAATGCCAGTGGGTAAATCACCCCTTCCAGCCCTCTATTTCCCGGCAGACTTGAAGCATCCATAAAATACTTTGAAGATAAAGATTATAAAGTTAAGGTTGGCAAACACAATAAAAAAGCAGATCGATTCCTCGCGGGCACGGATCTTGAACGGTAACCGTCACCACAGCAATTTTTGGCATGATTATTTCTCATACACGATGGCTCTAGCAAAGTTAAATCAACACAGTCCCACCCCTGTTTGAGCGCTCTCTTTCTCCCAAAATATCAAGCCTATGCAAATCATCCATTACAGATGTTGCTTTAGCATGCCCTACCTTTAGGACTCCTTGAATATCACTTGTCGAAATTAATTTTTTATTCGATTCTGAAATATACTTGACTGCTTGATCAACAAGGGTATCTGATTTAGTTGTTTGCAACCTACCCATACAACTATATTATCTCAAGCCATCTCTACTTACTTAAGTTATCTTGAACGTATCAACTATGACAATCGAGAATCCTATCTTCCGCTTTCAGAACCACATATTACGACGCTATCGAAAAATAAGAAGAATTGAACTGTGCCTTATAGACTGTTATCGAGTTATTAAGATCATCGACATAAGCATTTTCGTTACTTTTTACTAACCACTCATTCAGATCACCGCCCGCATTGTCGAAGTATTTTGGATCTAAATCGTGAGCGTCCTAATTCAAATTATAAAAGAACGTAATTTATTGATCTTTCGTTGTCACTTTTACGAGATCAATATTCCATGGCATTAATGCTTCATAATCTTCAGCTTTCTCGCAATAAGGTACTGCCTTCATGATTTCAACGTAATATTGATAGGGATCTAGTTTATGAAGCTTGGCAGAACGGATTAAGCTGAAGTGAAGGCATAAAGCTCTTGCGCCTTGCTGACTTCCCGCAAATAGGAAGTTTTTTCTCGCGATAACAAAGGGCTTTATCGCTCTTTCTGTATGGTTGTTATCTATTAGCTAACGACCATCTTCACAAAAACGAACTAATCCACTCCAATGACGTAGAGTATAGTTAATAGCTTTTGCTATCGGTGATTTTTGTGGTACTAAAGGCTGCTTTTATTCTAGCCATTGCTTGAAGTTATTTAATATGGGTATGGTTTTTTCTTGGCGTATAGCTTTATTTTCGTCAAAATATCTTTTCTCTGCTTTCATTTTTCTTTCGATCTGATAGATCTTGGCATAGACACTCATGACGTGATGAGCCAAGCCTTTTTTCTTCGTTGTTTTGGTGATAGCTTCAAATTTTCT
>WTGG01000012.1 GCA_011523685.1 Coxiellaceae bacterium | reverse complement strand
CCAATCGTTCCTACGTTAACGTGTTCTTTATCTCTTACAAACTTCTCTTTTGCCACAACAGCTCTCCCAGTTGACAAGTTAATACAAAATTCTACAACCCCAGTGGTGCCCACAGCTGGAATCGAACCAGCGACCTCTTCCTTACCAAGGAAGTGCTCTACCCCTGAGCCATGTGGGCCTCAAATTCAGCCTCAGCATCATGGTTTGCTAACACAAACGACCTCAGCAGTATTAAGCGGGTGATGGGAATCGAACCCACACTATCAGCTTGGAAGGCTGAAGTTCTACCATTGAACTACACCCGCATCGTTTTTTTATCTTGCTTATTTTTAAAAATGGAGGGGGGAGGATTCGAACCTCCGAAGGCGGAGCCGTCAGATTTACAGTCTGATCCCTTTGGCCACTCGGGAACCCCTCCCAAAAATAAGCGGTCTATTGTGCTCAAGCAGCAAGAGTTTGTCAACCTAATCTGCAAATAGATGAGCAA
Source organism: Coxiellaceae bacterium (assembly GCA_011523685.1). Classification (GTDB taxonomy): domain Bacteria; phylum Pseudomonadota; class Gammaproteobacteria; order Coxiellales; family Coxiellaceae; genus UBA9148. Next base: position 9,644 of record WTGG01000012.1, on the reverse strand, counting down.
CAATCAGCGAGTCGGATAATATACCAATTCAGCCAGCAACTCCAGAGCCAGAATAATCAAAATACTTAATAAAATCTGAACGATCCGAAACTGCAACTGCCCCATAATAGCCAGGCTCAACACTGAGCGATTCAAGCTGCCAACGATTAACGCAACCCCACTTAGCATCACACCACAACAAACCATCACACTTGTTTATTATTTGGACGCTGAACGTATCTAACCCACCTGACAAACCAACCCCAACCGCCTTTACAAATGCCTCTTTCAACACCCAAAATCTGAGGAATACTTCTGCCTGACGTTTCTTTGGCACTTGAGAAATATATTTGAATTCTTCTTTTGTAAAAAACCGCTTTACCAAGGGTAATGGATCAACCCCTCTATCTTTGACTTCGACATCCACACCCACATGAGACAACTCACTGCCAGCAATAGCGATTAACGCTCTATCGCCCGCATGAGATAAATTAAATGATAATGCCACACCATCTACATATGGTTTTCCTTGATCTAAGGTTTTGAATATTAGATCTTTTGCCTCTGCCTGCAAATACTGTGCCAGCAAATGCCGCAACGCCACTCGCGCCAGACCATATCGCTGCCGAAAGTCTTCCTGCTTAAAACCGTATAATTTCTCTTGCTCTTTGACAGACAAAGTGCCAACCATCTCATCAGACAACTTACCTGACAAATTCACTCGCCAAACATGGACATCCCTAACACCCAATACCGGACGACCCCTATAGGGAACCCATTGAATAGTTTGCATACAAAGCACCACAAAGAATAATTGCAATCGATCGAGACACACTATATCAAAAAAATAAGATAGCTGGCGATCCGATTCGAACGGACGACCGGCTGATTACAAATCAGCTGCTCTACCAACTGAGCTACGCCAGCATAAGCGATAAATCTTATTGATAAATCACCAAAAAAAATACCAATAAAATTGAGAGGGAGATTCTATGCAATCCCGCACAGAAAATCAATCACCAATTTCAAGAGATCACGCCTTTACAAAAATAACTGAGGGGAGACAGTGCCGCCACTAGGAAGCTTTGCCTTTTTCAGCTGAGACACAAGAGCCTCCATAACATCTTCTTGCGCAACATCAACAAAAACCCCAGTGAGAACAACCGTCAATTCAGCAAGCTCAACATCAGAAAGTGAGACATGAGAGAACTTGCAATACTGCACCAAATTATAACAAGCATCTGACAACAACTGCTGATCATTACGCCTTAATACACTCCCCATCGGGACAGCTTCTAACAATAGAGAACGCTCCATTTGATGAGCAATATCCACTTCGTCATGCAACCACCCACGAATGGTTGTCATTTTTTCATGCTGATGTAGCGCTATCATTGACTGCAGTCGCTGCAACTCCTCAACCACCTCTTCATTCCAAGCAAATACCACCTGATGCAACTTAATGAATTGTTTCTTTTTGATACGGCCATAGGCCTGATGCGCATACCATATTAAATAGCACACTAAATTAACATTTAAACGAACCCTTTGAAGTCGATTCAATGAGTGGGATACCGCTGATGAACGCATCAACTCAACCGTATACTGAAAAAATTTCTGACTCATCTCCGTATGATCTGGCTTCATCTCATCCATGAGCAAACACCCTCCATAACATATATGTAACTGGCTTCCTAAACTTTCTCTAATCCCTTATCAATGCGCTGCTGAATCATATGGCGAAAACGCAAAGGGTTCGGCACCCAACAAAAACAATCTCGACTCCCGCCTGTACCAACAACCACCAATGTCCCATAACCCAACAGGCGCGCAATAATTGATTGATCGACATGGATTGCCTCAATTTTTGTCACAAAAAGCTCTAATGAATTACGCTGTATCATGCCCGTTTTCATTAAAACACGACGAGTTGTAACACCATACTCTGAAAAATAAAAAGTAATACAGGCTGACGCTAAAGCATACAGAATAAAGAATAGACCTGCCAACACCAACCATGCCGTTATAGATAGACCTAGTAATACAATATTAAAATGCACCCCTCCCGAAAAAAGGGAGAAAAATAAAATCACAAACACTGTAACCACTACCGGCGACATAAAAACCACCCAATGTGGTCGAACCAGCAAAATAATCTTCTCATTTTCTAGTAATGTATTTTCAATATAAGACATAAGGCCCCTTAAACGATCTTATTACACACATACTAGCATGCAAAATAAATACAATTCACTAAAAAATCCGGTTCTTTCAGATAACTACGACTCACACACCAACATATCATCGACCGAACGAAAGCCGCGTGGCAACAATGAACCACGACGCCCCCGCTCACCCAAGAAATTTTCTAAATCCTTGTTTTTTATACTAAACTTTCTCTTACCTGATACCAATGTTAATGTCTGCTCCTCTGATAGCACCACCATACCGACACAGTATTCTTCTCGGGACTTCAGACGCGCCGAAGGGATTTGAATCATCTTATTACCTTTACCCTTAGGCAACTCAGGCAATTCAGATGCTGAAAAAACCAACAATCGCCCCTCATTCGTCACAACCGCCACCCGATCCTGATCAACATCACCAACACGACAAGGCGATAACATTTTAGAGCCCTCAGGAACCTTCAGACACGCCTTACCATTACGCTGCTTACAGACTAACTGACCCAATGTAGTGATAAACCCATAACCAGCATCACTGGCCAACAAAACTCGCTCATCATCAACACCCATTAACACTGACAAAAACACACTACCTGGCTCAGGCTTTAATTTCGACGTTAAGGGGTCACCCTGACCACGCGCAGATGGCAATGAATTAGCCAACAAAGAGTAGCTCTTACCGGCGGAGTCCAGAAAAATAGCCTGCTGGTGACTTTTACCTCGTGCCTGCATTAAAAAAGCATCCCCTGCGCGATAACTTAATCCTTCACCATTAACCTCATGCCCTTTAGCCGAACGTACAAAACCCTTCTCTGACAACACTACCGTCACAGACTCGACTGGAACTAAATCTTCTTGCTTTATAGCCTTTGCCTCTGCACGAACAACAATAGGAGAGCGCCTAGGAGAACCAAACGTGGCCTGATCTTCTTTCAACTCTTTCTTAATCAAGGTCTTCAATCGCGCCGAAGAACCCAATAACTTCTCGATACTTTCACGCTCTTGAGTCAGCTCATCGTGCTCTGCTTGAATTTTAACCTCTTCAAGCTTAGCTAATTGACGTAACTTAATTTCTAAAATGGCCTCTGCTTGACGATCACTGAGCTTGAATCGTCGCATCAACTCAGCCTTAGGCTCATCTTCTTCTCGAATAATTTGAATCACTTCATCTATATTTAAGTAGGCAATCAAAAACCCTTCTAATAAATGCAATCGATCTACTATCTTTTGCAATCTAAACTCTAATCGGCGAGTCACCGTCTGTGTACGATAAGTCAACCACTCTTTTAAAATCTTCACTAAAGACTTCACCTGAGGGCGACCATCTAATCCAATCATATTCATGTTGACACGGTAAGTGCGCTCCAAATCAGTTGTCGCAAATAAATGCCCCATCAAGGCCTCTATATCCACTCGATTTGAACGTGGTACAACAACTAAACGAATAGGATTTTCATGATCTGATTCATCACGTAAATCACTCACTGTGGGCAGCTTCTTAGCTCGCATTTGATCAGCTATTTGCTCCATCACTTTCGCAGGTGACACCTGATAAGGTAGAGCAGTAATCACCAAACCATCTTCTTCTTGCTCATAAGTTGCGCGTAAACGCACCGAACCTCGCCCTGTTTCATACAGCTCTGCCAAGTCTTCAGGTTTAGAAATAATTTCTGCATCCGTGGGATAGTCTGGCCCCTTAATAATCTCCATCACATCTGACGATGAGGCTTTTGGATGATCTAATAAATGAATACAGGCCTGAGTCACTTCATTTAAATTATGCGGCGGGATATCTGTTGCCATACCCACTGCAATCCCAGAAGCCCCATTAAAAAGAACATTGGGCAACCGAGCAGGCAATAATACAGGCTCTTTTAAAGTACCATCAAAATTTGGTTGCCAATCCACCGTACCTAACTGCAGCTCTGACAACAAGGTACTCGCATAGCCCGTCATCTTTGCTTCAGTGTAACGCATAGCCGCAAATGACTTTGGATCATCTGGACTCCCCCAGTTACCTTGACCATCAATCAATGGATAACGATAAGAAAAAGGCTGAGCCATTAACACCATAGCTTCATAACAAGCAGAATCACCATGTGGATGAAACTTACCCAACACATCACCAACCGTTCTTGCTGACTTTTTATATTTAGACTGCGCTTTCAAACCAAGCTCTGACATCGCATAGACAATCCGGCGCTGCACAGGTTTTAAACCATCTGCTAAATGCGGCAATGCACGATCTAAAATTACGTACATCGAGTAATCCAGATATGCTTTTTCTGTAAAAACACTTAAAGGCTGTTGTTCTACGTCGGTATATGGGTCAACCAAATCAGTCATACTATCCTTCCTAACTCAATCGTCTTTGAATATTGCCTGGGATCATAACCACAGTACTCAAGCGAGTCTAGTTTCAAACGCAATCCTTCACAATTATCCTTACAAAAACCTACACACAAAAAAAAGCCACTCAGTCGGGCTTTCCCTCACTGGGCGGCTTTCTTTATCTCAAAAAAGATTATGAAGTTATGAAAGTTCAGCTAAGTCCAATGCTTCTTCTGACATTTTTCGACCACGCTGACGATTCACAACTTGATCCACTTCCCATGTGTTCACATCGATACGACGTCGTAATTTGAACAGCTTCTCAATTTCATGCAATACACCTAAAGCCTCACTAAGCGCAATTAAACGAGGCAAAGAAATTTGCCCAGTGCGCTCAAAATGCTTCAATGTATAAACATTAACGCCCGAACGTTTGGCAAGTTCTTGGCGAGACCAAGCTTTCTGCAAACGTAAGGCTGATAAACGCTTGGCCATTTCAAATGACAGCCCTTCAGTGGTAACAGGATTCGACATACCGCACTCCTTTGCTAAAGTAATTAATTGATATTAATGGAATTAGTATGAAACCACATATCATCCCTGATTTCAAAAAAAACAACTTTCAAAATAAAAAAAATAGATGCCAATGCCTTGAACGACCTAATCGATGCTATTCTCACAACTTTTCCGCCATGAGATCATACCAACATGCGAAACAATCATCTCTCCCCATTAGATCAGCTAATCTGCCACATTGATGAGGCATTACGAACCGTTTGTGCAATACCTACCCCTGCTCGACCAACTCCCGGACAAACACTATCTGACACCCCACTAACCACTGAAGAACAACGCATCAGCACAGCTCTCATGCGCATCAATCATACAGGTGAAGTCTGTGCACAAGCCTTATATCGCGGGCAACTAGCCGTTGCTCAACAACCTGAAACTATCAGAATGCTTGCGCAATCTTGCCTTGAAGAAACAGACCATCTTGCGTGGACGGCACAGCGTATACAAGAACTTGAAGGTCGAAAAAGCTGGCTGAATATTGCCTGGTATAGCCAATCTTTTCTTATTGGACTCATTGCTGGACTGGCAGGAGATCCCATCAGCCTTGGATTTATTGAAGAGACAGAACAGCAAGTGGGTCGACACCTAGAACGACACTTAGCTCAACTCCCTGCAAATGACACGAAGAGCCGAGCCATTGTCACACAAATGCGAGAAGACGAGTTACAGCATGCAGAGCACGCCAAAGCAGCGGGAGGGCAACCACTCCCTAAATTCATCCAGCAATTAATGACCTTCCAATCGAAGGTCATGACTACTCTCACCTACTGGATATAGTAGAATCATCGACCCAACCTGAAGTAACAGACAAGAAAGCCTCCAATATGGAAACCCCGCACTCGGACAAAATAGACTCTGGATGAAATTGAACCCCAAAAACAGGCCATTTTCGATGAGCAATCGCCATCACCTCATCCACACACCCGTCACACTGTGTCCACGCTAGCAACTCCCACTCATCAGGTAAGCTTCTTCGATCTACCACCCAAGAATGATAACGAGCCACTAACACAGGTGATGGCAACCGCTGAAAGAGCTTCCTTGACTGATGAAACACCGGAGACGTTTTACCGTGAACAACCTCTCGAGCAGGTAACAATGAGCCTCCCATTGCTTGCACTAGAGCTTGATGCCCCAAACACACACCCAATATAGGAACATGCCGATAACAGGCATGAATAAAGTCCAATAAACATCCCGTTTGATCAGGAAGACCTGGGCCTGGAGAAATCACCACATAATCTGGACGCCATTTTACAAGATCATCAACAGACAAAGCATCATGACGCACCACACGCACAGTTTGACCCAATTCTCGAAAATAGCGCACCAAGGTATAAGTAAAAGAGTCATAATTATCAATCATCAGCAACATAAGTCACCTACTGGCAATGCGCCAACAACGCTGCTGCACGCTCCTGGTAATCGGTGGCCGAAAATAAATCTGAACCAACAACTAAGAAATCAGCGCCAGCCTGCACAACACGCCCAATATTATCCAATTTAATGCCGCCATCGACAGCCAATCGCGCACCACTACCTTGATCAGTTAACCAACGACGAACCCGTGTGATTTTCTCATACACAGAATCAATAAACGACTGCCCTCCAAACCCTGGAAATACAGACATTAATAGAATCATCTCTAGCTTAACTAATAGCGCTTCGCTGATATCAACTGACTGATCAGGATTAAAAGCCAATCCAGCCTGCATACCATGATCACGAATGCGATCCACAACAGCATCAACATCATTAACCGTTTCAGGATGAAAAGTAATCACCTGAGCACCAGCTTTTGCAAAAGGCTCAATATAAGATTCGGGATCAGTCACCATTAAGTGTACGTCCACAGGCGCTTGAATACCCGCTTGACGCAAGGACGCACACACATGAGCGCCAAAACTAAGATTAGGTACATAATGATGATCCATTACATCAAAGTGAATCCACTCAATACCTGCTGAGACAACAGCCTGAACTTCATCACCCAATCGAGCAAAGTCTGCATTAAGAATAGATGCCGTAATTTGTTGGCGATGCGTCATATCATTTCACCCCTATACTATGCGCGAGCTTTTTTGATCGTTTCATAAGCCGCTTTCACTTGCTGTGTTTTTTGTGTGGCCACTTTTACCATTTCTTCTGGCACACCTTTAGCAATGAGGCGGTCTGGATGATGCTTGCTCATTAATTTACGGTACGCTTTTTTTAATTCAGCATCCGAAACACTTTCTTGCACGCCAAGTAAAGCATAGGCATCTTTTAACTGCTTACCTGGATTACGATCAGGACCATAACTATGGCGCTGATAATTACGCCCAGCCGTGTATTGGCGCTCTAATCGCTCAAACACAGAAGACGATATACCTAGCGCCGCTAATACTTGCTTTAATGCCTGACGCTTTCGAGGCAACACGTCACCATCCGCAAATGCTAACTGCATTTGCACCTCGACAAAGGTTTGCAATAACGACGGATTAAATACACAAGCCCGCTTAAGCTCAGCCACTGCATATTGAACGTTAAAATCAGGCTGCTTTCCTAAATGAAATTGCTGAATTGCTTGCCGACGCATTGATTCTGTCAAACGAAAACGCATCATGACAGATTCTGTTACTTCAATTTCTTTTTGAGTGACACGGCCATCCGACTTTGCGATATACCCTAATACAGCAAATGTTGCATTGAAAAATACAGATTGAGTATCACGAGATCCACCTTGCCCCGGCAAGGACAACCACTGCTGTAACAAGCCAACGTCATATAAGTGCCCTAGAATTAGACCGACAATGACCCCCAACGGCGGCATAATCATTGAGCCAATCATGAAACCTAAAAACTTACCCATCCAACGCATTGATCGATCCACAACTGTTTATAGTGATTCGGCGACAACGACACTTTCACACTGTAAGGAGCTCGAACTATAACCGAGAACCCAACACCTGTCACCTCCACCTAGAGACAAGACCCTTCTGCCACACTATACTGCAGCTTTACTCATGCATAGATCACAAATCATGACTCACGTTTATATCACTACCACAGAAGCATCCCTTATAGATCGTGCAATGGCTTTATCAAAAGAACTCGTCATCCCTTACAGTCCCTTTCCAGAAGGAACAGACGTATTTACTCTTAATGTCACACATGCAGGACTAGAACTAACCGCATTAGATCACCCCAAACAAAAACCTTTACGCATCGATTTTTTATCCGGCAGTAATTATCACCGCTATCGCTTTGGTGGAGGAAAACGTCAACTGATTGGTAGAGCAGTCGGTCTAAAGTCAGGATATCAACCCACTGTCCTTGATATCACTGCAGGATTAGGGCGAGATGGCTTTGTACTGGCCAGCTTAGGCTGTAGTGTGACTTTAGTTGAACGCTCGTCAATTCTATATGCCTTGTTGCGTGACGGACTTCAAAGAGCAAACTCCACAACATGGTTTCAAAACTTATCACTCACACTGCATCATCAAGAAGCCTGTACATACTTAGCTTCTCTCCCACCAGAACAATATCCCGAAGTTATTTATTGCGACCCAATGTTCCCTGAAAGCAAGCAATCGGCACTGGTTAAAAAAGATATGCGACTGCTCCGAGAGCTCATTGGTGATGACTTAGACGCCGACCAGTTACTACCCAACAGCCTCAAAGTGGCCACCAAACGTGTAGTCGTCAAACGGCACTTACACGCCCCTTTCATTAACCAAAGCACACCCTCAATTCAATTTAAAGGTAAGAGCAGCCGGTATGACGTTTATCTTCACCAAACAATCAGTAAATAAAAAATTAACTATTACTATCAATCAGTTAATACATTGATCGCTTAAAATTAACCATGGTTGGATTATTTTTCAACTATATACGTAAATCCAAAAACGTTTAGGAGAAAAAACATGAAGATTTCGTACCATATAGGTACCTTAATAGCAATATGCGTTTTATTAACTAGCACAGCATTTGCGCAACAAGCAGGTACCGTTAAATCCGTCAAACCATCAACATTCAACCCTTTGTGCATAGCGGCAAATGTCAAACAAGATTCGCCGGATCATTTGACAGTAAATTTTGGCGGTAAAACTAACATACATTATGCAGTGTTAGGAAAGAAAATAAGTTCAACGACTAGTATAGCTTCGTTTAACCTGCCTATAGGTAAAGGTAATTTTTCATTCATTAGTCCACGTACTGTCATTCTTCAAGCAATGGAGGGACCTGACATGTGGTCTGTAGACCTTAAAAGCTGCACAACAACAGCAAGCAAAAGCGCCTTAGAGTGGAGCTGCGCAGTACAAAAAGTACAGCTTATCCAAAATGTACAAAAAGCACAAAAAGCACAAAAAGCTATGCAAGCTAAGAAGCTTATTACTACGTCACGCTCCGTATGTATTCACGGACCACTATTAAAATGAATAGTAATATTATCATGATAACTGTAGCTCTGGCATTAGTCAGAGCCACACCTCTCTCACAAAACTCTTTAAATAATAATCACACCGCATTACGCTGAGAAAGAAGAACCACAGCCACACGTGGTTTTTGCATTAGGGTTGCGAATCACAAATT
>WTGG01000006.1 GCA_011523685.1 Coxiellaceae bacterium | reverse complement strand
GTTTGCTTATGGTTTTCTTTAGATTGGCTTATGGTTTTCTTATAGGAACGATTCGATATTCCCTATCTCTATTTTCAAGTAAATAAAGATTCACGGTCTAGAATTAGCTATGTGCAAAGATCATCGTTATTCTTTCTAAACAACAAAGGATCGCCCGCAGACAAACGACACGCCTTCCCTTCAAATCCCTCATACGTGAATTCTTCCGCTGAGACTATGCTTTTAGCTTTTGCACGATCTCGTGCTAAGGCAATGAGCGCGTCCACATCCACATTACAATGGTTGACATGGGTCTTGTTCATTTTTCAAATCATAGGTACATAATGTATTCCAACACGCTTAAGGCGCACTCTTGACCGAAAGCTGCTGATGATAGAAATAGAAATCCCAGACATAGACATATAGTAGCACTAAAATTCATTAGCAATAAACTGATAGACCGTTTCATTTTTCTCTCCATTTTTCATCGTCACACTAATTATAGCCGAAAAAATATTTTTTTATTTTTTTTCTAAGGTCCTGTTAAGAATGACTTTTTTGTTTATAAACCCAATATTTTTCGGTATGAGAGCTATTTTCTAAATCTATTGTCAGGAAAATTAAGATTTATGATCTATTAGGCGCTATATGGAATCTTGCTTCATTATTTCATTCAGATCAGAGGGAAATAAGAGGGGCTGACATTGCTAGTATTATACGAAGAAGCTCTCATAGCAATTGTCTACATGGACTTAGGATTAGTTACTACTTTTCCAAAGCAAGATCGTGACTCGCTATTGGATCATAGCTTGCTGCGAAGATTCGCTTTTTCTGGTCGTTGATTGATGGATTGTATTGTTATTAACCACCCTTCCCTCGTGTATTTCGATAACATAACAATCACGTGCTTTTAGATTAGAGTATGATTAATCATATGATTACGTCGTATAAAAGTCATTTGTTTAATAATTCCTTAATTTTGCATTGGTATTATCTTCAGAAAAAATATATTGGCTTATTAATATGGAAAAAACTTATCAAAGTGATTTTTCAGATGAAACTAATGAAGGTTCAGATATCTTCATTCGTATGAGCAATGAAGGATATGTTCAAATGCCTAATGAGGATGCGTTTGTCTATAGCTCGATGACATTATCGTCACTGAAACGTCAAATAGGGAACGACACCAAAGAATCAACAAAACAATATCAATATTTTAACAGTTGGGCTGAATTTTTTGAGGTCTTGTTTGAGGTGCTGTCACTTCTCTTGGTTTCAATTAATGCAGGACAAAGAGGACAGGAAAATCTTGCATCTTTTGGACTGGCGGCAATCGTAGCCGCGTTGGCAAAGAAGAAAATTGTTGAAGATATATATCGATCGCTAGAATTTCAACTTGAGTATAAAAAGCTGAATGCTATGAATTATGCTCAATGGATGATTTTTTGTGTCACGGCATCAGTTGCATTGACATCAAGCGAGGTTACCATCAATCAAGGAGATTTTCTTAGTATTTGGCTTTTAAAGTTCGCTATGACTTTAATGGGTGAGTTTTCTCAGCTACTTCAGCAGGCAAAAATGGGAAGATGCTCTGAAGCTCCATGGAGTGCCTCACAATTTTTTACTTATTTTGCAGGAGTATCATATATGAGCAGTTTGTTACTTGGCTTGTGTAACGATAACCCTGAGATGACTGCCTGCGCTAAGAAAGTACTAACCACTGAAAATATTTGGATTCCAGTTATCATTGGCCTGACATCCTCTTGTTTTGCTGTCTGTATGGCGCATGTTATTTATCAAGTGTCAATTTCTGCGTTTCAATCTTCAGAATTCATTCACTCAAAAATTACTGATTCATCATATTTATATAAAACATCAGTTTTTATATGCGAAATGATCCCAAGAATTATTTTAACCAATGATATGAATCATTTGTTGAATGAAATATTCGGAGGTGATTTTGATGTGCGACTCAGTTTACTGTGTATGTTGGCCATATCGATACTCCCAGCTTACGTGATTACAATGAAGAAATTACAATTATGTGAAATACACGGCTTGATAGTATCTGTGCGCTCTATGGGTTATAATTTTGAAAAATATGTTTCCCCAGAAGTCGCTAGGGATTTAAGTGCCCAGCTATTTAGAGCTGGAGTTAAGGATGATCAACTGCTCAATGCTATAAGACCTAACACCTCTGACTCTTTTAATGAAAGGTTGCGATCTCCGTATCCTATGTTTCCTTAAACGACATTTATGTTTCTGATTAACGTTGACATGAAGCCTTATTAAATATGAGACAGTGAAGGCAATTATGAATCAATGCCTATCTGTGATAACTCAAAAAGGCACAAAACTATCACAGTATTTTGCTCTTATATCTGGTAGTGGAAATACCTAATATTTTATTTTGCTTAATAATTTAACATTATCTGTTAGTGTCAGGACGACTTATCAATGATGTAGCCTTATAAGAATTTAATTCTTGGCTTAAGATAGGATCAACTTTAGGATCTGACCCGCTTTGAAAAATCCTGAAACAACCTAAATCATCGTTTCTTCGATATTTAGGTGTAGATTCCCATGCTTTATCCTGAAGCTCTCTAGCAGAATCGCCTGGCGAATCTGATATGCTGCTCTCTGATAGGGTTGTTGCTGTATTTTTTTCTTTTTCAAGGGGAACAAGTACTGGGACGGTATTATTCTGTAAAGTAAGCTCATGAGAGGTAATGGCGCCATTTTCCTCCATTTTTGTTAGAGGTACACGATAAGTAGTATTAATTTTAAGTCCTCCTTTAAGGCCTCTCCTTTCTCGCATTTGATGAATCTCTCTGTTGTTGAAAATGCTGATTGCGCTTTTTTACCATCACTAATATAAAGTCCCTCTTGCTTATAATGGCTAATATAATACCCTATACTACCATGACATTATTAAAGAAATATTAAATTGTTAATATTTGATTGATTTCTAAAACAAGAAGCTTGCATAACTTTGTAATTTTGGAGCAAATACGTGAAAGGCTATTCGAATGCATTTTTCGCATGACATTATAGCTAAGCGCCTAGTTTAAAGTTTTAAATACACTCTACCCCAGGTTCGTCACAGTTATTTGTGGTGCAGTATTCTCCGTCGTTGTGGTGCTCGACAACATTGCGATGTTGTTTTTTTGCGCATAGAATGGCGCCCAGATCATTAAAAAATCACCGATTGATGACGTTGAGGTAAAAATATCACAACGCATCCATCACACCTCGAGATTAAACATGCATCACATAACGCAATACTTGCTCCCTAAAGAAGGGAAGTTTCATATCGACTTTTTTACTGGGCTCACCGTCGCATTAGCGCTTGTCCCAGAAGCGATAGCTTTCGCCTTGGTGGCACACGTCAACCCATTGGTTGGACTTTATGCAGCATTCTTTATGTGTATGATCACAGCTCTTTTCGGTGGCAGGCCTGGTATGATTTCAGGCGCAACAGGATCAATGGCTGTTGTCATCGTAGCCTTGGTCGACCAATATGGTATCAGCTATCTATTCGCCACCATCATCTTAACTGGCATGATTCAAATTATTATTGGCTGTTTCCGCCTAGGTAAATTGATACGGATGCTTCCAAAGCCAGTGATGGTTGGCTTTGTAAATGGTTTGGCTATTGTCATATTCCTGGCGCAATTAAATCAGTTTAAAGAAATCACGCCTAGCGGGGTCACCCAGTGGTTACATGGGCAAGCCTTGTATACAATGTCTGCCTTGGTCTTAGTAGCTATGCTAATTACTCATTACCTACCTAAATTAACTAAAGCCCTTCCGGCTGCATTAATTGCCATTATCGTGGTCTCACTGATTACTGTCGTCAGCGGAACACACACACGCATTGTTAATGACATGATGCTTGGAGCTCACATATCCGCCTCTTTTCCTACATTTAGCATTCCATCCATGCCATTGAATTTAGAGAGCTTACTCATAATAGCCCCCTACTCTATTGTTTTAGCCATCATCGGTCTATCTGAATCATTAATGACACTGTCGTTGATCGATGAAATCACTAAAACACACGGCCGAGGCAATAAAGAGTGTATCGCTCAAGGTATAGGCAATATGACCTGTGGCTTTTTTGGCAGCATGGGTGGCTGTGCCATGATCGGTCAAAGCATGATTAACATTACATCGGGTGGGCGCGGTCGTTTATCCGGTATAGTTGCAGGAGCTTTTTTGCTCTTATTCATCTTAATACTATGGCCGCTCATTAAGCATATTCCTTTGGCTGCATTAGTCGGCGTTATGTTTATGGTGGTGATTGAAACCTTTGAATGGGCCACGTTTAAATTTATACGAAAAATCCCTTTCCATGATGCATTAGTGATTATTACAGTAACCGCTGTTACCGTCGCAACTAACTTAGCAATTGCTGTTGTCATTGGTGTGATTATGGCATCACTAAAGTTTGCCTGGGAAACAGCAAAAAACATTCATGCCGAGGAAAAGGAGCTAGACAATGGAAGTAAGGAATATATCATACACGGCCCATTATTTTTTGGTTCGACCAGTAAGTTTAAGGCTTTATTCTCAATAACAACAGATCCCAAAGATATCATTATTGATTTTAAACATTCGCGAGTAGCCGACCACTCCGCGATCGATGCCATTAAGTTTATTGTTAATGAATATACGCTTTGCGGAAAAACACTCCACCTTCGTCACCTCAGTTCAGAGTGTAAACTACTCTTAGGAAAAGCCGGTGATATGGTTGAAGTTAGCGTGTTGGATGACCCAGACTACCATGTCGCAACGGATGTGCTCGACTAGAAAGAATATGATCTATTAAGTGTAGACAAGCAAAGGATTAGAAGGACACTTTTACTCAGTGTGCTTTGGTTAGGATTAAAATGAATATTTCATAAAGACAATGTCATTTTAACCCTCTCTTGTATCAAAAAAATAATGAGTTCTAGTTAATTTAACTGGATCATTACGCGATTGTATGAGCTAAAGCAATTGCCTGCGGTATTGAGTAATTAAGAGTTATGGCACACGCGGGAATTCCAAATAATAAACCACAAGAAGCACCAAATTTTCCGCATGATGATTCTGGAGCGGGAGTGGCAAACGCAGCTGCACCAGAAATACACAATAAACGACCACCTGTGTCCATCAAGCATTCAGCAGCTTTCAATGCAAAGTATAATGTTGCTATGTTTTCATTACTCTCCCCTTTACAAATATTTGCTTCAATAAACACCCCAGAAATTATACAAGCTGTTGCAGGAGCACATGAGGTTAGAGCACAACAATTACGGAAAAAATAGAGCAAGCATTCGGAAATATTTCCGCTTGAAAGATTTTGTAAATCATCACACGTTAGTGGAATGGTTTGTCTAATGATTTCGGAACATAAAGACGGGTCATCGTCTAGCTCAATGTGGTGAGGAGAATCATCAAATCGACCAATAGCCGCATGTACAGTCGCCCTTATTATAGGATTCACCGTTAATTCATCAGTGGTGTTACTAGATTCGGGTTGAGCACGAACAGGTTCGACAACAGGAATAACATCTTTAGCGTTAATGACAATCGCAGGATTTCCGCCCATTGAATTAGCTACTATCGCTTCATTGCCTGTTAATTTCTCTGTTAAATCACTAGTTTTACAAGTTATATCAGTTCTCATGATGATTAACCTACAATTAAAGTTTTATTTAGTTTGTATTAGGGTTTTATTAATGCTTTTTTACATAGCCACTCGGTAACATGTTTTTATGATACATGCGCTCTAAAAAAAACTATGACGATTAGTCTACATGATCAAACAACATCTTTTATGTGAGGGCTCCTTAATGGCTACATTAGGACTGACAGAAAAGATACTCAGCGATGATTGAAACGATGTCAGTCTAACGGTATCAAATGACCTAGCATCTCTTAAAGCAGGCTTCCTGAATTGATTAAGAAATTCTCGTATTTCTTCACTATGACTTGTAATGTTTAAATTAATTCCTAACCTTCCATGATTGTGACGATAACACCCCCAAACTTGATAACACGCCTCTACTATGGGGCGTAATAAACGCTCGTGATTTTTCCAGTGAAAAACAGATATGGTTTCCTCGCCTATTGTTTCTAATGATTCGTAATCACCGACTTGTGATGACAGGAATTTTTTCATCCTAGTATCAATGTCTTCACAGACAAATGTGGGTTCCAATAGATGACTTACCATATCTGCGACTAAGTTGTCTGATAATAGAACCATTAATGTATCAATATCCTGGGCTAATGAATGATTTCTATGTTCACGAAATTTAATTAATGAGCTTATGAGTTTTGCAAGCGATGAGCGCTGCCTATCCCTTTCGGTAACTTCTATGATTTGATTGTGTGCCTTAAGGAACCTCTCATCGATAAAGAAAATAGTTTCTGCCTTTTTAAATGATCCTTGTTTATAGTCATAATTAGTCCGATCATTATTCGTACTAACGTTTTTAGCTTCAAGAATTAATGATAGTTCAAACTCATACTCGAGATCTTCTAATTCATAGGACACACAGTTATTTTCAGCTGTGATCTTTGCCTGGTGAATGAATTGAGATTTTATGGTGATGACCACCGTGCCGGTATGGCATAAATCTAGATCAATAACTACTTTTGTCCTTTTATCTTTTCGTTGATTACCAATCAGTCTTTTTGAGTCTTCACCGCAAGGGTAAAACATAATCATATCCTCAGAACTTTGACTGGTCATCCAACATGAAAGACTGTCAAAAACTGCATCAAAACATAATAGAAGGGTATTCGAGCTCACAATCTGCTCTAATGCTCTTTTTTTCGCTATTTGATTATCTTCATCAGATTGATTGATATTAATATCAAATTGGCTTTGAGAGTATTTTCTTCCCAGCGATGTGTCAGTATCAGCATTGCCTTCTAATTTTTTGTTTGCAATATCTGTCAGTGTTTTCTCATAGGTCATCGTCATTGTTTTGGACTCACTGTTTTAAAATTATAGAGTTAATATTCTTGTTATATAGCATTACTTGGATGAAAAACACTCATTACAATATCACCATCAGAGCATTGCCTTTTTAAACGATCCTTTTGCCTAGTTGCAATTTGTTCAAACGTACTAAAACGTTCCGATGGATAATTAAATGCTTGCATAATAGGCAGGTATGGACAGTAAGACCCATTGATGTATTGCTGTATAACGCGATCTGATTTAGGTCTAAACAAAAGCTCATACAGCATCTCATACACCTCCATGGATGTTGACGTACTTTCTATCTGGTAATACTTGATGAGAGTTTGGTGCACCAAGCATGGGGGCTGTATGATTGGGATGCAAAACAAGGAGCTATTTTTTTTATTTACCAAATAATCCATCATTGCGTGTGTAATATTTGAGATAGCCCTTTTCAATAAAATGATTTTTAGCCTTTCATCTATCATTTTATTGAGCCAAATATGTTTTTTGACATCAACCGCTCTTATATCAGCTTCAACCTTTTCACTGATTGATGAAAAGTCAACAGAACCATCTGGAAACCCGCCTGATAAAATAGCAAGTGCATAATTTTCTCGTAATAGCCTAACCACTAAACAGTCGTACAATTCTAAATCAGATTTTTCTTTGAAATATTCGCAAGGTGAAATATATAAGTCATCATTTTCATCGATGATTGATGAGATCATAAGAAAGACGATCATTATACGAAACGTTTCATCGATGATCTCGAGTTCATATTTAATCCTTAGTAATTTTATTGAATCAAATTCAAGAAAGCAGTCATAGGTATGATGAAAAATACTGAGATAACGATAAACGGTATCTTTCCAGTGATGACGTATCCAGTCTTGAGGATTCAATAACTGCGATTGATATTTAAGGTGCCGCCCGTCTTCTTTTGACAGAACATAATCGAATAATTCTCCAAGATCATTTGTTCTTGCGGGAGGAGCGCTACCTCTCGATTTCAGCTGATAAATCATCGACTGCAGTAATAAATGTTTTTCGAAATAATAAAAAAAGGATTTAAAGCTGCCATCATTTTCCAAGGACTGGTTAAAACTTAAATGATAAATACTGGGATGTCCGTAAACAGAAGTTCTTGATGTGCGATGATATTGCATACCCTTTAGTCTCTAGGATAGATTGCTTGAGGTGATCTTTAAGGCAGGACAATACCACAAAATAGGATGCCTTTATCTCAAAAAATACTTAAGAATAGATTATTAAGTCATCTAGAGACCGATATTGTGAACAAACCATCTAAATAGTTTATAGAATGAACAATAAGTATCGTGCGTCATAACTGTCCATGTTAGATAGGGTGCGGTGATCGATGTATCATTCTTGCCGCTTCCATGTTCGATAAATCACCTGATCCATCCCAGGACTTCCCCATGTCAGTTGGGAGTTGGTGAGAGAGCCGTTTAAATGCGATTTCCGATAAAGCGAGTCGTCGGCCATTTATACTTAGGCTGGTATCACGGCATGGTAAGTTATGAGAATTTACAACGTCGGACTCGACATCACGACTAGCAAAGACGACCAGATTGCCGGTGTGCATGCACTCACGCAATGATGCAGGTGATACATCATCGGAACTACTAACAGTGTCTAAAACTGCTGCTGGGTGGAACCCAGCCAAAGCCATTGCCCATAATCGAGTAGTATCTGTTAATTCCACAGGATGAACAACATTCTTTGGTAAAAAGGATTGTAGGTCGACTTCAAATTTCTTGACCACCTCAGAGATTTTTTCTAATGAAGTGCTTCGCTCTATACCTATATGTGCTTGTTGGAACGTCTTATATTTTTCGTGAGAAAGTAATGCAGTAATCATCAAAAGAAAGATATCTCTAGAGGCTAGAGAAGAGTACATCACATCATTACGAAAGAAATAGTAAGGCTTAGTGTCACTTGGAATATTAAATACAGGAAACATTCCTGAGAAGGATTGCGATAGATCGATTTTAACATCGCTATCCGTATACAAAACATCTGATCCACCATCAAGATCAGCCAGTAATTGCTTTTTCTTAATCGAGTTTGAATTAATCATCTGCTCTAAGGCTACTTCAGGCCTTGCTAGCACGAGTAGTCGAATAAAATCTGATGCCACTGCTAACATTAGGTGGGAATCCATGTTAAGCGTTAAGTCAATGGATGATTGGATAATAACTTGCGGATCTATAGTTCGACCATCATCCAGGGTGAATGATCTCAGCTTGGTGATGTCGCCAATTTCTAAAGATGATGGTAATGATTTAAGATCTGAAACATTCTCAGGATTAGTTAAGAGCATTAGTTGCACACCCTTATCATTATGATGCTCTGTGATAAAATTACTGACCGTCTTATGCAGTGGTCGTGAGTTTTTGTTAATCCAAATAATAAAAGCTAGTCGCTGGGATATATCTTTTTTGAGAGCATCATCTTGCTTCTTACCGATTGTTGGGACCGTCAGTTTGTAAATAACACCTGCTGTTATTGAGAGTAAGATCAAAGCAAGAAGATTATAGTCATCTATGTTATAGTCCGTTTTCATGCCCTCTCCTATTTTTTATTTCTTTCAAACACTATGTTGAAAATACGAGGACGTCAACACCAAAAAATATTAAAAAAAATAATAAACTTAACGGGTTACAAAATTGATTGACATGAAAATGCAGTCAACCACAGGCATAACCGCATACGAGGGATATAATAATGCTTGACCTGCCAGTTAGCTTGCATGAAGAATTAATGTTTTTTTAATTTTTAATGGGTTCTTTATTACAAGGTAAAGACAGGGAATATAACAACGAACTTCTATATTCAATTGTGAGCGTAATAAGTTTTCAGTGATATAAAGGGGTATTCGAATGGTTTTTTGTGCTGTTGCGTTTTTCTCAAATTGCTCTTCTAACTCAGCTGTTGCGTAAGTTACGCCATTAAGTTTAGAACACCAAACACCAAACACCACGCATAGGGTAATCCTTTGTAACCGTCACAGCAACTATACCCTATCTAAATCATTTAACTTAGCCATACTTTGGTTTTGCGTAACCAAGGAATAAGATATGGCAGAAAGCAAATCGATTGATCAATGGCAAGAATTAGTTAAAGCTTGCAATGAAAGCGGCAAGAGTAAAGCAGCCTTAAGTCCCGCCAACGCACTTAACTACCATCAATTTCTATATTGGTGCACGAAATTTAATAAAAAAACCCATCCACTTATTCCTGTAAGAATCACTAACGCTGAGGAGAGGCCGAACTGATAAGCACACAAAATTGATCATGACATTGCCTCAATGGACGCTACAACACTGCAAGCGCTTAATGAACTCGGTAGAAACCCCTCGACCAAGTCTTATGCGTATTGTTTTCGTGGAGGTGGTGATAAAAAAGAAGCCATTGCGTATGAATAAAATGAGAAAGAACACAAGCAGTTTGTCAAAGATTGGTTTGAAGGCTTCTCAGGATCTGTGCACTCTGACGCTGATTCATTCTTTGGTGATTTGTATGCGCAAACTAATGTAGAACCTTTGCTCTGTAACGCCCATGCAAGCAGAAAATTTGAAGCTATCACCAAAACAACGAAGAAAAAAGGCTTGGCTCATCACG
>WTGG01000017.1:38816-70817 GCA_011523685.1 Coxiellaceae bacterium | reverse complement strand
TACAGCAACAATATAGATACAACAGATCATCTTATGACACCTATAACCAGTCGAGAAGCGGCCACAAGATTGCTAATGCCTGATGTTAGTGAATACGAACTACACAATCATCCGACTAGAACACTCAATGATCTGACACAACAATTTGAAAATCGACTCATATACTCACTGATTGGTAGGCCACTCCAATCTAGCCTAGTCCATACAGAACATTACACACAAGAATATTTAATGCCAAACCAGTTGTTCATGTGGGGGCTGCATACATGGATGGGAAACCTAAGCCAGACCCCATCTTTTAAATCCGACTACGACGAAAACCTTGCAAAAATAATTAAACATCAATACCCATCTTCTGGTCATATTTTAATAAACAATGCCAAGGATAATGAAAATAAAAGCGTACACTATAAAACACTACACTACCTTCAAGGTAAATTTCTTCTCTATAGCTTTCCTCCAGCTCTACTGACTGAGTCAATATATTGTTTTCAATTTTCCAAAGATGAGTTACCTAAAGGTTACCGCAAGCTATTCCTACAAATTCAAGACGATGTAGGTGATCATAGTAATATAGCAACCTACCATCAAAAGCAACAGGCCTGGTCATCACTCGCAGAAAAAAATTTACTAGTTCAAAAAACATTAAGTGGATCTAACTGGCCAGAAGAATGCCTGACCTTCGCCCTATTAAAATGCCTCTCCCCGAGAAATTTAATCGATGACATTAAGAAGCATCGTCGCATTACTGCTTATAACGCCAACCAATACATCAATAAACATTTAGATGATAATGAAGCTATTGAGTGTATCATTAAATGGATTGAGCATATTAACCCATCTAACGAAACCGCACTGAATGATTGGATCATTGATCGCTATAAACAGTCCAGTCAGAGAAAAGCCTTCATTAAAAGTCTTCAAAACACAATACAAAAGAAACACCCACGCCTCATTGAACCCTTCAATAATTTTTTCAATGATGAAAATACAGACTTAAATGAATGGACAGAAACGCCTAAGAGTAGGCTATTCTCACAAAAACAGCTTACAGAAGAAAAATGGACTGAAATGACCGAAATAACTCAGGTAGTCACGCCTTAATCATAGATAACCCAAAAGCATTATCGCCAATCTGGTCTATTCAATTCAGATTCATCTTTTCTAGATGAACGCCGAGAAGAAGACCTTCTTGATGCAAATGAACCCTGCTGGGCAACAGATACTCGTGAAGCGCGGCTAACTTTTTTATCGCCACCCTCAACTCGTGATGATTTATTGATACTCACAGAGCGTGCAGATGACCTTGATGAAACTGTATGGCGACTAATATCTTGCCGCTCTGAACGAGAGCCATCATTGGATTTTCCTTTATTGCCATTATTCCTATGTGGTGCTGAAACTCTAGACACAGCAATAAGTCGAACATCACGAGTTTGATTCAGTTTCATCAGTGCATTCTGAGCTTCGTCAATTGCAACATCAATAACTTTTTTTAGTCGCGCATTGCATGCATGAGACAAGGGCTGTGACTTAGTGGAAACGATTATATCCTTAAAATCATCATCAGCATTTTTTTTCATACGCTCGAGCTCAACCCCATCACCTAACGCAATTAACCGATGCTTCATCACTTCACGAAATTGTTTAGTAAACGCTCCAGCCATATCTTCTAATGTTCTCGTTAATAGATGACTGCCATCATAAACTTCCATTAAAGTTCGAAGTATCTCATGAGCTGGCGCCCCCCCATTAGGTGCAATTAAATATTCATAAATCATTTTTTTAAACAAGTGATTTAAATGCATGGTATCTTTCTCATGCTTAGCGTCTATAAAACATGAACCCAGCATAGACGTATTAACGTACTGCTCAACCATTTTATCGGTTAGCCAGTGAGCTAATACCTGTTCAGTTTGTGGCAGTGATAATTTAATCGATTGTTGAAGATCCTTCTTTACACCATTCCAAGCGACAATCCGCTTCGGTAATTGCTCAAAATCGATATGCTGCTCGCGCATCTCCCACGTATAATCATTCACAGACGGTAAACGCCCCCCCTCGAGTGGTTGTTTAATGTACAACCCCATCCATTCACCATCAGCTGCAGGTTGTATCACAATCTCTTGGGCATCTATGTTTTGTCTTGCCTCATACTCAATGGGGTCCAATAAACTAGAAAAAGTGGATACAACACGATTAATGAGACTAGGCGTTAAACTAGTATCATGAACTAGAAACAGTAAATATGGCACCACTGATGCCACTCTTCTAATCGACACATCAGGTAAATCAGGATAAATGGTTTTCAAGCGATCATGGTCCATTCCCATGACAGGTATTGCACTGTATGGGTTCGAATACATCAAAAGTCCAACTTCGATACGTTTCACTAGCGCTTTAGCTTGAGCTGATGCTTGAATAGCACTAAAAGCATTCTCACGATAATTATACGAGATTTTAGCGGCCAATAATCGACTAGCCACGGCAAATTCTAATCGAGTCAATTGCAAGTTAGCATAGGCCAATGCTAATGATAAATCAGAACGCGTCTCTTGTTGCTTGAGTAATGCAATAAACTTATCGGCCATTGCAATTGGCGCTTGCACCACCGGATGTGAAATCCCACGTAAAGCATCTGCCGCTTGATTCGCCGTATCAGACACAACCGTATTAGGTTGGCGAATACCTTCAGTCAACACAAGTGCATAATGATGATGCTGTAGCAAAATACCTTGGAAGTAAAAATCAACCAGATTGTCATTGTAACTCAGCACGCCAAATTGCAAGTGATCAGCAACAGTCTCTTGGCGCGAAGAGTACCCCGTTAAGTAAAAACGCCTCTTGAGATCACTCACTTGCTGTTGTGATAAATTAACTCTTGATTCATCCATGACACCTTCCTTAGATCCATTCATTCATATGGTTAATCGTTCTTTAGGGTTTATCAACGACCGCTGTGTGATGAAAACAATCTCAAAAAAGTAACAAACTAGCAATATTAGGAAGTTAATCGCACAGATATAATCTTTTCTTAATTTTTATTCACATCACTTACCACATTCATCATGCGATGATCGCATGCCACATAATGACTCACATGAACATTCACATTACCGTTGAAACATCACAACATGATACAAATATAACCAAAACCAACATCAAAGGGCTTTCATTAAAACAGCACAGAGGTTTAATTTGGGTTCGTAAGTGAGCACTACACTATCACTTAATGTTGATTATTTTGTATCTAAAAATTATCACTAAATAATAAAATTAACGCAGGAGACTACTCATGAGTGATAATACTGATACAAGCTCTAACAGCTCTACTTCTGACGAGCAAGCAACCTTTGCACTTGCGAGAAAAGTTCAACCTTGGCTAGAAATCATGAGCCACCCAGTTGCCCCACTAGTATTTTACCCTCTCGTACAGAGTTCAATTGCAACACTAGGCGCTTTTTGTTTGAGAACCCGATCAGACCAAAATTCCTACTACTATCGAAGTCAAATTCGCTGGGTCACTACCTATGAGCTTAATTGCGTACTGCGTTAATCTTTACCAACGCAATTCCAATGAAGACAACCAGGCATACAATCAATGGCTCAAGCAGGCGATCTTTTTCCTGACGACAGGTATACCCAGTCCTTTTATCGGATCTGCCATACTCAATAATACAGACAACCCATCATTTATACTGGCTTATTGGGTATCCGGTTTCATTCTATCACCTGTGCTGCTTGCATTTTCAATAAGTGTAATAACTACTCTTCTGCACCCCTTGAAAGTACTTTATTACTTCACTCAGAATGGCACTGAACCCTTATCAGCACCAGATATAGAAAAACAAGCAGGCGCATTAGAAATGCGCCAGAAAACTACTACCAACCCAATGATATGGCAAGACAAAACACTGGCAGAAAAAGACGATAACAATCTTGATAATTTGGGCATCATAAACCCGATGTCACAGATCGTTTAATGAAAAAATTCACCATTGCACGTACACTAAATTACGAAAGCACACGTAAAATATCGTGAACCAACTTCGGACCACTATAGATCAACCCAGTGTATAACTGCAGCACGGTTGCGCCGGCTTTTACTCGATTTATCGCATCACTTGCCGACATAATACCGCCAACACCAATAAGATCTACACGACTGCCTAATTGCTGACGCACTCGATTAAGCATATCCGTAGCAGCTTGTGTTAGCGGTGAACCACTGACACCACCTCGTTCCTGACCATACGGAAAAGGATGAACCTGGCTATGATTAATCGTTGTATTACTTAATATCAAACCATCTATCTGCGCATCCAACACTGCATCGATAATTCCACTGATATCACTTTGCGCTAAATCCACGGTAATTTTCAGAGCTAAAGGTAATCGCTTATGATGGAGATCTTGTAGCACTAACCGCTCACGATGTAACGCTTGCAATAACTCATGCAGCGTTTCAGGGGATTGTAATGATCGCAATCCAGGCGTATTCGGTGAAGAGACATTAATCGTGACATAATCAGCCACCGAAGCCACTCGACACAAACCATAACGATAGTCTTCGAAAGCCTTCTCATTGGGTGTCTCTTTATTCTTGCCAATATTAACACCCACTATTCCTTCATAACGTTTCCCGGTTAATTGGCTCACTAAATAATCGACACCTTTATTGTTAAAACCCATTCGATTAATCAATGCCTGAGCTTGAGGAACACGAAAACAACGTGGCTGTGGATTACCTTGCTGAGGCCTGGGTGTTACTGTACCCAGTTCAATACCAGAAAAACCCAAACGAAACAAAGCCTCAACATGATCAGCATTTTTATCCAATCCAGCAGCTAACATCACAGGATTTTTAAAGGTTAACCCCATACAGGACACAGGCTGAGTCATACCAACTAAATTCTGGGGTAAAGGTAAATAAGGCAATAAAGACAATGAAATTCTATGAGCCAACTCTGGCTCTAAGCGGAATAATAGAGGTCGTATGGCAGCGTATAAATTCACTGTATCAATCCGTAGTGATCATGCATTCTTTTGACCAGACACGTAGCATGGCATTACCCCCTACTTGCTGATCATAAGCAACTTCACGCACTTCAACCCCAAAGTTTTGCTGCTGCAAACTCAACATTACAGGTCCTAATGCATCGTGCATCACACCTTGCGAAGACATCAAAGGGTAAACACGAACTTCTTCCGCCACACGACATAATTCAGCCACTAAAGACTCCGTCGCACCATGACCAGCCGTGGGTGATAAAGCTAAAAAGTCGGTGCATAACGCTAGTTCAAATTGGTCATTATCAAATGGCAACCTCGGCAATGTCATGGACTGATAACGCCCCTCTTCACAACCACGTGTATAATCATCGAGGAAAAGCTGCTTACTTAACAACCAATCATTGAATATTGTTTCAATCACCGAATAATCATGCCCGCTAACACGCTCTTGATGCTCTTTTAACATCTGACAATTAGCATGAAATAATAATTCTGCTTCCTCAGTGAGCTCTTCTAATGAGCGACTATACAGAGAGTCACCACTCACCACATGAACACCTTGCTGAGCGAGCTCGGCATTGAAGCTGGAAATACTCCCCGGGCAATCAAGAATTGTTCGTGTTAAATCATGATCCGACAAATCAAACATTTGATAATAATCACGTAACGCATAAACCCAACCATAGCTTTGCATGCTCTGAGACATTGCTTTTCCTAACATCAGTTGAAAACCTCAACATCATAAACAGCTTTAGAGGATAAAATCAACGCTACTACTTACTAAAAAATATTCGATTAAAAAAACACTGCACATGACTAACTTAGAAATCAAAAATTAAGGGTATGTCATCGCCCTATAGCCAGTTCCCAATCCACACCCATCATCACATGTGTTTTGTGACTGGGAACCTTCTCCGTTTAACAGAGCTGCACTGAGGCTGGAAAGCGACTCTCGACTAGCCTCGGTTAATGAGCCAGCATCACTCGATCGATGACTCGTCGTGGTGACAAACTCATTGTCAATATACACCCCTCCTTCCTTCTTAGGCGACGTAACCTCTTTGAATGCAGATAATACCGTGATGCCAGTCAACCATATCACTAGCAGCAAGTCTGCAGAAAACCACACATCAATACTAATGGCATCAAATCCTGCAACGTTATTCCAATCAGGATCCTTCCATACACCTAACAGAGTCTCAAAGACACTCCAAAAATTCTCCGCTTGCGGACTTAACTGCGAATTCAAATGATCTATATCACCACCTAAACATTTAGAAAGCACCACCATCATAAAAAAAGCAGGAACAAAGAAAAGTAATTTATACTGATCGATGGCAGATACCATTCTTTGATAAATAGGCATTACATATTGGTCAGCCCATAAAAGACTGACAGAAGAACACATAAAAACAGAAGCAGTCAGATAGAACAACACACTCGCAATAGGGTAAACACCCAATTCTTCTAATAAAGTGACCTCACCTAAATTCATAAATGGAAAAATACCTACCTGTTGACGAGACACATCCCAAACCCCTGTTTGTTCCAACCCCAAAGCATCGACACCTCGGTAAACAAAAGATGCAGACCATGGTACTGGCAATTTTGTCTCTCCCCAAGCAGCAAGATACATATACCTGCCACGAGTCACATCAACGTATTGTGAAAATTCAAACGACTCAATGCACACACGGGTTAAATTGGTCCAAGGTGATAAGTTAAGCGACACAGTTTGATTAAAACATAAGGTAGGCTGAGCACCATGATTAACTTGGGGTAATTGACGAATCCAGCCTAACGCAACTGCCAATAAATCACGTCGATCATCATCATTGATTAGCTCGCCTAAATAAACTTCTATACCACCACCTTTGGTTGTGGATAATAACCAGAGTGCCGTAACAGGGATAAATAAGAGCAAAGAACCCACAATGGCCGTAGATGCTGACTTTTCGATAACTGGAAATATTTTCCCTCGAGCTTGCTGCCGAATATCAACCGAGCCTTTTACGAAGTAATTCATA
This sequence comes from Coxiellaceae bacterium, assembly GCA_011523685.1. GTDB lineage: Bacteria > Pseudomonadota > Gammaproteobacteria > Coxiellales > Coxiellaceae > UBA9148. The sequence continues at coordinate 63,777 of WTGG01000017.1, read as the reverse complement.
AAAAAACAACCCGCATCTATAACCTTGAGCATCGAATACATCCATAAAACTGACATCCAGCAAATACTAGCAGGCAATAGGTTGTTCATGACTTTTAATGAAGACAAATCAGGGAAAAAACGATGCACCCAACCCCAGAATGAACTTGGCGCATCGGGAGGAGCATCATTTAAGATCGTAGTAAAGTTTGAATGATAATTAGCCCAAGGGTAACTAAAAACAACACACAACAAGACTGGAAAAGCCAATAACAAAGCAGCCATAATTCTTAAAAAATGACTCCTACGATAAGACAACCAATCGTCTTGATACACCCTCCTCTGATCAGGATTATGGATTACATTATTCCAATGATATCGTGTGTACCAATTTCGGCTACTAGACATCAAGCAGCCCAGTGTTGATAAAACATTTCCACATGACTGAGCAACTGGATTATTACCCGCTAACTCACTCGTACGCTGCAGCGATAATAGCGATAACGACAGTCTTTTTAAACACATCCCCCAATACGTATGATCATCGACCTGCTCTGGGTCCAGCCACTGCCCATATAAAAACTCTTCGAATCCAGAAACAATTTGCCATATCAGTGACGGCAAGACACCGGTGCACCAACTCGCCCTCAAATCAATAAACGACAAGATTTCTAAATGATGATAATTGTCACGTAACTCATTCCAATCGGAAGCCAAATAATCAGAGGGTTTATTGAATACTTTCCATAAGTGATATCCAACGTAACCGCCGGACAATGAATAGAGAACCAACTGCCAAAGCATCTCATTAGAAAGACGCCCACCTATCGCACGATCTAAGTCAGCATTAAATGGAAGGTCACTCGCGTTCGAGGAAGCTTCATCATATGATGCAGGTAATGAAGCATAAGGCACACGCTCGCCACCCCCACTGTTCTCAATATCTGACATATTTTTCTTCACTCAAACTCAATTTGTGCCAAATATTATCAAATATTTAACCTTCAGTACCTTATATAAGTCTTATATAGCACTATCAAAATGATACTGAAAAACACAATGTCCATTTAAATAATATAATAAAAACAATACAAAACCGTGACTTGCATGCGATTCATGCACAGCCTATGATATGACTCATATAAAATATGGCCCCAAGGATGAAAATGGCAAACACTAACACAATCGTTATCTGTGCAGCAATGAGAACACCTATAGGACACTATTTAGGCAGTCTCCAGACTGTACCTGCGCCACAACTGGGTGGATACGCCATTCAAGCAGCGATAAGTGCTGGCCAAATTAATCCACACCTCATTGATCAAGTCATCATGGGCTGTGTTTTGACTGCAGGACAACGACAAGCACCTGCAAGACAAGCCGCCTTTCACGCTGGTCTCTCTGACAATATTCCTTGCACAACCATCAATAAAATGTGCGGCTCAGGATTAGCCAGCATCATGCAAGCTCATGATCACTTAGCCTGTGAACGGAACACGGTGGTCGTCGCTGGAGGGATGGAAAACATGTCACAAGCACCCTATCTATCACCGGCCACGCGCCAAGGCGCACGCCTAGGCACTACAATGCTATTAGATCATTTAATGCATGACGGCCTAGAAGATGCCTATAACGAACACCAACCCATGGGGCATTTCGCAGAAACGTGCGCGAGTGAATTTAACCTCTCCCGAGAAACACAAGATGCCTATACGATTGAATCCATTCGACGAGCACAGCACGCAACTGACAGCCATCTTTTCAGCAAAGAAATAACCCCCATATCGATTCAACAACGACGTAAAACCCTGGACATTATTCATGATGAAGGATTACAACATGTGAGTCTTGAAAAGATAGCATCACTCAAACCTGCCTTCCGCCACGAGGGTACTATCACAGCCGCTAATGCCAGTAATTTATCCGATGGAGCTGCTGCTGTGGTAATGATGCGTGAGTCCACCGCTTCAGATCATGGTCATACACCTTTAGCCTATATACGAGCAATCAGCACACAAGCCCAAGCACCCGAGCAATTCGCCACAGCACCTATTGGCGCAATACAACAATTACTCGATCAACTCAACTGGACCATAGATTCAGTAGATTGTTTTGAGATCAATGAAGCCTTTGCTGTCGTCCCATTAGCAGCTATGCAAGCTTTAAACATCCCGCGAGATAAAGTCAATGTACATGGTGGTGCTTGCGTATTAGGGCACCCCATCGGAGCTAGCGGCACGCGCATTGTGACAACACTAATACATGCACTACACGCACACAAACAACGTCGTGGCATTGCAACAGCTTGCATTGGCGGCGGTGAAGCGATCGCCATTGCTATTGAAACCCATTAAAATGAGATTATTATGAAAACACTCTCTTCTAAGATTAATACTAAAGACAAAGATTACCAAACAAATGCTGCATCCATGCAACAACTCGTTAATACCTTTCGCGAGCATACCGCTATCCTACAAAAAGGTTCAAACGATCAAGCCAAACAACGCCAGCATGACAAAGGCAAGCTATTAGTCAGAGAACGTATTGATACAATCATCGACACGAATTCTGACTTTTTTGAAATTGGGTTATTTGCAGGTAATGAAATGTATGATGATTACATACCTGCCGGTGGGGCCGTTGCGGGCATTGGCATGATTGAGCAAACCCCGTGCATGATTGTTGCTAACGACCCAACCGTCAAAGGTGGCTGCTATTTTCCTATCACCGTCAAAAAACACTTACGCGCACAAGCTATCGCACAAGCCATGCGATTACCCTGCGTCTATTTAGTGGATTCAGGCGGTGCTTTTTTACCGAAGCAAGATGAGGTCTTTCCTGACAAAGAGGATTTTGGCAGAATATTTTTTAATCAAGCCAGACTATCAGCTGATAATATCCCTCAGATTTCAGTTGTCATGGGCTCATGTACTGCAGGTGGAGCTTATATCCCCGCTATGGCAGATATTAGTATCATCGTGAAACAACAAGGTACTATTTTTCTCGGCGGCCCTCCTTTAGTAAAAGCAGCAACGGGAGAAGTGGTCAGCGCGGAAAACTTAGGCGGTGCCGATGTTCATTGTCGACAGTCCGGTGTTGCTGACTATTATGCTGATAACGACGAACAGGCATTATCATTAGCACGGATGTGTGTGAGGAACCTAAATCTACCACCACTACCCCAACAACCTACAAGCACACCCCCGCTTCATCCTGAAGAGGAACTACTTGGCTTAATCCCAACTGATCCACGTATGCCGATTGAAATGCGAGAAATTATAGCAAGGTTAGTCGATGCCTCTGAGTTTGATGAATTCAAACAGCTGTTTGGCACCACATTGATTTGTGGTTTTGCACGAATTGACAATCACCTTATTGGCATCGTAGCCAATAATGGGATTCTTTTTTCTGACTCTGCATTAAAAGGAACGCAGTTCATTCAGCTATGTAATAAACGCAAAATACCCTTATTATTTTTACAAAATACCAATGGCTTTATGGTCGGCAAAGCTTCTGAATCAGAAGGCATTGCAAAACATGGTGCTAAAATGGTTACAGCCGTTGCCTGTAGCGAAGTACCCAAATTTACCATCATTGTGGGTGGCAGCTATGGCGCTGGAAACTATGCAATGTGTGGTCGCGCCTATGACCCAACGCTCTTGCTCAGCTGGCCGAATGCGCGTATTTCTGTAATGGGTGGCGAACAAGCTGCCAATGTACTGGCTGATGTTAAGCAAGCTCAATGTGAGCGACAAGGACAACAATGGAACCCACAACACCGAGACACTTTTATGCAATCCATCCGCGAGCAATATCAACAACAAGGAAATGCGTGGTATGCAAGTGCACGACTATGGGATGATGGCATGATTGATCCATGCAACACGCGAAAAGTCTTAAGTATGGCGCTCAGTATTGTCAGCCAACACCCGATCAAAGAGACGAATTACGGCATTTTCAGAATGTAATCAACAACTAAACCAATAAACCTTATGTTTTTTATAGTCATAAGGTTTTTTTTGTGCACAAAAATAGCGCCAATCACACATTTCAACACCAAAAAGACAGACCGAAACTCGCAATAGAACAATAAGTTAACTCAGAGAGATAAGGTGAATTCTAGCTTGAAAATAGAAATTGATTTAAATCGGATAAGGTAATAGATGTTATGGATTAATACATTGCTTTAATAGTATGTTAATTATGGGTTCATCACCACTTCCAAGCATAACTACAAGACAATAAATTAACACAAGCTTAAAAAGCTGAGTGCATAATAACACGAGATAAACAAAAGTCAACGGGCACTCTAAAAAATCGCCACCAGGAAAATTATATCGGGGAACAATAAAATTTGACGCTACATGACTGCGCGAACTGTCCCGCCAAACATAATGATCGCGCCTTTTTTAACGCATCATTTCTCTGAACAGCCTCAGCATGAAACACTTGATGCGTCCGCAGATTCTCCACAGAACAATCATAGCCCGACGAAGCACTGATGCTAGTTCCTGGAGATCTCTCACCTACTGAGTAAACCTCACGCTGAGGAGCAGTCAAAGTATGTGACGGAGAAGGAGCACAGCTTACCAAGAAACTAGCAATAGTAACGGTAATAACAACCTTTGCTAAATCATAAGACAACACCCAGCTCTCTCCTCTCTTGACATATCTTGTGCGAAACTTTAGCTTACCCCACTCTGAAAGATAACAATCTAACCTATAAGGCCTAGTATTTGGCTAGGCATCTTACACCTATGAAGACATCATTCACAACACAGTTACCCTCTAACCCACTGATAACACCATCGGACCTGTGTAAAAAACTGCCTTGCCCTAAAGACCTCCAGATACAAATCCAACAACAACGTCATGCAATCAACAATATATTAGATGGACACGACGATAGACTACTGGTCGTACTAGGACCCTGCTCTATTCACGACATACATTCAGCACTACAGTATGCAAAGAATCTATCTAAAGTCAGTGATACATTCAATCAAGAGCTCCTATTAATCATGCGTGTTTACTTGGAAAAACCTCGCACCACTAATGCCTGGAAGGGTTTCATCAATGACCCAGAACTTAATGGGCAATGCAATATTAACCAAGGTTACCACCAATCGCGAGAGCTCTTACTGCAGATACAATCACTCAATGTACCATGCGGCATAGAATTTCTTAACCTGGAAACACCTCACTATCTCAGCGACCTTGTTAGCTGGTCTGCCATTGGTGCAAGAACAATTAACAGTCCTCTTCACAGAGAGTTAGCTTCAGACTTACCAACCCCCGTGGGACTCAAGAACGACATCAGTGGAAACATCAGCTCTGCGACGGATGCTATGCTCACTATTAGCCATAGCCACACTATGATATCCACCAATGAACATGGACAATCCATCATTAAAACCACCTCTGGCAATCCTTATGGACATATTATCCTACGAGGAAGCCGGCAATCGACCAATTATCAAACTCCTTATATCAATGAAACACAGCAATTATTGCGTCAACACAATCTTGCTTCAACACGCATCATGATCGACTGCAGCCACGGCAACAGCCAAAAAGATCACACTCAACAAATCAATGTAGCAAAAGATGTCTGCCATACCATCAGCCAAGGGTGCAAGTCTGTCACTGGTATCATGCTTGAAAGTCACTTAAAAGCAGGAAAGCAATCACAACACGCACCACCCCTAACCTACGGGCAGAGTATAACTGATGCCTGTATTGACTGGGAAACCACCGTTAACATATTAAAACAATGCCAAGCAGCCATCATTGCTAGAAGACAAAAAAACCTTCGCGATACACCTGATTATCAAACCGCTAACACTTAAGTCGACATACGTTGTGTGATATATTAACAACCCTATCTTTTATGGAAGGAAGCAACATGGCTAACATACCTCAACCGTTATTCTTTACTACTTATGCAAGAACTTTGATTAGCGATTGGCAACCCGTCAAGCGGTGGATTCAAGAACACACCGTATCAGCCCTAAAAGAACAACACCAACAAGCCTCTGAATCAACACCTAAGTTAATCAGTGAAGCTCAATTAGATGAAATTACCAGCGGCCCTTACCACACCTTCTTAAAAAACACATATATAGCATATGCCAAGCTTGTTTATGCACGACAACAATATCGCATGTTCTCTGACGACACCTTCAAGGACTTCGCTGCAAGTCATGAAAATAAACTAACAGACAAAGAAATGGAAATCCTCTCTAACTTTAACTTTACTGAACTCCAAAAAGACTTAACGTCCTTATTTAAAGACAGTCATGAGTCCTGGGACACGGTTATACGACAATGGCAACAAGCTATCATTCAGCCACTCATGCAGCATCAACTCACAGAACGCGAGATAGAAGAATTTACTGCATTTGATCCACTCAATGAGATACTGAATCGATTCAACGATCTGAACCTCGATACACCAAAATATAAAAAAAACTCGATGAATTTTTCAGAGTACCTAAAACTAAAAACTTTCTTACTGCTATATAGCGCACTCAGTCGCCAACATATCCCTCACACTCAAACTGACTTAACGGCAGCTATCAAACCGTTAAAATCACTATTCACCCAAATACAACAGCAAGATAAAGAACTTAATCAGCAACAAGCAGGGCAATATGAAGCTATCATCCAACCATTGCAATTCATTAAAATCAACCAGCCATAGGTGGTGATTATTCAAAACAAATTATTTTAACGTAAATAGACATAACACCAAGACAGACCTATTTAACACCACCCATGAAGAAGCATTCCATACAGCCCCGCTCACTTGGCAAAAAAGGTATTATAAATACACTTTTTGCATTTACCGGTGACCGTGAGAGAGTAAAAGGTATTTTTCAAGCAATAACAAAAAATAATAGGGCCTCATCCTACCAGCAAGATTTCAATACGATATACCAAGCCATCTATCAATCCAGTGAAATAAGACTCGCAGTCATGCAGTGTATGATTGTTCTGCATTGCAGCCTAAATCACAAAACGACTTATCAGAATTTTATCGACCTACAAGCTTGCGCCTTAATCGAACACTTTAATTCGCACACACGTTTTCGATATGAATTCACACCTGATCTAATGCGCATCCTGCACAAAAAAGTCGTCATTATTTTAAACGATACTGTTGATTATAATTATTATAAAGAGAGTAATAAGCTTCTGCTTATCCAGAGCTTTATCACATCGATTGTCGACTATTTTTTTAATGAATTTCTCCTCTTTAATAACCCATTACTATTCCTCGGATCAGAAGAGGAAGTTGATGTTCTTTCAGGAAAATCCTCCCGCGAATTAATTCCACAAATCAATGACTTTTGGATAAAAACTATTCGTTGGATACAATGGAATTTTTTTGACACACAGACTCATAATGAGCTGTTTTTTTTCAAGCATTTTTTTGAAAAAACACCTGAACACCACCTTATTCCTTTACTCAAGGAGCATATTATCTGCATTCAGCTCATGCTGATGTGCCTGTCGCTCCATAAATTCGATACCAAATTAAATAGAGATAAAATAGTCAGGATTAGGCGGTATGAACAATCCATTATTAATGACATTCCTCTTATCTATAAAGACAAAATTATCCTAGCCTTATTCCTCGCTATAGCTTTATGTAAATATTGCACTAGCTTGAACCAATTACTCAGCATTGTACCGCCGTTGATACTGTACACTGTTTTCTATCTATATCTTAGAAAAACTAAAATCAGTAACTCACAAATGATCATTAATAAGTGCCGCCAACTCGAGTCGATTCTCGATGGCACCACTAAACGTAAATCCATTGAAGAGCTCGGTCACACTATTGACATAAAAGTTGATTCTAGAGAATTACACCTCGTGACTGAAAAAATTCATTGCAAGAGCACTCAGAGCACAACACTAGAAGCAAATAAAAACTCTCAATTGCAGACTAGCTCCACAAGTAACTCCAAACCTATGATACTTGCGAAGAAAGATAGAAGAAAACACCAAACATACGATAGTACCAACAAAAAAGCACCATCTAAAACCATCCAAAATCATCATAAAAACCCACCTGAGACCCTAGAATGGAGATCTTTATCCGGAAAACATTACATCTATTCCGCAACATTATATGACCAACATTATGGCACAGGAGAATCTGCTTATAGAGCATATCCATTATTCAAAGATGGCATTGTAAGAGCCTACATCGCATCGTCTGACCCCGATAACTGCCCACAAGAACTCGATACCGTCTTAAAAAAAGGACGATTTCAGAGATCATCTTCCGGAGTGAAACACATGGCAAACAAGAATCGATATGAAATAAAATGCGACACCAGAACAGCTGGAGGAAATGATCGTAGATACCTTTCAGTGGAAGAAATACCCTGCGAGAATATATTTAATAAAAGTATACTTATCCTCTTTAATACTAAGCCGAGCTCACATAAAGATGTAAAGCATTGTGATTCCTACAACACTAACTCACCAAGATGACATCATTAAAAAGCACTCACACCATAATATAGTTGAATCACAAAGAAAGACACATGAAAACACGAAACCTAACATCAAATAAAATGGCTTGATGACAATGAAAAAGCCAATACCATCAGGAATTTATCTATGTCTGCTTGGTGGTTTTTTCTATTGCTTAGAGTATTTACTACAGGTATCACCGTCGGTGATGCTCAATCATATGATGCAATCATTTCACACTGACACAATAGGTATTGCATTAATGGGAAGCTTTTTCTTCTACGCCTATGCGTGTATGCAACTACCTGTCGGTAGCATAATAGATCATTATGGGGCGCGCTTTCCCGTTTGTATTGCACTTTTACTATGTTGCATATCTGTTATTGGCTTCTGCCAATCAAATTGCTTATGGGAAGCTGTCTTAGCACGCACACTCATAGGAGCAACATCAGCTTTTGCATTTATCTCCACACTTACTCTTATCAAAGAAAATTTAGATCCAAACTTTTTCACCACAGCCACTGGTATTCTTCAGTGTTTGGGCGCTCTGGGATCTCTAGCAGGACAAGAACCTATCCGATTGTTAACAAATCATTTTGGATGGCAGTTAACCTTATTCGGTATCGCTCTTCTATTATTGACTACCGCGATATTATTCTTACTGTGCAAATTCAAGAAACAGCCCCATCGCAAGCAGATAAATATCCAGTTCGAATCATTATACAGCTACATTAAAAACAGGAGATACTGGATAGTCATGAGTATAGGCGCACTTAGCTGGATGCCTGTTGGTGCATTTGGATCGTTATGGGGGATTCCTTTTATGGTGGCTCATTTTCACATAAATACCATAGAGAGCAGTCACCTGATGAGATTATTTTGGATTGGTCTTGCCTCATCACCAGTTATTGGCTTACTAAATGATTATACTAAAAAACCCTATTGGATCATCCTTGGATTGTTTATCACTGGATTTTTTTCACTAATTTTTATTCTCGAGATCCATAACACTTTCCTTAATATGATTGCTTTATACGGACTAGGAATATCCTGTTCCATCCAATCACTTAGTCTTGCGCTAGTTAGAAATGAGTTTCCATCTGCAATCTTTGCAAGACTCGCCAGCATTGTGAACATGAGTGCAATTATTGGTGCTGGTATAGCACAGTACATCACCATTAAAATCATGAATTACACCGACCCAGGCTTTCATATCAACACCAATGAGTATTCATTTCACACCTATCAAATTGGCCTAAGCTTCCTACCTATCTGCGCACTTATCGGCTCCCTTTTAATCATCACGATGATAATATCTAAAGGACAACCGTCAAAATAATTATCCAATAAAAAGCATGAGACTTAAATCCGCACACCATATTGGGTATATTATGACTAAACATAATAAAAGGATAAATGTAGGTTTCCCATTCATAACAACGGCATTCAATATCAGTTGCTTGATCAATCGACAGCAGCTAGCACCGAGCAACTCATCGTTGATATCTTTGTGCATGACGAATATCTGACCAGAGAGTCAGGTATCACCGAAGATGGATTCGCAGTACTCGCTAAAGCATACTGTGATTATAACCTAAAAAAACACTGTCCATTGTGGCATTAGATTAAACCACGCAAGAGGTGATTGGCTTTGTTATCGCCGAAGACCTCTATGGTGAAGACACCATAAATCCAACCATTTTTTTTACCGTGAGCGAACATTACAAACCCTTCGTTGATATACTCGAGCAAATGCACGAACGCTTTTTAACCATCGAGCATGTAGCTGGGGATTGCTACCATGCTTTCCTAGGAGGTGTTCATCGTGACTATCGAAGACATGGCATTTTACAAGCGATGGCTATCATGTCTGAAGACTGGGCCAGGGAATGTGGCTTTAAGCAAATTATGATAGAAGCGACTAGCCCGCCCACTAAACCTGCCTGTGAAAAATTAGGATACACCACGCTCGGAAATATTCCTTATGTCAACTATGAATTTAATGGCAGTCGACCTTACAAACACATCACTGATTATGATGGTCCTTACCTCTTCTTGAAAACACTGTAATGAGACTGTCGAGATAGAGAATATGACTTCATCCAATAACAATACCCAACAAGAAGCCACCAAAGAGCTTGAACAGTTTGGCTATCAGCAACAACTTAAACGCTTCCTAGGGGTCTGGCAACTGACTGCTTTTGGTCTCAACTATATGATCCCAATTGCGCCAGCACTCATCTTTGGATTTATCCTAGTCTCCTCAGGAGGCACTGTTGCACTTCCCTACCTATTAGCCATGATAGCAATGCTCTTTACTGCCAATAGCTACAGCTTAATGATCCAAGCCTTTCCGTTTGCAGGATCTTTATATAGTTATGTTAGTCGGGGGTGGTCTACTCGCATTGGTTTTATTGCCGGCTGGGTATTGCTACTGGATTATATGCTTATTCCCACGGTCACAGCTGCAGGCGACGCAACCTATATCCATGCCTTTTTCCCATTGATACCCTACCACCGTTTGGTTATTTATATTTGCCGTACTAACTGGTCTCGTCAATCTATTTGGTGTCGAGCTGATGGCGACTGTGGGGCTTTGGATGCTACTTATCGGGGAAGTCGTGATCTTCACCGGTTTTTGGGTCTGGGGGCATTATGTCGTTGAACAACGTGGCATTCAGGCATTATGGAGTCAAACACCCTTTTACTTCAGTAGTATACACGCAGTTAGCACCGCTACTGCTATGGCAGTATTAAGCTACTTAGGCTTTGACGCAATCACTACGCTTAGCGAAGAAGCCAATAATCCACATAAAGATATCCCTCGTGCTATTTTTATTAGTGTCATTATTGGTTGTGCGACCATGTTCATTACCGGGTATTTAGGTGTGCTCGCGATTGGTCATTGGCATCAGTAAGCACATGATACAACCTGGCAAGCAGCCGCACTCTTTCACTTAGCAGAACACACTGACGGAAAAGCTTTTTCCGTCTTCTATGCCTCGGGCTTTATTATCGCCATGGCTGTTTTTAATGTCGTAGCATCAGCCGCTGAATCTAGACCACTGTTTGGTATGGGACGCGATGGCGCTTTACCACGATCAATCTTTGCTGCTATAAACCAGCATTTTAATACACCACACTGGAATATCATCATTATTGTGATCTTAGAATACTGTATTGGATCAGCACTGAGCATTGATCATATATCAGAGTTAGTTAATTTTGGAACAATCATTGGCTTTCTTCTACTTAACATCACCATCATCATTTTCTTTTACAGAAATCAAACAAACAAAAATTTAAACCACCCACCATCAACACCCCACTGGAGAAAACTGCTTTGCCCATTACTAGGCGCCCTGATTATGATTTGGTTAATCACTGGGATGCCCGTATTGATGTTGACAACCGGATGGTGCTGGCTTGCTTTAGGTATTATTGCTTCTTATGCCCCCGATTCAATATTACGTTAAATACTGCTATCTTATTGACTGGAAGAACAGACGATTTAACATCATGAAAACCATCAATCACATAATAAAAATCACTATCATTACGATGATACTCCTTGGAGGAATCACGCCCTCTTTTGCTGCCCTAGGACATCAAGAAGCTATACTTAATCATAAAAAACTCGTTCTCGAGATAGCTGATACAGCGACAAAAAGACAGAAGGGCTTAATGGGTCGACAACAACTGAAAAAAAATCATGGCATGCTGTTTATTTGGAAAAACGAAGCAACGCGCTGCTTCTGGATGAAAAATACACCCATCGATCTTGATATTGCCTTTCTTAATGAATATTACAAAATAACTTCCATTCAATCACTGAAAGCCAATTCAGAACATATAATTTGCTCTGAACATGTTTCACGATACGCCATAGAAATGTCGAAAGACTGGTTTAAAAAGAATAACATTCAAGTTGGCGATAAGCTGACACTCAACGCGGAATGACAAGAAACTTTCATCAGATCTAAACAGTGTGAATAGGATTTTGACAATGCTCACCTTCTCTTACACATAATCGTGGTACTTCAGAAAAGAATGCAGCCTGTGCAACTTCAAGCATGTTTCTGCCTGTGTCCTCAACAGCTGTTGGCAACTGATCACTTTCTACAATGGAAGCTCTCTTCAAAATTGCCTCCGCCAAAGCTTGAACAGGATAGTCATCGAAGCCCGTAATACGCTTACACACTAAATCAAAAAAGAGTTGGAACTGCCTTACAGGTAGTATGGTGACCATAGCACCCCAAAAAAAACATGTGGCTGTATCGTTAATGGATACAGCCATATGTTGCATATTACAACTCATAATCGCTGTAACCACCTGAAAAGCGGTATACCAAATAACATCCACAACATAATGACCTAAAGATCTCTCAGCTTGAACGAGAGAACCATAACGATAATCAAAGGCGTGGAATAAAGAACCAAATAATCCTGCTCCAAAACCTATACGTAAAGCCTCAAGACCTCTCATAGAATTCGCAACCAAACAACCTACCAACCCCGTCAATACACCCGCAGAAACGCCAGATAGTAAACTACACATCAAGAAACCGCATGAGATAGGAGCACGCTCTACCGGAGCGACTACAGATTGAGAAAGATCTATAGGAGGACGGCCCTCCGGAGCGGCTATAGACTGAGTAAGATGTGATCGGTGTTCATCAAGCATAACGATGACTGCCTCACTATTTTAATTGACATATCAGGCTACATAGATAATAGACAATCGCTATCTATCTTTTAGTAGTCATTTATTCATTTATCATTAAGATCGAACATAATAACGTAAAACACACCAGGACATAAATACATTTAATCAGCATAAAATCAGTCATTTAAAATACCTAATGAATGAAAATATAAAGAAAGCATTGCTCAGTATTTTTCACCATAGACTAACGCACGCAAGGAGCACCAATGATTATTTATAAGCAATAACCGCTGTATTGCTGGATTAACCAGCCATAGTATTACAGAGATGTAAATTAAGTAAGTTAGAGCTAAATCTTTACCAATTACAAAAAACACCCGCTCTCCCATTGTAATAACATTAATAAGCCAATAAAATCAGTCTGTTATGGAAAACAGCACTCATAAAAAACAATGTCTTTTAGCGAAAGCTATCATTATTATGTCAGGACTCCTCTTGACGAATACCTTCGCATCTAACAATACGTTACAGGAATACATGAGCGATAGAATTTCGGCAACTAAACCAATACCGGTCGCAAGAACCACAATAGAGTCTCCTACTATATCTGAAGGAGACACACTGTCACATTGTACTTTTTATAACCCAGTCGTTATTAAAAATCATCAGATCGACAATGATATAAAAATCTTAGGCGCCACATTTCAACAAGGTTTAATTTTTTCAGATTTAAGCATAAAAAGAAGCGCACAAATATCACTATCTGAAATTAACCAATTATTTCAGATTAAACAATCATCAATAATAAAACCAATTGATATTTATTCATGCCGCATACATGGAAAAACTTCCATTATTCGAAATAAATTCAAGGATACTTTTTCACTGAATCAAAGCATCATCAATAATAATCTACTCATTAGCTATAATAATTTTCAAGGGTCTTTTAACTTTAATCATAATGCTACCGAAAGTGACTGCAAAATAACCAACAATAGATTTAATGACTCAGTCTCAATGCAGGACACAACCTTTAAACACCATATCACCTTTGATAGTAATGAGCTTGATGCAAAGTCACTAGACTTATCACATTCAACTTTCCAACAAGGCATAAGCTTCCGCAACACTCTAATGAGCGGCTACCTCAATCTCCAAGGTGTAAGTTCTCCGAATCAGGAAATTGATTTAACAAAAATTAAACCACTACGAGCAGGAGAAAAAATACAAATCAATCTAATAGACGTAGATCTGGACCAGGTAAAAATGAACTACACAACCTTCAAATTAGTCTTTCCCACACTAACACCTCAGCACACTAAGCTCCACATTTACGCAAAACTACTTAGTCAATTCGAAAAAAATGGATTAACACTAAGCTATAACAATCTTTACAAGGAATACTCACGATACTCATACGCCATTGAAAAGAAAAAGTTAACACATTTTATTGACAAGCACTGGTGGGAGTATGGCCTTAAAAAAAACATTGCCTATCAATGGCTCGGATTTATATTTCTAATCTTTACGATCACAAATAATATCATGATAGACAAGATAACAAGAAACTTTAGAAGTATAGGATTTGTATCAAAGGAAAGGATTATTGAGTCACAGTCTTTAAATAGAATCAACCGATTTATTTATCTCACACCGATATCATTCTTGCTAACAGTACACCTCATTACAAGAGGCTTAGTAGGCGCACCGATTATTGAGTTACCTGAAAATACAGAAAAAGTACCAGGATGGGCCGGAAATAGCCCTTTTCTCAGTTTATACCTCATTCTTCACCCAATATATGGCTTTGTTACCATGTTGTTTACACTAGAATTTCTACTAACATAAGAGACACCTAATGAATACAACCCACCATAAAAAAGCACCGTACACCATTCTAACTGTGATCATTTTTTTGCTATGTATCTCTTGCTATTGCCTTTGGACAATCAGCACTGAAACAACAAAAGAACGAACTGACTATCAAGATGAGATAAGTTTTCTACAAGCAGGAGCACAGTTAGCCAAAGCCAGCGATTATCTGACAGCAGAGGCGCGAGCTTTCAGCGTTACAGGAGACCCCAGGCATCTTGAAAACTATTGGCATGAAGTCAATACCACGAAACGTCGTGACTCAGCAATTGCCACACTTGAAAGCTTAAGCTCAGCCAACAACCTGATTAATTTACTGATACAATCTAAACGAAACTCCGATGCACTTATTCAAACAGAATTGCAGAGTATGCGCTCTGTTCTCGAAGCTTATAAAGTACCAGATAATCTTATGCCGCCACCTATCGATCAATTCAATCTCCCACATAATATCGAAAAACTTGATGCGCAAAAAAAGATTTTATCAGCGCAAAAAATCCTTTATGACAAACAGTATTATTTAGACAAACAATCCATAATGGCACCGATAGCAACTTTCAATAAATTAGCCATTAGCCATATTGAAAAAAAGATATCGATGGCAAAAAATAAAATTAATACCCTCGTTTTAACACTAAAAATATTACTCATAGCGTTAATATTCTTCAACGTATCCATGATATGGATCTTGAGAAAAAGTGAGTGATAAAATTTATAAATATTTTTCCGAAAACTTTTAATCAACGGATAAAATTTAGAAATCACCTAAGGTTATACCTTAGGATATAATACTTTTTAACTTAGTTAAACTTGGGATGATGTAAATGGCATATTTTTTGTTTGCAGAAATATGGGCATATATGAAACCCTCAAGTGCCGCATGATAGATTCATAGATAAAGCTGATAGACATGAATTATGATTATCATTATTCTTATCGTTATAAAAAGCATCGAGATTTACTGAGCCGATAAAACCCAACATAACGATAACAAGAGCATAAAACATCATATTAGCGAGCTGACATTCTTTATACTTAACAATCTTATCGTCATAATGTACAAACCCCCTATTTTCAATAATCTCAATAATTCTAAAAATGAATACAAGATCATCATAAGATCGAATAGGCGTATTAAATATTGATAGACACATAGTCATTAATCGAAACAACAAATCATCCTCAAAGAGAGAATCGGGATATTGACTATTTATTTTTTTAAATAAGGATGTACTGCTGACAGACTCGCTGGATTCATAAAAAGAATCTACAAAATGAACCCATGTTACAATGGGTGTTAGTAACAATAGTGGGTTTTTCAGGATAATATCAATGGTATTATACGCTGGCTTAGACTGAGATAACCGATGACTTCTATCTTCCTGAAAAACAAGCATCCAATCATTGACTCTATCATAGGAACACAAAGAGCCGTCCAAATAGAAAGGATCAGCTATAAAGCATTGCTTAGCGTTAAAGTGTGTTGAAAAGATTCCACAAGTGTCAGCAATGAATATCACTACATCCACCTCTCGTAAACCATGAGATCTTTCTAATTCAACATCCTTACACACAACCAGTCGTACTTTTTTTCCCATCCACATAAAATAGTTATAGGGCGGCAATGGCACACCACCTAAATTAGGTATTCGAGAATTTCGCACGTCAAAGTTTGCAATGAGACCATCGTCATTGTGAAACTTAGGATCACTCAAAGCAGAAGTCTTTTTAAGCATACAAAGGCACGTTATATTTTTTCCACCAAGAAAAACCAATGATAACCAATGAATAGTTCGCTCGTATTCAATGGGAAAGGAACTTAAAATCAGACACTGCGAGTCGTGAATAGTTTTAAATACTTCTTTTAAGCTACTGATTAATACCTCAAACTCATACAATGACAATGGCTGATTCAATCTAAAAAAATGCTCAGGAACTGCTGCAATTGTTGAATGCTCTAATTTAGGGAAAACAAATAAAAACCAGTCAATGATTGAGTCCAGCAAATCTTCTTTTAATAACTCCGGTACAGAGGATGAACCATATGTTAATTTCCGACCACGAAGAAAACATGGTCGATGATCGACTGAATAGGTCACTAGACAATTAACTGATTTCATAAGAGAGATTAACTAATGAATGTCAGACAGTGAATAAGCCACTTAAACAGTAACTACTCCCATTCAATCGTTGCCGGTGGCTTTCCAGAAATGTCATAAACAACACGTGATACGTGAGCCACCTCATTCATGATGCGATTGCTGACATGCGCTAGAAAATCATGCGATAGATGGGCCCAATGAGCCGTCATGAAGTCTGTTGTCTCCACCGCTCTCAGCGCAACCACATACTCATAAGCACGCGCATCGCCTTTAACACCAACCGTTTTAACCGGTAAAAAAACAGCAAACGCTTGGCTGACTTGTTGATACAGATGATTGGAATGCAGCTCTTCCATAAAAATAGCATCTGCAGCACGAACCGTATTCACTGCCACATCCGTAACTTCACCGAGCACGCGAACGGCCAAACCAGGGCCAGGAAATGGATGCCGCATCATCATTGATTCGGGCAAGCCTAATGTGGCCCCCACTTGACGGACTTCATCTTTAAATAATTCACGCAAAGGCTCAATCAGTTGAAAACCCATTTTTTCAGGCAAACCACCCACATTATGATGCGATTTAATCACATGAGCCTTACCATGCTTAGACTGCGCTGACTCAATCACATCGGGATAAATCGTACCCTGCCCTAGCCACTTAACATCACCTAACTGCTTGGCTTGCTGTTCAAAGACACGAATAAATGTTTCACCAATCACTTTACGCTTAGCTTCAGGGTCATCCACACCCGCCAGCCCCTTCATAAATTCAGCTTTAGCATCAACACGTATGACTTTAACGCCCAAGTGTTCGGCAAATAACGCCATCACCTCATCGCCTTCATTTAAGCGCAACAGACCAGTGTCGACAAACACGCAAGTCAATTGATCACCAACCGCGCGATGCAATAAAGCGGCTACCACTGATGAATCCACGCCACCTGATAAACCCACAACAACTTGATCTTGACCCAATTGTTTTCGTGCATTGCTGATACTCTGATCAATAATATGCTCAGGCGTCCAAAGTACTTCAGCCTGACACGCTGTATGCACAAAATACTCTAACATGGCCTTCCCTTGAGGCGTATGTGTGACTTCTGGATGAAACTGCACCGCATAAAATTGCTGAGCATGATTCGCAATGGCAGCATAAGGCGCAGTCGACGTATGCGCCAATACCTCAAAGCCTTCTGGCAGTGAAGCAACTTGGTCACCGTGACTCATCCAAACAGAGGTCGATGGCTTAGCCTCTTGATCAACAGAAACAACCTGTGATAGTAGACTTTTCATATTGTCGATAAATAACGTGGCATGACCAAACTCACGATGCGTGCATGACTCGACTGTTCCTCCTAACTGAGACACCATAGTCTGCATTCCATAACAAATACCCAGCACAGGACACCCTTGAGTAAAGACTGCCGAAGGCGCTCTCGGAGTGTTAGAGGCCGTTACAGATTCAGGACCACCTGAAAGAATGATTCCTAATGGTGCATAAGATTGAATGACATCATCACTCACATCACAACTAATGATCTCACAAAACACCCCTAACTCACGCACTCGGCGAGCCACCAATTGTGTGTACTGTGAACCAAAATCTATAATCAATAATAAAGGTTGTGAAGAACTCATCATTTAACCGCCTGTCCTGAATAGTTAGGTGCTTCTTTTGTAACAGTCACATCATGCACATGACTTTCACGCATACCCGCTGCAGTAATTTGCACAAATTGCGCATCGCGCTGTAATACATCAATACTGGCTGCACCTAAGTAACCCATACTCGATGACAAACCACCACTTAATTGATAGATCACTGGTTTCACTGAACCTTTGTAGGGTACACGCCCCTCAATTCCTTCTGGCACATATTTTTGTGTATCACGTTGCGTGTCTTGAAAATATCGATCACTGGATCCATGCTGACCAGACATAGCTCCAACCGACCCCATACCACGATAAGACTTATAAGAGCGACCTTGATAAAGAATGACCTCACCTGGTGCCTCATCCGTACCGGCAAACACACTTCCTAACATCACGGTTGAAGCGCCAGCTGCAAGTGCTTTTGCAATATCGCCTGAAAAACGAATTCCACCATCAGCAATCACTGGAATTCCCTTATCTTTTAGTGCCGATGCAACCTGAGTAATAGCGGTAATTTGAGGTACCCCCACGCCTGCAATAATGCGAGTGGTGCAAATTGAACCTGGCCCAATTCCCACCTTTACGGCATCAGCTCCAGCATCACATAATGCCAGAGCAGCCTCAGCGGTTGCAATATTGCCAGCAATCACCTGTAAATCTGGATAATGTGATTTAATCCACTTCACCTGGTCTAATACGCCTTTTGTATGACCATGAGCCGTATCAACAACGACCACATCAACACCCTCCGCCATTAAAGCCTCGACACGTGATTGACCATCTGTACCAACACCCACCGCAGCAGCGACTCGCAACTGACCGGCTTCATTTTTTGTTGCTAAAGGATGCTCTTGCGCACGTTGTAAATCCTTAACCGTATACATGCCCTGCAATTGAAAATCATCATCAACCACTAAAATCTTCTCGATGCGATGCGTATGAAATAAACCAATAATCTCATCATGATTGGCTGTTAGGGAAACAGTCACCAACCGTTCTTTAGGTGTCATCAATGCTGAGACAGGCTTAGACAGATCACTTTCAAAACGAATATCACGACTTGTCACAATACCTACCAAGGCATCACCCTCAACAACTGGCAAACCTGAGATCGCATATTTCTTCGTTAGCTGATATAAAGACTCTAGTGTCGTCTGTGGGGAGACTGTTATAGGTCGAGACACCATACCACTTTCATATTTTTTGACACGACGAACTTGAGCAGCTTGTTCTGCAACCGTCATATTCTTATGCAATACGCCAATACCACCTAATTCAGCCATAGCAATAGCCATGCTGGCTTCAGTCACGGTATCCATTGCTGCCGATAAAATTGGTGAATTTAAGCGAATAGTGGCCGTCAAAGGTGTTGCTAATGACACCGCCTTGGGGAGCACCTCTGAATATCGAGGGACTAACAATACATCATCAAAGGTTAAAGCTGGTTGAATTAACTTTTCCATAGAGGCCTCGCACGCAAATATTACTGGGCGCTAGTGTAACTGGTCTCATAGATAGTGTCGATAAAATACTCACATCTACATTTGAAGAAAAGCGGTATAATGGATATTATTCAAGAGATAGTAGTTTATAGTTTGTACAAGGAAAGATGAACATTACTACCTCTGCAAAGCTCAGCCCGTTCAAAGCAATGCCTTCACGCTTTTGGACGATCACATGGATAAGCTGCTTAATGACAATGGGTTATTCCTCCATCTATGTGACTCTGGTTTTATATGTTAAACACGCCTTTTCGTTTTCCAATCAAGATGCCATCACACTACTCGGACAATTTTTCTCCTACAATTTCACCATTAACCTATTAACAAGCTATGTCGCTGAACAGTGGGTAAGCTGCCGTCAACTTTTAGCTGTAGCGATTAGCTCTTCAACTATTGGTTTCATTATTCTCTCTATAAAAAGTTTATTCTGCTTACATCTCGGGCTATCCTTGATCGTTTCTGGTCTCGGCATGGGGTTTACTTGTGCATATTTAATACGATCTCAAACCTTTATTCAAAAACCTGAGTCTATTCAACTGGCTTTCATCATATGCACTATAGCGTATAATCTTGCTCATCTATTTATCTATATTATTGCGGGCTGGATGCAACTTACCAACCACTATCAATGGATATTCATTACTGATGGCGTTTTATCATGTGGGGCCCTCATTTTACTAATCAAGCACTGGGGCAAATTAGTTGACTATAGAGGGAAATTTTCAACACACAGTCAACCTCAGTCTTCAGTATCTAGAAAAGCAGTTATTATCACCATTATTAGCTTTAACGTAATACTTTTTTACCTGTTAACTGAGTCCAACCTCACATCTACACTAATCATTGGACTGACCGTTATTATGACACTTCAAATGGTAAAACGATTACTATCTCTGCAAGGCGTGGCTAGACATCAGATGAGACTTTTTTTGATATTACTATCCATTTATCTTTTTCTATGCACTCTCGACTTACTGGGGCCCATGATTTTAACCATCTTTGAGCTTAATAACGTTAACCGAACGATATTTAACGTTACGATTCCCATTGGCTGGATTGAAGGTCTAAGGACACTGATTTACTTCTTCTCAGCTCCAATACTAATTATGATGTATCAATACATCAATAAACGATTTACTACTAATAAATTACTCTTATTGTTTTCATTCAGCACACTTTCCATAACACTTTCTATGATCATGCTATTAATAGGAATTGCGCACTGCAATCAAAATGGTTATACCAGCATTTATTGGTTACTAGTTTATATGATATTTTACAATAGCGTGTTTTTTTATAGCACACCACTTAGCTTCAGCATGATTAATGAGCTAACACCTCAAAATATGCATGCGACACTGACTGGTGCCGTTACCTTTAGCTATTCAATAGCCAGTGTCTTGGCGGTATATATCTCTAACCATATACTTCATAAAGCAACAACATCAAATCCATTAAGCTCAAACGCATTTTATTCACATAATTTTGCTGCCTGCGCCTGGCTAGCACTATGCATCGGCCTCATTCCTTTAATACTGATAAAAAGATCGGATAAATATAGGGTTAGATCTGCATAGGATTGTCACCAGAATATTAAAAGCGTCTTCTAATAAACTTATGCGGTTTCTTGACTCACCTCGTCGGCTAAAGTTTTCGCTAAACGCCGAACTTGCTCTTCACTCTCTCCCTCCACCATAACGCGCACCAAAGGCTCAGTACCAGAAGGGCGTAACAAAACTCGACCAGACCCTGCAAGCTCCTCTTCCACTCGCTGAACCGCCAGCTCTATAGCTGGGTAATGTGATATTTCAAAAGGCTGTCGAAAGATAGGCACATTAATCATAACCTGAGGAGTTTTTTGCATACACTGCTTTAATTCGTTTAAAGACTTAGCCGTTATTTTTAATACGGTTAACACCTGTAACGCAGAAATCACACCATCGCCTGTGGTCGTTAAAGCCAGATTTACTAAATGGCCCGATGACTCACCACCTAACGTCCACCCTTCTCGCTTTAACGCTTCAAGTACATAACGATCACCAACTGAAGCGCGAACAAATGGAATAGCATGCTGTTTCATTGCCTGCTCAAAACCCCAGTTTGTCATTAATGTTCCAACAACACCGTTAACACAACCTTGCTGATGCGCATGCATGGTTAAAATACAAAGTAATTCATCACCATCAACACTCTCTCCATGGTGATCTACCATCATGACACGGTCGCCGTCTCCATCGAGTGCTATTCCTAAATCAGCCTGATGCTCTCTCACTGCTGCCTGCAAAGCACGTAATTCTGTTGCACCACAGCCTTCGTTAATATTGAGTCCATTTGGCGTATGACCAATGGTTATAACCTCAGCACCTAATTCATGAAAAATCATTGGAGCGACTGCATAAGTTGCACCATGCGCACAGTCAACAACGATCTTCAGCCCATTCAACGTTAAAGATGCAGGAAATGTACTTTTACAAAATTCACTGTAACGTCCACCTGCATCTGGCAGAGACTTCACGTCAGCAATGATGTCTGGTGATGCAGTTGTCATAGGCTGGTCTAGTAAAGCCTCTATAGCCAACTCCATTGCATCAGATAACTTCTCGCCTTGAGCATTAAAGAATTTAACACCATTATCATAATAGGGATTGTGTGATGCGCTAATAATACAGCCTGCTGTAGCTCTCAACGACTGCGTTAAATAGGCAACCGCTGGCGTAGGTATCACACCTAACGTATGAACTTCGACACCTGCAGCGGTTAGACCCGCCTGCAAGGCTGACTGCAACATCATACCCGATGCTCTGGTATCACGCCCCAATAGCAAAACAGGTTGTGATTGAGATTGAGCTAACACCGTTCCCATTGCCCAACCTAAATGTTGCAAAAACTCTGGATTCATAAACCGCTTTCCTACACGTCCACGAATACCATCAGTCCCAAAATATCGTTGCTGCGCCATTTAACACTCCTCTGTCTGTGATACTGAATCATGATGAACAGCATTTTGCAGTGCACACGTCACCGCTAAGGCTTGATGTGTTGCTTCAACATCATGAACACGTAGAATATCTGCCCCTAAATAAGTGGCTAACGTTGCTGCTGCTATACTGCCCGGTAATCGTAGCTCAACCGGCTTATTAACCACATCACCAATCATTGATTTACGCGACCATCCCACTAATACAGGTAAATTATCTAACTCTGCCTTAAACATAGGTAGCTGTGATAATAGATAATAATTTTCAGCGGTATTTTTACCGTAATGACCTTGTCCAAATCCAGGATCAACAATGAGACGCTCTCTAGCGATTCCATGATTATCACACCGCTGAATCACATGCCTTAAATCTGAGATAATCGTTTTTAACATAGACTCATGAGAGTCAGAGCATGGCCGTCGCCCTTGAAAAAAATGCATAAGACAAACTTGAACATGTGGCGGCGCGTTTGCTATTACAGACAAAGCACCTGGTTGCTGTAATGCGCGCTGATCATTAATCAAGGTGACACCGCAATCAATGGCTTCCTGCATAACTTCAGCACGACTAGTGTCTACTGACAGCCTAACATCGAAACGTTTTGATATAGCTTCAATGATCGGTAAAACACAATCGAGCTCTTGCTGGGCATTCAGTTGATCGTGTTGGATGTTCACCTGAGGATTAGTTGCCTCACCACCAATATCTAGTATATCAGCACCTGAACAAACCATCTCATCAGCTGTTTGAATCGCCTCTTCTACACTACTTACCGCACCATAAAAAGAGTGAGTGGTACAATTAATAATCCCCATGATGCATGGGGATTTTTTACTGTTCGCAATGGATGATGGTGGCAACACGGACTATGACTCTCCAGGCACCTGATCCGTAGTATCAAATGATTGCTGATCCATCTCATCAGAAGACGAAGCTGAAGAACTCTGCTTGGGCTGCTCATCATCATCTGTCCAATCAGCCGGAGGTG
This sequence comes from Coxiellaceae bacterium, assembly GCA_011523685.1. GTDB lineage: Bacteria > Pseudomonadota > Gammaproteobacteria > Coxiellales > Coxiellaceae > UBA9148. The sequence goes on along the minus strand of WTGG01000017.1, from coordinate 39,546 downwards.
GAGGAGTTTCACCTTTCATGATGGCAGCGATTTGAGCCTCATCAATGGTCTCATATTGCATCAAGGCATCAGACATCGCATGTAATTTATCCATATTATCTTCTAAGACTTTTTTCGCTTGAGCGTATGTCTCATCAATAATGGCGCGTACCTCTTCATCAATTAAGTGACTGGTTGCATCAGAGATCTCTTTCCGCTGAGCAACACTATGACCTAAGAACACTTCACCTTGATCTTCACCATAAGTTAAGGGTCCAAGCTTATCTGACAGTCCCCATTTCGTTACCATGTTGCGTGCAATATCAGTAGCGCGCTCAATATCATTCGACGCGCCTGTTGTAACATGATCTTCGCCAAAGATAATTTCTTCAGCTAAACGACCGCCAAATAAAGAGCACAACTGACTCATTAATCGACGCTTACTGTAACTATAGCGATCAGATTCCGGCAAAAACATCGTAACACCCAGTGCACGACCACGTGGAATAATTGTCACTTTATAAACAGGATCATGGTCAGGCATATTTAAGCCAACAATGGCATGCCCTGCTTCATGGTACGCCGTTAACTTTTTCTCGTCTTCGCTCATTACCATAGAACGACGTTCAGCACCCATCATGATTTTATCTTTGGCTTTTTCCATTTCGGTCATTCCAACAAGACGCTTACTAGCACGAGCTGCAAATAAAGCTGCCTCATTCACCAAGTTTGCCAAGTCCGCACCTGAAAA
>WTGG01000017.1:0-38716 GCA_011523685.1 Coxiellaceae bacterium | reverse complement strand
AACTGGTTTAACGTTTGTTCGCGCTCATCATGCCCACCACCTAAACCAGCTCCGCGATGACGACCTACCGCATCAATTTCATCGATAAAGATAATGCAAGGCGCACGTTTTTTTGCTTGCTCAAACATATCACGAACACGAGAAGCACCAACACCGACAAACATCTCAACAAAGTCAGAACCAGAAATCGTGAAGAAAGGTACTTTAGCTTCACCAGCAACAGCTTTGGCCAGTAGAGTTTTACCAGTACCTGGGGAGCCAACTAATAGAACACCACAAGGCATTTTCCCACCGAGCTTTTGAAAACGACCTGGATCACGTAAAAACTCAACCAGTTCCTGCACTTCATGCTTGGCTTCTTCAACGCCTGCGACATCAGCAAAAGTAACCTGAATTTGGTCCTCACCCAGTAAGCGAGCCTTGCTACGACCAAAAGCCATAGGGCCGCCCTTACCGCTACCACCGCCTTGCATTTGGCGCATAAAGAAAATCCAAATACCAATTAAAATTAAGAATGGAGCCCAACTAATTAGAATTCGAAGCAATAAACTCTCTTGACGAGGTGGCTCACCACGCACAGTAACATTATTCTTTACCAGCGTATTCAATAAATACAAATCATCTAGCATAGGCAGATAAGTAGTAAATTTTTCATTACTTTTCGTGACACCGTGAATAACCTGTCCCTGTATGGAAACCTCGTTCACATTGTTATTTTCTGCTTGTGTTAACAGCTGTGAATAGGAGTATTGTTTTGTTCCAGACTGATGCGGACCAAAATTACTAATAACTGTGATTAACATTATAATGATGATTAACCAAACCATGATATTTTTCATGAAAGTATTCAATGTGTTACCTCGCATTTAACTTAGGACTATCATAAACGAGCCCCTCAGGTTATGCAATTATCACCTCTAACCTTTAAAGGATTTAGCTAACAAATACACTTCTTTTGAAGCTGCACGAGAAGCTTTTGGTTTAATGTGTTTCACTTGTACAAAATACGATCTCAATGATTGCGCTAGTGCTTCTATTCCCGCACCCTGAAACACTTTCATCAACAAGCACCCACCTGGAACTAAAACTTGCTGGGCTAAATCTAGAGACAGCTCCGCCAAATAAATTGAACGAGGTTGGTCCACGCTTTTTTGACCTGACATATTTGGTGCCATATCAGAAATCACTAAATCAACGGACCGACCTGCAATAACACCGTGAAGCTCATCTAAAACAGACTGTTCACGAAAATCGCCCTGAATAAACTCGACATTAGGAATCGGATCCATACTCAAACAATCCAATGCAACAACAAAACCTTTTCGACCCACTTGCTTTTGAGCCCATTCAGTCCAACTCCCAGGGGCTGCCCCTAAATCAATCACACCCATTCCCGGCTTAAATAGACGCTCTTTTTCATTAATTTCCAACAACTTATATACAGCTCTTGAACGATAACCATCGATTTGAGCCTGCTTTACATACGGGTCTTTAACGTGACGATTCATCCATTCACGGCGACTAACCATAATTGCCTCATTTATTTGACAGTATTAGAGCCATAAATCGGTGGCCCTTAAGGATAAAAAGCGTTAGCATAGCGCAGCTTTAAACCAATAACTACTGAAATATCCACATGAACAAACATGAACTACTAGAATTACGCCGCGAATGCCATCACCTTAAACCCGTCATTTGGCTAGGTAATCAAGGATACACCGATGCCGTTGCTGCAGAGATTGAGCGCGCACTCGATTCCCACGAACTCATTAAAATCAAGGTCAATACCTCTGACAAAACAGAGCGAGACAAACTAGCCAATCACCTATGCGAGGCCCATCAAGCCGAACTCATTCAGCGCATTGGTCAAACAGTTTGCATTTACAGAGAAAGCGATGATAACGAATGAGCACGGGTAAAAAACACATTGCCGTAGGATTATCGGGTGGCGTTGACTCGGCCGTTACCGCTTTGAGACTCCAGCAGCAGGGACATCACGTATGCGGTGTTTACATGAAAAACTGGGAATCACAATCAAACGACCCATACTGCACTGCAGAACAAGACCTAAGTGATGCTAAAGCCATTGCCGATCAACTTAGCATTCCTTTTTATACGGTCAACTTTTCTCAGGCGTATTGGGACGAGGTCTTTCAGTTATGTCTCGATGAATTTGCCGCAGGTCGAACACCTAACCCGGATATATGGTGCAATAAATCCATTAAGTTTGACCATTTAATACAGTACATTGACACTTTAGGTGCAGATTACTTGGCAACAGGCCACTACGCTCACGTATCAAACCACTCCCCCTACCAACTACTCACCTGCGCCGATTCACAAAAAGATCAAACCTATTTTTTATACACCTTACAACAAAAACAACTTAAAAGAGCACTCTTCCCGTTAAGTGACCTTAAAAAACCTGAGGTGCGACAGTTAGCTCAGCAACATCATCTAATTAATCATGACAAAAAAGACAGTACCGGAATTTGCTTTATTGGTGAAAGGCGATTTAAAACTTTCTTGCAAGAATTCTTACTCGCGCAACCAGGTGAAATACAAACAACAGAAGGGAAATGCATCGGCCAACATGATGGCATTATGTTTTATACTCTAGGCCAGCGCAAAGGGCTGAACATAGGAGGACGACAAGATTCATCAGAGTCTCCATGGTACGTAGTTGATAAGGAGTGCGACAGTAACACATTAATTGTCGGTCAAGGCCATGATCATCCGCGCTTATTTAAAACTTCACTACACTGTAATGATTTACACTGGATAGCAGGACACCCTCCTAGCACAAGCTTTCAAGCAAGCGCTAAAATACGCTATCGACAATGCGCACAAGCTTGCACTGTCACTCTCAATCAAGATGCAACAGAAGCTTATGTTGTATTTCAAGATCAACAACGAGCCATCACCCCTGGACAGGCAATTGTGTTCTATCAAAATAATAATTGCTTAGGAGGAGGAACGATTAACCGTCTTTAAAGCTTCAAAATGACGGCAATCGTACTAATCCAATAAAAATGCCTTGCACAGTAATTCGTTCTGCTGCATAAGTCATTGGCAATAAAGCCTGATTCGCAGGGAACAACTTAATATTTCCATCACCCAAAGAATGCCAACGTTTCAGTGTTGCTTCTTGCTGATCAATCAATGCAACAACAATATCTCCATTTTCAGCCACTGACGACATCCTACAAATCACCATATCGCCATGCATAATACCTTCATCGATCATAGAATCACCTCGAACCTTTAAAGCAAAAACATTCTCTTGTGAAAAAGCCTGACTCAGAGATAATGTATCTTGCTGTTCAATAGCTTCAATAGGATGACCTGCCGCTATTAATCCTTTCAAAGGAATATCAAGGGCCGGCATAGATATCATTGGTAACGACGTAGATTCCAATTGAATATTACGGTGACGATTAGGAATTAAAGTAATTTTATTGGCAGCGACCAATGCTTTGAGATAGCGATAGACTACACCACGTGACGCCAACCCTGTCCCACTGGCAATTTCAGTCGTTGTGGGTGAGTAACCTTTATCTTGAATAAAAGCAACAATAAAATCATATGTGCGCTGCTGACTTCTGGTTAACATAGAAATCCTTTTTTATTCCGACAAACCGACTACGCTGCGGCAACAGCGGCACCAGCCACAAAAGCTGCTGCAGGCACTAAGATATGTCTATGACAACCTGACAAAACGCACAAGCTCACTGCAAGCACAAACCCAACCTTTAAATATCGCATAATCCCTCCTTCATTTAGGCCATGAAGGCTACCTCTTGATTGAAATAAATGCAAATAGTTCTCAGGCTGACAAAAGTAACAATCAATAACTTAATAAAACATTACTCCCCGCAAAAAAAATAACATAATTCCAATGCATTGTTTTTCCATTAAAAAATAGAAATTTCAGCAATTAATTCAGTATTGAACTATTATATGAATAAATATTAATCGGAGAGGAATATGAGAATTGTCACACTCTTCATTTTACTGATTGTATTCGTCATAATTGGATATTGGTTACATGGTAAACACCTCAAGCCACTAGAAGAACCCGTTAAAACAGCGGCCACTACAAGTGATGCTAATACAAAGACACCTGCCACTATAATACGAGCCAATCAACAAAAAAAGATCCAGGAATTTATCGATAATAAAAACCCCAGCGGCATAATGATTTTTATCAAAGATAGTAACCACTACATTCAATACTGCAACCAGGAAGATCTACGTCACACTATTGTCTATATAGAAGAAAAGAACCCAGCGATTAAAGGATTAAATCGCTGGTCAATTTATCCTTCAATGATATCAGCGCCCTATACTATTATTTTTAACCATGGAGATATCATTCTGACAAGCTATGGTATTATCTGTGACTACTAAACTATTAAAATCATTAAAATAGAATTAAATAATTAAAAATTCAGACCTCTCCGATCAATACATGGAAAGATACCCTTCGAAAAGATAACATATATCGTCACTAAATTACTATTCTTGAGGAATAACTATGATTCGTAACATCCTGAGCACCATAATTATCACTATCATTTGCATCTGGAGCAACTTATGTTTTTCAAATTCAGAATGGCAAGACAGTAATTACAATGAGATTATTATCATCTCTTCAGACCAGCCCGTATTCTCTGAAACACTATCGCATCGCCTCAACCTCACTCAGGAACAAAAAATATCGATACGAAAAACAGCAAGAGCTGCTCAGCAACACCTAGATAGTATTCAATTAGCGATGAAACATAATGCTTATAATATCAATCAAACCTTTTCAAACCACTTTAATGCCAGTCAACTAAAAATACTGACAGAAAAACAAGGAAAGCTCTACGCAGAATCAATTCAAACAAAACTTGTAGCAAGGCATCACATCATGACACAGCTAACACAAGAACAACGACAAAAAATTAATATCCTTAAATCATTAGCCAACAGATAAGATTGACCCTTAAACGACTCAAGCATTCATTATAATGCGGGCGTGTATGAAGGATTAATTTCTATGATATCGCCCTTTGAGCCAATCATTTCAATACCACCTGGAGCTGGGACTTCACGGTAACATCCAGATGAAAGCAAACATATAAAGACCACAAAAGACCAACGCAAACTCATACCCCTGAAACTTGACTATCTTCATACCATTCTATAAAAGCCTGTGAGAATAAACCAGGCATGGACTCTTGAGGTAAATGCATCACATCCTCCAAACAGACCTGTGTTAAATGAGAAAGATGATCATTAGCCCACTGAACCGTATCCATTGTTGTAATAAAACCAGGCATAGCATATAGCATTAACTTAGGGATATCAGAGTGTTGTAGCCAGTCTGAGTATCTAGCTATCAAATCGACAACATCAGACTGACCTCGCCCTAAGGGCAAGTCTTGCAAATATTGCCACAAAACCTGTCGGCTTTTCTCAGTTTGAAATGGCTTAGCGTACTCCTCTAGAACACAATCACGCATCGTTCCAACAACACAACTAGGAAGCACCTTCCTAATCATGTAATTTTGCTCAATAACAGCTTTACGACTAGCATCCAGATCTAACAACATAGAACTTAACTGCTGAACTGGCAAGGACAACATAGAAGGATCAACAGTTGGACGAATATGCGACTCAAAGAACACCAATCGTGAAATATTATTTGCATGCAAGCGAGCATATTCAAAACCTGGAACTGACCCCCAGCCATGCAAAACCAATGTAATATTCTTCAAGCCTAACTCTTCAATAAAAGCTGTTATATAATCGATATGATCAAACACACGGTAAGAAATATCTGGCTGATCAGACTGGCCCATCCCGATTAAATCTGGAGCAATACATCTACCAAGGGAAGAAGAAGCTTGTAATACATCACGCCACAAAAAGCTGCTCACTGGCACCCCATGTAAAAAAAGTATGGGATCCCCCTGCCCTATCTCCCTATAGTGCATACGACTCCCCTTAACATCCAAAAACTTGGAACATACTGATGCTGGGCTGTCTACTGAGGCTTTCATATCACGCGTTGTCATAGCTTATTTCCTTATAATACGTTGATCAATTAATTCATGACTAACAAGTTCTTCTTACCAGGATTCTTAACATATTCTGTCACAGCCAATTGCCTTAGTTGCTCAATAATAACCAACAAAGCGGGCAAATAATGGTCTGGCAACTTAATAAATTCATCAAATCGGCTCAACCAGGGCCCTATCAGACTTGATAGCTCCTCAGTCCATACATGTACTTTATTAGCAACCACTTCTTCTGATGATGAATATGAGCATCGTAATATAATAGAAGTGAATAGTTGTTCCACCTTATCTAGATGTGCTAAACAAGAGGTTCTTGACATTACCAACCATTGATTATCTGCCGAAAAATCAAATACCATTTGTCGTAAAATAGACAAATGAAAGTAGTCTTTTACAGAAAAATAAACGACCGCCGCATCGACAATATCACAATCAACATCCAAAGAAACTTCAACGATATTAAGTGCTTGAAATAAATGTCGAGGAAGAACTAAAGTATGAGCGATTTCTTTATCAACTCCCAAGTCACATAAAGACTGATAAGAGGTATCATAGGCTTCACGAGCCTCTCCGACCAGTAAATCTTTCATAACAACAGAAAGTCGCTGTACGGAAGGCTTATAAAGCTCTACTAACTCATTTGGATTATGAATATGTGAATACCTCGATAAAAACCACCTAACAACCAAACGTAAAAAACGGAACTGATCTAACATCGCTGCGTATTGATCAGAGGCGGGAATCTCACCATCTAACTGCTCCAACGTGTGATTATAATGAGCCATATCAAAAATTTCATGTGCTGCAACATAAGCTTTTGCAACCTGAAGAGAAGTAATATCCAACTCATTACACAAATGGTAGATAAATGCTATTCCCAAATCAGACACCATATGATGCGCCAATTGAGTTGCAATAATCTCATGTTTCAAACGGTGCGAGTCAATATATGAAGCATATTGCTTTTGCATGGCTATAGGGAATGCACGCTCAGAGAAGGAAGATAGTGAGAATTCACACTCGGGGATTTCCTTTATTAATGCTTTTGTAAGCTCTATCTTGCTATGAGACATCAATACAGAAATCTCTGGACGTGTCAGCAGCGCGCCAGAATCACGCCTTGCTATCAATGCTTCTTGACTCGGCAACCCAGCAAGCTCCAGATCGAGATTACCAGCAGCAACCTGATCATCGATATACTTCATGTAAATAGTAAAACCAATGTTTTGAAAGTGAGAAGCGAAACTAATTACTTTGTTTTGTACATAGTTGTTTCTCAACACTAGCGCAGCAACATCATCAGTAAGATCAGCTAAAAAGGTATTACGATCATCTATACTCAAGAGACCGCTATCCACGACGCTATTAAGCAATATTTTCATATTAACTTCATGATCAGAGCAGTCTACACCCGCAGAGTTATCGATAAAATCCGTATTAACTCGACCACCACAAAGCTCATATTCAATTCTCCCTCGCTGTGTAACACCGAGATTACCACCTTCACAGATCATCTTTGCTGTTACAGAATTTGCATCAACACGAATAGCGTCATTCGCTGGATCACCAACAACAAAATGACTTTCGTCTTCAGACTTAATAAAGGTGCCAATACCACCATTCCATATCATATCAACTGAAGATTGCAATATAGCTTTAATTAGATACGAAGGTTCAACTACCTTATCAGTCAAACCCAGCAACTTCTGAATTTGCGGTGATAACTTAATTGTTTTTTGAGAACGACTAAAAATAGCACCACCTTTAGAAATCAGAGCAGTATTGTAATCAGACCAACCCGATCTAGGCAACTTAAATAAGCGCTGTCTTTCTTTATAACTTCTTTTAGGATCAGGGTCAGGGTCAATAAAAATATGCTGATGATTAAAAGCACACACTAATTTAGCATTATCCGACATCAGCAAACCGTTACCGAAAACATCACCAGACATATCACCAATACCAATTACGGTAAAAGGCGTGGTAGTGATATCAATTCCTAAATCTAAAAAATGCCTTTCTGCAGAAACCCAAGCACCACGAGCTGTAATTCCCATTTTCATGTGGTCATAACCTGTTGAGCCACCTGATGCAAAAGCATCTCCCAACCAAAAACCACGATCGATAGCAATTTGATTGGCTATATCAGAGAATCTAGCTGTACCTTTATCTGCAGCAACAACCAAATACACATCATCCGTATCGTAACAAATCGTATTAGTATGCTTTACTACGTTTCCAGCATGAAGATTATCCACGACATCTAACAAGCCTGAAATAAAACGCTCATAACAACTAACACCTTTTTGATAAATTTCATCTCTAGTCCAACCTTCCATAGAAGATTTAATTACAAAACCACCTTTTGCACCCGAAGGTACTATCACAGAGTTTTTTACTTGTTGAGCTTTCATCAAACCTAATACTTCCACCCTGAAGTCTTGAACACGATCAGACCATCGAATTCCACCGCGAGCTACTTTACCAGCACGCAGATGAACGCCCTCAAAATCTACCGCATAAACAAATATCTCGAATTGAGGGAGTGGTCGCGGCATATCCAAAATATTAGAAGAATCCAACTTAAAGACAATTGTTGTACAACTTCGATCATGATCATGTTGATAGAAATTGGTTCGTAGTGTAGCCATAATCATACTTATATACTTCCTGAAAATACGATCTTGATCTAGCACAGAAACATCATCTAACAAGGATATTATGTCTGCTTTTATAGTATCTACAGGAAGCCGATCATCTATACTACGAGGATTAAGCCTAGCATCAAACAACTGAAAAAGGCGCTTAGCAATCACTGGATGGGAAACCAAAGTTTTAGCTATATAGTGCGCACTGAAAGATGTTCCTGTCTGACGATAATATTTCGCATAAGCACGCAAAACGCATACTTGACGCCAGTCTAACTCTGCCAATAATATTAATTCATTAAATGGATCATTTTCAGCATCAGCACTCCAAACACGCAAGAAATTTTCTTTGAAATTTTCAATAGCTTTATCCGTAACTGAATAAGAACACGTCAAGGAAAACTCATTAACCCAAACAACAGAACTGTCACTCAAGATAACCTGACAAGGGTACTCATCAACAACACGACACCCCATATGCTCCAAGACAGGCAACGCATCAGATAATGCGATAGTGTTATGAATATTAAATACTTTGAATGATAACTCAGTATCAGCCCCCTCATTCAATACTTGTAATTCAACCGCCAGTGGACGATCATCCGACAAGGATTCCAAATAACGAATATCATCAACAGCTTGTTGGGGTGTATTTTTTTCTCGATAACTAGCAGGAAATGCTTGCTTATACTTCCCAATTAAACCAGGCCTCTTAGAGACTAATTGTGAGTCATACAATACTTCATATAATTCGTCCTGCCAGGATTTAACGGCATTAATGAGTCGTTGCTCAATTACCCTCACCTGATACTTAACACTCATTACAGGGTTGAGTCGAATTACAAAATCAATTCGAGCTAATACAGAAACTGCAAAGTGCGTAGAAAAGCTAGACTCTATACCGCAGAACTCTTCGAGTAATATTGATTGCATCTCTTGTAAAAGAGATGTAGTGAATTTTTCTCGAGGTAAATACACTAAACAAGAAACAAATCGACCATAGTTATCTTCCCTGACAAATAAACGCACTTGCTTGCGTTCTTGCATGTGCATTATTCCCATTGCAATATGATACAGTTGACCAACAGAAGCTTGAATCAAGTCATCACGAGGCAATGTAGAAAGAATCGAAATCAACTCCTTCTCTGCATGGCTACGCTCCCTTAACCCAGAACGTTTTAAGACAGCTGATACTTTTTTTCCTAAAAAAGGTATTTGATTGGGACTGGAATGATAAGCTGCTGATGTATACAGGCCTATAAAGCGCCTCTCACCAACTAAAGCACCATCTTTATCGAACTGCTTTATTCCAATATAATCTGTATAACCTGCTCTATGAACACTTGACAAAGTATTGGATTTTGAAATCATTAAGGCACGATCACTTGAATGCATTAATTTGGCAGCTTTTGCCGGTAATTGTGAAAATTTTCGTTGAACTTGACTATTAGATTCATCGAATAATACACCCAACCCGGAACCAGAGACTAATTGCAAAACCATATCATCACCCTCATCCAGGACAACATAATCTCTCGCCCCAAGGAAAATGAAATGGTTATCAAGCAACCACTTTAGAAAAGCAATAGATTCTTTGGAATCACTAGGTCTATGCTCAGTAGCAGGATTCGTCATAATTGCTATTTCTGACTCCATACGTTCTCGCATAGGCTCCCAGTCACGCACAGCTAGCAAAACATCCCTGATTACACTCAACAAACGCACCCTCAATGAACTCAAAAAAACTTCATCTGTAATTTGTTGTATCTCAAAAAGGATGGGAGCCTCTATTGAGTGATGTACATCAGAGCGACGAAAGAAATCACAACCCAACAAATCACCAGAGTGACTACGCTCAACAACCATGCCCCCAGTATGAACAATAAGATTAATAGGTATATCTAGCTTATTCAGCTCTAAGCGAATCGTATCGACTAAAAAAGGAGCATCAGCACACAATACTGCAACAATGGTGGTTTGAGAGGACCAGCCTTCGGACCCAGGGGGTGTTAACAACTCGAGGTTAATCTCATCAGGCTTTCGATGCTGCAGTAATTTCCAACTGACTGAAGCCATTTCAAGCAGCTCAGCCTTGGAGCGCACTTTTAAGTCATCATAAGGTGCTTGAGAATAAAAAATTTCAACAAATTTTTTAAATAAATTCATATCGTTAGAAAAATAATGCTCGGCAGCATAACCCAACAAAGTATCAATTAGCTGCTTAAGAAGAAACTCATTCGTTTTTGGCATTCCACCCGCCTTACTTATAAATAACTAAAATTCAAATAGATACAAGCTATAATTCATAATAATAATCAAAAGAATCAGAAAATCTACAAAAGAGCAAGATATGCGCACACTGCTTGCTATTAAACAATATACTCGCCATTGTTCTTTTTTTATCAACTTTCATCAATTCTTCCACAAAATAATGCTCTTATGCTATAATTTGAGTGAAGTGTAACATGACGAACAAGAAAACATAATAGAACAAATAACACAGCATCTGACGGATTAGAGCACTAAGAATATATAACATAGGGAAACACATAAGGGGTTATCTAACATGAGAGTTTTATTGGTAGAAGATGATGAGTTACTTGGAGATGGCATTCGAACAGGCCTTAAACACTATGGGCACACCGTCGACTGGGTCAAAGACGGACAGTCGGCAAACAATGTTTTAGTCTCCAGTCATGAAAATTTTGATATTGTAGTACTTGACCTAGGGCTGCCTAAATTATCAGGCCTGGAGGTTCTGAAAAATATTCGCGAGCGCAACATCACGACACCTGTCGTTATTCTAACTGCTAAAGAAACCGTTGATGACAGAGTGAGCGGTCTCGATGCTGGTGCAGATGATTACCTAACCAAACCGTTTGATCTTGATGAACTCTGCGCACGCATGCGTGCACTGCAACGCCGTTCAAAATCACGCGCAAAACCCATTATTGTCTATAACAATATTACTTTAGACCCTGCATCACATGTGGTGAAAATGGATGATGAAACCATCATGATCTCTAGACGCGAGTTTGCACTCCTTCAAAAGCTTCTTGAAAATGCGGGTCGGGTAATTTCTCGAGAACAACTTAATCAAACCTTGTATGGATGGGGTGAAAACATTGACAGTAACGCCTTAGAAGTTCATATTCATAATCTAAGAAAACGGTTTGGCACAAGTTTAATTCGTACCATTAGGGGTGTTGGCTACATGGCTGAAAAACCCAATGAAGAAGAATAGGAATATTGCCTTACAGCATTGTCATGCATTCTATAATGGAATCTAGTAAAGTTAATGACACATTCTATACGAACCTTTTTACTGATCAATTTGCTTTTGAGCGTGATTCTTATCACCTCATTAGCAATTGTTGGTAACCTTTTTCTTACACACAAAGATATTCAAACCAACCTTGACTCCACATTAATCATTAGCGCTAAACGCATTAATGCTATTATAGGTATTGACCTACCTAAAACTAAAATTTCAACCATTCAAGATAAACTGAATACTATAAACGCAAATCAAATAAACAAAAACTTCTTTAATAATAGTCATATCATCAGCAGCCTATCATCATCCGCAAGCACCATTGAATTTCAAATCTGGCAAAATAATATCCTTATCCTTCATTCAAAGAACATGCCTTCGACACCATTAATGTCGAAAAAAACCGGTTTTTCTAACGTTTGGTCCAAAGATAGGACTTGGCGTGTTTACACACTTAAAAATAAAGAAAAAGGAGTAACTATTGTTACAGCAGAACATGGTGACTATAGACAACACCTTGAAAACCAACTAACCCGTGATTCCATTTTCATTATGTTAGCAACCTATCCATTTCTAGGCATTCTTATCTGGGCAATCATTGGAAAAGGATTAAAGTCCTTACAATCTGTGACTAGCGAACTAAAACATCGGGATAGAAACTACCTTGAACCTGTTGACTTAAAACCTCTCCCCACTGAAGTTGAACCTCTCATCGATGAACTCAACAGTCTATTTTACAGACTCAAAGAAGCATTTAACCGCCATGAACGCTTTACCTCTGATGCAGCACACGAACTCCGGACACCCCTAGCAGCATTAAGCACACAAATTCAAGTATCATTACGAGCGGATACCCCTGAAGCTCGCAATCAGTCATTACTTAAAGTACTAGGTGGCGTTAATCGATGCACCCACTTAATTCAACAGCTGCTCACACTCAGTCGAATGGCTCCTGAGGCTGGCATTCAAAATCCAGTCCCCGTCAAACTTTCCCGCCAAGCCAGTGATGTTGCTGCAATGTTAGCACCAGAAGCTATTACTAAAAATATTGATCTAGAACTTGTTTCACCTAACAGTGATGCCACTATTATAGGGAACCCAACTGCTATCAACATACTTATAAGGAACTTGGTAGATAATGCTATTCGTTATACACCCGTTGATAGCTTTGTTAAAATAGACATTAATGAATCAACTAATCATGTCATTTTACAGGTTATTGACAATGGGCCAGGTATCCCTAAAAATTTACGTGAACGTGTATTCGAGCGCTTTTATCGCATGATAGGCAATAAGGCTTCAGGCACAGGACTAGGCCTTGGTATTGTGTTACAAATCACAAAGCTCCACAAAGCAACGATAGAGCTTTTAGAACCCAAAGATCATGGTGGACTAGAAGTTAAGATCACTTTCCCTAAAACACCAGAATAAGAGAAGAGTCTTTGCTGTATCAATGCACAGAGCGCTTAACAAACATGGCAATCTGATCAGCCACCTTCCCTGCAGCTGCATTCATTGATAAGACTCCTGAATAAGCATCATTACCGGAAGCTGGTAGCTTTGCTGAGAAGCGTTGGCTTGCAATTACTTTTTGCGTTGTGTTATCTACCACTGAAGCTAAAACTACAAACCTAACCTGACTAATAGGCTGAAGAAACTCTTGCTGCATAGTTTCTATCGTTGTATTTAATGTGTACCGAGTATACCCAGGGTATGGAGCTGAGACTACTGCCTTAAAGAAATTAGCCTGTCGGATAGTTGATGCTAACAATGGTAAAAACATCTGCGAAGGCGATGCAACCCAAACACTATCCGCATAAGACATCAGTTTATAAGGGACCATAGTATAAACCATCGCTGAAGTGCCATAGCCCGGTGAAGCATTAGGAGCAGTTACCAACAACGAGGTAGAAGAATACCGCCTGGAAGCGGGCAGAGGCTTTTGATGAGAAGTCAATGTGTAGCGAGATGGTGCTGATGTTTTAACCGGGCCTAAACACCCTGATAGCATTGAACTTACGCATGCTATAGTCAAAAAGAGGGATACTTTTTTCATCGAGCTTCTCCTGGTCCAGGTTGTGCTGGCTGTCGGCCACGGATTAATACTGAAGGATTACGTGCTAACTCATTAGTTAAACTTTGTAGACTCAATGACAGATGATTCAGTCGGTTTACCAGTGAACTAGTTGAAGGTAACAATTGCTGAGTTGTATTTGCTACTAACACATTGGTAGTACCTAATAGCTTATCTAAGCCATGAGTTGCACTATTAATGGTATTGACTGTCTTATTAATATCCGCCATTGCTTTATTGGTTTGATTTATCAATTCAGGTAATTGTTGTGAACTAACAGCCGCATTTTTCATTGTGATATTCACGGAGTTCATAATATTAGACCAATCAGGCGATGACTCAGATAATGACTGAGAAAATCGCTTAAAGTTTTGCATGATGTCAGACAAAGCGTCTAAATTCTTCGCGTCAAGAACATCACTAATTCGACTTGATAAATCTTGCAAGTTTTCTGCCACTTCAGGCAAAGCATTAGTAATTGTATTTAACAAAGATGGACGAGACCTAATCACAGGATAAGCTTGACCAGGCTTTGCTTTAAGAATTGGAGCATCGTCAGTAGTAGCCTCAAGAGCAACGTATGCAGCGCCAGTAATACCCTGAACACTCAACGTGGCGACAGTACTTGTTAAAATTGGAGCACCCTCTTTAATCTTTAAGCGAATACGAACAAGCTGAGGATTGTTAGCATCTAGCGTTACATTCTCAACATACCCAACAGGTACACCCGTATAACGAACAGGACTTTGCACAGACAATCCTGTTACATCATCATGAACATACATTACATATGTATGATAAACTGTTCTTCCACCTTTATAGTGCATCCAAAAAAATAACAGTATAGAAACGGCTGCAAATATAACAACAAAAAATCCAACCAATGTGTAATTTACCTTTGAAGACATCGCTTCACTCCTTACTAATTATCCTTTCTAACAGCAGCCCTATCACCTGAAAAATATGCCCGAATTAATGGATGGGTATTATTAACTAATGACGCCATTGGTTCATCTGCAAGCACCCGCCCTTCTCCTATAAAAATCACTCGATTCGGTACTCGCCAGAGAGTATCTAAATCATGAGTAACCATGACAAATGTGATTCCTAAACTATCACGTAAATGCAACACTAAACCGTCCAAATCCGAAGCACTTAACGGATCTAGCCCCGCAGTTGGCTCATCTAAAAATACCAACTGAGGATCTAAAGATATCGCCCTAGCCATAGCAGCCCTTTTTTTCATACCGCCACTAAGCTCTGAAGGATACTTGTCAGCTACTTCAGGGTCTAAGCCAGATAATTTTAATTTTAATAAAGCAATTTTTCGCCTTGTATCAGGATCCAAGCGCACTAAATGATCAATAGGGAATGTTACATTATCAGCTATCGTTAACGAGGTGAATAATGCACAACTTTGGAACATAACACCCCAATTATTTTGAATCGCTTTTTTTTGCTGCTCATCTAGATCATCGATATCATGACCAAATACCTTAATTTCACCACCAGTCGGCTCATGCAGCATTAATATAGATCGTAATAATGTTGTTTTACCACAGCCACTCCCACCAATAATAGCAACAATATCTCGTCGATTGATGGTTAAATCTAACTGTTCATGAACATGCTGATCACCAAAATAATTTTTAAGTCCAATGACCTCAATCAGAGGCTCAGCACCATGATTCATCATATCCCCATCCAACTAAAGATGATCGAATAAGCTGCATCAGCAACAATCACCGTAAATATAGCCTGAACAGCTGCTTTTGTCGTCTGCACGCCAACACTATCTGCACTATCACCTACTAAAAGTCCTTGTAAACAGCCCACCCCCGCAATAATTAATCCAAAACAAGGAGTTTTAACTAAACCCAGCACATATTCTGTCGCTGAAACCTCATGATGAAAACGGTCAATAAAACTCACGTAACTGATTCCCATCGTTACTTTAGACATAAACATACTGCCAAAAATCCCAAAAATATCAGCCCAGACAACCAGCAATGGCATAATCACTAATGTAGCTATAATACGAGGGACAATTAAGTATGACATAGGAGTTATACCCATAGTATTTAACGCATCCAACTCCTCATTAATCTTCATGGTTCCAATTAAAGCTGCAAAGGAAGTGCTTGTTCGACCTGCCATTACAATGGCCGTAATCAACGGAGCAAACTCTCGCAAGATAGCAATCCCAGTTATATCGACGACAAAAATATCTGCACCATACGTCTGAAGTTGAGTGCTCAACTGATAAGCTAATACTAAACCAATCAAAAAAGACATGAGACCAATAATAGGTAACGCCCTAAAACCAGACCGGTCTATGTTTTCAATAATAGAATGCCAAGCAAGATGCAAAGGTCGAGATAGATTTTTCCCTAATACTACTAAAAGCTCGCCAATAAAAGCGAGAATACTCAACCACTGACGATACCGACGAATCGCATTCTTCCCAATCACATAAAAATCATTATGCTCAGGGTGATTAAAGGTGGTTTTTTTCTGAGAAGCAATACGCTCATCTTCAACCAAATCTAATAATGTCTGCAGATGCTCTGAAACTCCCACTAGCTCACAACTACGTCCATCAGCAGAATGCGCCGCTTTAAACTCCAGTATCAACAATGCACCTGTAGTATCAAGAAGTGAAACAGCAGAGACATCAATAAACGATACTGACTCAGGGAGTATATGCAAACCCTGAATTTGATGACCAATGACAACAGATTGTCTAATCAACCAGTCGCCATGGCAATACAGTGTTTGCTTATCTTCTGATAATTCAACATGCAGCTGACTTTCTGTCATCAATGCTTCCATGACTCAATAAATCCCTGTAGACACCCCTAGATAATTTTCCATGAACTTTTACAATAAAGCAAATAATATATATTTTTAGTTTTAAAACCAGCGTGTTACCAATTAAAACAAAGTCGAATAAAGCAAATTCCAAATAACAGGAATGATCAAAAGGCAAACACCTAGGGTATGGCTTTAGATTTATTATTCTTTAGAAGTGGGGTGGATGACGGGGCTTGAACCCGCGACCACCGGAATCACAATCCGGGGCTCTACCAGCTGAGCTACATCCACCACATTTTGGTCAATCTTACACAGGCATTCCATCAATCAATTGATGGCGCGCCCGGCAGGACTCGAACCTGCTACCCTCGGCTTAGAAGGCCGATGCTCTATCCAGATGAGCTACAGGCGCTCGTTCATTTTATAAATGGTCGGGGTAGAGGGATTTGAACCCCCGACATCCTGCTCCCAAAGCAGGCGCGCTACCAGACTGCGCTATACCCCGATTTGTCATCTAAAACAAGTCAGCAATCATACTGAGCGAATTGACTGGCGTCAATCATTTATCTTGCATTCAGTGAGTTTTTAAGAACACGACTGGTCGTTGACAACTCAACTGTTCTAATTTAGATTTCTTGCCATAGTTTCAGTGTATTTTTTAAAACAAAATACACCCTCTAACACACAGGATAACCATGGAAGCACTAGAACAAATCATTAACGAAAACTTTAATCATATTCAAGAACTCTCCGCAGATAACGCCCCACCATCACTGAAGGATGCTGTTAGCGAAACATTAAACCACCTCAATGAAGGCGTATTACGTGTAGCAAGCCCTAGCGCTACAGGATGGACCACCCATGAGTGGCTAAAAAAAGCGATACTACTCTCTTTTAAAACGACCAAAAATAGTATCATGCCGGGATTCAATCAGTTTTTCGATAAGGTACCTCTAAAGTATAATCAATACCCTGCGTCGCACATGGAAGCAGCCGGTGTTCGCATTGTACCTCCAGCCTGTGTCCGACATGGCGCATACATTGGAAAACAAACCGTGATCATGCCTAGCTTTGTCAATATCGGCGCATATATAGATAGTGGGTGCATGATAGATACCTGGGCTACAGTCGGATCTTGCGCACAAATAGGCAAAGGAGTTCATATCTCTGGCGGTGCTGGCATCGGGGGAATTTTAGAACCACTTAATGCCCACCCAACGATTATAGAAGACCACTGCTTTATTGGCGCACGATCTGAAATTGTTGAAGGCGTAATTGTAGAAAAAAACGCTGTGATTTCTATGGGTGTCTTTATCGGTCAGAGCACACCTATTTACGATACCGCAAATGATGACATCATCTATGGCCGAGTACCCTCAGGCGCTGTTGTAATCCCAGGTACACTTCCAGGAAAAACAGACCGCTACCATAGAAGTGCCGCCATTATTATCAAAAGAGTTGATGAAAAAACTCGTAGAAAAATATCAATCAATGAACTACTAAGAGACGCATGAAAACTTACACAGATACACTGTCACTTGCGAAAGCCCTCATCAACATCGAATCCATCACACCCAATGACAATGGGTGCCAGGATCTCATTGCCCATCAACTATCAACCTCTGGATTTAACATAGAACACTACCCCAAGAATCAAACCAGCAACTTATGGGCAGAACACAGTCAACACAATCAACCTTTTATTGTTTTCTCCGGCCATACCGACGTAGTCCCCCCTGGTGAGATTCGTCAATGGGGATCACCACCATTTCAAGCAACCATTAAAAATAACAAACTCTATGGCAGAGGGGCTGCTGACATGAAAGGCGGCTTAGCCGCAATGATTATTGGATGTCAACGGTTTATAAAAAAATACCCCCACCATAAAGGGTCCATAGGATTTATGATCACTAGCGATGAAGAAGGTGATGCCATAGATGGAACTAATTACCTCATTCAACAACTGCAACATACTAAAGAGATAGCTTATTGTATCGTTGGAGAGCCTAGCAGTGAACAACATATCGCTGACAATGTTAAAATAGGCCGCCGAGGATCACTCTATGGAAAACTTACTGTAAAAGGCCAGCAAGGCCATATTGCTTACCCGCACACTACTACCAATCCAATTCACCGAAGTTTCAAAGCACTTGATCATCTTACACAACTAGAGTGGAATGATCATAGCGAGTATTTTCTAGCTACATCATTCCAAATCTATAACATCCATGCAGATACAGGTGCAACGAATATTATTCCAGGTAGATTAACTGCCGATTTCAACCTTCGCTACAGCCCTATTAGTCAGGCAGAAGAGCTACAACATAAAATTGAGTCTACTCTGAATCAATATGATATTGACTACCACATTGACTGGGAGCACGCCAGCCAACCATTTTTTAGCTCACCCAACACACTAGCCCAAGCCGTACATGACAGCATCGAAAACACGTGCAAACAAGCACCTCGATTCAATACACATGGCGGCACTTCTGATGGCAGGTTTATTGCAAAGACTGGTTGTGAGATAGTCGAACTTGGGCCGATAAACCAGTGTATTCACCAAGTCAATGAACATGTTGATATTGATGATCTCAACACATTAACCACTCTATATGAAGATATCCTTTACCGTTTAATAAAGCCCTAGAGTAACCTTAATTAACAGGAGCAGCTATATCATGGGCCTGTAAGCAGTATTGAATTTTATAGTGCAAAATCACACCGCCTAGCAACGAGAGCAAACTAATCGTATAAAAGGCCACATGAATTGACTCAATATCACATAACAAACCTAATGCCGGCCCCATGACAACAAAAAATACTCGCATCATCATCCCCTCGAAACTTAATACAGCAGCGCGAATGTCTGAAGGCGTTCTATTATTAATCATAGCGAAAACCAAGGGTAACTGAAAACCTCTCGCAACCTGGATTAGAAGCCCTAGCAACATAGCAATTAAAGAAACATAAACACCCATAATAAATGAGACAAAAGCAATCACGAAAGGAATAATAAAAAACAACTGTTTAGTACCAATACGATAATTAATAACATTAACCCAGCTAGCAGCTAATGATCGTGAAAAATTCATCAGAGCCCAAATAACGCCAATATAGTAAAGCTCAAAACCAGTTAACTTAAAATATGACTGCATTAACCAAGCGCTAGCTAACACTAAAAAACCAATAAACCCAGAATAAATAGCCACCCACTTTACCACAGGCTCTTGCTGAATGAATTGCAAGATAGTGAAGAAATCTTGCCGTAATCGACGAACCCCTTCAACTTCAAGACCTTTACTCAAACGCGAATTATGTGATAACGGCTTAACTAAACCTAATGATAAAGGTATGAGCAACAACACAACGACAAAATTCATAATAAAAGGCAACCTCATACTTATAAATGCTAATACACCACCAAGAACCGCAGCAATGCCCTCACTCACATAACCGCAAGCAAGCAATAAGCCCTCCTCTCCGAGATATTCATGCTCACGATCCTCCTCCAATAGGGATTCATAGAGTAACGCCGAATCACTACCTGAAAATAGACAATAGGCTACTGACATAAAAAACTCTGCGACTAAAAACACAAGATAACTAGAGGCGATAGTTAAAATAAATAGACCAAGAATTGCAGCCAATGAACCAAGTAATAATGAACGATGCCAACCATAGCGATCACCTAAATAACCCGTAGGAACTTCAAATAACAACACACATAACGAAAAAAAAGCTTGAACTGAAAAGGTTTGAAATAAAGACAAACCATGCGATCGATAGAATAAAAAAATCACAGGCATGATTAATAAAAACCAACGAATAGCACTAATATAACGTAACAATAAAATATTTCTTTTCATCAGACCGGCCTCCTTGCCTAATAAAATCAATAATCTTAAATATTTAGTCTACTGTAACAATGACTTGATCGCACTACGAAACATATAAGAAAAATTTATTAAGTTTTAATTAAGCAATAATACTCAACAACTTATCGTCGTCAATCTGGTGATGCTATTGAAAAGTGTTAATAAGCCTTAAAATACTTTCATCAGTGCCTATTTAGAAACTAAAAACTTGATTAGCTTTATTTAGTTAATCCACGCAATGCTGAAGCATAAAATACCAGACTAACTCCATGCAATAGCAAATAAAACCCAATCAAATAGCCTAGTAATGCCGCTTCAACTGTTGTAGAAACGGTAAATAGATAAATAGCAATCATGACACCCATAATCCCTGTCAATAGCACCCAATGCCAATAACGAGATGGGTAAAGCTGAAAAGCAACGAATAATTTAACCAGACCAGAAACAAAGAAAAATAAGCCTAAAATGGTAGAAATCAGCTGCGCAACCTCATCGGGATACAAAATAATAAACAATCCCAAAAAAGCGTAAAACAGCGCCAAGATTAACAAGGAGCCGAGCCGCTCCCACATTTTTATATTAGAGCCTATTAATTGAAATAATTGAAAAAACCCGGCTAAAAATAAAACCCAACCAATCACCTTAAATATAGCTAAAGTCGATAGTTTCGGCAAAGCGACTGCGGTTACACCTAAAACAATAAGGATTAAACCAACAACTAGCAACATGCCCCAATGATTGAAAGCACGCAAATCCTTCTGTTTCATAACCGTTCCCTCCCAAGGATTAATCAACCACTTCTGATAAAGAGTGGCAATCGCCCAATTGCTTTAACATTGTATGAATATCAATTAAGGACCAATACTCAGATATCATTCCTTGTTTAAAATGACAAATAGTCACTCCTACAAAACTGATTTCTTTATGTGTCGGCTGTGTTTCAAAAAAACTCCCCAAGTGCGTCCCTTTTGCACGCCATCGACATACTACTCGATCATCTTCAGCAATCGTATCTCGAAAAAAAAGTAATAAATCAGGAAAGGCTTGAAACCATTTCGCAGCAATCTCCTGCAATGTCATACTACCATAAGCCATAGTCAAAGGCGTATGAATAACACAGTCTTGTTGCACATATCGATCAATGACAGATACATCTTGCTGCTCCCAAAACTCATGAGCAAATTGCATAAAGCGACTTTTATTATCATCCATTATGACCTCCTTGTAACATAACCTTTAATTCAGCCTCACTGAGCACCTGAACGCCTAGGGATCTAGCACGATTCAACTTAGATCCTGCTTGCTTTCCAGCAACTAAGTAATCCGTTTTACTTGAAACACTTTGACTAACCTTAGCACCTTGAGCTAACAGCGCTGATTTCGCTTCATCGCGTGTCATTTCCTCCAGTGTACCGGTTAAAACGAAAGTCATTCCAGCTAATAATGCACTCTTAGCTTTTTCTTCCCATACCCACTGAACACCAACATCTAATAAATCTCTGATTAAATCAACATTATGAGATTGAGAGAAGAACGCCAAAATACGAGATGCAACAATAGGCCCCACCTCTGGCACAGCCTCTAATAAAATAGAGTCAGCTTGAATAAATTGGTCTAAATCACCAAAGTGATCGGCAAGTTGTTGCGCAGTTGCCTGACCAACATCACGAATACCTAAGGCATAAATGAATCGATCAAGAGAAGTCTGTTTTGACTGCTCGATGGCAGTAATCACATTAGCAGCTGACTTTTTCCCCATACGCGGTAGTGCAGATAACTGATCTTCTGACAACCGATACAAATCGGCAACATGTTTAATTAAATCCCGCTCAACTAATACATCAATTAACTTATCGCCCAAACCATCAATATCCATTGCCTTACGAGATACAAAGTGCTTAATTGATTCAACACGTTGCGCCTGACAATACAAACCACCCATGCATCGCGCTACAGCTTCATCCTCCAACTTAATCACATCTGAGGCACACACAGGACACTTTAACGGCACAGTTTGTAAAATTGCACCTACCGGACGCTGACTCTCTATCACACAGACCACCTCTGGAATTACATCTCCAGCACGACGTACCACAACCGTATCACCCACCCGCACATCTTTTCGAGTTAACTCATCAAAGTTATGTAATGTGGCATTACTGACTGTCACACCACCCACAAAGACAGGCTTTAACCGTGCCACAGGAGTCACAGCACCTGTACGACCAACCTGACAATCGATTGATTCAACCTGTGTAGTAGTTTCTTGTGCGGGAAACTTATGAGCTATCGCAAAACGGGGGGCACGAGCAACATACCCCAATGCTTTCTGTTGACTAAGCGCATTTACCTTATACACAACACCATCAATTTCATAAGGTAATTGCTGTCGCTGCTCAAGAATAGATTCATAATAGGAAAAACAGGCTTTCACTGAGTCTACACGCTGATTCAGCGGACAAACAGGAACCCCCCACTTCTTCAAGGCCTCTAACATATCACTATGTGTGTTCCATTGTGATGTATCACTCACATAACCCATTGCATAAGCATAAAAAGATAAAGGTCTAGCTGCTGTTACTTGAGCATCCAACTGTCTTAAACTACCTGCTGCAGCATTACGAGGATTAGCGAAACCTTTTTGCCCTTGCTCCATAACGGTTTCGTTAAGTGTGTTAAATCCGTCTATTGGCATAAACACTTCACCACGAATTTCAACTAAATCTGGGAATTGCTGTCCACTAAGTCGTAATGGAATACAGCGCAATGTACGTATATTATGCGTCACATCTTCACCAACACGACCATCACCTCGCGTCGCTGCTGAGACCAGCTCACCTTTTTTATAAAGTAAATTAACAGCTAAACCATCTAATTTTGGCTCACAACAATAAGAAATGGACCCACCATCATGTAGTCGCTGCTTAATCCGCTCATCAAAAGCTACCAATGCCTCTTGTGTAAAGATATTATCTAAAGATAGCAGCGGCTCACGATGCTCAATAGGCTGGGCTCCCTCCGCTAACTTTGCACCAACACGCTGTGTTGGAGAATCATCGGATACCCACTCAGGGTAACGCGCCTCTATTGCCACTAACTCTTGAAATAATTTATCGTACTCTGCATCAGAAATAATAGGCGCATCTAGAACATAATAATGACGATTATGCTCTAGTAATTCAGCTCGCAATGCTATCAAACGTTCATGGTCAGCGGACATGGTTACCACTCTACTTAATATTCAGAAGTAGCAAATAAGTCAGGAGTTCTACAATTTTGTAAATATTGATCCAATTCACGATGCGCAGTCAATAATGATTGCTTAGTGAACGGTTTCTGATGAGAATCACAGACCTCACCACCTAAATCATCCACCATACCATCAACGGTTTGTAATAATTGCTCAAATGCATGCTTAGGGTCTTTAACAGCCTGTGCGTCGAAAAATAGAACTAAACCTGGTGTTGAAAAACCGCCCATATTAGGTAGATCAAACGTACCAGGTTTAACAACAGAGGCACAACTAAACAGCACGCCAGAATCTGGTTGCTGTGACTGATAATAATGAAAAATTTGCTGATCTCCGTAACGCAAACCATTAGACAATAATGCTTGCAGTAACTCATACCCACCATAAGGTCGATCTTTCGGAGCAAATAACATCATTGTAATGATTGGAGACTCAACAGATCCTATTGTCGACGCAGTAGTTGGAGCAACAGGCTCGCTAGATGATGAACCAGAAGGTGTTAGTCCCAACACAGCATCAGCACTGTCTGAAACTTCTTTAAGCTCGGAACATGCTTCTTCTGATTGATGAATAGGCTTAGTATTATCTATTGACTGCGATAACTGGGGCTCCTGACGCATAACCGTCTCTTCTTTTGCCGACGTAGACGCAGATAAATAACGCGATAATGACTTCCGCTTACGTCGATTAACCCCACGCTGATTATTTTTAGAAGACAGGCTTAAGACCATCCTTAGTATCATAACAATCAATACACTAATTATTACCAGTAAACCAATAACCAATCCCATCATAGACTCCTTGATGATTATACTTCCGCCATCTCAATGGCTGCCTGCATATCCACGGACACCAATCGAGAAACTCCTGCTTCTTGCATAGTGACACCTAACAAGCGATCCGCCATACTGATTGTCACCTTATTATGACTAATCACTAAAAACTGAATATTACCTGCCATAGCTCGCAATAAATTACAATATCGCCCAACGTTAACATCATCTAATGGGGCATCTACCTCATCTAAAATACAGAAAGGTGCAGGATTTAATTTAAACATGGAGAACACCAAAGCAATGGCTGTTAAGGCTTTTTCTCCACCAGACAGCATGTGTATAGTTGCATTCCGTTTCCCTGGTGGTTGTGCCATTACCTGAACACCAGTCGTTAAATAATCAGACTCTGTTAATTCTAAACAAGCCTTTCCTCCACCGAATATTGAAGGAAATAATTCAGAAAAGGACTGATTAACCGCCTGAAATGTATCGCGGAACATTGAACGAGTACTTTTGTCAATTTTCGCAATAGCACCTTCTAAAATCCCCATCGCTTCCGTTAAGTCTGCATGTTGCTGATCTAGATAAACCTCGCGCTCACTCAACTGAGCATGCTCATCAATTGCCGCTAAATTAATAGGACCTAAGCGCTCAATACGTAATTGAACACGCTCCAACTCTTCTTGCATAGCGGGCAAATCAACCGGTAGTGTCATTGTACTGAGAAGCTCCTGAGGCTGATGACCCAACGCTGTCAACTGTTCTAGTAAGGCCGCCTGTTTAACAGTTAATGTTTGATGCTCGACCTGGTTAGCTTGTAATGATTGCTGTAGGGTTTTATAACGCTTGTCTTTCTGACTACGTTTCTGCTCTAACTCGGTTAATTGATTCACCAATCCTTGTAAATGATTTTCCGCTTGCTGGAGTTGCTTCTCAACGACTAAACGCTGATCTAACAATGTTTGCAACTCTGCTTGAAAACCTTGTAGCGGAGAATCCGTAGTAGAAAGCTGCTCTTGCAGGCGAGTTCTTTGCTGAGAGACATGTTCTAATTGGCGCTTTTCACGATCAATGGTTTGCTCAAGCAAGCTTAATTGTCGCTGTTGATGCGTAATTCTTGATTGCGCCTGCTCAAATTGCAATTGACTCGCTTGAGCAGTATGACGTGCATCAGATAAGGCTTGTTCAATCGCACCTTTGCTTTGCTCTAAACGAGAACGATCTTCTTCATGCTGTTTTTCTGTATCAGACAATGCAAGAATTTTCTCCTGCTCTTGTTGAATTTGAACTTGCAAACTGGATGTACGCTGCTGATTATCTGCAAGCGCTTTTTCAGCACGGGCTTGCTGATGACGCCAATCTTGCTGACGAGCAGTTAAGGATTTTAGATCTGAACGGCGCTGACTCAACGTATCTGTTAAAGCTTTAAACTCATCATTTTCAATGTCACGTTGAGCTTCTAAGGTTGTTAAATGTGACTTTGCGACTTGCAAAGCATCAATCTGCTCTTCTAAATGAGCTTCAGCTTTTTCAATCTCAACCCCTAAACGCTCTAGTTCTCGTTGACGGACTAATACGGACTCTTCAGGATCAATCTCTCGTGAGACTTTCATCCAATGCTGCCCCAACCAAACACCATCGGGTGTAATGACTGACTCGTTAGGCGACAAAGAAGATAAAAGTCGCTGCGCCTCGTCCACCGTATCAGCCACATAAATACCAGCAAGCCAGTGATCCAAGGAGCAAGAAGATGTCACCTTACTGATTAATAAGTTATTAGAAGAGACAGCGGCGCTTGAAGATGACGCGCTGATCAAACACAAACGTCCTTGTGATAATGATTGTGCTTGATGAGCCACTGCATGAATATCTTCAATACATTGAGCCTCAACATGATGCCCCAACACCATCTCGACTGCAGATTCCCAGCCAGACTCAACTTGTAATTCTTGCCCTAAACGACGTGTATGATCGAGGTTATTCGTTTTGAGCCACTCAACTGCTGATCGATCATCACTGCCTAAAGCCGATTCTTGCAAAGCCTCAAGAGCAGTGTATCTCGCTTGATGTTGCTGTAAATGATGGCGGGCTTCAGAAACTTCATGCTCTAGATTAGATTTGAGTTCTCTTTGAAAAGCAATCGATTGCGTCGTACTTTTCATCTTTTCTTCTAAGCTATCCCAAGCTGTTTGCGCCTCATTCAGCTGGGCTTCCAATGGTGCTATTTCAACCTCAGCACATTGCTTTGCTAATGTTTCTTGCTCTACAACACACTGCTCTGCCTGAAGCTTTAATGACTGCTGCTCACGATCAAAGTGGGACAGTGTGTTCTTGGCTACACCCAATTCTTTTGACGTTTTGGACCATAATTGCAAGCCTTTATCCCAATCAGATCGCCAGGCTTGATACGCAGATTCTGCATCTTCTAGCTGCTTGGAATCAGTAGATACAGCCTGCTCTAACACCAGCATTTGAGGTGACAACTCACCAGATTCAGCATTCAACTCCTCAACCATACGCTGCTGATCAGCAACACTATGGGTTAATTCAGCCCAAGTAGCTTCAGCGGCTGAAAATTCTTTTTGCCACTGTTGAGATTGTTGCTCATGATGTTGTATTTGCTGTTCTAATCGCGCAATAGACTCACCTAACGTATAAAACTGTTTCTGTACAGTATTATGCTCATCTGAAGCTGACAACTGCTCTTCACGAACAGCGGTAATACCGGTTTCAATACCAGACTGCTCTGCTGTCAACTGATCACACTGCAAGGTTTCGGACTCAATGGCTTCTTTCTTTACTAGCAGGTCTTGCTGAAAAGTATCCCATTCAACCGCTTTAATTTCTGCTGATAATTGCTGCTGCTGTGATTGATAATCTTGATAACGTTTAGCCGCATTCGCTTGTCGCTTTAAATGACGTAATTGCTTACCCACCTCTTCACGCACATCATTCAGGCGATCTAGATTATCTCGTGTATGCCCCATACGATTTTCAGTTTCACGGCGTCGCTCTTTATATTTAGAGATACCAGCGACCTCTTCTAGATGCGCACGTAAGTCTTCAGGCTTAGCTTCAATCAATCGAGAAATCATGCCCTGCTCAATGATCGAATAACTCCGAGAACCCAAACCGGTACCCAAAAATAAATCTAAAATATCACGACGACGACCAACAACCCCATTAATAAAGTATGTGGACACACCATCACGCTCAACTTCCCTGCGAATGGATATTTCAGAGTACTGAGCGTACTCGCCACTCAAGGCCCCTTGTGCCTTATCAAAAATCAACTCGACTGCAGCTTTACCTACTGGTTTACGTGACGTAGTTCCATTAAAAATAACGTCGGACATCGACTGACCGCGCAACTGCTTTGCCGAAGTTTCACCAATAACCCAACGAATAGCATCAACAACATTAGATTTACCACAGCCATTAGGACCAACAATGGCGGTCATGTCACCTTCAATGTGAATCACTGTTGGATCGACGAAAGACTTAAATCCAGTTAATTTTATGGTTCTCAGTTGCATAGTTTTTTTTCACTGTTAACGTTTAATTAATGTTCTTAATAATTGGGAATCAGTCTACCGAATCAGCAGCAATTTGAATAGAAATATCCTGAACTTTTATGAAAAAAAGCTTGATAATCTGAACTGGGAGAGCAGAAAAACAAGGGGGTAGATCTACTACCAGGCTTATTGATAAAAATTAGCTCACCCTAATAAAAAACACGCAGTGGAGCTAGGTCACTGCGTGAACAATAATACCGATCTCCGACCTATGTGGTTTGCTGAGCTATCGGCGCCCCACTGGTAATGTTATAAGCTTTAACCCAAGGTTTCAGTTGTTGTAGCTGTTGAGGCAACTCTGCCAACGCAGACTTTGCTTCATTCATTGAGCGATAATCACCATACATCAATGTAAACCACGGCTTGCCATGGAAAGTCGCCTCAACGATGTGGGCTTGATCTGACAATGAACTTCGCGCAATAAAACTCTGGATTGAAGGCTTATCATAACTACCCATCAGTTGAATTGCATAATGCGATTTATTTCCAGCCAGAGAGTTAGAAGAGCTTTTTAATGTAGTGGATGAATTATTTTTCACCGCAACCTTAGGCGAACTACCTGACGCTAATCGAGGGTCCGCTTGCGCCACCGCAGTTTTCTCTGATGGCAATACCTTCTGATCAGCTTCAATCATTGACTGAGCTTGTTGAGCTAATGGTTGTCCCAATTGGGCAGAACGCTCTATCCACAAAACTCCCGTCTTTTGATCCTTTACCGTCCCAATGCCATTATAATACATATAACCTAAGGCATACTGCGCATCAGGATTACCGGTTAATGCAGCCTGCTGAATAGTATCCAACGAGCAATTATATTTTTCTAAATACACATTACCAGCGCAAGCTGAAGCATTAATCTGAGATGCCCCCGGGACCGACGAACCATCCGATGTCTTCTTCGCACAGCCTACCAACGCACAAAGCACAACGCCAATAACACATGAAATCATTAACTTCCCGTATACTCGCATTTACCTCTCCCTTATCAATAACCGACAGATTGAATTAAATCGTCATCATCTTAACGCGAAAAAAACAGGGACACCAGACACACACCCAATGAAAACATCAAACATTAAGACTTCTTAATTTATTAACATTTTCTGTGGATAACCCTGTGAGAAAGTGCCTGTAAAATGAAAAGAGGTGGCAAAATATAAACAGTTTTATCAGCTTGTTTATTTTTTGAGCTGCGCAAGCAATAGCAACAAAACCATAAATATACGAAAGAAATCATAACTCGAATGACGCCTATAATGACTCATTAAAACTAACGCTTTGTTTGAAAAAATTCCTTTAATTGAGCAGAACACTCTTGAGCTAACACACCACCTTCATACACTATTTCTCGGTCGAACCAACGATGATTCTGATCAGACAGTAACCGTTTTGTCATCCCAGAACGTGTATCATAAGCACCAAAAACCACACGAGACACTCGACCATGGATCATGGCACCTAAACACATCAAGCAAGGCTCCAAGGTAACATACAGGGTTGTTTCAAGCAGCCGATAATTATTAATTGTATTAGCAGCGGCACGAAGCGCAACGACTTCAGCATGGGCTGTTGGATCCGATTGTGAAATCGGCTGATTAAATCCCTCACCGATAACAACACCATCCCTGACAACAACAGCACCAACTGGCACCTCACCATGCTCTTGTGCCTTAGCAGCTAAAGCGATGGCGTGACGCATATACACTTCGTCTTCAGTAGAATCCATCAAAATAGACCATAAAATATTAACTTAAACTCATTATATCAACTATAACATTAAACTGTAAGCTCACCGAAACACCCTCCAAGAAAAACATCATTATGCACAATAGTAATGGCGACAAAATATCAGTGAAGTTTCATTCAAGTCTTGCTACTATAGCGCGTTGAAAAATTTACGATTAATAACTTATCAGGATATGACTATGACATCTCGCCTTCTATCATTAGCTATCGCTAGCACTCTAATCGTCAGCAGCATCAGCCTTGCTGAACCTGCAAAAATGACTACTGAGCAACAACAAAGTTATGCCCTCGGAGTACAAACAGCCAAATCTTTCCAATCACATGGTATACACATTGATATCAAATCTTACATGCAAGGAATGACCGATAAACAAAATAACTCTCCCCTAAAAATGACAGACGCTCAAATAATACAAACCCTCTCCAACCTCCAGAAAGAACAAGCCGAAAAAATTCAACAACAGCGTCAAAGCTTGGCTAAAACGAACCTAGCTGCCAGTGAAGCTTATCTTGAAGAAAATGCCGCGAAACCAGGCATTAAAACCTTAGACAGCGGCATTCAATATCAAGTTATCACTGAAGGGACCGGCCCCAAACCATCCATTACAGATACTGTCACCGTTAACTATGAAGGAAAACTCATCGACGGTACCGTCTTCGATAGCTCTTATCAACGCGGTGAACCAGCTACATTCCCACTAAAAGGAGTTATTCCTGGGTGGCAAAAAGCGCTAACACAAATGCCTGTCGGATCAACGTGGGTCATTTTCATTCCTCCAGCTTTAGCTTACGGAGAACAAGGTACGCCTGATGGCTCCATCGACCCCAACCAAGCACTGATCTTTAAAGTGAATTTAATGAAAATCGACAACTAACTGAGCTAAAGACAAGTATGTATTTTTTTGTTGGACCAAGCCCTCACTCAGCGTTTCGCTTAAATAAACTCTTAAAGCAATTGCAACAGATGGATTCGAGCATTACTGCATTGACTAGCACAATCTGCTATATCATCAACAGCCCATCACTCTCATCCGAGGACATCCAACAATTAGAAGCTTGGTTACAAGCCAAATCATTGCCTAGTCTATTTTCCTCACAACCGCTCGAAACACAATGGGTTGTCATGCCGCGACCAGGAACACTCTCTGCCTGGTCTAGCAAAGCCATGGATATCGCGCAGTGCTGTCAACTTCCACTATTTCAATATATAGAATCCGGCACACTCTATAGAATCACCTCTGACCAATCACCTCATAAAGCTTCCCTATCAGAGACTCAACGTGTCCTCTACGATCCGCTAACAGAGCAGATTATCTCAGACCCAGACACCCTAAAAAACCCACAAAAAAACACCAAAGAAACACTTAAAATTATAGGGATAGACAAAAAAGGTAATCAATCACTTCAACAAGCAAATCAGTCCCTAGGCCTAAATCTTAACGACATCGAAATAGATCACCTAAAACACACCTACCAAAACCTTAAACAATCACCGACCGACGCTGAACTGATGATGTTTTCGCAAGTCAACTCAGAACATTGTCGCCATAAGATATTCAATGCCAACTGGACGATAGATGATAGAGAGCAAGCCCATACGCTCTTTCAAATGATTAGACACACCATGAACACACATCCCAATAATGTTCGTGTTGCTTATGATGACAATGCTGCTGTGTTATCCGGTCATAGAGAGACACGATGGCTCATGATCGACCCTGACAGTCATCACTATTATTACAAAGACGAGCCAAGCCACATTGTCTTTAAAGTCGAAACTCACAATCATCCAACAGGCATCTCTCCTTTCCCTGGAGCTGCCACAGGCAGTGGTGGAGAGATACGAGACGAAGCGGCTACTGGCCGTGGAGCACAAACCAAAGCTGGCTTATGTGGCTTTGCTACAGGACACTTACACCTACCTGATTTACCACAACCATGGGAACTAGACACACCCAAGCCACCTCACCTAGCGAGCGCACTCAATATCATGATGGAAGGCCCAATAGGTGCAGCAGCTTATAATAATGAATTTGGCCGCCCTAACCTCGCCGGATTTTTTAGAACTTTCGAAAGCTGCATTACACGCGAAGTGGGCAATATTATTCGCAGCTACTACAAACCAATCATGCTCGCCGGTGGCATTGGCACCATTCGCGACTCTCAAATACAAAAGCAAGCCTTACAACCTGAAACCCAACTCATTGTATTAGGCGGTCCAGCCATGCGCATAGGGATTGGTGGAGGCTCAGCATCTTCCCGCAGCAACCAAGACCAACTGTCATCGCTAGATTTCGCTTCAGTGCAACGTTCAAACCCACACATGCAACGAAAAGCACAGGAAGTCATCAACTGCTGCTGGAGACTAGGAGATAACAACCCCATTGTCAGTATTCATGATGTAGGCGCAGGCGGTCTCAGTAACGCACTTCCCGAACTCATTCACGCAGATAAACTCGGTGCACAATTGGATTTACAAGCTATACCCAATGCTCAACCTGATCTATCGCCCATGGAAATATGGTGCAATGAGGCGCAAGAACGATACGTCTTAGCGATTGCACCCCACGACCTCTCTCGCTTTGACGCCATCTGTCAACGTGAACAATGCCCCTATGCCATCATTGGCACAGCCACTGCCGAACCACAACTGACGCTACATGACCAAGACCACCCAGAAAACACTCCAATCAACCTTCCCATGTCCGCATTATTTGAAGACATGCCACCTATGCATTGTGATCTTCATCGCTCTGATGTCGAACACGAACCTTTTGATTTATCACAGGTCTCCCTGAATGATGCTATTTCTCGAGTCTTACAATTTCCTGCTGTCGGCGACAAAAGCTTCCTGATCACTATCGGTGATCGTAGTGTGGGAGGTCTGGTTGCTCGTGACCAAATGGTAGGACCCTGGCAAACACCAGTAGCTGACGTTGCAGTGACACACAGTGATTTCATTCAACACACAGGCGAAGCCTTTGCTTTAGGTGAACGTACCCCAGTTGCTCTTCTTCACCCAGCAGCATCAGCCCGCATGGCTATCGGTGAAGCACTGACTAACCTCATGGCCGCGCCTATTCAGCACACCGATGATATTTCACTATCCGCAAACTGGATGGCCGCCTGTGATTTCAGTGCTGACGCCATAAGCCTTTATGATGCCGTACAAGCGGTCGGCATGGAACTCTGCCCTGCACTTGGAATTAACATCCCTGTTGGCAAAGATTCACTCTCCATGAAAGTTGAATGGAAAGACCACCAAGAAACACACACCGTTGCTTCACCCATCTCGCTGATTGTAACTGCAGCAGCACCTGTTACTGACGTGACTCAAACACTCACCCCAGAACTCCATCCTCACCAAGATACTACACTATTATTTATTGATCTTGCTGATGGCAGCCAGTGCCTAGGGGGCTCCGTACTGACCCAAGTCTACCAATCACTAGGGCAACGTCCTGCTGACATTGATCATCCAGAACTACTCAAGAACAGCTTTACGGCACTACGAGAACTAAAAGCTAAAGATCTCATACTGGCTTATCATGATCGTTCAGATGGCGGATTACTGGTCACACTTGCAGAAATGGCCTTTGCTGCTCATTGCGGATTATCGATAGATCTCAGCAAACTTGGGAACAACCCTATAGCAACATTATTTAATGAAGAACTTGGCATAGTCATTGAAGTGGCCACGGAACATGTTGTCCGGACACAAGCTATCTTCAAGAACCATGGACTGATTGATCAAACACACATTATTGGGCAACCTACAACAAACAACACCCTGACTTTTAGTCACAATGATACAGTCCTATTCACCGAATCGCGCATCACATTACAACGCCTTTGGTCAGCAACCTCCTACCAGATGCAAGCATTACGCGACAACCCAGAATGCGCACAACAAGCTTACGATACTTTACTCGATAAAGAAGACCCCGGGCTCAATGCTCATGTAGCATTCGATACCAATACGGATGTCAGTGCACCATACCTTAATCTCACTCCACCCAAAGTGGCGATACTACGCGAACAAGGTACCAATGGTTACCTAGAAATGGCAGCTGCTTTCGAGCGCTCTGGCTTTACTTGTCATGATGTCCACATGACCGACTTACTCCATAACAGACAATCTTTATCGGAA
Organism: Coxiellaceae bacterium; assembly: GCA_011523685.1. Classification (GTDB taxonomy): domain Bacteria; phylum Pseudomonadota; class Gammaproteobacteria; order Coxiellales; family Coxiellaceae; genus UBA9148. Next base: position 4,463 of record WTGG01000017.1, on the reverse strand, counting down.
TTTCAAGGCCTAGCGGTATGTGGTGGCTTTTCGTATGGTGACACATTAGGCGCAGGACGAGGCTGGGCCGAATCCATTTTACGCAACCCCCGATTGCACGATACCTTTGCTACATTTTTTAATCGTAACAATACATTTACCCTAGGAATCTGCAATGGCTGCCAAGTGCTAGCACACTGTCAACCCATCATTCCTGGCAGCAATCACTTCCCACTATGGCAACGCAATGAATCAGAACAATTCGAAGCGCGTTTAAGCTTAGTCACCATACCCCGATCACCGTCCATTTTATTACAAGGCATGGAAGGTAGCACGCTGCCTGTGGTCGTATCTCACGCAGAGGGACGCGCGACATTTCGCTCATCCGAAGATTTAACACAACTCCAAAGCCAACAACGCACGGCTTTACACTACGTTGACCATTCACATAACATCACTCAACGCTACCCTTTTAATCCGAACGGGAGCCCAGAAGGTATCGCGGGAGTCACAACAACAGACGGTCGAGTCACACTGATGATGCCACACCCTGAACGTGTGTTTCGTACATCTCAGCTGTCTTGGTCACCGAATACCTGGGGGGAAAACACCCCTTGGATACAGCTCTTTCGTAATGCAAGGGCATGGTTAAAATAATACAAATTCAATAGGAGAAAACTATGATTCGCTTAGAAACATCAATGGGTACCATCGATATCGAATTGGACCACACCAACACACCTAACACTGCCAAAAACTTTTTACGTTATGTTGAAGAAGGTTTTTATGACAACACTCTATTCCATCGAGTGATTAACGACTTCATGATCCAAGGTGGCGGCTTTGATGCAGACATGCAACAAAAAGACACGCATGATCCAATCGAGAACGAAGCTGAGCATGGCGAGCAAAATACCCGTGGCACTCTAGCAATGGCTCGCACAATGGCACCACACTCTGCTTCATCACAATTCTTTATCAATGTTAAAGATAATGCTTTCCTAAACTTCCAATCCAAAGACCCTCAGGGTTATGGGTATTGCGTATTCGGAAAAGTGATTGCGGGCATGGACATTGTTGACCAAATCAAAGTGGTTGAAACCACATCTCGCAACGGTCACCAAGATGTACCTGCAGAGCCAGTCATGATTACGAAAGCAACTGCGATCAACGAAACCGTTTCTGCTGACTAATCCACCTAATATTCATTGCCCGCTGGATCAGCGGGCAACTCCCTTGTCAAAATCCTTTGGCATGACTCAGATGATGAATTTACTATTATTGCGCTTTACCTTTGTCCTAAGGTATCAAACGCTATATACACGCTCAAAGATCGGTAAGCGTCATAATTTAAATTACGACGCTCACGCAGAGCTTACACTACAGGTGACATTCGGAGCTTGTATTATGACCTAGGGAATAACTCAAAATCGTCATCACACGAAAGGGTTTGGTTTTGGAATTATAATATTTAATACTCTCAAAGCAAGCGCCTGCATTCTTAGAGTTGGAGTGGTGAGGATCTGATGACGGCGGATGCACCGCTAAGATAATTTTACTCGTATTTTTCCTTCGTGTTGAGTGCTGGTTACAGAACCCAAAATAATTCGTGTGGCTTTAGCAATAACATCATCACGTGGCTTAGCATTTTCTTTTTTCACTATAAAATAAACTGCAACGATAATAGGCGAACCATTTTTAGGCCAAATAATACCGACATCATTCGTCGAACCATAATGTCCACATGTACCAGTCTTATCACCAACAAGCCAATTACTCGGTGTGCCAGCCCGAATTCTTGCATCTCCAGTAGTATTTTCTATTAACCATGTCTTAAGAAGTTCTTGTTGCTTAGGCGCTAATACATGTCCTAATACTAATTTACGCAAACTATTGGCCATAGCCTCAGGTGATGAAGTGTCACGTAAACCACCCGGCACCGCTGTATTTAATTCCGGCTCCCAGCGAACTAGGTTAAAAATATCATCACCAATGGAGCGCGCAAAAGCCGTAACACCTTTGGGTCCATATATTTCTTTCATTAAGAGGTTAATTGCAGTGTTATCACTAAGCGTAATAGCCGCTTTACCTAATTCAGTAATTGTCATTCCTGAATTGACATGTTTTTTTGTAGTTGGTGACCAAGCGATTAACTCGGACTTTTTGTACTTAATTTTTCGCTGTAATAATCCAGTATTTTTTTCACTCTCTTTGAGAATAGCAGCAACACCCATAACTTTGTTTGTACTGCAAAGTGGAAATCTCTTTTTTGCATGATATGCAATCACATAATTATTTTCAGTATTGATAGCAAAAACACCAATACTCCCATTCGCAGCTGCTTCTAACATGGCTATTTTTTCTCGTGTTTGTGTCTGTATTTTTTTTGAAATATTCGCAACAGCGTTTGTACTTAAAAAAATGGCTGTCAAAGAAAAATACAAGTAGTTTTAGCTTCATAGTAGATTCTCTCGTTATAATGAGATCCGGCAAGCTGAATGAGAACTCCGGGCACATTGTTATAAACAGAAATTGATGCTAGTTAAGCGAGTTGACGTAACTTAAGGCTGCTTTGCTCTGGCCACTTTCATTGCAAGACTAAACCAATTCTTCCGATTCACCTGTCGATTAGCTTTCTGCCATATCTTACTCCTTGGTTATGCAAAACCAAAGTCTGGCTAAGTTAAATTATTTAGCTAGGGTGTAGTTGCTGTGACGCTCACAAAGATCGCAGATAGCAATGAGGTTGGAGCATGCGGGTTTATAGACTGATAGTCAATAAAACGCAAGGGTAATGTTAATAATTCTGCCTATAGCAACAGAAAAATATTAACTGGATATTAAATTACAAAAGAGTGGTGTTTACCCTAACAATAAAGTCCTACGTTATTATTTAGCTAAGGTGTAGTTGTCGAGACACTCGACAAATTCAATACCTTTAACATATCAAGATTTTCGATGAATTTTTCAAAACAAATGGATTCTCTCAGAGCTAGATCAATTAGTTTATAACTCAAATTTTTATCACTTGACATCACCATGCTGGGATAATTCCGGCGAATTAATAAAGAAACACCATCAATAATTTCGGTTTGTGATTCTTTAAGATCCCGATTGACGTCATTAGGCTTGCCGCCTTGAATCCATAATCCAATATGGTCATAGTTACGGAAATTTAAATTTTTATCGCCTTCCAAACAAAAATTGCGTACGGTTTCATACACAACATAATCATTATGACATGGGTGGGAACTATCCAACCGAAACCATTAACAACACCATAAAGAACTTCATAGGGCAGTATTTCGATATCTATATGCTATCGCGTAATAAAGACCGTTTGGATGATTTTTTTTCTCATTGCAGATATGAAACTGGATGCCTGGAAGCAGAATCACGAAAATTAGCGCAGTATGCTTTACAACTAATTGCACCGAGTTTTGAAGATAGCGTATCTTTATGCTACCAAAAACTATTGAGAGAACATGGCAAAGCTGACGAGTCAGAATTACGAGGTCTTTTACACGAGAATTTAGTTGGCAAGACCTACACTAATCTAAAAGACGAAAGACAAATAATATCAGCAGATGATTTAGATACATACCTTGAACGTGTCCTTAACTGGAGCACAGCACGCTCAGCAGACACAACTGCCAAGACAAGAAAGATAACGACGTCTGTTGTTAGAACCAACAGGGCCTCAATGTTCCCACCTCCACCTCCCGTTACGACCCACCCTAAACTACAATCAAAAGACAAAGTCTTCAGCGCAATTAGCTAGGAGTCTTCCTGTTATTATCCTCTGTGGTATATGAGAACTTTTCTCTGGAAAAAGAAGAATTCTATTTGAGAGGAATGGTTATACCAGGAACACAGGTCGGATCTGCGAAGTTATTCAACGATACATGTACGACATAGACATCACCTACTATATTTAAAATATCACTTTTACTCATAACAACACTCCTTGTGTTAATTAAGCTAAAGATAGTCAACGAGACACTATCGAATAAAAAATAATGCCCCGCAAATAGAGAGAGTGTTTTCAACAACATCATATTCTCACGTAAGAATTGCAGACGAACCAATTCATAATATTCAACGAGCTCATGATAAATAACACACTTAACAATCAATACCCTCAATTTCCCCCAACATCAGATTATCCAAGGCTCCTTTTAACAGCTTTCATGAAAATATAAATATCGCTTACGATAAGTGAGATCATCGTAATGATAATTTCTAGTTAAATATAATAAATAATTATAAATATGGTAATTTAACAAAATACTTAAGCCATCGATAAATAGAATTGACATTTCATCTCATAGGCACTCAGATAACAACAGATATTAACCATAAAAGGCCTTAATATAATTTAAACAGAGTTAATAAAACATTCAAAAAAAAATATCGATTAATATTAACTTGAGATTTAATGTTAAATTAATGAAAAGTTAGGTTGATTTAATATTATTTTAATC
>WTGG01000003.1 GCA_011523685.1 Coxiellaceae bacterium | reverse complement strand
TTTAGGAGAACAAGATGAAAAATACTAAAAAATTTATTGCAGGTTCAGTCTTTGGATCGATGCTTCTAAGTGCAAGTGCTTTTGGGTCGGATTCCGTTGTCTCATCACTGCAAGTAACTAACAAGCTTGATAATAAATACAACTTAGAGTGTGACCAAACCTGGGGGATTGACAGCAAGGACGACAAAAACATTATTGCATACGGCGAAACTGCTACATTAAAGTCTAACTTCAGTGATACTAATGTTATCACGTGCATGGCTTGTCTTGACCATGACTGCTCGAGCCAAGGTAGCCTTGCTGTGCAACTAAACTTACAAAGGCAGGTAGGCTGGGACGATAATTGTGTGCATGTCGTATATTATTCTGGCTTCACAAATGGCGCTGATGGTACTTGGTCAAATACTCCGGCTGTGGATAATAATAAGTGTTACCCTTACGCATTGAATAATAGTCTTACTATTTCTAAAGCAGACATACCCAACTAACTATTCGCTTGGAGGCAAGTAAAAGCTTGCTTGAAAAGTGAGCGTCATAATCTAAATTATGACGCTCACGATCAAACCACGTCAGTTCCAGCTGGCGGGTCTTATACATTAAAATCTAACACGCAAGAGGCCACTGAGTTCACTGTTTATCCAAAACCTCCAGCGGGAATAGATCTGCCCAATCCGGGGAAAGGTACTTTTCTAATGTAATATGGTTATTGGGATGGAGAAGCACACGTTACCGCTAATGATGTAGACAATAATGGGTGGCCAACGGAAGATATACATTATGACGGCAATAATTGGGTGTATAAAGCTACATTTACTAATGGTAAGGGAACAGATTCTTAAGTAACCTTCACCACTGAAGCACATTCTTAATGATATGAGGACAATATAACAAGGCTTTAAAAGTAAGTGTTATGGTGAGGATGCTCTATGCGCTTTAAATGCTTTAAATAAGTATTCTATCGAAAACTTTAATTATGACATTTATAGAGATGCAGTCAGCCAAAAACTTGGCAGTGTCCAATCAGCGTTGAGCTATGGACAGCAAGGGGTTGTTAGTGCTTACTGCAATATTAGGGTATCAGAACACTTTACCTTAGGGAGTTAGAATTCACACATGTCCGTTTGTAATCGGTATGGTCGGTTCTTATCGACCGCTCAATAAAAAAATAATAGTCAGAATGTTATCAAGTGCAGCGCCATGCGTGAATGTATTGATGGATCGTCTTTGTTAGCGATATGCTATTGCTTCGATGTCTGTCTGGAGATCAACTGCATGTTTTTAAATGTTTATCAGCGGTCGCATGGTTGTTTATGCAATGTGATCGTTAAAGTTTCCTCTTCAATCTCAAATTGATGCGGTTGATGAATCACCTCGCTGACGGCCTCAAGTTGTTCACACAAGGTTTCTTGGCAAATCGTTGTTTGGTGTTTTTCAATCACCGACAAGAGATGACTTGATGCGGTGTATGAAATGGTAATGCGGTCATCGACATTGAGCCCTTTCGCTTTACGTGTTTTTTGGATGCGGTTGATGACTTCACGCGCTAACCCTTCGTCGATTAATGCTTGATCTAAGGTTTCATCAAAGGCAATGGTGATGAAGCGGTCTGTCACTGCATGAGAATCGGCTTGGCTTTCTCTGAAGATTAAGATGTCATCACTGGAAAAGGTTTCATCTTCTAGCGTGATAGAGCCAGTTTTTTCAAGGCTGTTAATCGCTTCATGACTTAAATTCTGAATCAGTTGACGGTATTGACCAAAGCTTTTACCTAGACGTTTGCCCAATACGGGTGAGTTGGGTTTTGCATATAAAGAAATATAGCGGTCTTCTTCATGATCATAGCGAATCGATTTAACGTTCAATTCTTTTTGAATCGTCGCTTCGTGTTGTGCAATGTCTTGTAACAGTTGTTGATCTTTATGAATAACTACCAGCTCACGTAACGGAATCTTTACTTTGATTTTTAGTGCGTTACGTTGTTGTCGGCCCAAGGCTAGAATATGTTGCAGTCTAAGCACGGCTTCTTCGAGTGATGCATCTTGCTGTGATTCATCATGAGTAGGAAAAGTGCATAGATGAACCGATTGCGGTTTATTACTGTTGTCACTGTGCAGTTTGAGTAATGATTGATAAATCGTTTCTGATAAGAAGGGTGCAAAGGGAGCCATGCAAGTGGTAAATTCCAGTATGACTTGATACAGCGTGCTATAAGCTTGGCACTTGTCATCATCCAATGCCTCTGTCCAAAAACGCGAGCGGTTTAAACGAATATAGGTATTCGTTAAATCTTCTAGAAAAGCCAAGAGCTCTGGAACCACTCGATAGAGTTCATAATGTTCCATGTGTTCTTTGATGAAGTGTTTCAAGCTTTGCAAGCGTGACAGTATCCAGCGATCGAGTTGGTGTTGCGGTGCTTGCAAGTGTTGGTCTGGTGACCATTGGTCTATGCTCGCATAGGTGTGAAGAAATTTAAATGCGTTATGCCAAGGCAATAAGGTGCGACGTACCATGTCTTTTACACCACTGTCGGTAAAGCGTTGTTCTTCACCTTTTACAAGACCCGAGTTCATTAAATACAGTCTTAAAGCATCGGCACCATGTTGTTCCATGAGTTCATCGGGTGCGGTGTAATTTTTAAGACGTTTTGACATTTTCTTGCCGTCTTCAGCCATCACTATGCCATTCACAATCACGTGTTGAAAAGCCGGTTTATCAAACAGTAAGGTTGATAACACCGTTAAGGTGTAAAACCAACCACGGGTTTGATCGAGACCTTCGGCAATGAAGTCGGCAGGAAAAGCTTCTTCAAAAGATGCTTTATTGTCGAAAGGATAATGGGATTGTGCGTAAGGCATGGAGCCAGACTCAAACCAGCAATCAAGCACTTCTTCGACTCGGCGATAAGTGCCTTCTTCATTCGGTAAGGTAAAGGTTAAATGATCAACGTGATCACGATGAAGATCGTTAACCGATTGCCCGGTGAGTGTTTCGAGCTCTTTAATAGAACCGACGCAATAGCGGTTGTTAGTGGTATCGTTGATCCAGATTGGTAGTGGTGTACCCCAAACACGATTACGTGAAATCGCCCAATCACGCGCACCTTCTAACCATTTGCCAAAGCGACCGTGTTGAATGTGTCCAGGTACCCAATGAATTTGATCGTTGTTTTTTAGTAGCTGTTCTTTGACGGCTTCGACTTTGATGTACCACGATGGAATGGTGCGGTAAATTAAAGGTGTATCGGAACGCGGACAAAAAGGATAGCTGTGCACGCAGGTTTTATGATCAAACAACTGACCTAGATTTTTAATGTCTTTGATGATTTGCTTGTCTGCAGTTTTGATGTATTCGCCTTCATAGGCTTTGACAGCTTCAGTGAAGCAGCCTTTAAAATCGATGGGACAAGGAAAGTCTTTACGTTCGAGTATTTGTAAGACACGATGATCGTCTTCACCAAAGGCCGGTGCACAATGCACTAAACCAGTACCGTCTTGCGTGGTGACAAAGTCATCCGCAATGATCTTGAAAGCACCGGCTTGTTCCCAATCAATAAAGTCTTTGAAAAGGGGTTCATAGGTTAGGCCTGCTAAATCAGCACCAGAACATTCGTCGAGGATCTCGTGTTCACGACCTTGGAATACCGCTTCAACACGTTCTTTGGCCACTAAGCATGGCTTGTCGAGCGACTTGTCATGCACCGTAACATACGTTGTATTGGCATTCACTGCGATGCCTAAGTTGCTGGGTAGTGTCCAAGGTGTTGTGGTCCATATCGCGCAGTAGCGAGGATCATCTTTCAGTTTGAACAGTACCGTGACTGCAGGATCCTGAACATCTTGATAATTCGAGCCGGCTTCGAAATTCGACAATACCGTGCCTAGTGCTGTTGAAAAGGGCACGACTTTTGTACCGTGGTAGATATAGTCTTTATCCCAAATCTGTTTGAAGACCCACCAGACGGACTCCATGAAATCCGGCTGCATGGTTTTGTAGTCATTATCGAAATCGACCCAGCGGCCAAGGCGCGTAATGGTCTGACGCCATTGCGAGGCATAACGTTGAACGATGTCACGACAAGCTTGGTTGTAACCGGAAACACCTTGCTCTGCGACGATTTCATCGGTGGACTTACCGTGTAGTTTGTCGATTTCATGTTCAATCGGTAGGCCGTGACAATCCCAGCCAAAACGTCTGGGGACATGATAGCCTTTCATGGTGAAGTAGCGTGGAATGATATCTTTAATGGTTGAAGCCAGTAGGTGACCGTGGTGAGGAAGCCCTGTGGCAAAGGGTGGGCCGTCATAGAAGACATAAGGTTTGCCAGATTGCGTTTGTTTGAGAGACTGTTCAAAGATCTGTTGTTCTTCCCAGAAAGCGAGTACTTCGTGCTCTGATTCGATAAAGGAAAAGGTATCGTTATTAGGTTGCTCGGTCATGATAGGTCTTTGTTGGCTCTATAAAAAAGAACAGCAGTGTAGCGTAGAGACCCGAAAGGGTAAAGACTCCAGGCCAATGGCATGCTAAGCTAATGGCCGTTTGTTCAGTGAGGAGTTGAGTAGCATGGCACATCAGCATAGATCAGCATGGCCTTGGTTGTGGTTAAGTTTCGGTGTTGTGATCGCTGACCAATTGTCCAAGTGGTGGATGATGAAGGTCTTTGTCTTAGGTGAATCAAAAACTTTACTGCCGTTTTTAAATTTACAACTGGTCTATAATCATGGTGCAGCGTTTAGTATTTTAAGTGGGGCTGGTAGTTGGAAGTTATACTTTCTTACAGCGGTCTCTCTGTTAGCTATTATCATTATGTTGATTTGGATGCGTACTTTGTCCAGGCGTGATTATTGGTTGGTGGTGGGTTTCTCTTTGGTCATAGGGGGAGCTTTAGGTAACCTAATTGATCGTGTGTTGTTGGGTTATGTGATTGATTTTATTGATTTTCATATTGGTTCCTGGCATTTTGCCACGTTTAATTTAGCAGACAGCGCGGTCAGTATTGGTGCAGTATTATTGGTGATTCATTTTATCTTTGAAGAGCGTGGATAGTCGCACTGAGTTGTTTAATATATTGTCTTTTTTGGGTACAATTTTTCCCAGTTCATATGAGGTAATCAGATGCAGATAAAATTAGCTAACCCGCGTGGGTTTTGTGCGGGTGTCGATCGTGCAATTACCATTGTGCATCGCGCTTTGGAGTTATTCGGAGCTCCGATTTATGTGCGTCATGAGGTGGTTCATAATCGTCCGGTGGTTGAATCGTTAGAGGCTAAGGGTGTTATTTTTACTGATTATATTGAAGAGGTGCCTGAGGGAGCCACATTAATTTATAGTGCTCATGGTGTTTCTCAATCAGTTCGGCAAGAAGCCGAGGCGCGTGGGTTGCGTATATTTGATGCAACTTGCCCATTGGTCACAAAAGTCCATATGGAGGTGGCTCGTTATGCTCGGTTAGGTATGGAGTGCATTTTGATTGGCCATTCAGGTCACCCAGAAGTGGAGGGGACGATGGGGCAATATGATTGCCCAGAGGCAGGCATTTATTTGGTGGAGACTTTAGATGATGTGGCCAGCTTATCGTTAAAAAACCCTGATCAATGTGCATACACCACTCAAACAACATTGTCCGTTGATGATACGCAGCTCATTGCTGAGGCTTTACAGCAGCGTTTTCCGGCGATCATCTCTCCCAAAAAAGATGATATCTGTTATGCAACACAGAACCGGCAAGATGCTGTGAAAGAGTTAGCAATAGGTTGTGATGTTGTCGTAGTTGTTGGTTCTCCTGCTAGTTCGAATTCGAGTCGACTCAAAGAATTGGCAGAGCGTTTAGGTTGCCGTGCTTATCTAATTGATACTGTCGATCAGCTTCAGCGCTCGTGGTTTGAGGATTATCATGTTGTTGGTCTTACCGCTGGTGCATCAGCAGCAGAGAGTTGTGTTCAGTCAATTATTCATCAGTTGCAAGTATGGGGTGCTGAGGTTCCTCAAGAATTAGCGGGTGTTGAAGAGAGTATTGTTTTTGTTTTGCCCAAGGCACTGCGAGAGACATCTTCTGAATCCGTTGAGGCTTGAGTCATCGCTATTTGTATGTGTTCTTTTTGGTAGGTTTGCAGGCATGCTAGTCGTTGTTGATAACAACTATCGTTTTCTAATTGATAGCTTGGGTTGCAAACAGTTCGTCGATATTCACTAGAATGGTGTCGTGCTTGGCATCGGTTAAAGTCATAGATCGCATGGTGTTTGCATTGAGCTGTTTGTTGGTCACAGTTAAGGGTTGTGCTAGCTTGTGTGGTTAATGTTGTGCCGGCAAACACCAGGCTAAAAAGGATTGTGATAGGGTGTTTCATGCTACGTCCTTGTCTCATGTATTGCCCTTACTATACTGAATTGATCAAGGTTTGTGTAGTGATATCATTGAGTCATAATTTTAGTACCACCTTCTAATGATAGGGCTTGGCAAGCGGTTGAACTGTTTTTTTGTTGAGATGTACCGAGTAGGGTGTAGTGATGAGCGCTGATTGATGTGATGGTGTAGTGATACTGGGTTTGTTGTTCGAGTGCATTAATGTGTAAGTTCTCTCGGTTTGCACCTAAATAAGAGCCATATAATGTTGCATAACGTTCTATTCGATTGGCAATCTGTTGTAAAGCAAGTTGGCCTCGGCGGCACTCTGTTCGTTGAATGGTGTGAATGTAATGGGGGTAGCTCCAGGCAGCGAGTAAGCCGATGATGGCAATCACAATCATGAGTTCCAATATAGAAAACCCTTGGTTGGACTGTATGTGTATTTGTTTTTTTTCTTGAGGGTGCCAAAACATCGTTTGACGATGACAGTCATTCTAACTGCTCGCAATACCGTATTGGTTAAGTTTTTTGAAAAAGATGGATTATTGTTAAAATAATGTACGCATTATGGTCTTGTTATTTTTATTGAAATCAGTATGATTAGCATTCTTCGAATGGCACATGCTATTCATCCGGTCGGGTCGTTAGCTCAGTCGGTAGAGCAGTTGGCTTTTAACCAATTGGTCGAAGGTTCGAATCCTTCACGACCCACCACCTTATTACTTAAGGCTAGTTACCTACTCCAGACAGTCTTAGAATTTCTAAAGTAATGATAATAACTCCTGATAGAATAGTGATATTGAGGCCTACTTTTCCACCAAAAACTCGGTAATTATTCCCTTCCCGATCATGTTGACGTGTTTTGTAAGCCATGCAGGCTGGAAGAATCATTTCTAAAATAGCAACAAAGATAGCAGCGCACTCTAGAGCTAGGATGAAACCTTGTGGATAGAGTAGTGCAAAAATTAACGGTGGAATAAAAGTGAGCAAGCTGGTTTGTATGCGACCTTTAAGGTGGTTGGGTCGTTTAAACCCATCGGCTAAGAAGTCAAATAAACCAAGTGTCACTCCGAGGAATGATGTAACCATAGCGATGTTAGCGAAGCTATGAATGCCGATATGTATCCATGGGCTTGGAGTTAAAGTAATTAAATTGCTGAGAAATTCAGAGACACTGTCATGATGGTTGTGGATGTTTGTGAAGCTGTTAGGCCCTGTTTGAGGAATAATACCTAAGGTTGTTATTAGCCAGACAATATAGATGATTAATGGGAAGCTGCTGCCGCACAAGAGGATCAAACGTAGGGTATTCACACGTTTGCCGATATATGTGGTTAGACTAGGAATGACGGTGTGGAATGCAAAAGCCGTGATAAAGATGGGGGCAATAAATAGGCTGTTGGTTGTGATGTGGTTGTGAGATAACTGACTCCACTCTGTTTCTGGCAGTAAAAGTCCAAGGGTGATAATGAGTGTGATTCCTTTAATGCTAAAGAATAACCGGTTGATTAAGTCAACACAGCGGGTGCTCCAAGTGACAATGGTGCCAAATATGAGTAAAAAGCCAAGCGCATTTATCCAGTAAGGGATGGTGATATGCCACAGTGTTTGGAAGAGTAGCTGTAGAATAGAGGCATTTCCACTGATATAAGCTGCGGTGAGTGAATACAATAATAGTAGCATGCATATCCAGGCAATGATTTGAGCGGGTCGACCAAGTGTTTTATGGGCCATAGAGCTGAAGCTATTGTGCTTGAGTTCTAGTGTTAGGTTGACCTCTAACACTAAGAAAGCTGAATAAAGCATGATGCACCAAATGCCAATCAGTAAGAGGAGAGACGGTGTTAGACCAGTGTTGCCACAGGCGATAGGGAGTGCCAGCATGCCGGCACCAATGGCTGTTCCAGCAACAAGAAAAGCAGCACCTAGGGTTTGTCCATTCATTAGGGATCGCTGTATTGATTAATTTGAAGGGTAGTTTCAATGGTTCTGGTTATCGATGCAAGTCTTTGCTTGATTTGGGGTGTGTATCTGTCGATGTTACAAGGAGGAATACAGTATCCAGGCTTACGGTTTGTGTTATAAGGTGTTAATATTTAAGTCATTTAAGAGGTTTTGTGTATGAAAATACTGTTAAGTAATGATGATGGGGTTTTCGCTGAAGGTATTCATGCTTTAGCCGATGCTCTGCGCCCACTAGGTGATATAACCATTGTCGCGCCAGATAGAAATCGGAGTGGAGCGAGTAACTCGTTGTCACTGCATAATCCAATTCGAGCTAAGACACTTGAACCAGGGGTCATTAGTATTGAAGGTACTCCAACGGATTGTGTGCATTTGGCAGTCACGGGTTTATTGTCAGAGCGGCCAGATATGATTATTTCAGGGATTAATGATGGGGCTAACTTGGCGGATGATGTGTGGTATTCCGGTACGGTTGCAGCAGCGATGGAGGGGTGCTTTTTAGGTATTCCATCCTTAGCAATATCATTAGATGGGCATGGTAAGTTGCATTTTAAGACGGCAGGCAAAGTGGCTCACTCTCTTGTTCAGTCATTAATACACTCTAAAGCGCCTGCTGGGCGAACATTTCTTAATGTTAATGTACCTAATGTTGCTTTTGATGATCTTGACGGGATGCTGGTGACCCGATTAGGTAAGCGACATGCTGCGCAGCCGACCATTCAAGAAAGAGATCCACGTGGGCAATTAATTTATTGGGTCGGCCCTGTGGGAGATGCTTTAGATGCAGAGGTGGGAACGGATTTTCACGCTATTGCTAACAATAAAGTATCAATTACGCCATTGAAAATTGATATGACGGATTATGCAGCATGTGCAGAGTTGGAAGCATGGATAGAAACATAGATATAGAAAGGCTGGATTAGGTGACGGGTATGAGGTTGGTGTGTTGGGTAGGCTTGATGGGTGTGCTGATGCTACTGACAGGTTGTGTCAGTGATACTGCCCGAGCCCCTGTGGTGAATGGTTGGCATCAACCTGACGCAGCTTCTGAAAGTTATGTTGTTCGTTCCGGTGATACTTTATATTCGGTTGCTTGGGCTTTTGGTTTAGATTATCGCAGTTTGGCAGAAGAAAACCAATTGCAGCCTCCTTATGCTATCAAGGCTGGGCAACGGTTAGCAATGACTTCTACACCACGAGGTTCGGATGCAGTAAGCAGTAGTTCAGTAGATGGAAAGTCGCGTAGTGCAGTGGTGAGTCCTCATCGTCAAGTCCCACAAGTTGCTATTTCGCATTGGGAGTGGCCTACTCGAGGTACCTTAGGTTCTCGTTTTTCTTTGTCAGCAGATGGTTATCAAGGAATAGAAATTATGGGGAAATTAGGTCAGCCAGTAAATGCTGCGGTATCAGGTGAAGTGGTTTATAGTGGATCTGGTGTTAAAGGCTATGGCAATTTAATTATTATTAAGCACAATGAAAATTATTTGAGTGCATATGCTTTTAATGAAAAGCGTTTGGTATCGTTAGGTCAGAAGGTTAATGCAGGTCAGGAGATTGCTTTAATGGGGCGTAATAATGCAGGAAAAACCCTATTGTATTTTGAAATTAGGAAGAACGGAAAGCCTGTAGACCCGCTGAAATATTTAGGATGAATGATTTGATGTTTATGATATTGTAGCGTGTTGGTCAGTTTAAGAGGGAGCAAGGAGTGACTAGATGGCGAAGGTAGTTTCAAAGAAAGGTAGTAAAAAAACGGTCAAGGCTTCGGCTGTAAAAAAAACACGTTCTTCAGTTGCTTCAGTTCAAGCTAGTAAAGTTACTCGAGCCAAGCAATCAGCTGCAAAGAAAAAAGCAAAGCCTTCATCAGCTAAAAAAAGCATTAAGCAATCAGTATCTCGTAAAGTGCCGAAAAAGAAAAAAATCAGCACTGCACTTAGTTCTAGTAGTAAGGAGAAGACTTCTAAAAAGCGTGTTTCATCTAAAAAATCTGCTATATCCAAAGTAACGCTAAAGAAAGTAAAGAAAAAATCAGTAAAGAAAAAGCAAGTTAAACCATCTAGTCGGTCTTTAAAAGCTAACTCAATATTATTTGCTAGTGAAAAAACTTCCAAGGCGAAAAAGGTATCAAGAAAAGTAAAAAAAGATGATTCTTTGTCGTCTTCTCAAGCGTGTTCTTATGATCCTACAACTATGTATTTACGTGAAGTTGGTTTTTGGCCTTTATTGACAGCAAAAGAGGAGCTGGTGACCGCGCGTAAAGTCATGCGAGGAGATCAAAAAGCTCGTGCACTCATGATTCAATCTAACCTACGTCTAGTAGTTAAGATTGCCCGATACTATGGTCGTAGAGGTTTGTCATTACTGGATTTGATCGAAGAGGGTAACTTAGGGTTAATGACAGCTGTTAATAAGTTTGATCCAAGGAAAGGGTTTCGTTTTTCTACTTACGCAACATGGTGGATTAGGCAAACGATTGAGCGCGCTATTATGAATCAATCAAAGACTATTCGTGTGCCAATTCATATTATGAAAGGCTTGAATCGCTATTTACATACAGTCGGAGATTTAGTTCAGCGCTCGCCAGGGAAGACGCCATCAGTGGATGAGGTGGCTGCAGCAGCTCATATGTCGATTGAAGAGGTAAAGAAATATATTAATTTACCCATGAATCCAATGTCTATGGATGCACCACTTGATCTAGAAGATGGTTCTACAATGGTCGATAAGCTAAAGGATGATACTGATAATGACCCTTTACAACATATTGAGGCATTTGATCAGCAAGATCAGGTTATGAGTTGGCTGAAGCGCTTATCACCTAGGCAGTCTGAAGTTATTCAGCGGCGTTTTGGGTTGGGTGAATATCAGGAGCAAACCTTAGAGGAGGTTGGTCAAGCAATTGGCTTAACTCGTGAGCGAGTTCGACAATTACAGAAGGAAGCGCTGCATCATTTAAGGGATATGATAGAGTCTAATTCTTCTTAGTATGATCAGTGATTATTGAAATTAAATATCTTTATGTAGTTGCTTGCTAATTTGTGTTGCGCAAAAAATTCCATGCAATGTTTTTTCTTCTTCTGTAGTTTGATTGGAAGATACAATGGCGTAAGGTTGATGATGTTTTTTTAGTGTCGCGATCACGTTACCAACTCTGGCATGTAAGACGTCTTCTATGTCCATCAGGATAATCTCATTTAAGGGAGTCATGAGCATTTTAACCATGATATTTTCTCTTTCGATGCGTGAGCGTTGTTGTAGTGTGATAGGCTTTTCGCCAAGAAGATCCTCTGATGAGAGAATGCCCGTAACATGAGAGTCACGGGTGACAAGCATTAATGTTGCGTGATGGGTTTTCATTGTTTGTATGGCGTCATCTAGAGAGGTTAATTCTGAGATGTTCAAAGTGTGGCCGTTAGCGAGCGATTGCATGACGGATGTCGCTGGGTCATCTTCATAAGCCAGTTCAGATGAGCTTTGTTGATTGAACGGAATAGATGTCACTCCGGAGTTGTGTGGTATTAATTCATATTGAGTCATAGTGTCCTCGCTTCGTCTTGTTATATTAT
>WTGG01000005.1 GCA_011523685.1 Coxiellaceae bacterium | reverse complement strand
TCAACACAAGCTATCAACAAAGCTCAGCAATAGCCACGCCATGATCGTTGTAGAGGGATTGAAAATCGGTAATATGAGTCGTTCAGCCAGTGGTACTTTGGATAATCCTGGTAAAAGCGTAAAAGCTAAATCTGGCTTAAACAAAAGCATCCTTGATCAAGCATGGGGAGAGTTTAAAAGGCAGATAAGCTATAAGCTTGTATGGAAAGGTGGCATCTTTCTTGAAGTGCCCGCTCCTTACACATCGCAACTGTGCTCAGCCTGTGGCGCAAAAGATAAAGCCAGCAGGCAAAGTCAGGAACAATATGTTTGTACAAGCTGCGGATATGAAGCAAATGCTGATATCAATGCAGCTAAAAATATATTAGCGGCAGGTCATGCCGTGTTAGCCTGTGGAGAGGATGCATTAGCAACCTCAATGAAGCAGGAACCCCTGGGAATGAGCAATCTAGTACCAGCCTAGTTTCTAGGAATCTTCTTCCTTTAGGGAGGAGAGGATGTCAAGTTGCTCTAGCTACCTTGTTACAGACGTTTAACTTTAATGTCGGAGTGTTTGGTGATGAATTAGGTCAATTGATATTCCCATGCGTAGGACAGGGAGGTGCCGTGCTTTTATCGGTTCTTTTATCTAGACAGCCGTAAAACCTCTTCCTTAAGGTGGAGGATATAAGGTCAAGGCCTGAAGCTTTTAGATGATATCTCTGCAGGTCGTTATCCAGTGCAGCCTAAGATAGGTTATAACGCCTTAGGCGAATGCCAGCCACGTTACACCTTTCAAGATAGCTTGTTCCATAAACTGCTCTATCGAATTATAAAGCCCACGTTTAAGCATGTTATATCGCCAGCTTGTCATCATTTAAAAGGTCCAAGCGTGATTAAGCCGATCACACATCAACTGCATGACGCCTTATCATCAAAACAATATCGCTACGTTATTCGGACTGATGTGAAATCCTATTATGCGTCGATTGATATCACCATTTTACAAGCTATGGTAACGGATCATTTTGATGATCCACGGCTTGTAAAAATTCTGTGTGATAGTATTGATGCACCGATCGATCGAGGTGGTTGGTTTGAACACCCTCAAACCGGTATTTTAGTGCGCTCTGCATTATCGAGCTTTTTTGCAGCGCTCTACCTTAAACCCTTAGACCAGTGTTTTGAACAGCGAGAGGATCTGTTTTATTGTCGTTATAACGATGATATCGTTATTCTATGCAAAACGAAGCGGCAATACACCAAAGCCAAAGGCCGGCTTAAAGACACGTTTAATAGGTTAAAATTATCTATGGCCCCAAAGAAAACATGCATGGGGTCAGTTAATAAAGGTTTTCATTTTCTAGGGATTCAGTTTACTGTGGCGCGAACCACAGCTAACTCCAGCAATAATGAACAACCTCAATGTTCGGTCAAGGTCTCTCTACACCCTCGGTCGATACGACGTTCTATCGAAAAACTAAGACTGAAGCAAGAAGAGCAGCGTTTACACGAAAGACAACGCTACTCCAGTGCAGATCATCCTGCTTACGTGCAAAGACACTGGTATCGATGGGCTAACTGGTGGCAAAGACAGCATGCAATCTTAGTCGTCCGAGCGCCCAAGTGGAGCGATGGCGAGCTATGTGGCCGAATCTACGGCACACACTGCCGAGAGTATGGGTGTAGTTTATGATAGCTGTGCTGTGAGAAGTGTAGTCAGTTGCAGTCGAAGAGCACCCCCGTGACGCCCCTATATTGTCACTGCCCTGTTGGCCTGCGTTCTCTTCAAATTTAGCTACTTTCCGACCTCCCGGTGGGAGTCTTGCCCGCTTTTTGTTGGTTGAAGTAATTAAGCTAATGTGAAGGCATAATAATAGCTTGCTCCCGCCTCACTACGATAAATAAGCATTGTGCGGATGGCTCCCTTTCAGGGCGCATATTGGCAGTCACCGACGGGTACTATGTCTGTCCTGGCGCCACGCCCGGTCTCGCCTACTCCTTGTCGCAGTCCAGAACAATACCCTCTTGTTTTTAAGCGCTTCATTGTCTCTCGCGCCTCGTCATTTGTGTCTGCCAATCCACTAGTCTCTACTACTTGGATATACTGCCCGTATGTTACTACCTGGGATCCGCCTATCAACCCGACTGCCACTAATGATGCTATTACGTATTTCATGTTTTTCTCCAATTTTTAATGGGCACCATTTATATTATAGTTGGAAAATTGTGGTATATTTTTTTATGTTATAACC
>WTGG01000023.1 GCA_011523685.1 Coxiellaceae bacterium | reverse complement strand
CCAAGGAGCAAGCTCCTCGTGCTGCCGTTCGACTTGCATGTGTTAAGCATGCCGCTAGCGTTCAATCTGAGCCAGGATCAAACTCTTCAGTTTAATCTATTTTGCAACCTAAGTTGCTAATCAAGGGCTCGACGCACAAACTTGCAATAAATACAGGTCTGTGTTCGATAGTTTATTTGTAATTAAACCATCTGTACCAGTACCTACACTTACTGCCTTCATTTAACTGCTAATTTTTAAAGATCAATCCCGCTAAGCGAGAAAACGTATTCTACGCATCTCTCTTCTGTTGTCAACATCGAATTTCATTTTTTTTAAAATTAATTTCGATGGTTAATTTTGCAACAAAAGTCCTCAACGGATTCGAGAAGACTAAAGCAAACCAACTGGGTCGGCAAGCTATTTTTTAATATTTTTTAATCTTAATAATTCCTTCATCTTTACTTTAAAAATAGGGTCAATTTAAATTCAATTGATCTTTATTCTTGCAAATTTTCTTTTTCCAACTTGATAAACCGATGCTTCACCTATATCCAGTTCTTGCTTTGCATCTTCAACTTTTACCCCATTAATTTTTACCGCGCCCTGCTTTATCATTCGCATACCTTCAGAAGTACTCCCCACCATTCCAGCTGCCTTTAATAGCTGAGCAACACTCTCCATACCATCACCTACCTTAAACTCATACTCATCCATTTCTTCTGGGATCTCCTGACGCTTAAATCGAGTCAAGAAATCCTGCTCCGCATAATCAGCATCGGCAGCAGAATGAAATCGCTCAACCAATTCTTTTGCTAAGCTTATTTTTATGTCTCTAGGATTTGCACCACTATTCGCTGATTCTTTTAGACGTAAAATCTCATCATTAGATTTAAAACTTAACAACTCGTAATAACGCCACATCAATTGATCAGAGATTGACATAATCTTTCCAAACATTTCCTTTGGTTCCTCTGTAACACCTATATAGTTACCTAATGATTTTGACATTTTCTGAACACCATCCAATCCCTCCAGCAATGGCATCATCATAATCACTTGCGCTTCTTGCTGGCGATCCTTTTGCATCTCCCTACCCATTAGTAGGTTAAATTTCTGATCAGTGCCCCCCAACTCTATATCCGCCTCAAGGTGAACCGAGTCATACCCTTGTAATAAAGGGTATAAAAACTCATGAATAGCAATAGGCTGCCCCCCGCGATAACGCTTCTCAAAATCATCCCTCTCCAACATTCTTGCAACAGTCTGTGAGGACGCCAATTGAATCAAATCCGCCGCTGATAATTGTGACATCCATTCAGAATTATAAACTACACGAGTTTTATCAGGGTCTAGTATCCGAAAGACCTGATCCTGATATGTCTTTGCATTAACTTTTATTTCTTCTTTAGTTAAAGGTTTACGTGTCACACTCTTACCCGTCGGGTCACCAATACTCGCCGTAAAGTCCCCGACTAAAAAAATCACTTCATGACCCTGATCCTGAAACTGTCTCAACTTATTAATAATCACCGTATGACCTAAATGCACATCAGGAGCTGTAGGGTCAAACCCCAGCTTGACTCGCAAGGCTTGTTTTTTCTCCAACTTATCCTTTAAACCACCTGCCGGAAGCACCTCAACGACACCACGCTCCAACTCATCAAGATGACTACTCATTACCCCTCCTCAATAAATACTATCTAAACCGTCTACAACCCTTAGCAGTTGACGGAAAATTCAACCATGGTAATGTTATCCATCACATGAATCAAATAAAACCCAATCATGAAGAACCCAACCAACTCAAAACGCACCTTACTTTACACCACCCTAATACTGTGTCTTTTCATTTCACTAACACTACTTGTCACCGCACTCATTCACATAAGCAGCACACCAACTTCTACTTTCACCCAACACAAATCACAAGATCACAATAAACTAGAATTGAACCCCTGGCTCACCCACATCATTCAACCCGGAGACACACTCGGCGAAATACTTTCTCAGTGGCAACTGAGCTTTGGCGAAACACTCTCCCTACTCAAACAACCCCTGGCAAAGCAACACCTCATCAACCTCAAGCCCGGCCAAAAACTCGAAGCATACATTACAAAAAATAGGCTTTCAGAACTCAAATACACAATCAATGCAACTGACACACTTGTCATAAAGAATAGCAACGAAACATATCATGCTACTGTTGTTAAAAACCCCATGACCAGTCAACTACTCACCAGCTCAGCAACCATCGACTCTAGCTTGTCATCTGCTGCAGCAAAAGCCCACCTTTCACCAGGGCTTTACAAACAACTTACCGATATTTTTGCTGGAACAGTTAACTTTAACACAGCCATTCAACCAGGAGATCACTTTCGCATACTATACAAAGAATACTATCTCAATAATAAGAAACATCACTCTGGGGAAATACTTGCAGCAGAGCTTACTAATAAAAACCATACCTACACGGCCATTCGCTTTACTACAGGAGCACAAACAAGCTACTACACACCAACAGGTGATGCCATCCAACCCAAGTACCTAAAATACCCTGTTCACTACACACGCATCAGCTCTCCTTTTTCTCTCCACCGCATGGACCCAGTTCGCCATAAAATTGCACCTCATCTCGGCACAGATCTTGCCGCCCCCACTGGAACACCCATCCATTCTATTGGTGACGGCACTGTGATTTTTGAAGGGTGGTCTCGCGGATTCGGTAAGACAGTTATTGTTCGCTACAACAAACACATGAAAGCCCTCTATGCTCACATGAACCGCTTTGCCCCATCCCTCCCTCACCACGTTCACAAGGGTGAGATCATCGGATATGTTGGACAAACCGGGTGGGCAACCGGCCCCCACTTACACCTTGGAATTTACATTGATGGAAAAGCTGTTGACCCAATGACTTTCTCTCCGCCAACCGGAAACCCCATCACAAAAAATCAAATGGCGACCTTCACCGCAACAAAAAATAGACTATTAAATAAACTGAAACAAACAACAGGCCAAACAGCATGACCACACCAGCGTATTACATTGGACTAATGTCTGGCACAAGTATGAACGCCATTGATGCTGCTCTTGTCTCTCTATCTCCCACCCACATCAAACTGATTGAAACTCACACAGAAAACATACCCTTCTCTCTAAAACAAGCCATAAAAGACCTGTGCTCTCCTGGCTTTAATGGCATTCACAAACTAGGCTCAATGGACACACAACTAGGAAGGCTCTTTGCTAATACGGCACTCAACCTCCTAAAAAAAAGCTCTTTCCCTCGTACAGCTATTCAAGCCATAGGCTCACACGGACAAACCATACGCCACGAACCCAACCATGAATTTCCCTTCAGCATGCAAATCGCTGATCCTAACACCATTGCAGCACACACAGGCATTACTACCGTTGCTGATTTCCGACGCAGAGATATAGCTCATAGCGGACAAGGCGCACCACTAACTCCAGCCTTTCATCAATTTCTACTACAAGACCACCCCGAAGACCAATGGGTTCTTAATATTGGCGGCATTGCTAATGTCACACATATCAAAAACCATGCCGTCATCGCTGGCTTTGACACAGGGCCAGGCAATTTACTTCTCGATGCCTGGTGTGAAAAACACACCGGTCAATCATTTGACAATCATGGCCAGTGGGCAACAACAGGAAAAATACATACAGAGCTTCTTGAACATCTTCTAAACCACCCCTTCTTTAAAACAACACACCCCAAAAGCACAGGACGTGAAACATTCCACATGGGATGGCTTACAACCAATATTAAGAAAATACAAACCCCTATCTTACCAGAAGACGTACAGGCCACTCTTGTTGAACTCACCGCCCAAACTATCGCCGATAGCATTCTTCAATATCAAATCAACCCCACAACAATTCGAGTTTGCGGAGGCGGGGCTAACAATCACTACCTTATCAAACGACTCTCATCTCTATGCAAGCAACACGCCGTCACAACAACAAGCAGCATTGGCATTGACCCTGAATGGATTGAAGCTTGCGCATTCGCATGGCTTGCCCAACAAACTCTCGAGCGAAAAACAATCAACTTATCAGCCATTACAGGAGCAACACGACCAAGTATACTTGGAGCAATTTATACCGCTTAAAAATTCAGAGCAACAAATTACAATAACACCTGATAAATCATAATACCCATTGATGGAAAACGACTAATAAAACGTCGCAAATAATCTTCACACAACTCATCAACCACACACCCCGCCTCACTTGAAGCATGACGAAAAAAGACATCGCTATTATTATGAATAATAAAGCCTAAATGCCGGACATGAATATCTGTCTGACTTTTCTCACAAAATGTATTATCAGTATTAATGATTTTCATCACACTACCTGACGGAATGGATGCCAACACATTACAGCGCTCATCATAAGATAATGAGAGCAAATCCTTACCACTAATACAAACCAACTCACTTCTCTGCGGAGCAATAGCACAAGCACGAGAATACAAATTCTGCAGTGCAGCATCAAGCCTATCAGTAGAAGCGCTATCCAGTAAGCGAATCGCCTCAAGAGTTTTCGTCTGAAACCACGCAGAACGATCAATAGCTACAGAAGAAGTGCACAATAACGGTACTGAAGACTTGCTAGCACAATTTTTTGTGATATTAAGCAAGTATTGATTACCAACCAATAAATGAGACCAATCCAAGCAAATAAAATGAGCTCTATGAAAGTAATCAATTGATTGACCCGCATAAGTAATAAAACACTTATTTTTAAAAAACTCCTGCAAAGAATGAGAACAGCATAAAGCAAGAACGGTCTCAACAAACGTTTGACAATCAAACGCATCAACACGATAAAGAGGAAATTGGTCAAACTCTCCTTGAACACCCTCACCTAAGGCAGATAGCTCGTAAGGACAACCACAAAAAATGGACGAAAAGCAATCAACTCTATGCGAACTTGAAACATCCAAAGACTGATAATAACTTGCAATAGCCTTATCAGCTAAAGATTCCGTATAACGCACATCCTCCAACGAACCAAACATATACATACACCTACAACACTAAAGGGAATCATCAACACATGATAAAAAGTTTACTCGCATCATATAAGCAATTAACTCTGACTTTGTCATTAGGTTCAGCTTCATTTTGATATTTTTAACATAAAACTCAACAGTACGATGAGAGAGCTGTAATTTTTCTGCTGTCTTCATTAACGTACAACCGTGTAATAGATAATACATACACTGAGCTTCACGACAAGTTAAATAAGCCTGAGGGTTATCTTCATCAAAGTAATAACGTTTTTTATCAAACAGGACACCCTCCAAAACCGCCTCGATAGGCTTACCTGTAACTGAGGGCTTATTTTCTAGTTCAGAGTCATCCTCATTGGTACCTGCGTTTTTAGTACGCACACGATCCAGCACATCCAACCAGTGTTTCATCCCAAATACTCCTTTAGTCTATTAGCCAACGATCGAAAAAACCCAAAAAATCCTCCAATACAAGGAAAATTATAAAATAAATATTTCATTGTCAAACAACACCTTAGTAGAAAACCGTGTCAAGAAAAAAGTGAAAAAATTGAAATGTGTTTTTTTTGTACTACTATTAGCTCACAAAAAAGGACAGCTCATGAAAACTGACAAACTGACGTATGGAATCATAATACTGATAACGACTATTCTAACAGGATGCAGTCATACGCCAGGAGGGTACAGCAGCTACAATTACAATAGCCAAAATCAAACAGCAAATAGGATTGCAAAACAAATACCCAAATATCAATCACTACAGAATCAAGCATGGCCAATTATATACAGTGAAACTACAATTAAACCAAACGACAAACACCCAAGTGTTAAAGATATACGAGAAAGACTAATCATACTAGGTGATCTGAATGCAGGACTGTTTAGCAAAGGGAATCAATATGATTATCGCATGGAACAGGCCGTACGACATTTTCAATGGCGCCACGGCATCAAACAAACAGGGCATATCGATAAAAATACTCTTCAAGCACTCAATATGTCACCTCAGGAAAAGACAGATCTACTCATTACGAGCATGTATAAGTGGTCACAGTTTAATGACATTAAAAACCCAGAATACATATTAGTTAATATACCTGCATATCAATTACATGTTATGAAAAATGGTCGAGAGCAACTAAAAATGAAGGTTATTACTGGAACGGTGGCCAATCAAACACCGGAACTTAATTCAAACATCACAACCATAGTCTTTAATCCCACCTGGAATGTACCCGAAAGTATCATAACCAATGAAATAGCAGGGTTTATGAAAAATGATCCAGAATATTTGAAAAAAAATAATATTTCCATCTATAAAACGTGGAACAATCAAACTACAAAAATTAATCCAGAAGACATCGACTGGACAGATATTGAAAATAACGGAACAAACCTAAGATTCACACAATCCTCGGGGAACCATAACGTGCTAGGAAAAGTTAAATTTCTTTTTTATAATCCTCACGATGTATATCTACATGATACACAGAATAAAAGTTTATTTAACACTACAAAAAGAACGTATAGCCATGGTTGCGTCAGGGTGGAAAATCCACTTATGCTAGCTCAATACCTTCTAGATAATAATCGAAAAAGCGAACTAGATGCCGTCTATGAAACATCGACACTAACAAAGACAAAATACGTAAACCTATCAAGAAAAATGCCGATTCATATCACCTATATAGTGGCTTGGGTAGATGAATATGGAATCACGCACTTTAGAAAAAATATATATAACAAACCATTAACATACAGAAGCTCATAAACACTGTATTGATTAAATATCGCGTTTAGTAAAAATAGATTCTTATCTAATTGATGAGAATCTATATATGGAAAACATTAAAAATACATACAACCAAGAATCAGGATTCACTCTCGTAGAATTAATGATTGTGATTGCCATTATAGGCATTCTAATGGCAGCAGGAATTCCGTCATATAACAAATACATTAAAAAAGCACATTACTCTGAAATCATACAAGCGATCACACCTTATAAAATTCAAGTTGAAGAATGTCTTCAAGTTTACAATGGGATCGAACAGTGCAATATCAAAAGAAATCAAGTTATCAATAATAAACTCGTCAACACAATATCGATCTCAGAAGAAGGAATCATAAAAGTTACGCCAAACAACAAATATGGCATTACAGAAAATGATACTTACATATTAACACCGGAGATTACTTCACATGGTGTTCACTGGAAAAAGTCTGGAGGTGGGGTTAGCAATGGTTATGTCTAACAAGCATTCTATATATGAATGCAATATAAAAACAATCGATTTATTATACAAAGAACAAATCATAACTCATGAAGAAAAAATATCACTAAACAAAACTACAGGAATCAAAGATATCGATATTACCACGAAACTTATAGAGAAAATTCATATAAATCCTGAAACCATTGGTGAGGAAATTTCAAAATACAGTTCGTATACTTTTGTGAAAACAATAACAAACACAGTATCAGAAAGTATTATTAAAGAGCTTCCAGAAGAACTAACCCACACCCAATTTATATTACCTATATCAAAAAAAAACCAATCATTAACCGTTGCCTGTTACTCGATTTATCAAATACAATTAATAAAAACATATTCAAAAATAAATCAAAAGAAAATCTCTATTGTCATCAGCACACAGAAATCTATAATAACTATTATAAATAACTTTATTTCACAAATAACCTACACTAAATACAAATCAAACGAATCAAAAATAAATTCAAACGTCATTGATCTTGTTGATCACGTGATTACAGATGCAATTATTAAATCATCATCAGATATCCACATCCACCCTGACAAACAACACATTTTTATTAGACTACGAATTGATGGAGAACTTATTACAATAACTCAGATATCCATCATTCACTTAAAATCCATTATCAGCCGATTAAAAATACTATCAAACCTAGACATCAGCGAAACCAGACGCCCCCAAGATGGAAGATTTATTTTTATTTCATGTTACGGTCACCATAGAGATTGTAGGATCAGCATATGCCCAAGCTTTCATGGTGAAAAGGCTGTTATCCGGTTATTAAATTCGAATCAATCAGCAATTCCAATCAGCGATCTTGACTTAAGCCCTTCTCACTATAAGGTAATAACAACCGCAATTAACAAGCCTCAAGGATTAATCCTAATTACCGGACCAACTGGCAGTGGAAAGACACAGACTCTTTACACACTTATCAATACGATAAACGATACTAGAAAAAACATTATCACCATCGAAAACCCGATCGAAATAACCATGGACTATATACATCAAATAAACATACAAAATGATATTAACTTAACTTTTAACACGGCACTTAAATCCATATTGAGACAAGACCCCGACATCATCATGATCGGAGAAATTAGAGATAGGGAAACTGCCGCAATGGCAATTCAAGCATCGCAGACTGGGCATTTGGTTTTTTCAACTTTACATTCCAATAATTCCATCGAATCCATAACAAGACTTATCAATATGGGAACCGAGCCATATAATTTATCGAGCTCATTATCACTGATAATAGCACAAAGATTAGTAAAAAAAATTTGCCCACATTGCAATAAAAAAGAAGCCATTAATTATAAAACATACACTTCGATAAAAAATAAATATAATAAAAATAACCACCTACTAAACTGCCATTATTGCACTAAAGGATACCATGGAAGATTGCCAGTTCTTGAAGTTTTATCTATAACAGATGAGGTTAAAAAAATATTATTAATGGACGACCCTTACGATTCACTACATAATTATTTAAAAATACACGAGATTCCAACTCTATGGGATGCTGTATTAGATAAAATAGCTTCATATCAAACCACTTTAGAATCTGCAAAACAAAACATTCCTAAATCCTCGAACAAGAAAATATTATGCTAACGATAGGAATTAGATATTACTATTTAAATGACCAAGGCAGACCCTCTACTCTTACATCTCCAATAGAAAGTCACATTTCACAATTAAAGTCATTTAAGCACTCAAGATATACCTTAATCAAATACTCAATAACTATTTATTTCACACCTTATTCAGAAAAAAAGTATGCCAAAGATTTTACACGACAATTTACCGATCAATTATCAAGACTTGTAGATTCAAAAATACCACTCTTAGATGCTTTAAGAGTTATATACTCAAAAAAACAACCCGACACCTTTAAGAAAATAATTCATAATATCATTAGTGATATCAGCCATGGAAAAACTTTCACCCTATCATTATCTCGTCATAGAGAATATTTCAACACTACATACTGCTCAACTATCGAAGCTGGAGAACAATCGAATTCACTTAGTCACTCCCTACAGCTTTTAAAATCTCAGATCTCCATAAAAAGTGAACTCAATAAAAAAATATCAAGCTCTCTAAGATATCCATTATTCTTGCTATCTTCTTCAATCATCATTAGTTATGTTTTATTATCAACAATCCTTCCTAAATTTTCAGAATTATTTAGCTCGTTCAATCAAGAAATCCCTCCATTTACTCGATACATTATGCTAGCCTCTCATTATACAAGAATCATTTCACCCTATTTTTTTTTAATATTGATAGTGACATACCTTACTTATAAGATAACCCATAAAAATAGCAATACCATTAAATTTTTTTATTATAAACTGACCTCATCTTTACCTATTTTAAATACACTTATTCCTATGCAGCATGAATCCATGTTATTGATATTATTAGGGCACCTGCTTTCACAAAATATTGTTCTCCACCAAGCCTTAAAAATATGCCTGAAGTCCACTCATAACATCCTCATTATTAATAAAATCAATCACACCATCGAGCTAATTCAACAAGGAAAATCTCTACCCGATGCTCTTCGAGAATCACATTTATTTTCTTCTCATAGTATTTCGATCATAACCGCATCTTATCATTCTGATAACCAGCATATAGTGTTACAAGAGTTAGGCTTACGCCTTCAAAAAGATTTATTAATGACCATTGAAAAATATCAACAATTCATTGAACCAACTATTATAATTTTTTTAGCTATTATAATAGGATCAGTGATCATGGCAATCTACCTACCATTATTCAGCATGGGAAGTATCATATAAGAAACCACACCTTAGACAATAGAACGCTGACATTACTTATAATACACTGTATTATTACACTTTCACTTTCTGAATTAACTACAGAATTAACAAGCAAAAACATGAGAGACACAATGCTTACTATTGGACTTACAGGGGGGATAGGGTCTGGGAAATCTGCAGCCAGCAACTTCTTTTCCTCTCTTGGCATCACCATCATTGACGCTGATCGCATTGCTTATCAAATTACAAGCCAAGGTACGAAATCCTATGACGACATCTTATCACATTATGGACCATCAATATTACTGGCAAATGGAGACCTCAACCGAAAAATAATTCGAGACACGATTTTCAACCAACCAAACGAAAAACAATGGCTTGAAGAATTACTTCACCCTCAAATTCGCAAAATAATCACCGATCAAATATCTATTTCTACTGGACCTTATATTATCGTCAGCATCCCTCTACTTGCCGAATCCACAGGGATCACCTTTCTTGATAGAGTACTACTAATTGACTGCACACAAGAACTCCAGATACAACGAACCTGCAAGCGTGACAATATTGAACGCGACAAAGTTATTATGATTCTACAGCAACAAGCCACACGATCTGAACGAATAGCTATAGCTGACGACATTATTATTAATAATGGCACGCTTACTGACTTGCATCACAAGCTACAATCACTACATCAAAGCTACCTATCTCAATCCTCATAAACACAGCTCAAAAGCCATAAGGCTCACCCCCTCCCTAGACACTCCTATTTCAATCAAGTCATAAATCAATTAACTTTTTATTACAAATCATTGATATGACCTTACTCAACCTATGATTGCCGCATTAGATTCAGGCAACAATAGTGTATTATTTTGTCTAATCTGTTACATTGTGAATTAAAATATGCCCTATAGATAATATAACCCTAAACATTATTCACTATCATTGTTCATATGGTAATATCGATAACACCAACCATAGTGTGCGAATAAGAATGAATACACGTTTACTTGAACAACATAAGACAACCAACGAACATACCGTAAGCACACTCACGTATGAGCAACCACTTAATGAATCTTTACGTTTATTTCTACATTTAGAATTATTATTTAATGAATTCAACAGACAAATGCATGCTGACTCCAAAAATAACATTCTTGAAGCCGTACAGCACTTAATCAGAATTCTCTACACCATTGATCGACCTGATCTTAAAACAAAACTTACACATACATTAACTCAATTAACCTCAACACTGGCACAACTACAAACCTTCCCTCAAGTTGACACACTCAAACTTAATCGTCTTCTTGGTGAGCTCGACAAAAATATTCACTACCTACTTGGTCAACACAGTAAAATTGGTGAATCACTCAAACACAACGAACTTATCTCACAAATTAAAAGTAATGCGATACATCCTAGTGGCCTTTGCCGAGACAAAATTCCTATGTTTGATTTATGGTTTAATCAACCGTTAGAAAAAATAACGAAGCAATTAAACGAGTGGAGTTCTGAACTACAAATAGTCAGCGAGATCGTATCACAAATCATGATATTAACCAGAAATTCATCACCTTTCCAATCTACTGAATTTCACGCAGGGTTTTATCAATACACATTTCCTGATAATACAGCCTGCGATCTGATTAGACTCAGCATACCCAATAATCTTCAAGCCTATCCAGAGTTTAGTATCGGAAAGCATCGTATTGCGATTCGATTAATGCAAATCACAGAATTCAACTTACGTCCCCACCCTTACAACAAGAACATAAATGCATCGATTGCATTATGCAAGGTCTAGCACCAACTATCGGAATCCTCCATTTAATGAAGACTCTATTAAACTAAAGTTTTCACTGAGCACTGTTTTCAAGGATCCTGATCTACTACACCCTTACCAAACATAACCTCACCTCTAACCCGATGCACAACACCATCAACAGTTATCAACGACTCAATATCTTCAGTTAACTGAGCAGCTCTTCTAGAACCTGATTTCGAATGATATATATTAAAACAAGAGTGATGATGTCTGCATAAATATTCATGAAGCACAATGCCATGAACCACTTTTTTTGTTTAATCTACCTTAACTGGATCAAAGCACTCTTCTAAACACAAACCTTTAAGAATAAAATTAGATTCAACTATATTGACCAGCATAAAACTTAACAAACAGTAGATCACAAACAATTCATATTCCTCTTTCCGAGGCTTACTAACTAATGATATTTCATCAAATTTCTTTAGAACAGAATAAATATTTCTTACTTCAAACGGTTCTAGCGATTGATCAGAAACACTATCATGCATTGCATACAAATCGACAAAGCTCGGACCCACCCATCAGCCCAATTGATCTTTTAAGTAGCGTGCAGACCTTATCTGCGTGACAAATCTATTAAAATAATATGATTGATATTTTAACCTCTCTTTAACAAAATCCACTTCCATTAAAAAACCCATATCATTAACAATAAGACCGATAAAGGAAAAAACATCTTGCGCAATCCTATACAGATGATCTTGAGAATACTCTTTATATTGACGTGCCAATTGAGCCAAATTAATTCCATCCTGCTCTAACACAAAGTAACCACTTGTGCTCTGGTTTCCATCAGCCCAATCATATAACTTTACTTGAAACACTGGCTTATGAAAAAAGTCACAACCATTAAATGCTATTAAAATATTCTTAGGCTTAATATCGCCATGACAAAAGCCTTTAGCATGAACTCTCATCTTAACCGATACAATCGACTCAACCACATGACCAACCTGAGACATGAAGGCTAGATTATAAATTATGTTATTTTTATGCTTCAAAAATTATAGAAAATTATACAAATCGTTATGTGCAGAATAACGCATAACCTCCCCTGAGAATGCACTCTTCATACTAATTACTGAAAAACCACCCTGCCTAAGAGCATCAATATCTGTGTTATTAGTTTTTTCGCTCTTATCATACTCTCCTAATTTCTTTAATCGAGATATTTCTAGACTGATCATTTCCGAATAATCTTCAATAGAAATATCACGCCTAAATCTATCAACACCTGTAGGAATTATTTTAAATGCCACAGTACCATCGGTCTCAACCCAACTAAATCCACCATCCCCCAAGAACCGACCCAACGGTTCTCCTTCACATATTTTTAAATACTTACGATAAGCATTCGTTTTACTAACATAAGAGAGTGATTCAGCCAGAATCTTTCTATTATAATGAGAAAACTCCACCATCATTTCATCCATGAACTTCTCATGTCTTGATTCTACCTGAGGCATAACACCCTCCAAAAAAATAATACAAAACAGCTTGACTATGATTCATTTAAACCATATTCATTTCACACAAAATTTTAAAATTAAAAAGGATTAATATAGATCACTCTAGGATTCAGAGAAAATTTTCTGAAAAATAATATGATTAGCATCAAGCATTTTGAATTCATGCAAATCATGCCGACTCACCCATTGCATAGCCTGCCCCTCAACAGGATGAGGAGTCCCTGTATAATCATCGATTAAATAAACATAGCCACGAACAAATCCGTGCGAGTATTGATGACCAAACTGAATCAAAGGGGAATATTGCTCAACAACAATACCAATCTCTTCATATAACTCACGATTCAATCCAGCCTGAACGGTTTCATCAGCATGAACTTTTCCACCTGGAAACTCCCATCTATTTGGACAATCTGCATTTGTTCGACGCTGCGTTAACAATACGGTATCATCAATGCGAATAACCCCAATAGCAACAGTTATTAATGGCGAATTAAACACCTATTCTACCGCAGCATTGCTTGTACTTTTTACCCGATCCACATGGGCAAGGCTCGTTACGCCCAACTTTTGGCTGAGCTCGAACAAAAGATTCCTGAGCATCAGCTACCCCATCACTAGCAACCGCAGATGCAATTGGCGTTTCAGAAGCTAAACTATTACTTTCCTGATGATGAAAAGTCATTTCAGGCTCAGGCTGAGACATTAAAGACTCATCTTCAACCTGCACTTCCACCTTTGCAAGGGTTGCAATAAAATCATATTTCAATGCATCCATCATTTCTTTGAACATTTCAAACGATTCACGCTTAAACTCTTGAGTCGGATTTTTCTGGGCATAGCCTCGTAAATGAATCCCTCGACGCAATTGATCCATTGCTGCCAAGTGATCTTTCCAGGCAGTATCTAATAACTGTAACATCACTGCCTTTTCAACCTTACGCAGCATCCCATCTTCAAAGGATGCTTCTTTCTTCTGATAACTCTCTTCTAAGTGTGCTACCAATTTCTCTGATAAATTATCCGCATTCAGCTGATCATCTTCAGCCAACCAATTCCTAATAGATACTTTAAGACCAAAGTCTTGTGATATCTGCTGCTCCAAACCAACAACATCCCACTGCTCTTCCAGCATATCCGAAGGAAGATGAGAAGCAACTAAATCTTCAATAACCTCTTCTCGTATCTCCTTAACTGATTGTGATATATCATCACGCTCCAACAAGCGATGCCTTTGATTATAAATTACCTTACGCTGATCATTAGCCACGTCATCATATTCTAACAATTGCTTTCTAACATCAAAGTTCATTCCTTCAACACGACGCTGGGCTTTTTCAATAGCACTATTAATCCATGGGTGCTCAATAACATCGCCCTCCTTCACTCCGAGCTTTCTCATCATATTCGACATACGCGATGCAGCAAAAATTCTTAACAGATTATCTTCCATGGACAAATAAAACTGAGATGAACCTGCATCACCCTGACGCCCAGAACGACCTCGTAATTGATTATCAATTCGGCGAGACTCATGTCGCTCAGCACCTAAAACATGCAAGCCACCTGATTCCAATACTTGATCATGACGAGCCTGCCATTGAGCTTTGACCGCAGACACTGCTTCTTCAGTTGGATTCTCTAATGCTTCTAGTTCAGATTCTAGGTTACCGCCAAGCACAATATCAGTACCACGCCCTGCCATATTCGTTGCGATAGTCACCGCACCTGGAAGTCCTGCATTTGCAATGATATGAGCTTCTCTTTCATGTTGCTTAGCATTTAGGACTTCATGATTAACGCCTGCCTGTTTTAAGAAGTGTGATAAAATTTCTGAACTTTCAATCGAAGCTGTCCCAACTAACACCGGTTGTTGACGCGCCGAAGCTTCCTGTATTGATGTCAACATAGCCTCGAACTTTTCTTTCTGTGTTAAAAATACTTGATCAGCCTTATCTTGACGGATCATTGGTTTGTTCGTGGGAATAACCAATACTTCTAAACCATAAATCTTTCTTAGCTCAAACGCTTCTGTATCCGCAGTCCCCGTCATACCCGATAGTTTTTCGTAAAGCCTAAAGTAATTTTGAAACGTAATAGTTGCCAAGGTTTGATTTTCAAGCTGAACCTGAACGCCTTCCTTAGACTCTACAGCTTGATGCAAGCCATCAGACCAACGTCGACCATCCATCAAACGACCCGTATGCTCATCGACAATAATAACCTGATCATCTTTAACGACATAATGCACATCACGCTGAAATAAAGTATGCGCTTTCAAGGCCGCATTAACATAGTGCATTATAGTAATATTCTTTAAATCATAAAGGCTATCACCTTCATTCAATATTCCGCTATCAACTAACCGCCTTTCTATTTCCTGATGACCTTGATCAGTTAATATAGCGACACGATTTTTCTCATCGAGCGTATAGTCACCCCGATCTTCATCGGCTATATCTTCCTCTTCTACGCCCTCATCCACTTTCTGCTGTTTTAGCCCTGGAATAAGCTTATCAATTTTTCCATATAACTCTGATGACTGATCTGCCTGACCTGAAATAATCAGCGGTGTTCTTGCTTCATCAATTAATATTGAATCCACCTCATCAATGACACAATAAAATAAAGGTCGCTGAACTCGCTGCTCAAATTCAAAGACCATATTGTCACGTAAGTAATCAAAACCAAACTCATTATTAGTTCCATAGGTAATATCACAAGCATAAGCTTTTTGCTTCTCATCATGGGCCATGCCTGATAAATTAACACCCACCGTCATCCCAAGATATTCAAAAACTGGCCTCATCCAATCCGCATCACGTTGTGCTAAGTAATCATTCACCGTGATAATATGCACACCCTTGCCTTTCAAGGCATTCAAGTATGCTGGCAAAGTAGCAACTAATGTTTTACCCTCGCCTGTTCGCATCTCGGCGACTTTACCATAATGCAACACCATACCACCCACACACTGCACGTCGAAATGACGCAATCCAATTGCTCTTCGACTTGCCTCTCTAACAACTGCAAAAGCTTCAACTAAAATATCATCCAAAGATTGACCACTTCCAAGGCGCTCTTTAAACTCTTCGGTCTTATGACGTAATTGATCATCGCTCAAACTGGTCAGCTGGTCTTCTTGAGCATTAATTTTAGACACGGTTTTCATATACCCGCGAATTGCTCGTTGATTCCTTGTACCTAAAATTCTTTTCAATATTTTCACTGTTTTACGCCATAATTGTACTGGTTAGGAAAGTGATTTTCTCATAGAATGATGCCTATGCAAACTGATAAAACTAAAATTTCACGCAACGATCGCACTGACCCAATTACTGTTGATACTTTCATTCATCAGGGGCCTTTAAAAACGCTCTTAGATAAGGCGAGACATATTGCGTTATTAAATAATCTGCTTATTCAAAACCTACCAGATGCACTACATCCTTACTATACTGTAGCGAATTTACGAGACAACACATTAATCAT
The DNA here is from genome assembly GCA_011523685.1 of Coxiellaceae bacterium. Lineage (GTDB taxonomy): Bacteria > Pseudomonadota > Gammaproteobacteria > Coxiellales > Coxiellaceae > UBA9148. Next base: position 261,770 of record WTGG01000023.1, on the reverse strand, counting down.
TCATACTGACACAGCAACACATGCAACACTACTGCGCTACCAGCTACCTCAACTAAAGCAAGCCTTTCAAAAAAACCCTATGGAACTAGCCATTCATGACATTACTGTTGCCATTCGACCCAAAAGACTCATAAAGAAATAAATTAGACAGCAGCAACTGCCCCAACAGCCGGCAAAAAACTAATTGGCATTTCTTGCTTCTCAGGAAAGGAAACCAACTCCCAAGCATCCTCTTGTTGCAGCAACTTAACCAATAGCTGTCGATTCAACTCATGGCCAGACTTATGACCAGAAAAAGCGCCAATCACTGGATACCCCAAAAGGTACAAATCACCTACAACATCAAGAATCTTATGCTTGACACACTCATCGGGGTAACGCAAGCCATCCTGATTAACCACTTTAAATCCATCTAAAACAATCGCATTATCCAAACTAGCACCTAATGCTAAATTATTTTTACGAATGTATTCATAATCCGACAAAAAGCCAAATGTCCTAGCTCTAGACACCTCTTTAACGTATGAAGTAGTAGAAAAATCCAAGCACGCTTCCTGGTTTGAATCATTAAATGCTGGATGATCAAATTGAATAGAGAATGACACCTTAAAACCACTGTATGGGGAAATAGAAACGGACTTATCGCCATCCGTAATCATTACCCGACGCTTAACTTTAATGAACTTTTTCAATGCAGACTGCTCTTGTATACCTGCAGACTGCAGCAAAAACACAAAAGGAGCAGAGCTACCATCCATAATAGGGACTTCAGGAGCCGTTAAGTCAATATAAACATTATCAATTCCAACACCAGCAAGAGCTGACAATAAATGTTCTACTGTCGCTACCTTATGGCCATCTTTCATCAAGCAAGTCGACAAGCTTGTATCACCGATATATTTAGCCGCGGCAGGAATTTCAACCACAGGATCTAAATCAACGCGACGAAAAACAACACCTGAATTAATTGGCGCAGGCCTCAAAGTGAGATAAATTTTCTCTCCTGTATGCACACCCACACCCGTTGCACGAATGACATTCTTTAAGGTTCTTTGATGACTCATAACTCAGTCCATTTTTTCTCACTGAAAAGGAAGCGCATTGTAACACAGCTCAAGAATTTGACAAACCAAATGAATTAGCGCTCCCTAAAATACATAACCCTCTGTTTTTAAGGCCATTAAGCGTCATCTGAACGCCTGAGGAATGCAGGAATATCCAAATACTCCACATCCTTTTCAGCAATCCGCTCGTCTGAATCCGATCGGCTATCACTGGTATCTTGCTGCCTTAAATACGTTGGTCGATCCAACTGATTATAATCCACCGTACCATCGTTACGGGTTGTCCTAGCTGCAGCTCGCTGCTGCTGGCCTAATACCTCATGGTCACCACCAACTCCCGTTACAACAACAGTCACACGTAACTCTTCACTCATATCAGCATCAATCACCGTACCAACAACAACAGTGGCATTCTCAGCAGCAAAAGCCTTAACAGCATCACCTACAGCCTCAAACTCACCGATGGACATATCCATGCCTGCAGTAATGTTAACCAAGATGCCCTTAGCACCAGAAAAATCAACATCTTCTAATAACGGACTAGCAATAGCAGCCTCAGCAGCTTCTCGAGCACGATTCTCACCACTACTAACACCTGTACCCATCATGGCCATACCCATCTCAGACATCACAGTGCGAACATCAGCAAAGTCGACATTGATCAAGCCTGGACGGGTAATCAAATCTGCAATCCCCTGAACTGCACCCAATAAAACGTTATTAGCAGCCTTAAAAGCATTTAATAGTGTAATATTCTTACCCAAAACGCTAAGCAACTTATTATTAGGTATGGTAATTAATGAGTCCACAGTTTTAGCGAGCTCCATAATACCAGCGTCTGCAATCTGCATTCTCTTACGGCCTTCAAAAGCAAAAGGCTTGGTAACAACAGCAACAGTTAAAATACCTAACTGCTTAGCAATTTCCGCAACAATAGGCGCTGCCCCAGTCCCGGTACCACCACCCATTCCTGCAGTAATGAACACCATATCAGTGCCTTCTAATACTTCACGTAAACGCTCTCGATCCTCTTCTGCAGCCTGACGACCAACACTAGGATCAGCACCCGCACCGAGCCCTTTTGTCATCTCTTCACCCAACTGAATCACCATCTTTGCACTAGAGCGCTGCAATGCTTGAGAGTCTGTATTAGCACAAATAAAGTCAACACCGTCGATGGACTCAGCCATCATATGCTCAATTGCGTTCCCACCTCCGCCACCAATACCAATTACCTTAATCTGCGCGTTATGTGCTGTGTTGTCACCTAATTCAAACATTGACCGCCTCCCTTTACTCATTGTTTATCGCTCGGATCCACGATAAATCACTAAAAATTATTATTAAACCAACTTTTCATTCTTGACCATAAGCTATCAGTATTTCTACCAACATCAAAACTTGTCACACCATACTGCTGAGCTTTCAACCCATGCATCAAGAGCCCAACGCCTGTTGAAAAGCCTGGGTTCTGTCTAACATCCACTAGACCTGAAATATTTTGCGGCACACCTAGCCGTACCGGCATTTGACAAATAGACTCAGCAAGTTCGCCTGCGCCCTCGACCTTAGAAGCACCACCTGTCAAGACAATTCCAGAAGCTACCAGATTTTCAAAGCCACTCCGGCGAATCTCTGCTGAAACTAGCTCAAATAACTCTGCATAGCGTGCTTGCACAACTTGAGCCAAGGCTTTTTTATGAATTTCTTTTGCCGCGCGGCTAGCAACACCCGGCACTTTAATGGTTCCCGAGCTCTCTGCCACCTTCACAGAAGCACAACCATGATCAATTTTAATTTTCTCTGCACTTTGCATAGGAGTTCGTAAAGCAACTGCAACATCACTAGTCACATGATCACCCGCAATAGGAATAACTGCCGTATGACGAATAGCGCCTTCTGTAAAAATTGCAATATCCGTGGTACCTCCACCAATATCTACCAGGCAAACACCTAATTCTTTCTCATCATCGGTTAACACCGCCTTACTAGACGCCAATTGCTCAAGCACAATATCATCGACCTGCAAGCCACACTGCTTAACACATTTTGTTATATTCTGAGCTGCACTCGCCGCTCCTGTTACAATATGTACTTTTGCTTCTAGTCGAACACCAGACATCCCAATCGGCTCACGCACACCATCTTGAGAATCCACAACAAACTCTTGCGGCACAATATGGAGAATCTTTTGGTCCGCGGGAATCGCAACCGCCTTTGCGGCATCAATCACACGGTCAACATCATGTAGATTCACTTCTCTATCACGAATAGCCACAATCCCATGTGAATTCAAACTGCGAATATGACTACCAGCAATGCCTGTAAAGGCAGAATGTATCTCACAGCCAGCCATGAGCTCAGCCTCTTCAATAGCACACTTTATTGACTGCACTGTGGTTTCTATATTAACCACTACACCTTTTTTCAAACCACGAGAAGGGTGAGCTCCGAAACCAATCACTTCAACCTGTCCTTCAGGGCCAATCTCGCCAACGAGGGCTGCTATCTTACTAGTCCCTATATCCAACGCCACCATCAGATCTTTTTCGATTTTCTTTGCCATTCTTGAGCAAACTCCCTGAAAAACTCGACATTATTAATAAAAAATCGCCCCGCCGGACTTTCGCTGCTAAGAGTATAAAAGAATTTTAAAGGTTATGCTATAAACTTCAGAAACCTAACAAAATAAGTTAATTTAAAAAATTAAAAAAGAGATACTAGTACAGCTCTGCTGTATTTTTTTTGCTTTTAATATTCCCAAAAATCACATTAAAAACAGCACCTACTTCACTGAAATATAAAAAGACACTAAACACAAAGTAGACCTACTCATCACCACCCCACTGAACAGCGACTCCGTTACGATAGCGTAAATCGACTTTAGCCATCATCTGCTTTCGATCATTAACCAAGCGAGGATACAATGCCACAAACCTTTCCAAACGTTCACGTACGTGCACCCCACCCAAACTAAGCACCATCCCATTTTGAGTGACCACACGCCATTCACCATGAACATCCAACATTAACTGCGACACTTGCAAATGCAACGGACTCAATTGAGAAGAAATAACATGATACATATGATACACATCCGAAGCAGAACCATCCGGGCCTGACAACATAGGGAGTCCCACGAGTGCTACCAAAGAACCCCTCAAGACTTGGCCAGAGTCCACCAAAAAAGCATCCTTACCCCAACGAGCAACTGCCTTATTCTCTTCAACACTCAGACTAAGAACATTAGGCCACTCGCGCCTAATAACTACACGCTTCACCCAAGGCAACTCAACCAAAGCTTGTTGCATCTGACCCAATTGCACAGTAAAAAAATCACCTGTAATGGAATGCGTTACCGCCGCTTCGAGGCTCGCCCGATCAACCTGCTCTAAGTGACCACGGATATGAATAGTCCGCAACTGAAAATAGCCCGAATGACGAAAATAACCCACACAACCAATAACAATAAGGCACAACAAGGCGACCGAAACACTATGCGCAATAATACGCCAACCAACCAACCGGCCTGACCGATGACGACGCAACGAAGCTGCCTGCTTACGACTCACCCTACCTCCCTTACACGCTATCGCACACTGACCTCAATGGCACTAAATTAGCATTAGACAAAACGAAGGCTAAAATCTTTTGCCATTCGCCCTATACTTCCCGCCCCCTGAAAAAGCACCACATCTCCAGGCAGTAACTTCTCTCGCAACACAGCTTGCAACTTATCTCCATCACTCACACGGGTGGGCTCAACTTGATACTTAGCCTGAATATCTCCTGCTAAATCATCACTAGAGGCGCCTGGAATCAACTCCTCACCCGCTGAAAAAACATCCAGTAACAGCAATGTATCTACCTGCGACAACACTCGAGAGAATTCTGTAAAAAGCTCTTGTGTTCGTGAGTATCGATGCGGCTGAAACGCCATTATTAATCGTCGATCAGGCCAAGCCTGCCGTAATGTATTAATAGTTACAGCAATCTCTTCAGGATGATGACCATAATCTTCAAAAATATGAACCTTCTTCTCACTATAGGTACACGATGCATGTAACTGTAAACGCCGACCCACGCCAGGGAAGCTATTCATCGCCTGTAAATTTAAAGGTTTCTGCCCTTGCAAATAATCAGCAACCACTATACTCGCCAAAAGATTCAACACATTATGCTGGCCAGGTAAATTAAATCGCACTTCTTCTGTCAAAGAAGGTGTTGTTAAAGTAAATGTGCTATTAAGCTCCCGCTGCTGATAATGATCAGCTCGATAATCCGCATCATTACTAAAACCATACGTCACTACCGGACGATCGACCAAGGGCAATAGCTCACGCACGACAGGATGATCAATACATAAAACAACCAAACCATCCGTATGAACTTGAGCAATAAACTGGCGAAACGAATCCTTTAATACCGAAAAACTATCACGATAAGATGCCAAGTGGTCTGCATCAATATTAGTAATAACAGCAATATTCGGATGAATAAATAAAAAAGAGCCATCACTCTCATCCGCTTCCGCCAACATATATTGACTATTCGTTATTGCAATAGGGCTTGTCTCACCATTAATTGTACCCCCAATAAAGTGATTCAGTGATAAACCCTGAGCTTTCATTAAATACGCCAACAACGATACCGTCGTTGTTTTTCCATGCGTACCAGCAACCACTATAGACTGATAACCTTGCAAAATATTAGCTAACAGCTTTCCACGCTGTATTAATGGTATTTTAAGTGCTTGCGCTTCCTTCAAAACGGGATGCTCTGGATGAATAGCGCTGGAATAAACAACAAGATCTACCCCTCGTAGGTGTTCAACCTGATGCTCATTAAAAATAGGGATACCTAGATGCTGCAAACGCATTGTCATGGCACTAGGCTGCGTATCACTTCCTGTTACCTGACACCCCTGATGATGTAAATATTCTGCTAACGCACCAACACCAACTCCCCCAATACCCAAACAGTAGATTCGCTGAGACGACTTAATCCATGGCTGCATAAGATGCTCCCCGGTGCTTCCTCACCACATTTTCACACACAGCAATAATTTGCGCCCCAGATGTTGTCACACCCAAACGATGCGCTGCATCTGCCATCTCATAAATACGTTGAGGCTGTAAAGCAAGCTCCTGTAATACTTTTCTTAAATCATTTGCTGTAACCATCTCTTGCCTAAAAACAATTGCTGCACCTGCTTTAGCTAACCACTCTGCATTTTTATACTGATGATCATCAACGGCATAAGGATAAGGTATCAGTATGCTAGCCGAACCCATAGCAGCCAACTCAGCCACTGTTAAAGCCCCTGCTCGCGCAATTACAACATCAGCCCAAGCGTACGCGGCAGCCATATCTTCAATAAATGGTTCAACCACAGCTAAAGGAGCATTTTCACGGTAAAGAGTTTCCACCTTCTCATAATCTAACTGACCTGTTTGATGCCAAACCAATGGCATACTATCAGAAGGCCATGCAGAAAATACTTGAGACACCAGATCATTAATCGCGGTTGCACCACGACTACCGCCAATCACCAAAACTCGAAACGGACCTCGCGAATAACGGAAACGTTCGATAGGAGCTGGAATAGCAGATATATCTTGCCTAACGGGATTACCAACCTGCCTAGCCATCAGCTTATCAGGAAACACATCGGGAAATGCCTGCAAGGTCTCCTTAGCTAAACGTGCCAACCAACGGTTAGTCAATCCAGCCACTGAATTCTGCTCATGGATCACCAATGGAATTCTCAACAACCAAGCTGCCAAACCACCTGGCCCACCAACAAAGCCGCCCATTCCCAAAACGACATCAGGCTTAACTCGCTGTAAAATTCTTATAGACTGCCATAATGCCTTTAAAATCACCCAAGGTGAAAATAATAAAACCTTTTTACTTTTTCCACGCAACCCGGTGATCTTTACTGTCTCTAAATGATAATGCTCACTGACCAATTCTTCTTCCATACCCCCGGAAGCTCCGAGCCAATGAATCGATACACCCTGAGCATAGCAATGATCGGCAACGGTCAATGCTGGGAAAATATGCCCGCCAGTACCACCCGCAACAATCATTAACTTCTTCATATCACAACCTTTTCCGCTTTATGTGAGACCGATCGGACGACACCGACACCCTGAGCCTCATGTGAAACTCGCAACAAGATACCAACAATCAGGCAATTAACCAAGATACTAGAACCACCATAACTAATAAAAGGCAGCGTTAAACCCTTGGTAGGCAACAAACCAATATTGACACCTAGATTGATCATACACTGAACTGCCAGGCAAATACCCAACCCCTTAACAGCATAACCAGTAAACAATCGCCCCGCATTTAACTCACGACACCCCACTATAAACAGTCGACCCACTAAAACACTATATAGCATTAATAAAGCCAACTCCCCCAACAAACCGAGCTCTTCGCCAAGCACAGCAAAAATAAAATCAGTATGCGCTTCGGGTAAATAAAAGAGTTTTTGGATACTATTACCGAGACCCACACCCAACAAACCACCTCGCCCAAAGGCAATTAAAGACTGTGTTAACTGATACCCAGACCCATAAGCATTAGACCAAGGATGCATAAAACTAATAATACGCTCCATACGATAAGGGGATGACACTGCTAGAAACACCATTACCCCAGTGACCCCTAGAAACAATAGAATAAAGGGCATCAAACGCACTTGAGCAATAAACAATAAACTTAAAAAAGTTATGGTTAATACAGAAACGGCACCAAAATCAGGCTCTAATAACAATAGAACGCCCATCACACCTAATACAACCATAGGAATAATAAATCCACGCAGATCTGTTCGAATACGCTCATGAAAACGATCCAAATAATTAGCCAAATAGAGTATCGAGACTAACTTTACAAACTCAGAAGCCTGCAAAGTAATCAGACCTAAATTTAACCAACGACGACTACCATTCACATGGCGGCCAACACCTGGAATTAATACTAATATTAACAAAAACAATCCTATCGCCATCAACGAACGATTATGAGTTTGCCAGACGCTCATCGGCGTTTTTATCGCTATGCACGCAATAATAATACCCATGACATAATAGATACATTGACGAAATAAAAAGTGAAAAGGCTGCCCATAAGACTGGTCAGAAATAACCATGGATGCGGAAGCTACCATCAACAACCCAACCACCATTAATAAAACAGCCGGTACCAAAATCCAACGATCATACTTGAACTGTTGTTGACTCATCATAACTCACTCACATAACGACTAAATGCCTTACCCCGATCTTCATAGCTGTTAAACATATCAAAACTTGCACAGGCTGGCGATAACGCAACAACATCACCACTACTAACGAACATTGCAGCCATATTAACCGCATCTAATAATGTTTCTGCTCGCTGTTGTGAACAACCCACCGGAACAACCGAAGCAATAGCATCAGCATCCTTGCCTATTAAAATAATATGAGTCACAAACTCCTCAAATACTGCCTTCAACGAAGAAAAATCAGCACCTTTTCCCTCTCCACCCATGATCAGGACTAAACGCTGATCACAGACTGCTGCTAACGACTGAATAGCTGCTACGGTTGCAGCAACATTGGTTGCCTTAGAGTCATTCACCCAAGTCACACCTTCATGCACTGCCACCAACTCACAGCGATGCGATAATCCTGTGAAAGTTTTTAACACAGAAGTTACCGCTTGACGAGGCAAGCCTAATGCATCAGCCACTGCTAAGATCACCATGGCATTCTTCCAATGATGCACTCCCTTAAGAGGTATATTAGAAACATTAACACACGCCTCATCAGGACCTTTTATCCATTGCTCTTGCCCCTTCTTGACTAAACCATAAGTTGCTTCTATATCAGCGGCTATCGAAAAGCTTACTATATCTCCTAAAAGTCGAACTGACTGCCACACATTAGACTGGTCAGCATTCACAATGGCACATCGACAGTCATGATAAATACGCTGTTTAGCGGCCAAATAATCCTCAAATGAGGAATAACGATCCATATGATCCGGCTCAACATTTAAAATCACAGCAACATCAGCTGCTAAGCTATCGACATATTCTAATTGAAAACTAGACAATTCAAGCACGTAATAATCAGGCTCAGGCCTTAATAAAGTATTTAGTACTGGCTCACCAATGTTGCCACACACTTCAACACTTAAACCAGCAGCTTCAATCACTTGACCCACCATGGTAGCCACCGTGGTTTTACCATTAGAACCTGTAATAGCAATAATCGGAGCCTTAATTTCTCGACAAAACAAAGCAATATCGCTAATCCATTCTTTCTTATCTGCATGGTCGATGCTGGCATACAGTGGGCGCATATCAACACCCGGGCTCACCACCATACGCTCCGCACTGGCCAACCAATCACTCGCTTGATCCATTGGGCGAAAAGGCACTTCCGGGTATTCAGTCAACAACAACCCCAACAAATTAGGAGATACTTGATGATCCACAACGGCGATAGATTCACCTCGCTTTGATAAGTACTCGACACAGGAATACCCAGTCTTTCCGAGCCCCACAATGACTGTCTTAGGTAACACACTCATACAATCACTCAACTCACACTAACGAAGCTTCAACGTTGCTAATCCAATTAATACCAAAATCACTGTAATAATCCAAAACCGAACGATTACTTTTGGCTCTGCCCAGCCTTTCAATTCAAAATGGTGATGAATAGGAGCCATACGAAACACACGCTTACCTCGTGCTTTATAAGAAACCACCTGAATCATTACAGATAACGTTTCTAATACGAAAATACCTGCCATTATAAAAAAAACACACTCTTGCCGAACAATCACTGCAATCACACCTAGCGTTGCACCCAACCCTAGCGAACCAACATCCCCCATAAATACTTCCGCAGGGTAAGTGTTAAACCACAAGAATCCTAATCCAGCACCAAATAATGCACTACAAAATACGATTAACTCTCCAGACCCTACAACATATGGCACAGATAAATAATCAGCAAAAATAGCATTTCCCGCAATATAAGACAAAACACCTAATGCAATAGCAATTAAAACCACAGGCATCAATGCCAAGCCATCCAAACCATCCGTTAAGTTCACTGCATTGCTTGACCCCACAATGACAAAATACGTTAAAATAATATAGAACCAACCCAACTGCGGTAAAACAGATTTCAGAAAAGGGACGACTAATTGAGTTTCTGAAGCTGACTGCGCTGTGAAAAATAAACAACAAGCCACACCCAAACCAATCAATGACTGCCAAAAGTATTTCCATCGCGCTGGCAAGCCTTGTGTATTCCCTCGAACTATTTTGCGATAATCATCAACCCAACCAATAGCACCAAAACCCAACATAACAACGAGTGTTACCCATACATAGCGATTACTTAAATCACCCCATAAAATAACACTCACACACACGGCGCCTAATATAATAATTCCACCCATCGTTGGCGTACCTGCTTTTTTCAAGTGTGTCGCAGGACCATCGTCACGAACCACTTGGCCCAAACGAAGCGTCTGCAACCAGCGAATAACCCTAGGACTGACCCACAAAGCAATCACAAATGCAGATAACGCACTAATGATTGCCCTAAAGGTTAAGTACTGGAACACCCTAAACACTGAAATATGCGTTTGGCATGCATGTAATAACCACAATAACATTCTTCTTACCCTTTCTTAATTACAACACTATGAAGATAACAAAGCCTTAACAATAAAACGCATCCCCATAGAGTATGACCCTTTCACTAACACCACCGAACTACGATTTAAGTGTGGCAATACACCAGCCACCAACTCGTCTTGACTGGAAAACCATTGACCGCGTGAACCACACACTTGCGCTGTTAATTTCGCAAATGGCCCATAACACAGCACCTGATCGATACCAAGCGATAATGCTAACTCACCGACAGTCTCATGAGCAGATTGCGTCACATCACCTAGCTCCAACATATCACCAAAAATAAAAATCCGTTGCCCTGAATAATGCGACAAAGTCTGCAGTGCTGAACTCACTGATAACGGATTTGCATTATAACTATCATCAATAACCAATGACCCATTTAGACCAAGGCGAGATTGCAACCGCCCCTCTTCTCCACAAGCACCTTGCAACCCCTGCGCAATGACGGATAATGGCAAGCCTGCGGCACAAGCTGCGGCGGCAGCTGCCAATGCATTCGCAACATTATGCATCCCTACCAACTGCAGAACAACATTCACTTCGCCTAACGAACAACACAAACGAAACTGAGCACACCCTGAGGCTGTTAAAACGATATCCTTCGCCATCACATCTGCTGCTTGGCTCACTGAAAAAGTGAGGTATTCTTGACCTGACAATAAGCTTGCCCAATATGAACAAAATGGATCATCTTGATTTAATATAGCGACACCATCATCAGCTAACCCTGACAATAACTCGCCCTTGGCTGAAGCAACACCCTCCAGACTTCCAAACCCCTCAAGATGCGCTGCTGCAGCGTTAGTGATAATAGCAATATTCGGTCGTACAGCCTGCACTAAAGGTTGAATCTCACCGGCATGATTAGCACCAATTTCCTGAACATAGTATTGATGATCTTGAGAGAGCGCTAACAGCGTTCTCGGTACACCTAAATGATTATTAAAACTTTTTGTACTTGCATGCGTCGTGCCAGCCAAAGAGCATATTGACTCTAATAACTGACGCACAGTGGTTTTACCGCAACTTCCTGTCACCGAAAAAGTCATCGGTGCATACTGAGAACGCCAATAAGACGATAAAACTAACAAAGCTTCTGAAACAGAAGGCACCACTACTTGAGGACACGCATCATCAACCATACGCTCAACTAATGCGGCTACCGCGCCCTGCTGTTTTGCGGCTTCAATATAAGTGTGTCCATCAAATTGAGGGCCTGTTAATGCTGCAAAGAGAGAGCCCTCACAGGACTCACGAGAATCCGTTGCAATACCTTCGCAAACAAGATCACCCGAACCGTGAAGGGTACCTCCTGTGATATCCGCTATCACCTTTAAACATGCTTTATACACAACAACCTCTTTGCTCTAATGCTGCTTTTGCGATTTCAACATCACTAAAAGGCAACTCTTGATCACCAACTATTTGCATTGACTCATGCCCTTTTCCAGCAATTAAGATCACATCTCCTGCATCAGCAGACTGAATAGCACAATGAATCGCACTGGCTCGATCAGATTCAACGACACCTTGATCGGGGTGATTAAATCCAGCTAAAACCTCTTTCTCAATTTGTTTCGGATCCTCAAATCGTGGATTATCAGAAGTTAATACCCAATTATCTGCATACTGTTCAACCACACGAGCCATTAACGGTCTTTTACCTCGATCTCGATCACCACCACAACCGAATAAACAAGTCACTTTTGCCCCCCCATGTAGACGCAAGCTCAATAAGACTTGCTCCAAAGCATCAGGCGTATGCGCATAATCCACGACAACCAGTGGACCATCATTACCACCTAAACACTGCATACGGCCAGGAACAGGCTGTAAACCAGTAACTGCAGCTTCGATATGCTCCCATGACCAGGACAAACAACCCAACACACCAATAACAGACAATACATTATATAAACTAAATTTTCCCAATAGAGGTATCGCAAGCCATCCACTACCCCAAGGTGAAGACACAAGCACATCAAAGCCATTTTCATTCACTAGCATGTCACGCACACAGACCAATGGAATATCTAAGGCAGACGAGGCCTGCAGTGATACACCCACAATCGACAAATGATGCCGTTCTTGCTGAACAATTTTTTGACCACATGCATCATCTACATTAATAACAGCAGCACGCAAACCAGGCTGCTGAAATAAAGACATCTTGGCTTTTTCATAGGCCTCCATGCTGCCATGAAAATCAAGATGGTCTCTAGAAAGCTGGGTAAATACAGCAATATCAATATCCAATGCTTTAACACGTCCTAGTGCTAATCCGTGAGACGACACCTCCATCGCAGCAACCTTAGCGCCCGCTTGAGCCTGTTGAAATAAACATCGCTGCAATGCTACGGCATCCAATGTTGTCATACCTGATGGCGTTAATTCTGGCCATAGGCCAACGCCCATAGTACCCAGGACACTGCATGACTCACTTCGCTGGCTCAATGCTTGTGCAATAAAATCCACGCATGATGTTTTTCCATTGGTACCTGTTACCCCTACAATACGTAATTTTTTGGACGGGTAATCATAGAATCTAGCGGCCAACTCTGCTCGACACTGTGACAAATGAGGCACACTAACAAAAGGTATCTCTGTATTTTGATAATCCACAGGAAGATCATATGGAGACTCATAAATAATAGCAGCCGCACCCCTTTTAATTGCATCAGCAATAAAGTCGCGTCCATCATAATGATCACCAGGATAGGCTAAAAAAGCAACACCTGGACGCAGCTGGCGACTATCCGAAGCAATATCAGTTAATAGACAATCAACTGAAGACACCCCATTAATACCAGACAACCACTCTTTTAAAGCACGCTGCTTCATGAATCCTCTTCCACGTTAAACAAAAAATAACTTGCGCTAGGGTACCATAGACAAGAAGACATATGTTAGTATGCGTGACCATAAAATAATCACGCAAATAATGAAAAATAAACTTGCACTCCACGCCTTCAAAATAGGTCTGACATTTATCAAGTGGACACCACTGAACTATTTATACCTACTGTCACCCCTACTCTACATTAACCTCTTTTACATAGCTCGCTATCGACGAAAGATCGTAAAAACACACTTACAAAGATCATTTCCTGATTACACAACAAAACAACGTAAAAACATCATGCGTAGCTTTTATAAAAACCTCTGCGACATCACTTTAGAGTCTATTAAAGGATACACCATGCCATCAAGTGAAATCGCAAAACGATGGAAAATCAAAAATCCTGAGATTCTACAACCGTACTTCGAAAAACAAAGAAGCATTATTGTTCTATCTGGACACTATCAAAATTGGGAATGGAGCACCTCACTAGGCCTTCACATACCGCATCACTGTATTGGCGCATATAAACCCATACATAACCACTATATCAATGATTATTTAATTCAGTGTCGCTCCGTAAATAATATTGAGCTCATCCCATCCCATCAAACTGGCAGGAGCTTTATAAAAAATAGACACAAAACATGCGCCTTTGGATTAATTGCAGATCAACACCCAGCAGGTACTAAAAATCTTCACTGGGTGAACTTTCTAAACCAAGAAACAGCCACACTAACAGGGCCTGAACAACTTGCACAAAAATTCAATTATCCAGTTTTTTATGCATCCAGTCATCGAAAGCAAAGAGGAGTCTACGAGATCACTCTAGTACCCATTAGTGATCAACCCTCATCAACTCAAGATGGCGAGATCACTGAGAAATTCATGAGCCTCCTTGAAAAAGATATTATTAAATCACCCGAAGATTGGCTGTGGACACACAAACGATGGAAACTCCAACGAAACACAACTCCATAACCTTACTGCAAGCCATCCGGGGGGATAGACCACAACCGTAAAGCGCTCCCCATAATCTTAGAAAATACAGGTGCCGCCACCAAACTACCAAAATGCTGATCTTTTGGGTTTCTAACAACTACAGCAATAACAAACTGCGGATCAGATGCTGGCGCAACACCAACAAATGAAGACATAAATTTCTTCTTATCATAGCCACCTGGTCCCGCAATATAGGCTGTACCCGTTTTTCCTGCAATACGATACCCTGGCACCTGAGCTCGTGTACCGGTACCGCTGGTCACAACGGTCTCCAGCATGCTCATCACAGCATCCGCCACATCAGATGAAATCACTGACTGTCCTTGTGACGGCTTGTCTCGCTTAATAAATGTTACCGGCTGACTCACCCCATGATTAGCTAATACCTGATAGCCATGGGCTAGTTGCAAGGTGGTTACAGCAATACCATAACCATAAGCGAGCGTGGCAACATCACTGGGATACCACACAGGATGAGACATCAATCGACCAGATACCTCTCCGGGAAAACCGCTATGAGTTTTCACACCAAAACCCAACCCACGCAATAAATTCCAAAAATCATCGGGAGACAAAGATAATAAAATTTTAGCGGCACCAATGTTACTCGACTTCTGAATAATCTGCTGTAAATTGATCACACCATAATTCAAACCATCATCTTTAATCTCATACCCACCAACATGCATCCGTCCTGGGTTAGTATCAATCGTCGACTCAGGCGTATAACGATCACTCATTAAAGCCAAAGCAATGGTAAAAGGCTTCATGGTTGAGCCAGGTTCAAAAGTATCTGTCAATGCACGATTTCTAAACACGCCTGGATGCGACTGTTTTCGATTATTGGGGTTATACGTTGGCATATTGGTATCAACAAGAATATCCCCTGTCTTCGCATCCAATACAATGACAGACCCAGAATCAGCATGATGCGCTGCCACTGCTTCTTGCAACGCTTGAAAAGCAATAAACTGCAACCGATGATCAATGGTTAACTGTAAATCTCTCCCTTGCTCGGGTGTTTTCAATACCGCAACATGATCAACAATATGCCCCAATCTATCTTTAACAACTTCACGCTTACCGTCATGCCCGCTCAACCAACGATTATAAGCGAGTTCCATACCCTCTTGCCCATGATCATCAATATTCGTAATCCCAACCACATGTGCTGTTGCACTACCTTCAGGATAATACCGCTTAGACTCAGACTCGAGAAAAACACCTGGCAACTTTAACGCCATAATTTTCTCTGCCTGTTCTGGCTGCATCCGTCTTTTTAAGTACATAAACTCACGTTGACGGTAGCGGTGTAATAACGTCTGCAAACTTTTCTCTGTCCTACCAAGCAATGTTGCTAACTGTTTTTTTTGATCCTCATCAGCATGAAATAATCGCGGATTAACATACACTGAAGACATTGGGGTACTGATAGCCAATGGCGTATTGAATCGATCCAAAATCATTCCGCGATGCGCTTTAATGGTTTCAACGCGCACCATCCTCGCATCACCTTCACGTAATAAAAACTCGCGATCGAGAACATTCAAGTGCAACAATCGCCAAATAATAACGACCAAGCCCAACAATAGACCAGCAAGAATAACGGCAAAACGCCATGAAAAATTTGCATTTCGTCGTTGCATCTAACCCTACTTGAAACAATGGAACGATTAAGAGTCAATCACAGCATGATCTTGCAAGCAAACAGCGCCATGATTCAGATCATCTCCACACGATGCTTGACTAGAAAATACATCGATATGAGACACTTGAGGAAAATCTTTTGTTTCAAGCAACACCACATCGTGACTGGTTGGCATCACCATACCTAACTCGTTTTCAGCAATATGCTGTACGCGTGATTGCCGAGCCCAAGTGCTCTCCTCTAATAACAGTTGATTGCGAGTCGTCTGATAACGCAGCTGTTGCTGACTTTGATGCTGATAATCAATGAGCAATCGACGATTAACGTCTTTAAGATAGACAATGGAAAAAGCTGACAATACCACCAAAACCATCAATAACCCAAGCCATGCTGACTGCCAATTAATACGAATCGAACGCATCTCACTCCAAGGCATCAACCAACCCGACGATACTCGCACTGCTGTATTCATTATCGCTTCTCCATAATCCTAAGCCGTGCACTTCTGGCACGAACATTATCCGCTATTTCTTCCTCAGTTGGACGAATAAGAGACCCAACACGTTTAGCTGGCCTGACAATATCCTTATCTTTGATGGGTAAGTCAGACGGATATGTTTCCCCTTGTGATGCTTGTTTTATAAATCGCTTAACCATGCGATCTTCTAATGAATGAAAGCTAATCACACACATCCGCCCTCCAACCGACAAGATATCAAGGCACTGCTGTAAACATCGTTCTAACTCTTCCAACTCCCTATTAATAAAAATTCTTATCGCCTGAAAACTTTTTGTTGCGGGATGCTTGCCTGAACCCTGTCGTGGGCAAACCCGCTCAATTAATTCTGCTAATTGCAGTGTTGTCTCTAACGGTTGACTCTCTCTAATCTCCACAATGGCTGCTGCAATGCGTCGTGCCGATCGCTCTTCGCCATATCTCCATAACACATCTGCGATATCTGAAGCTGTAGCGCTATGCAACCAAGTTGCCGCATCGATTCCCGTGGTCGGGTTCATCCGCATGTCTAAAGGACCCTCTCGCATAAAGCTAAAACCCCTTGAAGCTTTATCCAACTGCGGTGAGGATACCCCTAAATCCAGTAAGATCCCGGACACTTGTCCGACCCAACCTTGCGACTGCACAATTCGTTCCACCTCATCAAAGGCAGCATGATGAATTGAGAATCTCGCATCATTGAAAGGAGCTTGACTGGCTTCACTCACCGCTTCGGGGTCCTTATCGACGGCTATCAACCGACCTGTCGGGCCTAGCGCCTGTAAAATATGTGCACTATGCCCTCCCCGACCAAACGTCAAATCAAGATATATTCCATCTGGCTTTATCGCCAATCCGCTTAACACCTCCTTGACCAGTATCGACTGGTGCTTAAACTCACTCATCATAATGACAACGACATTAATTCTGGCGCAAAACCACCACCATCTTCCCCTTCGGTGTCTTCTGCCAACCAGCTATCACGTCCCATTTCCCATTGTGATTCGCCCCAAATTTCAAACTTTTTACCTTGCCCCACTAATACGATCGTCTTATCTAAACCAGCATATTCACGCAACAGCGGAGGCAGCAAGATACGACCATGACGATCTAATGATAAATCCGTCGCATGACCAATCAATAAACGTTTGATACGACGAGTTGCTGGGTTAAATGAAGGCAAAGAAGAGAGCTCCTCCTCGATGATCAACCATTGAGACAGAGGATAAAGCAACAGACAACGATCCTCGGTATCGATGGTCAAGACCACTTGACCATCGGCCTCCTCCATCAAGATAGCGCGCTGGTGCGCGGGGACGGTTACTCGTCCCTTTGCGTCGACATTGATAGCAGCTATCCCACGAAACATAAATTTCCCCCCACAATCACCCACATTGTACCACTACATCTTTCATTTTGTATAGTTTTTTGTCAAAAATAGAACAAGACATCAATAGCAACCAAAGTCGCAATATTTAATGTTAAAAATCAATAAGATAAATAAAATCTGTCAGATTAAGTAACATATCTGAGCATAAAAAAATTAACGTTAAAAACAAAAAAATAAAAAAAATCCGCCTGATAGGCGGATGTCTTGAGTAACAACTATAAGAGTCAGGTGGAAACAGGCTGCGCTGAACTAGAAACTGAATCCTGACCTTCGGAATATTGATAGCCTCCATACAACACCACCAACATCATGGATAAAGCATGAACTGCAAAACTTGAGATCAAAAAGGCTGTAAAAATTGCAGCCACAAAATAAGCAACCACGAAACACTGCGCTACGCGACGCCACTCAGCTGGCAAACGACAAGCCACGCACCACAACGTTAGGATAAATGCCGAAAGGATAGCCAATCCTAAAACCCCATGCTCAACAGCTACATTGATATATGTTAAATCAGTCTTCATATTATCCCGATAAACAATCTTCTCATTAGGCGTTTTTGCATGAAGCGCTGAAAAAGCCTGCGGAGCACCTCCCGTCCCATAACCCAACCAAGGCCGCTGCAAAAACAGATGCCAACCTGCAGTCAGCTGAACCATTCTTATTCCCATTGAAGTGGGATGAGCAACAGGGTCCTTGTTATCAACATGTTGAACAACTTCCGTGACAGCCTTATCCATTCGCTGCGAGAACATGGGAGACAGCATAATAAACCCACCCACCAAAGAAACCAAAGCGGCGCCCAAGATTAAACAACGACGCCATGACAACTCACACACCATCACCAGTGCAACCAAAATAAACCAATTCAAATACCCAGTTCTTGATGACACTAAAAAGACATTCAGTGTACTTAGAATAAACAACCCTACCATCCAACGCCGATATTGCGGTCGCTTAATCGCGAAATACAGCCAAATAGCACTAGCAAAAGACATAAAAAAGTTATGAATAATGTGCCCTCGAAACACACAAGGATTTGCCTGATAACCACCCAGCCATCCTGCTATAAGCTTGCCAAAACTCACACATAAAATCAGCGCATTTGCCCATAAAAAAGCATGAAAAATCACACGTCGCTGCTGATCGTCGCTAATAGCTAAAAGTAAGAAAGGAGTTGCTAATACCCAGAGATACGTTTTCAGTAATTTCCACGTATGTGCGCTTCCAAATGTTCCCGAGTAAGTTAAACCCGAAACAATCATCGCTAACAGCAGTAATAAAACAATAATCACAGGGTGCTTGATGAGCTCATGGCGATATGTCCAGGCTACTCCAGAAACAACCGCACAGATAAAAGCCATTAGATAACTGATATCCGTCAACGACTCTGATATCGGTAAAAAGAATGCCACTAAGACCAAGCTAAAAAAACAACCAACAACCCACTTAGTTTGCCAAACACTCTGCTCCATAAATATTACCCAACCCTACTTGATAAAAAATGATACGCATCTAATCACGAAAGTTCTCGTACTGCAACGGAACTCCCCAGTCTTCCTCACGCAACCAAGCCATCACCGCCTGCAGATCGTCGCGCTTTTTACCGGTCACCCGCACTTGATCCCCCTGAATTTGCGATTGCACCTTATACTTAGCTTCTTTGATCCCTTTACAGATTTTCTTAGCAATCTCTGTCGATACACCTTGCTGCAACGTCAAGGTTTGCGTGGCCGATTTATGCTGAATCACCGGCTCTTCTTCCACCAAATGCTGAATAGCAATACCGCGTTTAATGAGCTTTTGTTGCAAAATATCCAACATTTGCTGCAGTTGAAAATCCACCTCAGCCTTCATTGTGATACGCTCTTTCTGCAGCTCATAATTCGCGCCACTGCCTTTGAAATCAAACCGTGTGCCGACCTCGCGATTGGCTTGATCCACCGCGTTGGCTAGCTCATGTTGGTCAAATTCACTCACAACATCAAATGAAGGCATTGGTATCTCCTATACTATTAATATTTGGCTAACAGTGTAATGATAACCCCATCAACTGCAAGCCACCCCGCAAAATATTCGTAACACCCTGATAATAAATGCTTTTATTGAATACGCTGAGGTTTATCGTGAGTGACATCCACGCTGACCTCAACATTTCTCAAAGAATTAACGCATTATGTACATTTTTTAATATTTTCTTAATAATTTTCTGATATGATAGTTATCAAGTTCAATGACAGACCCTTGGTCTAAGAGAGATTTCAGATGGGACATCAATTTTTTCAAAACACCAAAGCCAAGAACACTACTGAGACTAACGAAACAGTTCAAATGAATGCTCTCATGCTAAAGATGCTAAAAGCCGAGAAATTTTTATCCAATGAATTTGCTACAGACCCCGATATTGAATTCAAGACTAGACTCACTCAGATGGAAGAAGCCATTATAAAGCTGAATTTAAACAAAATGCTCGAACAAAAAACCGATTCAATGAACGGAAAGGATGTCTCAAAAGCCCATACAATGTGGGCAAATTCTACTAAAAAACACGAAGAACAACAGCAGGTAACTGGCACCAACAACAACGGACTTGGTCATAAATAAGATCACAAACATCTCAATGTAAAATCCAAAAGAGCAACTTCAGGTTGCTCTTTTTTTTCACCCACTCTCAGCACTTGCTTGATGATCCCCCCTCACCTATAGTCACTGAGATCACTGACTGTATGATAAGGAGTCTAACATGAGCGCCAAAACCCCGATATTTAGCACCCATTTTCCGATGCGCTGGAGCGATATGGACGCCTTAGGTCATGTCAATAACGCCATGTATTTCACCTACATGGAACAAGCACGGATTGCCTGGTTCCAACAACTCAATTTAGGCAACATCGACATCCAAGCCACAGAAGGGCCGATTCTCGCCAATGCCAGCTGCACATTCCTAAAACCCATTCTTTATCCCAGTGATATCACTGTCAGCATCACGGTCAACACCCCTGGCAGAACCAGTGTGCACACACACTACCACATTGGTGTTGTAGGACAGCCTGATGACTACGCACACGGTGAAGCCACTATTGTCTGGATGAACTATCTCAAACAACAACCTACACCGATACCACCCACCTTACGAACGCAGCTCGAACAAGCTGTAATTAAATGAGTTTCTATACAAATAGAAAAGTGAGTCAGCCGATAAGCCGGGTTCTGTCGTGAACAGTCATCTATCTAGGATTGCTGTCGCCAACAACCTCATGCAGCCTACCCGAACTCTCGCGCGGACCACGCGTGCCCAAAGGGCGTGAGTTCCTATTTGGCCTTGCTCCGAGTGGGGTTTACCGTGCCATTACTGTTACCAGCAACGCGGTGCGCTCTTACCGCACCCTTTCACCCTTACCAGCAGACAAGCTGCGGCGGTTTACTTTCTGTTGCACTGGCCGTCGACGCTTAACGCGCCGCCCAGGCGTTACCTGGCACCCTGTCCTATGGAGCCCGGACTTTCCTCCATTACCACGAATGATAACAGCGACTGTTTAGCTGACTCGCGGCCATTATAAGGACTTGCCTTGGAAATTCAATCGGCTTGTCGGGACGTATCATCCGCTGAAGACTCGGATGAAGAGGCAACATCACTTGATTGACTCGATGAGTCAGTGGCTTGCAACGTTGAATCTGCCGATGTCGACCCTCCAGACTGCTGATCTGATGAGTCATCACCGCCCTCTGCAACTGAGGTATCAGCATCACTCTGCTGATCAGATGAATGACCATCATCCGCCCCCTTATCACTAGAGTCTCCATTGGTATCAACATCTTGAATTGCCGAACTCTGCGTCACCAAAGCATTACTGGCAACCACACCACAAGCAAAACGCGCACCGCCACCACCTAATGGTAGAGGTAGATCTGAATAATTATCGCCGCGTGCATGAATCATTAATGAATGACCTTGCAACATGGAAACTTTTAATCGTGGCGCTAACACAGGCAAAGTCACCTTACCTTTTGCATCTGCGGTTAAAGCAGGCAAGTCGCCTAACTCACCCTCAGAATCATAGGGGCCGAGATGCATACCGGTTTTACCCGGATCCCAATGTCCACCGGCCGCTTTACCTTGATCAGCACAACTGGGGTTAGTGTGCAAATGAAACCCATGAATACCAGGTGTCAGGCTATGTAAGTGTGGCATAAATAACAAACCATACTGCGTATCCACAGCGACTATAGTCCCTATACTCGCCCCTTGCTGGCCCACAGGTGCTGTTTTGTACATATCTATCGTTAAGCTTGCCGCCCACACTGATGAAGACATCACTAATCCCATCAAGACTAATCCAAATCTTTTCACTGACTACTCCTTTTCATTCCATTCTATAGCAAGACGATACAGCGCATTTTTGGAACCACCGGTAATTTTTGCCGCTAAACGACTGGCTGTTTTAGGTGTGCATTCTTCTAGTAACAACGCTAATATTCTTTCTTGATCACATCGATCGATATCATCTCTGTTTAAGGGAGACTTTTCAATAAGTACAACAAACTCACCTCGCAAAGTCTCAGGATGCTCTGCAAACGCTTCTATTACCTCATCAATACTACCTCGCACAAAGCACTCATAGCGCTTGGTTAATTCACGCGCCACAACAACACGTCGATCAGACTCAAGGTATTCACTCAACTGCTTCAACAACGTCGATAGGCGATGCACCGACTCGTACAATATGATTGTTCGTGACTCACGGAGAATCGATAACAAGGCTTGTTCTCGCCGAGCGCCTTTAGAAGGTAAAAAACCTATAAATACAAATTCATCAGACAATAACCCACTCGCACTCAAAGCCGTAATAGCAGCGCAAGCACCAGGGATTGGCACTACCTCTAAACCTGCATCAATGACCTGCGCTACCAATCGAGCACCGGGATCACTCACCAATGGAGTACCAGCATCAGAGATTAATGCAACATCCTTACCATCTCGTAAATATTGAATAATTGTGGCAGACCTTTGAGACTCGTTATGCTGATGCAATGCCATTAGGTCGGTTGTAATTTCATGAAACTGGAGTAAAGGTCGACTATGCCGCGTATCTTCACAAGCAACCCAATCAACAGACCTCAACACCTCAACTGCTCGAGATGTTATATCCTGACGATGACCAATCGGCGTTGCAACAATATACAATTTCCCTACGCCAACCTGTTCCAACTTAGCACCCTCGATTGAAAAAAGCTGATTATACGGGCCATTTCAGGGCAAAACAATGCATGACCCGGGTTACATTGCTCATAAAATCCGCTACACTGTGCGCTATGAAACGCTTGACTATTACTACATATCTAATCGCCACACTGGCACTAGCCGGCTGCAGCACGACACCTGCAACTGCTCCTCAACTGAGTGCTCAAGCATATTTGCAAATGGCTGCGCAACAAAGCGGGACACAACGTCAACAGTTGGAGCTCATGGCAGCTTCTCGCTACCTGGATGCTGGCAATACCACACAAGCTCAAAAACTGTTATCCGAGCTCTCAAAAACGGCTTTACCCTCAGAGCTATTCACCTCTTACCAGCTCTTACAAGCCAGAGTATATTTAGCTCGACGTCAACCCCAAGCAGCATTAAATCGACTCAAAAAAATGAGTCTCTCAAACAACACACTTAATCAAGAACAGTATAAACAACAACTACAACTGACCGCAGATGCCTACCAACAAACTCATAACTTAATAGGAAGCATCGAAACTCGCACTACCCTGTATAATATTGAAGATAACTCGCAAAAAAAGAAAACCCTCACCGCTATCTGGCTCTCACTACAAACTGTGCCAGCAACAACCTTACAGTCTCTCAGCGACCCTTCTCTACCACGCTCAATCCAAGGTTGGTTTGAACTAAATAACATCATCAACAACCATAGACCAGAAAACTCGATGACAAGCCAACTGATCGATTGGCAACAACAATTTCCCAACCATCCTGCTAAAACACTCTTACCAAAAAGTCTAGCCACTGCCAGCACATCCAAACCACACCGCATTGCGCTATTACTGCCACTCACTGGGAAATATGCAGGCAATGCAGAAGCCGTACGTAACGGTTTTTTTACCGCATACTACTATGACAAACAACACAGCTCGCAAGCACCCAATATCCAGTTAATCGACACCTCATCAACACCCGTGGATATGGCTTATCAAAAAGCCCTTAAAAATGGGGCAGACTTTATCGTTGGACCACTCACTAAAAACAACTTAGCAGCCCTCACACGCTCGCAACGACTTACTGTACCAACGCTAGCACTCAATACGCTGCCAAATACTCGAAAAGTCAACAACCTTTATCAATTTGGTCTTTCCCCACTTGATGAAACACAACAACTCATACAAAAAGCACAACAAACTCACCATCATCGCGCATTAATCATCGCCCCCAATACCAAGTGGGGACAACCCATCACGCAACATCTAACGCAACAGTGGCAAGCACAAGGTGATGAGGTTATTGACACGCTCCTATATTCATCGCGCAACCAACTATCACAAGAGCTCAAACAACTACTGCGTGTCCAAGATTCATATTCTCGAGGATATGCTATACGCAGCATATTGGGCACCAAAGATGTCCGCATTGTGTCACGGCGACGCCAAGACTTTGACAGCATCTTTCTGATCGCACAACCCGATATGGCTCGCCAAATTCAACCCCTATTGCAGTTTTATTTTACCGGTGATATCCCTGTTTACGCATTATCACAGCTCTATAATGGCCAACCCAACCCCGGCAAAGACCGTGACCTAAACAGTATTGCTTTCTGTGATATGCCTTGGGTACTAGAACCACAACACATGCATCCGAACTACCTCAACACCTTACAGCAACAAACCCAACAGGTGTGGCCTCAGTCCTATCAAAAATACAGCAAACTCTATGCACTAGGCATTGACGCCTATAGACTCACACAAACGCTCGACACGATGGAATTACTACCTGACTTTGGCGTACGAGCAGCGACTGGAACACTGTACCTGAATAACAATCACATCTATCGACAACTGATGTGGGCTCAATTCGAGCAAGGCAAACCACGCTTAACTCACTAAACAATTACGGTATCGCTAAGCTCAATAAGCTTTGAAATAATGTAAGTTCTTGCAGCAACACGACCACCAACCATGCCCAGCCCTCGACAAATTCAAGGATACCAGGTCGAACAACGTGCAAAACGCTACCTAAAACGACGCGGGCTACTCTACATCAGCCAACACTTCCACTGCGCTTATGGCGAAATTGACTTAATCATGAAAGATCGTGAGACCTTAGTGTTTGTTGAAGTACGCTCACGTCAAAACACACACTATGCCAGCGCTATTGAAAGCATTGATAGCATCAAACAGCGCCGACTATTCAAAACCATTCAGTCTTATTTACACCAACACCAACTGCCTCATCTCACGGATTGTCGACTGGATATTATTGGTCAAGATGGGAACAAAAAAATCTACTGGATTCAAAATGCACTTGAGGTACAATACTAAACTTTTAGCCAACCCCATTGATCATTATGAGCACAGAAACGCAAGCGCGCATCACCGAACGCATCAAAAATCACTTTAACGATAGCATCCAAACCAAAATTTTAGCGATGGATACTCTGGCAACACCGATTACAGAGGCAGGCCAACTGATGGTGCAAACTTTACTCAATGGCAATAAGATTCTTTGCTGTGGTAATGGAGGCTCGGCTGCTGACGCACAGCATTTTGCAGCAGAGCTCCTCAATCGCTTTGAAACAGAGCGCCCAAGCTTGCCAGCCCTAGCACTCACAACAGACACCTCCACCATCACATCCATTGCTAATGACTATAGCTATGCAGAAATCTTCTCAAAGCAAATTAAAGCGCTCGGACAAGAAGGTGACACATTACTAGCAATATCCACCAGCGGTAACTCCAATAATGTGACCGAAGCTATTATGGCTGCACATCAACGCGGTATGAACGTGGTCACTCTCAGCGGAGGTAGTGGTGGCGCCATGGCAACAGCACTAACACCTAATGACATTGAAATTAAAGTGCCTGCTGATCGCACGTGTCGCATTCAAGAATGCCATATACTAGCCATCCACTGCTTATGTGATATTATCGATACAGAATTATTTCAAACATAATCCAGGCTGCAAGGAACCAACATGCTACGCTGTTTTTTAATCTCACTGACATTACTCAGCACACTACTCATCAACGCCTGCGTACCAACCGCTGTTGTCGTCGGCGCTGCAGCCACCAGCTCTGTAGTCTATGATAAACGTGACATCAAAACTGTTATCAGTGATAGAAAAACCACACAAACCGCTGTCAATCTCCTTAAAGACGACCCAGAACTAAAAGGTCGATCCAACATCCATGTCGCTACTTTCAACCATGTTCTACTATTAGTTGGACAAGCACAAACACCTGAACTAAAAACACGCGCCTATGAAATTGTATCGAGTGTGAAAGGCATTAGCCGCATCTATAATGAGATCACACTTGCAGGTGCAACATCCTCACTACAACACACTAATGATTCATGGCTAACCTCAAAGGTCAAAACAGCACTGTTTGCTAAGGCTGGCTTTAAATCTCATCAATTCAAAGTGGTCACTGAAAACAATGTGGTTTATTTAATGGGACTAACCGGACACAAAGAAGGTGAAGAGGTGACTAACATTGCACGGCACGTTGAAGGCGTTACCAAAGTAGTCACTGTGTTTCAATACATCACTTAGGAATACTATGAACATCGCCTCTATCACCCAAACATTACACCTCGTTGCTATTCTTGCAATTCCACTATTACTGGCTATCACACTACATGAAGCATCACACGGCTGGATTGCCAGTAAACTCGGTGACAATACGGCCCTCATGCTTGGCCGTGTTTCTGCCAACCCACTAAAACATATTGATCTTATCGGCACGATAATTGTACCCATTTTAATTGCCAGTATTAGCCCTTTTATTTTTGGCTGGGCAAAGCCCGTCCCTGTCAACTGGACAAATCTAAAAAACCCAAAGCGCGACATGGCACTCGTCGCAATTGCCGGCCCTGCTTCAAACTTGGTCATGGCGCTTGGCTGGGCGTTGATTGCCAAAGCTTGCTATATAATGCTTAAAGGCCAAGTTTCTCTTAATCCTAATACGACACAAACTGTATTCGGCCTGTGTTTTTTATCAGCTTATTTCGGGATTGTAATTAATTTCGTATTAATGGTACTGAACCTAATCCCCATTCCACCCTTAGATGGCAGTCGAGTTGTTGCTAGCTTTCTATCACCACCTTGGTCGCGATGGTATGAAAAAATTGAACCCTATGGATTTTTCATTCTGCTTGGCTTGTTATTCTTAGGACATCTTCAGTTTATTCTGATTAAACCTGTCATGCTATTGACGACAACCGTTACTCAAGGACTAGGCATCCCGCCTCTGGTGTAACCTACCTTATACAGAAACTCACACTAAAGCCGCATCAAGACCATGATACAACTCTGAGGCCTGCATCACAAAACGTGTCGCTAATACAACACCTGGCATCATTGACTGACGATCTGAACAATCTTGTTGCAAAGTTAAACGCTCTCCCTCGCGACTAAACATAACTTGCTGATGAGCAAATAAACCTGGCATACGCATTGAGTGAATAGGAACACCTGATACACAATGCGATGCAGGATGATCACCAGGCACTGCAGGTGACATATTTTCCATCCGCTCTGCTGTTGCAATCGCGGTTCCAGATGGCGCATCGACCTTATTGGGATGATGCATCTCTATAATTTCCGCATGCGGAAAATAGCGCGAAGCTTGCTTGGCCATTTGCATCATTAGCACAGCGCTGATCGAAAAATTCGGAACAATCATCCCACCTAACCCCTTGGCGGTACATGCAGACCCTAATTGCTCAACCTCTTTCATAGAAAGACCACTGGCGCCAACAACAGGTCGGATGCCCAGCTCAATCGCTAACTGAGCATGGTAGAACACACAATCTGGCAATGTAAAATCGATCAGCACATCGGGAGATGCTTGATGCAACACAGCTTTAATATCATCTGAACGCTCAATAGTGGCTACAAGCGTTAAATCAGGCTCATTATTAATCGCAGAAACCGTGATTTGACCCATTTTTCCACGTGCGCCACTGACCGCAACACGAACAGGGAGTGACTCTGTAACTTGCTGTTTTTTAGACATAATACCGCTCTTTTTTGAATTAATATCGAATCACTCAGCACATTACAACACTTCCTGTTAACTTTCTATAGTGATTATTTTTTAAACACTATTGACATCACTACGTCCAACACCTACATTATCGGGCACATATTTGTATATTCACTAACCATAGGAGACTCACCATGTCTGTTTTAGTCGGAAGATCTGCCCCTGATTTCACTGCAGCTGCTGTATTAGCTGACGGTCAAATCATTGATAATTATAACTATTATGAACAAACTCAAGGTAAATACAGCGTTATTTTCTTTTACCCACTCGACTTCACCTTTGTTTGTCCTTCAGAGCTAATCGCTATGGATAAAGCTCAACAAGAATTCAAAAAACGTAATGTTGAAGTGATTGGCGTTTCTATTGACTCTCAATTTACTCACAATGCATGGCGTAACACAGCCATTAACGATGGCGGAATTGGGCCTCTACAATACACGCTGGTTGCTGACGTTAATCACAGCATTTGCCAAGCTTATGATGTTGAACACCCAGAAGCAGGCGTTGCATTCCGTGGTGCTTTCATCGTTGATCAATCCAATACCGTACGTTCACAAATTGTTAATGACCTACCACTAGGTCGCAACATGAATGAAATTCTTCGCATTGTTGATGCGCTACAGTTTCATGAAGCCCACGGTGAAGTCTGCCCAGCTAACTGGAAAGCTGGTGATGCTGGCATGCAAGCTAATCCAAAAGGCGTAGCAGAATACCTGACTGCTCACGCTGATGCACTATAGTTTAAGATAGTATTACTCTTATATCTAAAACGGCCTCTGATGAGGCCGTTTTTATTGTGCTCGTCTATCTTCTTATTTCTTATTTGATACGTGTTAGAAATTTTTTTAACTTATTTGAGGAGGACAAACATAGACGACTAGTGAGCCACAGCCTGATCATACTGATTAATGATATGACAAAATAACTCCGCTGTTTTCACTGTATCGTAGACTGCTGAATGAGCTTCTGATTCATCAAACGGTATCTTTGCCACTCGTATGGCTTTTGCCAACACCGTCTTTTTACAAGCTAATCCAGCTAATGTAGCTGTATCAAAACAGGTAAAACCATGAAAGGGAATTTTCGTGATACCACAACGCTTCACTGCAGCCATCAAAAAACCCAGATCAAAGTGCGCATTATGCCCCACTAACACAGCTCGTCGACAACCTGTCTTTTCCAGCGCTTGATTCACATAAGCAAATAACTCTTTCAACACCTCTTCTTCGGGTAGCGCAAACCTAAATGGGTGATCTGGTTCAATATGATTAATTTCCAGTGCTTTTGGATCAATCACCGAACCCTCAAAGGGAATCACATGTGTTGAAAAAGAGTCTTGAGGCACTAAGACACCATCTTCCTGGCAGTCAACCCACACAGCAGCGATCTCCAACAAAGCATGGCGAGTATCATCCACCCCACCCGTTTCAACATCAACGACAACCGGCAAATAGCCATCAAAACGTTTTTTAATACTCATACTCACTCGTACTCTCCTTACCCTTTTCATCGCATTTATTATTTGCCGGCTCAATATTTCTGATTGACCATCCAATAGGCTGACCCGCAAATAATGGCACGAGCATATCAGAACCAAACGTTAACTGCTCGGGTACTGCCTGTGATGCTTTAACTAATGTCACCCTTTGTTCATTTAAGGGTAACTGATAAAAACGCGCGCCAAATTCACTCGCAAACCCTTCCAAACGATCTAACGCATCATATTGCTCAAATACTTCAGCGTATAACTCCAATGCAGCATGAGCAGAATAAATCCCAGCACAACCACACGCTGATTCTTTAGCATCGACAGCATGAGGAGCGCTATCTGTACCCAAGAAAAAACGAGGATGCCCACTGATAGCTGCCTCAATTAACGCTTGCTGATCACGAGATCGTTTCAATACTGGCAAACAATAGTGATGAGGCTTCAAACCACCGACTAATAAATCATTACGATTTAATAACAGATGATGTGGGGTAATTGTTGCCGCCACGTTATTAGAGGACGAACGCACAAACTGAACAGCTGCTTGCGTGGTAATATGCTCTAAAACAACACGCAAGCGAGGAAACTTCCCCACCAGAGGTTGCAAATAACGATCGATAAACTGTGCTTCACGATCAAAAATATCACACGCATCATCAACCACTTCACCATGCACCAATAAGGGTAAGCCCGCTGCTTCCATCACTGATAAGATAGGCTCAATACGAGATAAATTTGATACACCAAACTCAGATCGTGTTGTTGCTCCTGCAGGATATAACTTGACGGCCAAAACACAAGAGGATTGCTTTGCCATGCGTATGGTTTTTGCATCCATAGACTCTGTTAAATACAGTGTCATACAAGGCTGCCATTGACGCCCAGAAGGAACATGCATCATGATACGCTGATAATACGCCTGAGCATCATCAATCGTTAAGACAGGTGAAGCTAAATTAGGCATCACCATACTCCGTATAAAGTATCGCGACTGATCCGCCACTGTTCGTGATAACACGTCACCATCACGAAGGTGACAATGCCAATCATCTGGCGCTCGAATGGTGAAAGCCTTCACATAACCCCCTTCATAAAAGCAGCCATTGTAACGAAAACCAATCAAACAGTCAGTACAAAGACCAACCTATCGTTGGAAGGGCCAATCACGTATTGCAATCACTATGATCATACGGTAGCGTTCCATGTCCGTTTAATCGCGGCGCTTTAAAACTATTTGATAGACTCAGCAAAGGAGAACCAATATGACCATGTCCGGTCGATTTTGTGCATTAATAGGCACACTAGCAATCAGCAGTATCGCCTGCGCAGATGATACAGCTACGAATTTTGATAACTTATTTTACAATCACATCCCTACAGTGATCACAGCCCCCTTATTTGGCGATGAATCAGCACAGGACGCATCAGACCTTCTCTATGGATTTTCATCGACTAACCATGACTTACAGTTACTCGAAACACATCAATCATTCACCGACTACTTGGCTGATAAAAATGTTACCAACCAACGTCCTGTCATCGTACTAGGTGGTGCTTTTGAAGGAAACTTCATCATGAATGATGCATCAAACGGCTCAACTGACTTCAATAGCTCAATTGGGACAGCTGAGCTTGAAACAGCCACCTTTATTAACCCTTGGGTCAGTGGTTTTGTATCTTTAGATTACCAAAACATACCTGCTGTTACAGGTAGCAGAAATCCGCAAAATACCATTTACCTCAACATGGGTTATGCGACTATTGGTAATCTTAAAGAGTCACCGTTCTACCTATCCATGGGTAAAATGTACATGCCATTTGGACGTTACAACACCGCCATGTGGACCACACCCGAAACACAATCACTCGCGCAAATTCAAGACACAGCAACGCTGTTAGGCTACTCGAAAAATGGCCTTTATGCTGAAGTGTTTGGATACAACTCTTACCAAAATTCACCCAACGCTTTCTCTGAAGAAGGTGGTGCAAACATCGGCTACAAAACATCTGAAGGCAATCATCCGTTTGAAATCGGTGCTAGCTACGTCAGCAATATTGCAGACTCACTCGGCATGCGTGACACAGGCTATGACGAAGGTTTTGAAGGCTTTGCGATCAACGATGTGGAACTTGCTCACGATGTACCAGGTGCAGACATCTACGGATCTATTGGAGCGGGCAACTTTACAATGATTGGGGAATATATCAGTGCTACAGAGTCTTTTGATAAAAATGACTTATCCTTCAACAATGAAGGTGCCACACCAAGAGCACTACAAGCAGAACTTGACTATAGCTTCACAGCTTACAACAAACCGTCATTAGTCGGTATAATGTATGCTGAAACGTGGGAATCATTAGCACTCAACCTCCCTAAAGAAAGCTATAACCTCGTCGCTAGCACGTCCATCTGGAGAGACACCATCCAGGCAGTTGAATACAGCTATAATAAAAATTATTGCACCAAAGACAGCGCAACAGGAGACAACCAAGACGGACCTCCAGCTGGCGGTCATAGCAATGTCGTCACCATGGTCATGGGTTTCTATTTCTAACACCCAAACACCTTCAAAAAAACCGCAGTTATCTGCGGTTTTTTTTTGCAAGAACACTAAATACTACTATTTGCACTGATAAAAGACTTCGGCTAACATCGTTCAACAACACTCAGCATGTCTTCATAAGAGCACACTATCAACT
Organism: Coxiellaceae bacterium; assembly: GCA_011523685.1. Lineage (GTDB taxonomy): Bacteria > Pseudomonadota > Gammaproteobacteria > Coxiellales > Coxiellaceae > UBA9148. Next base: position 229,155 of record WTGG01000023.1, on the reverse strand, counting down.
GAAAAATTTGGGCACACATAACAAGGAAGCTGAACCGCATGACCACCTTAGAAACAAACGCACTTCCTCTCCCCATCATCACATTCATTAATAAGGATCAATCTATACGTCAAAGACAACTCGACGAATGGCTTGCAACGCAACCAAGCTCAACACCCATCCTCCGCATTAGCAATCACCAATCACTGACACCTCACCACATCAAACGATGGTCATTAGACCACGTAATCACCCAGTCGATGAGCCTTGAACAACAACTACAAAGCATCCTGAATCACTTACAGTCTCACCATGAATATCGCATCCTCATTATAGAGCTCTGTGACACACTTCCTCTATCAACATTGACCGCACTCAAACACCTGGCTCAACAACAACATGAGCTACCCCAGCCACTACTCCAAATCGTATTATGTGGCACTCAAGATCCCTATAATCAGGAACTCAACAACTCATCATTACCGCCAGCATCACAAACCCAACTTAATACGCCAAATACTACGACACATAACACCAATCAATCACAACGCACTTACCAGCAATCATCCCAAGCAATCATGGCCCGCGTTAACCAACATCCTGTAAAAATGATCTCATTAGTGTTATTGGGAATACTGATGTACATCCTCTGGCAAATGCAGCACCATCCAAAACACTCATATAACACACCTCCTCTAACACCGAACACACAACTGATCCATCCGATACATTCACAACAAACTAATCAAGCCACTCAACCACCTAAAATACCGACAGCTAAAGCACCTATAAAGAAACAACCCATCACAACCAAAACACACTACACATTACAATGGGCAAGCAGTCATGACTCAGCAGCTACAAAAGCCTTACAACAAAAACTTCACATAACAAACAGCCGCATTCTTGAAGTCATACAGGATAAACAAGTTCGCTTTATTCTGATCAGCGGCAACTACAAAACCATTCATGAAGCAAAACTGGCATTACAAGCACTACCTGCATCTACGCACACACAAAAACCATGGATTCGACCAATAACAGCATCATAGCCACCTTCCCGCTCTGTTTGTAACCACCACCTTGTGAGCCTACACGTTACTTGTTATTCTGATGATAATTTATCACCACCTCTTGATGCATTAAGGACCTCACATGACATCATCACACCATCCCGATCATCACAAACACTTTAAAGCACGCCTATTTGTATTTGCTATTATGCTCATCACCGGCTTTATTGGCCTTCTTATTATGGACCTCAATCACAAGTTATTTTGGCCTTATATTCAAATTACATCGGTACTCTTTGCGATTCTCTCAATTTGGCTATATTGGTATCTTGATAGAAATAGCAATACGAATATGCTCACCACCATCTGGCACCAAGTATTACATTGGATTGGCTTACTGATTTTAATTTATTTAGCCACCTTTTTTGTTAGCACAGGTGTCATGGGAACAACACAAGCAGGACTGATGTGTGTAACCTTATTAGCTCTCAGTGTCTTTTTAGCTGGCGTCTATACCGATCCCATTTTTCTATTAATAGGTATCACATTAGGTATTTTTGCAGCAGGCGCTGCCATGGTTCAAGCCTATCTTTCTATCATCATGATCCCTATAATTACCATCGTAGCCCTCATTATTTATGTTATTTTACATACACAGCGCAAAAGAGCTGATTAACGTGAAACGACTACTACTGTTAATCAGCTACTACTTACTCACACTATCAATGACTAGCGCACTGGCGGATACATCTCCACCACTTACACAGTGGCTAGAATCATCATTACCCAAAACAGCTTACCAGCCACACATTGGCATCATCATCCAATCGGCTAAAACAGGAAAAATTCTCTACCAAAAGAATGCTACTCAACTATTCACGCCTGCGAGTATACAGAAACTCTTTGTCGCTACCGCAGCTCTCTTATATCTACACCCAGACTTTACCTATACAACCACAATTACATCCAACCATCAGCCCGTCAATCATACCCTAAAGGGTAATGCTTATCTAAAATTTAGCGGGGACCCTTACCTATCATCAAAAGATCTTAATCAACTATTCAAACAACTCAAACACAATGGTGTAACGCATATTACTGGGGCACTCTACTTAGATACATCAGCCTTTGATAGTATTTACTACCCTCCCGGCTGGCTCTGGGATGACTTGAGCTACAGCTTTGCTGCTCCTATGAGCGCCGCTAACATTGATCAAAATAAATTTATTCTTCACCTATTACCTGCTAATCAAACAGGTAGACCTCCTCAACTATCGCCTAATCTACCATCAAATGTACTGACACTCTCTAACCATGCAGTGACCACAGCTCACTATCAAAAAACATGCCCCCTAACCGTCTACAGTGACACCAATAATCACTATTCAATTGGCGGATGCCTAGTCAAACCCTGGAAAAAACAACGTCGATCTTTAGCAATCAGAAATCCTGAGCCCTACATCATCAGCAAAATACAAACAGCTATGAATACTGCAGGCATCAGTGCTCAACGTATTCAATTTAAAACAACGCCTTTATCAGCCAATCATCCACTATCAACACATCACTCTGCATCAATGTCAGAGATCGTTAAACACATGCTCACTCAATCTGATAATCTTGCTGCAGATACATTATTAAAAACTCTAGGACACCATTACTACAAAGAGCCTGGCACATGGCAAAATGGGATACATGCACTACAACACATTCTGAGCGAACAAACAGGCATTGATTTTCACCTAGCATTACTTACTGATGGAGCAGGATTATCGCGCTACAACCTTGCATCTCCAAAACAGTTCACGCAACTGCTCTATTTCATTCAGCAACACTCCAAAATATCCGACGACCTAAAAGCAGCCCTGCCCAAACCAGGAGGGGCAGGAACACTCGCTCATAGGATGCATCAATATCAACAATCTAATCGAGTTGCTGCCAAAACCGGATCAATGACAGGCATCAGTAGCTTAGCGGGCTACATTAACACGCGTCATAATAACAAGCTTATTTTTGTCATTATGGTTAATGGTTTTGTAGGCCCTTCAAAAAAATACCAACAGTTCGAAGACAAACTATGCCAATACCTTATTTCAACCTCAGAGAATTTATACACATCATAAAACCTTGCGACAAACCTATAAAAAATAAATCTTCCGACGACAGAGAACAACCACCAACATAAGAAATAGCCTTACAAATGAAATTAACGCGACCACGTTAAACAGGACATTGCTAATACCATAGAATAAGAGAGATAATATGCTTTATTGTTTATGCCTCACCGCCAACTTCACATAATGGCTAGACGTATAACTGAGGAACTCACGCTCTTTTTCCGTCAACACTCTCACCTGCTTAACGGGCGAGCCAAAATACAAATACCCACTTTCTAAGCGCTTGCCAGGCGAAACCAAAGAACCTGCACCAATCATGACATCGCTCTCAATTACCGCGCCATCTAATACCTTTGCACCCATCCCCACTAAGACACGATCATGTATGACACACCCATGTATCACTGCTTGATGACCTACGGTCACATCACTACCAATCTCTGTACCAAAACCGTCTCCAGTAAAAGGTCCTGCATGAGTAGCGTGGATAATCGCCCCATCTTGTATACTGGTTCGCTCACCGATACGTATCGTATTCACATCACCACGAATCACAGCCATAGGCCATATGGAACTACCCTCACCAATCACAACATCACCAATCACCGCTGCTGCACTATCCACATAGACACTATCAGCAAGCGTAGGAGTAATAGATTCAAATTGACGAATGGACATAAACAACACCTTTTTTATAATCAACACTTATTGTATCGAAGCACCAATAAGAGTGCTAACCCAGCAGCACCTTCTCCTTGCACCTACCGATTTTTTTTGATCCAATGAGTCCTCACGAGCAATAAGGTAAATATAATGAGCACCGCATTACCCGCATTCAGTTCCATTGACCCTAAACACATTGAGTCTAAACTATCCTCACTACTGACTCAGCAACGAGAACAAATCAGCACATTATTAAGTGATCTATGTGAGCCCACTTGGGATACACTCATGGCACCTTTAGAAAAGCTCAGTGCTGAGCTACATAATTTCTGGAGCCCTATTTCACACTTACACAATGTCAAAGACTCAGAAGATCTTCGGTCAGCTTATCTAGCTTGCTTACCGCTACTCTCAGAATTTTCCACCTGGCTTGGCCATCACCATGGCTTATTTAAAGCATTACAACAACTAAAAGCCTCAACGCACTTTCATGATCTAGATACAGCTCAGCAAACCATCATTAATAACGAACTGCGAGACTTCAAATTGGCAGGCATCGATTTATCTGCCACCGATAAAGAACGCTACGCTACTATTGCTTCCGAACTATCAACACTCTCAACGCAATTTGAAGCTAACCTACTAGACACCTCAGACACGTGGCAACACCTAGTCACTGACCGCCAACAACTCGATGGCTTACCTGAACGATTTATTACTGCCTCAGAAAAAAAAGCGACTGACTCTGGAAAAACAGGCTGGCTACTGACGTTGGACGCACCATCCTATTTAACCGTGATGCAGCACGCTAAAGATGCCTCTCTAAGAGAACGACTTTATCAAGCCTACTGCACTCGAGCCTCAGATCAAGGTCCACACAACCCTGATAAAGATAACTCATCAATAATGCACAACATTCTGACACTAAATCTTGAGCTCTCTCAATTATTAGGCTTTAACAATACAGCAGAGTATTCACTAGCCACCAAAATGATCAACCACCCTGATGAGGTGCTTGAGTTTATTGATGAGTTACTTAAAGCATCACAGCCTCAAGCTCAAAAAGAATTTAAAACTCTCCAGCAATACGCTCAATCTGAACTTAAACTGGATACATTAAATGCCTGGGATATTGCTTATGCCAGTGAACAATACCGTCATCAGTACTATGACTTATCCGATGAAATGTTGCGCCCCTACTTTCCTGCACCTCAAGTAATACAAGGCTTACTCACAATAGCAGAACGTTTATTTCACCTTGAAATATCGGAATGTGACGCTTTTGATACTTGGCATGATGACGTTCAGTGTTACCAAGTGACCGACCAATCAGGTAACCTTATCAGTCACTTCTACCTAGACCTCTATGCTCGCAACAACAAACGGGGCGGAGCATGGATGGATGACTGTCGTAACCGATACCTTTCTGATACGAATACCCTAGAACATCCCGTGACATTCATCACCTGCAACTTTATGCCACCCACTGATGATGCTCCAGCATTACTATCACATGATGATGTCGTCACCCTATTCCATGAGTTTGGCCATGCAACACAACACATGCTCACCCAAGTGAATTATTTAGGGGCCAGCGGTATTACAGGGATCCCATGGGATGCTGTTGAAGTGGCTAGCCAATTCCTTGAAAACTATGCCTGGCAAGAAGATTGTCTACAGCTACTCTCTAAACATTATCAAACAGGCGAATCATTACCCGCTGAGCTTTTTGCAAAAATGCAACGCGCCAAACACTTTCAGTCAGCCATGGGTATGATCCGCCAACTTGAATTTTCATTATTCGACTTTCGTTTACACATAGAATTTAACCCAGAAAAACCGGATGCCATTCAAGCATGCCTAGACAGTGTTCGATCAAGGACCAGCTTATACCCACTTCCCAAATATAATCGATTCCAACATGGTTTTAGCCATATATTTGCGGGCGGTTATAGTGCGGGCTATTACAGCTATAAGTGGGCCGAAGTCATGGCCGCAGATATTTTTTCATTATTTGAAATTCATGGTCATTTCGACCCTACCACAGCACAACGTTACAAAGACACATTTCTGGCCTTAGGCGGATCAATACCACCGCTTGATGTATTTATTAAGATGTGTGGCCGAAAACCCTCAACAGTTGCACTATTAAATCAAACAGGCATTGCTGTATAAGCAACATTATAGAAAAAAAAAGCAGGGCGCTAACGCTCTGCTTTTGTCTTCAAAAAAAATAATTCTGTAAAAGACTAGCTTATCGTATCTGATTTTTCTTGGCTCTCAGAACGAATACGCTCAAAAACTTCTTCACGGTGAACAGATACATCACGTGGCGCATCAATACCAATACGGACTTGATTACCTTTTACTTCCAGTACACTTAGCTTGATCTCGCCATCATTAATGATCAGCCTTTCACCAATAGATCTTGTTAAGACTAACATGAGCCTCTCCTTCATTATGCTCTTACCTAAAGCTAGCGGTTGCCTCTCTCTAGGTCTATCATTGTCATTCGTACGTTGTAACACATTTCCGATAGCCACCAACCGTGTGAACAGAACACTGTGAACTTACAAAAAGACTCACAAATGATCATAGGGTGTTCAATATTAGCTCAAACCCGGTACAACATGAGCACGCATTATACTGCTTGAGCACATAATAGCAAGCTCACTGGCTTAGTTTTATGCTTAGGAAAACCTTAATTACTCCTTTAAATTCACGACAAATCATTTAATTGTCTGATATCATCAATTCTCAGGATGAACCCGCGAGAATAACAAATGAACACAAGCATTGATAAAATTATGTCCTTTATGGGCCTTATGGAAAGACTGAAGAATGAGTTACGCCATAGCTGGACCTCTTCAGACCGACAAGAAAGCGTTGCCGAACACTCCTGGCGCTTATCTCTCTTAATACTTACCATTCATCCAAACCTCGAGCATCCAGTCAACTTACTTCACACATTAAAGATGGCCATTATACACGATTGTGTAGAAGCGCTATCTGGCGACATACCCGTCTTTGACCTGATCACCAAAGAAGATCATGATAACAAGCAAGCCAGAGAAGAAGCTGCTATCCATGAAATTGCCACCCTATTAGGCCCCCCAATTGGTAATGAGATTCACCGCCTATGGTTAGAGTTTGAAGAAAGAAAAACTCCGGAAGCAAAACTGATCTACGCACTAGACAAACTCGAATGTAAAATCCAACATAATGAGGCCGACATCTCAACCTGGAATGAACTCGAAAAGGACCTATCCATTGACTGGGAAGATGATCTCTATAATTTTGATAAAACCATTCTTGCGTTACGTGATCATATTTACGAAACCAGTCAGAAAAAGGTTAAGACTCATTACGAGAACTGCCCCGAGAATAAACCTGCCTAACTGACTCATCAGCCATCAACACAACATCAGCGCCTCTCAAAGCAAATATTCCGTTGGCAACAACGCCAGGGATATTATTAATCTGCCGCTCCATTGCCATTGGCTCACTTAAATCCAGCTGATAAATATCCAAAATGAGATTTCCATTATCCGTAACAAAGCCTTCTCTATATTCTGGTTGCCCACCTAATCGAACCATCTCTCGCGCGACAAAACTACGCGCCATTGGCAACACCTCAACAGGTAATGGAAATTTACCCAGACAAACAACCTCCTTACTGGCGTCCACAATGCAGACAAACTGTTCACTCGCTGCTGCAATGATTTTCTCTTGTGTTAAAGCACCTCCACCTCCTTTAACTAATGACAAGTAAGGATTAAATTCATCAGCACCATCAATATAAACATCTACTGAAGGAACATGATTCAGCTCTACAATAGCAATACCGTGCTTTTTCAATAAATTACGAGTCAATTGAGAACTGGGCACCGCCGACTTAATCTGATGCTTAATGCTCGCTAATGCTTGAATAAAATACTCTACGGTAGATCCTGTGCCTACGCCAATCACACCATCCATAGGAACATACTCTAACGCAGCTTGAGCAACCATCTGCTTTTGCTGTTTAGTCTGCTTACCCTTAAACATAGGCTACCCCCATCTTAATGCGCTACTTCCCAATTGCTACCTACACCAATATCAACAATTAATGGTATCGACAATGACATGACTTGCTCCATAGATTGACGAATCAATGCAACTGCAGCATCTTGATCAGATTTCTTTACCTCAAAAACAAGTTCATCATGCACCTGCATAATCAATGTCATTTCTAACTGCTGCTCTAACAGCAACTGCTGCAAGTTAATCATAGCTAACTTAATCAAGTCTGCAGCCGTACCCTGTAATGGAGCATTAATGGCTGCTCGTTCAGCAGCTTTCCTTCGCATAACATTCGATGCATTAATCTCCGGTATCACTAGTCGACGACCTAACAAAGTTGTCACATAACCTTGATCAGCCGCTTGTTGGCGAGCTGATTCCATATATTGCAATACTGCAGGATAACGGTCGAAATAAGCATCAATATAAAGTTGCGCGGCTTGACGATCTACATTTAACTGTTTTGATAGACCAAAGGCTGACATCCCATATAGCAAACCAAAATTAATGGCTTTAGCATGGCGACGTTGCTCAGCTGTCACCGACTCAACGGGAACACCAAATACTTCTGCCGCAGTTGATTGATGAATATCTAACCCTTGCTCAAATGCCTGAATCATTCCCTGATCTTTTGAGGCATGCGCCATAATGCGCAACTCCACTTGAGAATAATCAGCTGCCACAATAACCTTACCTTCTGGCGCAATAAACGCTTGCCTAATACGACGCCCCTCTTCAGTACGCACAGGAATATTCTGTAAGTTTGGATTATTAGAAGATAAACGCCCTGTAGACGTGACCGCCTGATTATAATGTGTATGAACGCGGCCTGTTTGTGAATTCACTTGCTGTGGCAGCTTATCGGTATAAGTCGATTTTAATTTTGCCAAACTGCGATACTGCACAATAACATGAGGCAAAGGATAATCAGTAGCGAGTTCTTGAAGCACAGCCTCTGCTGTTGATGGCTGACCCTTAGGTGTCTTTTTTATAATAGGTAACTGAAGTTTTTCGAATAACACTTCTTGCAGCTGCTTTGGTGAAGCTAAATTAAATGGCGCTCCTGCTAATCGATAAGCCTCTTGCTCTAAGCGCTCAATATGATCTGACAAATCCTTGCTTTGTAAAGATAACAACTGAGTATCTAGTAATACGCCGTGATACTCCATGCGTGTCAAAATCAATAACAAAGGTTGTTCTATAGTATCATAGACTGATCGCAAGCTTGGCTCATCATGCAACGCCTGATCAAACTTCATAAATAACTGCAAAGTAATATCTGCATCTTCTGCTGCGTATGGCGCAGCAACATCCAACGAGATTTGATTAAACGTTTTCTGCTTGACTCCTTTTCCAGCAACCGACTCATAGGTCATTGTTTGATGACCTAAGAACTTCTCAGCCAAAGTATCCATATCATGTCGCACAGTGACATTGTGTAACACATAGGATTGCAACAAGGTATCATCACAACGCGCTATGATTTCTAAACCATAACGACATAAAACCTTCCAGTCATATTTAATGTTATGCCCTACGACACAACGTGATGGGTCTTGTAAAATAGGTCTCAACTGCTCTAAGACCCACTGCGTATCCAACTGTGATGGCGCCTCAGAATAATCATGCATCAAAGGAATATAGGCTGCCTCACCAGGTGCAACCGCTAAAGAAATACCAACCAGCTCTGCTGACATATCATCTAAACTGGTTGTCTCAACATCTAATGCAAATACAGATGTCGCCTCTATTTTTTTAATCCATTGCAAACAAGCTGCTTCATTTAAAACAACCTCATAATCCTGCAACGACTCCACCTCATCAATAACAGGCTCTTCACCTGAAGTCTTAGTTGTCAACTCCTTTAACCAAGTAGAAAATTCCAACTTGTCATACCAGTGCTTTAACGCCGAAACATTAGCGGGCAACATAGAATAATCACTGATTGATGAAGATAACGGAACTGAACACTGAATCGTTACTAATTCTTGCGATAACTCCAACTGATCTAAATTGGCTCGTAAATTCTCACCCACTTTACCCGTGATAGCTGATGCATTTTTAATAACACCTTCAAGACTTTTATATTGTTGCAACCATTTAACAGCTGTTTTTGGTCCCACTTTGGGAATACCAGGAACATTATCAGAGGTATCACCAATGAGCGCCAAGTAATCTATGATTTGATCAGGTCGAACACCGAACTTATCCTGTACTCCCTCGATATCTAATACTTGATGCGTCATCGTATTGACTAATGTCACCTGATCATTAACCAGCTGCGCCATATCTTTATCGCCAGTTGAGATCAAAACCTGCTGACCGGCTTTAGAAAACGCTAAAGCTAAAGTACCAATAACATCATCTGCTTCTACACCAGGCACTTTGATTAGAGGAAACCCCATGGCTTCAATAATCTCATGCAATGGGTCTATTTGTTGAGCCAAGTCATCAGGCATCACTGCACGATTAGCTTTGTATTCAGAATAGAGTTCGTGACGAAATGTCTTCCCTTTAGTATCAAAGACAACAATAACCTCTGATTTTGGATAATCTTTTTGCAAACGTTTTAACATGTTGACTACACCGTAGATTGCACCAGAAGGAAAACCTTGCTGAGTAGTTAATGCCGGCATAGCATAATAAGCACGGAATAAATAAGAGGAACCATCAACCAAAATTTTTGGCATATCTTTAACCATACAAATCACCCTGATGAATTAAGCAAAGCAGTATAGCGTGTTTTCTACACCCAGAGCTACGATTCTTTTTAATGACCCTGAGTTCAATTCAGTTTAGACTATCGCCCTTTAAAATTAATCACAGTGAAACTCGATGATTCAAAAACGCTCACTCTCTCCTAATGGTTTATTATTTACATCAGTTAGTGCGATTCTAGGTTCAGGCTGGATGTTTTCTGCCTATTACACCTCACAACTTGCAGGCCCAGCAGCGATTATCTCTTGGATTCTAGGCGGCATCGTACTCATTATTATTGCATTTACTTTTGCTGAAATTAGCGCCATGCTACCTCTCACAGGGTCCAGTGTTCGTGTACCTCAATATACTCACGGCACATTAGTCGCATTTATTTTCTCTTGGTTTATCTGGCTCTCTTATACAGCCCTAGTCCCCACAGAGGTCCAAGGTGTTATTCAATATTTGACCTTATTTTTTCCATCCTTAGCACTACCCAACACAGGACAATTAACCCAGCAGGGCTACATCACAGCAACCATTTTAATGTTAATCATTAGTAGCATTAATATTTACTCTCTACGTTGGTTAATTCGTGCAAACAATGCACTAACCGTTATGAAAATTATCCTACCCATCATCCTAGTAATTAGTATTTTCATGATTGCTACACTGCACCACCACCCGCTTTACCCACGCAGTGATTTTTCTCCATATGGCTTTCACGGCATCTTTGCTGCCATTGCTTCTGGGGGCATTATTTTTGCATTCAACGGATTCAAACAAGCCTGTGAAATGGCAGGCGAGGCCAAAAACCCAGGCACAGCATTGCCTTATGCTATCATTGGGTCGATTACACTTTGCCTAACCATTTACCTACTACTTCAACTAGCTTTTCTGACCTCATTACAACCCGCCAACATTAGTAAGGGGTGGGCTAATATTCAACTCAGTCATAGCAACAGCCCTTTTACGACTATTTTATTACAAGATCACCTACAAGGGCTCTTACCGTTACTCTATCTCGGGGCTATCATTGGACCATTAGCCGCAGCCCTCATGTACATGGCTAGCTCCAGTCGTTCACTCTACGCGACCAGTGCCAACGGTTGTTTACCCAACTTTTTACATAGCCTTAATCACCAGGGAAACCCAGCAAAAGCTATTCTTGTGAATTTTTGTGTTGGCATGCTGATGTTCACACCGCTTCCAGGCTGGAAAGCCATGGTGACATTTTTAACATCACTCATGGCTATTAGCTATGTCATAGGGCCTATCAGCCTATTAGCTTTACGGTACCAAATACCCAATCAATCCCGCTTATTAAAACTACCATTCCCTCGATTATGGTCATACACCGCATTTTTCCTTTGCAATTGCTTAGCCTACTGGAGTGGCTGGGATATTATCTCTAAACTTTCATTAGCCATTATCGCTGGCATAATCATTTTATTTGGCTATCGAACCATCAATACCTCTGCTCGACGCATTCCGTTAAATAGTCGTTCTGCACTCTGGTTATGGCCCTACTTTGGAGGGCTTACACTCATTTCATACCTAGGTTCATTTGGACATGGAATCAATCAACTCTCCTTTGGCTGGGATATTCTTACGGTACTACTATTTAGTCTAGGTATTATGCGGCTTGCTATACACCTTCGATTAGCGCCGGAAGAAACACAATGCTATATTAATGAACTGGAACATCATCTACCTAAAACTGAGTAATAAGGAATATCATGGAAGAACAACGAACTAGTATCACCATGTCTGAAGTCATGACACCAAACCAAGCCAACTTTGCTGGTAATATTCACGGCGGGCAATTACTCAGCTTTCTCGACAAAGTCGCTTATGCTTGTGCCGCTCGTTATAGCGGGCGATACGTTGTCACCCTTTCTGTTGATCAGGTGGTTTTCAAGCATCCCGTTCATGTTGGAAACTTACTGACCTGCCTTGCTTCAGTCAATCATGTGGGTAATTCATCCATGGAAATTGGCATTAAAGTGATAGCAGAAGACCTATCAACAGGTACTGTGACCCATACAAATTCCTGCTTCTTTACCATGATAGCACTCGATGACAACCATAAACCCGTGACTATAAATCCTTTAATCTGCAAAACTGATGAACAAAAAAGGCGATTTAAAGAAGCAGAGCTTCGAAAAAAAATGCGCATCGAATTAGCCGAAAAAGAAAAAAAAATCTAAAGAAATAACATCATTAACTATACTAGCGCCTCCAATAACTGGGTGAAAATAAAACTAATATAGTAAAGATTTCCAAACGCCCTAAAAACATAGCAAAGATCAATAACCACTTCTCTAATGCATGCAGGTGGCTAAACCCCTGAGAAACATCCCCAATTGAAGCTCCAGTATTAGCAATACAGACAACAAGAGCACCAAAAGCTGTTCGTAAGTTCATTCCCGTCAACAATAACAACAAAATTAAAAAGCAAAATAAGAACATATAAACGGAAAAAAAGCCCCAAATAGAATTTAATACTTTATCAGGGAATTTACTACCACCACCATCCTTAATTGACAAAACGGCATTCGGGTGAATAAGTTGCTTAATCTCTCGACGACCCTGCTCTTTAATCATAAGGTAGCGAATCACTTTAATGCCCCCACTCGTGGAACCACCACAACCACCAACCATAGCAATGATCATCAACAAAATAGGAACAAATGTTGGCCATTGATTAAAATCGACAGTAGTAAATCCAGTAGTGCTTGCTAATGAAATTACAGTAAATAATACGTGGAAAGGGTTATGAACAATCGAATAATCATAGTAGATAATCATATATAACGAGATAACAACTGTAGCAAGTAAAACAATTCTAAAAAATACAATCAACTCATAGTCTTTCCAATAAGTAGATAATTTACGTGATGATAAGAAATAAAAATGCAATGCGAAATTACATGACCCTAAAAACATAAATATAATAGCTACTACATCAACTGCTGGATTTTTATAATAAGCAAAACTCGTTTCATGCAAACTAAACCCACCTGTCGCTACCGTGCCGAAACTCTCACCCAAAGCATCAAAAAAACTTAAACCACATGCCCAATAAGACAGAGCACAAGCAACCGTTAAACCAACATAAATCATCCATAGTGACTTTGCGGTCTGAGCGATGCGAGGCTTAAATTTTGATGTTTTCATTGGACCAACGACCTCAGCACGATAAAGTTGCATGCCACCCACACCCAGTATAGGCATAATTGCTACTGCCAAAACTATAATACCCATCCCACCTAAAAACTGTAACTGCTGGCGATAGTATAAAATAGCCATCGGTAAATCTGATAGATGAGTCAATACCGTTGCGCCCGTTGTTGTGATTCCAGATACAGATTCAAATGCTGCATCAGTAAAGCTAATATTAGTGAACTGATTTAACCATAAGGGAATTGCTCCAAATAATGATAAAACAACCCATAAAAAAGTTACTACAAAAAAACCATCACGCGTTCTTAGCTCATAATGGTAATTTCTAAACGGGTACCACAATGCAAACCCTGTTATTATAGTAATTAAAAAAGCAACAACAAATGCCAAATAGACATACTCATGATAGATAACATCAACAACTAAAGGTGTCAGCATAGACAAGCTAAACATCATCAATAACATACCCAGCAACTTAAAACAGACATAAACTCTCATCATCTCACCTCAGAAAAAATCCGCACTAACTTGAAATAGTTTCTCTAGCTCTTTTAATCGTCGCACATCACCTAAAACAAGCACCAAATGATCACCTGCCTGAATTTCATAATCATCATCTGTCGACACTAATTTATTCGAACGAATAACTGCTGCGACAGACACAGAATTAGGCCAGGAAACATTGGCTAGCGACTTACCTACTAATCGAGATGTTTTTTTATCACCATGAACTTTACATTCAATAACATCAGTCTGACCATGTCGCAACTCATACACATAACGAACATCACCTCTACGCAAATGCGGTAAAATAGAGCCCACCGTAATCTGTCGCGGTGAAATTGCAACATTAATTGATGTATCATGAATAATATCAACATAAGCCGTCCGTGTAATTAAAGCCATCACTTGTTTGACCCCTAGACGTTTTGCCTGCAAAGCAGCAATCATATTATCTTCATCATCATCAGTTACCGCGCAAAAAACATCTACACTGTCAATGTTTTCATTTCTTAACAAATCACGATCGCACGCATCCCCGTGCAATACAGTTACCTTCATTCGCTCTGCAATAAACTCACAACGTTGCAGATCACGATCCACTATTTTAACGCCATAATTATGCTGTAACGCTTCTGCTAAACAGGCTCCAATACCCCCACCACCTGCAATCATAATGCGATGATTAGGAGCTTCAACACGGCGAAAAGCTGCCAAAATGGCATGCGACTGACTTTCATGACAAATAAAATACACCTCATCGCCAACCTCGATAGTCAACGTTTCATCTTGAGGAACCATATCATCCCCACGAAAAACAACCGCGACATTGAATACGCCATCAGGAACAATTGAATTAATCTCAGCTAGTGTTTTACCAACACACAACCCGCCGTAAAACACCTTAACACCCACTAACTTAATCGAACCATCACCTAAATTCATTACTTTCAAGGCGCCTGGATGTGCAATCAATTGCTCTATAAATCGTGTCACTAATTGCTCTGGACTTATAAAGATATCGATAGGTAAATTATCACTACCAAATAACTCATCACGAATTAAATAATGTTGAGACCGAATACGCGCGATTTTTTTATCGATATTAAATAAAGAGTACGCGACCTGACAAGCCACCATATTGACCTCATCACTGTCTGTCACAGCTAGTAGCATATCAGCCGTTTCAGCACCTGCCTCACGCAACACCTCTGGGAAAGAACCATGACCACACACAGTCCGCAAATCCAACTTCTCCGAAACCTCAACCAACACCTGACTATCATCACTCACTAATGTAATGTCATGATTTTCATCTATCAAATCACTGGCAATAGACAGCCCAACATGACCCGCACCTAAAATAATAATTTTCATGGAATGCTCTTCTTTTTTTTAATCTCTAAAAGTTTCAACTGGATCTAGTCGCGATGCGTTAAAAGCTGGATAAATACCTGAAATCATGCCAACTAATACCGAAACAAAGAAACCCAGCAATGGTGGCAGCTCGTAAAAATGATAATCCCACCCACTGGATATTGCTAATGCAAAGGAAACTAATAAACCTATTATAACGCCAAATGCGCCTCCTAGGACAGTCATAACCACTGACTCCATTAAAAACATCATAAGTACATCAGAGCGCTGCGCACCAATGGCCATGCGAATACCAATCTCTTTACGCCTCTCTATCACGGAAACCAGCATAATATTCATTACACCAATACCCCCAACGAGTAGTGCAATACCACCAATGGATGCCAATAACACAGTAAAGGTGGATTGCTGTTTAGATGCAACATCAATAATACTCTGGGGATCTTGAAAGCGAACAATCCTATCAGGAACAAAAGGTGTGATGTTAGACTCAAGTTGATGCTTTACCGAATTCAACTCACTATCACTCAATATTTTAATTAATACCTGCTTGATCTCATCACTTCCAGCGAGCAATTTAGCGGTTGGTAGTGATACCAATACACCCTGATTAATGTTTTCATAGAACAGCATGCTAGACTTCCACGGCTGCAAAATACCAACAACTGTTAACATCTCATTACCCACTAATAATTGGCTACCCAAAGGGTCAATGCCTTTCAACTGAATTTTTTTAGCCAGCTCATCGCCAATTACACAAAATAATTGCTCACGATCTAACATCGTTACAATACGACCTACAGAAAGTTGTATTTTTAAAATCGAATATAAATCTTGATTAGAACCAACAATGGGAGCATTCGTAGATACACCGCTAGCATAAATATTTTTAAAAACACTTATAATCGGCGCAACCTCTGTTATTTGCTGTGATACTCGACTAACTATTGACACGTCATCGGCACTGAGACCCTTGGACTCATCAGCATTGACCCCTGGCTTATTGACCAGCATCATTGAAATCACATCAGTTCCTAATGATTTTATTTGTGACAACGCTTTATCTGCCGCCATATGCCCACAAGAAAGCAACGCCACTACTGACCCTGTACCCACAACGATACCCAACATAGCCAATAAAGAACGCAATTTAGAAGCCATCAAATGACTAAAAGCAGATCGACTATGGGACAACCAATCCATTACTCACCACCCTGCACATCAATCAATCCATCACGCAGTCTCACTTTACGTTGGCAATAGTCTGCCACATGTTCGTCATGAGTAATCATAACGAGTGCAGAATCTCCCGTGATATCTTGTAGCAACTGCATCACCATCGCTCCAGTTTTAGTGTCTAGCGCACCTGTTGGCTCATCAGCTAAAATCAACTTTGGCTGGCCTACCAGAGCTCGAGCAATCGCAACACGTTGCTGCTGACCTCCAGACAATTCAGATGGCTTATGGTGCACCAAATCACCCAATCCAACTTGCTCAAGAGATTGCATTGCTTGTTTATGTGCTTGCTTTTGCGTGCAATGACGATATCTCAGTGGAAGCGCAACATTGTCAAGTGCACTATAACGGGGCAGTAATAAAAATTGCTGGAAAACAAAACCAATGAGCTCATTACGCAACTTAGCCATTTCATAAGGTGCTAATGTTGATACCTCACGACCAAGTAGCTTATATATTCCTGATGTTGGGTGATCTAACAATCCCATGATATGCATCATCGTTGATTTTCCTGATCCAGACGGCCCAATGATAGCTACCCAATCCCCAGAATCAACATGCATAGAAACGCCTTTCAAGGCTTGGAACTCTTGAGTCTTCCCTATGGAATAAGTTTTTGTGATATCCAAAACATCAATCATGCAACAGAACCTGATCACCAGCCTTTAAACCAGAAACAATCACAACATCTGTTGATGTTGTTACTCCTGTAACGACATCCACTGTCTTTAACTCTCCATTCTTCATACGCATATCAACAGAAGCCGTATGACCATCAAACTTCACTGCTTTTAAAGGCAGAATTAATGCAGGAGGAGACTCTACATTTAATTCAACTTTACAGCTCATACCCACCTTAATCTTAGGAGCTACTTTAGCATCCACCTTTGGAATAATAATATGTAAAGGAAACTGCGATAACGATTGCCCACCGCTGGAATTAGGATCAGCTTGTAAAGAAACACTCTTTACTTCTCCTTTTAATTGTATTCCTGAAAAGGCATCACTGGTAATGATGGCAGACATACCTTGGTGTAAACGATTAATACTTTCCTCCGATGCCACCACATCAATTGATAACCCTGACATATCTCCAATACTTAACATAAGCTGCCCTTCACTCAGCTTTGAGCCTACATGCAACTCGCCTGAAACTTCATCTGATGAACTATCACTTGAATCTTTAATAGGGAACAAAGCAACTCCTTCACCGGTTGCTGGGATCTCAATATTATTAAACTGCCTTGCTAACAAAGGGGCCAGCTTATCTTGATCCGCTAAGGATAGTTTCTCTATATCTTTAGGATCTATATTCAATTTATACAACAACGTTTCAAGTTCAAATTGTGATTGCATATAAGCCAAAGCATCGTTCTGAAAGCTACTCTCAGAACTCAAAAAATCACTTTTTGATGAAACACCTGCCTCATACAGCATCTTAACGCCCGTATAATCTTCTTTCGCATTGTAGTAGGCACTTTTCTTGGTTAAAAAATCTGTAACGACTTTTTTGAAGTCCTCTGATAATTTCAACGAACTCATTGTTGCAACAATATCGCCTCGCTTTAAGGTATCTCCGTAATTAAAATTTAATTTGGTTAATCGTCCATCAAAAGGACTTACTACGGAAAAAACCTGTATTGGCTCAATAACACCTTTGAAATATAGAGCAATTTTTGGTACATCCTTCTTAACCTTTACGAACTTTTCTGGTGATTTTTCTTTATCGGTAGAGGAAGAATGGCACGCTGATAGACACAACATCAAAGCCATTAAAAAAAACATGACTGTTTTGTATAAAAACTTCATAGCTAATACCTCAAAGTGATTCCCCATTGATCTAACACGCGACCTAACGTGTTATCCAACTCCATTAAGTCATTCAACAAACTGATTCGATAAGAAACTAAGCTAGACTGTGACTCAACATAGCTAGTTTGGATAGTTGAAACATCTAAGGCAGTTGCTTTTCCATATTTAAACTTCAACTGCACATTATCCAATGACATCTTCTCTAGCTCAACTGACTGTTCACCAATAGGTATCTGCTGCTGATCATACTGAATAGCTTGATACTCTCGTTGAACTTGAATCATCAAATCTCTTTTTGCTTGTTCTGCTTGTGCCTTAGCTTCTTCATAAGCAATTTTTGCTGATACTAATCCAGCTTGCTGCTCTATGTTATTAATTGGCACATTGACACTAAACATCAATATTGGATCTCCAGCCTGGAAATTATTTAATGCTACTGGAGAACCTGAAACACCATCAGTAACATCAAGCTCCTGCTGAACACTAGCATTGACTGACCACTTCATTTGATCTTTAGCAGCAACCACTCCCCGCTTAATTTCTTCTAACTCAATTAATTGCGTTTGATATTGAGGGTTGTTTTTCAAGGCTGTTTGAATACACGTCTCCAATGATGGCAAAACAACCTTATTGGCAGGAACAGATTGATCAATTGAAAATTTCGACCACGGCGAAACACCTAATTGACTTAAAAAACCTTGATAGGTTGTTTGAACGGAATTTAATTGAGACTGATAACTTAGTTTTGCTGAAGCCAAGGTTGCTTGCTGTTGAATAAACTCACTTTTTGCAAGCCTTCCTGCTTTGAAACTTAACTCATAATCTTTTGTTGATTTCTCCGTAGCCTCTAAATTCTTTTTATCAATTTTTAAATTTAACTCAGCACTCACCAAACTTCTATAATCAGATACCACAGCCATAACAACATCTGTTATTGAAGAACGATAATTAATCTTAGCAATTTTCTCATTATCCATGGAATTCAAATAACTGATATCATTCACCCAACCAAACCCCTGTAACAGAGGCTGAGTAATACTAAGAATAGTCGTTTGATCACCTTGCATATCATTGGAATTGGTAACTTGAAATGATGCTCCCATTGACGTTTCCAATGAAACAGTAGGAGAAACTTCATAAGTTGGCTTTTCATTATTCTGGTAGCTTTGATCAATATTTAAGGTGTATTGAGGCTGAAAAGCATAATTGGCTAACTTAATGTTATATTTATCTATCACTCGTTCTAATTGAGCACTAATCACATTAGGATTATTTCTGAGCGCCAGCAATATTGCATCGTTTAAACTTAGATATTTCGCAGCACTATTTACTGAGGAGCCAGTATCACTGGACGACCCATCCGGCAATATTGTGTCGTTAGAAACAGCGTCATCAGGAAGCCCTAATTGAGCCATAGTGGCTTTTGGTTCTGGCAAAGTTAATGCTGCATCCGACATCGCAACAACAGGCAAAAACCCAACAAGGACAACATAAAATCTCAATGTTTTCATGATCATACTACACATAGAACTGTATATTTACTTTACCACATCCTAAGCATACAGATAGAACTTTAATTATCAAATTGTCTCAATGGGGTCTACATCCACATACCACTGACACCGCCCTTTTAATCGATGCTTAGCCCCCGCTTGAACACAACGCACCACACCCTGCTGTAACACACTACGCTGGGAAGACTGCAAAATAATTTGATAACGATAACGATTCGCTCGCTTAGCCATTGCTGCTGAAATGGGACCAAATACCGACAAATTCTGCCCAATGGATTGCCCAGCTATCACCATGTCTTGTAAAAATGCTTGCGCATGATGAGCATCTTTGGCTTCCGTCCTAACAATCACTTGATGAGAATATGGTGGTAAGCCTACCTGGGCTCGCTCCTCTAATAAAACTTTAGCAAACTCAGGATACCCTGAGGTTAACAAGGTCTGTAACAACGGATGCTCTGGATGGTGTGTTTGTATGAGCACCCGCCCTGCCTTCTCACGCCCTGAACGTCCCGCTACCTGGAGGATTTGCTGCCCCATATGTTCTATCGCTCGAAAGTCGGTGCTATACAAAGCACCATCAGCATCGACAACACCAACCAATGTCACTCTGGAAAAATGATGCCCCTTAGCAACCATTTGCGTGCCAACAATAATATTGGCTTCACCGGAATGCACCTGCCCCAACAAAGCATCTAGACGCTTTTGTGAACCGACCGTATCACGATCAATACGCACTGTTACAACCTCTGGAAATCGATCTTGCAGCACTTCCATTAATTGCTCTGTCCCAACACCAACCGGCATCAACTCCGCTTGTTTACATTGCTGACACACTCGCAATAAAGGCCACACTCTCTGACAGTGATGACAACGCATTTGATGCTTAGCTTGATGCACCGTAATGGATGCATCACAGTTTGGACAAGGCACCACCCAACCACACTGATGACATAATAATGCTGGCGCATACCCACGGCGATTCAAAAACAACAGCACTTGCTCTTGTTGATCTAACGTTGCTTGAATAGCATTTAACAAAGCCTCGCTTAAACCACCCACCAAAGGCTGATCACACAGATCGATGCATTCAGGCTGAGGCATTTGTCCACCACCCACACGCTCAGATAACACTAAGGATTGATAACGCCCTAGCTGAACATTATACAAAGTTTCTAATGACGGTGTTGCTGAACCTAAAACCACGGGGATATTTAATTGATGAGCACGCTTCACCGCAACATCACGTGCAGAATAACGCAGCCCAGACTGCTGCTTAAACGAACTGTCATGCTCTTCATCTAAGATGATCAATCCCAGCTTAGGCAATGGCACAAATAAAGCGGAACGTGTTCCCAACACAATACACGGCTCTGATGATTGTGCTTGCAGCCAACGCTGTGCACGCTGCTTAGGGGTTAATTGAGAGTGCATCACAATGACAGGCACCTGAAACCGCTCACTGACACGCTGCTGTGTTTGCGGCGTTAAACCAATTTCTGGCACCAACAATAAAGCCTGCTTTTCTGCCTGCAGTACCGCTGCCATCGTTTGCAGATACACCTCTGTTTTTCCGCTACCGGTCACACCCTCTAAAACAAACACATCAAACTGCTTAGCATCAGCAATAACATCAATAGCCTGTTGTTGCTCGGCGGTCACAGAAAATGTCGGGTGAATCACTTCAGCCACCACAGGTATTGCTTCGACCGACTCAACCCAGCCTTTACCACAAGCCGTATTGATAGTACTAGGCTTAATGCCGTGAGCTTGCAGGGCTTTCAATGAAACAGGCTGTTGCTCAACAGACAACACGTCTAATAATTGACGCTGACATCGCGATCGTGATGACAAAGCATCTAAAGCCAATCGACCTGCTGAGGTTAGCTGATAGTCATAAACTGTATCAACTTCCGGGGTTAACCCTTCTCGTAAGGCTTTGGGCAATAGGCCACAGACCACCTCACCAATCGGCGCATGATAATAATCACTCACCCAACGTAACAACTTCAATTGAACTGAGGATAACAAGGGCTGTGTATCCACCCACTCAATCGCAGCCTTTAATTGCTTATTAGATAACGAGGACTCGGATAAAACAGCTACCACAACACCAATCACGGTACGACGACCCAGCGGCACACGAACACGACAACCTATACACTCCACACCAACGGATTGATTACCCACCGGTAAATAATCCAAGGCTTCTCGTATTGGTGTCGGCACTGCAACTTGTATGACACACCCGTGATACACCCACCTACCTCCTCATAGAATCGACGATCATGAACGTCGAAAACGCTGCGTGACTAATGCAATACTGATTAAAATTAACCCGACAGCTAACCACTGCACGAGAGAGAATTGTTCTTGGAACAATAACCACCCCCAAAACAATCCCGTCATAGCAACCACGCCTGCGACTAAACTATAATAGACCGAACCTGACAATTGGATGAGTCGAAAAAAGACCACATAACCTAGACTCGACAAAAGAATTTCCAAAATAATTACCTGATCCACACGCTGCCAATGCCACGTTATAGGATGAAAAGCATGCAAGCTTAACGTTACAGGTAACAAAAACACAAAGGCAGCTAGCAACATTCCCACTGCCAAGGTAATGGATGATAAATGTGCAGGGCGACGACGCGAGGTATACACCGCGATGGCTGCGAAACATAACGGACTCAACAAAGATAACAAAACCCAGCGTATAGACGTTACTTGACTCACATCGAATGACTGCGAAACAAACACTAAGACCATCAACCCAATAACACATAACACCACTGCGCTGATACGCAGTGGATGAAAAGGCTCATCGGAACACAACCAAGCCATCCCATAGGTGAGCAATGGCGCTGTATTGACAATCACCGCTAATAAACCCGCAGGCAAATGCGCACTCACCACATACATCGTCGTATTTGGAACAGCGATACCCAACAACCCGGTGACTACGAAAAAACGCCACGCTGAAAAATGACGTAGATCTGCAATGACACGGCGGTAACCGATAACAGCTAACAACACCGCTGGCCCCAGCGTTTGCCAAAATGCATAGCCCAGCGGCGCAACACCATGTGTCATCGCATAGCGTGCTAAAGCATAGCCAGAGCCCCACAAGACCCCTAGTGACACTAACAACAAGACAGATTGAATAGCTCGTCGATCAAACACCTCAAACACCTGTATTCCAAAAGACCAAAGTGCTTGCATCCTAACGGAAATCAAACGACCGCACCAGCATGATAAAAAAATAATCACATCGCAAACAACCCTACGCCGATTGCCCGGCTAGAAACAACTTGTTATGATGATCGCCGATTTTAATCACCGCCAAGAGGACAGCATGGCTCAATACAACACTAATGAATTTCGCTCAGGACTCAAAGTCATGCTCGATAACGACCCATGCAGCATCATCGAAAACGAATTCGTTAAACCTGGCAAAGGGCAAGCTTTTAATCGCGTTAAGTTACGCAACCTAAAAACTGGCCGTGTGCTCGAAAAAACCTTCAAGTCTGGTGAATCTTTGCCCGCTGCTGATGTTATTGAAATGGATATGCAATACCTCTACTTCGATGGCGAATTCTGGCACTTCATGGTTCCTGACACGTTTGAACAATATTCGGTCGGTGAAGCAGCCATCGCAGACGCCAAACCTTGGCTAAAAGAACAAGATACATGCATCGTTACCCTATTTAACGACGCCCCCATGTCCGTCACAGCACCCAACTTTGTACAATTAAAAATCACAGAAACTGATCCCGGCTTAAAAGGTGATACGGCGAGTGGCGGTAATAAACCAGCCACGCTGGAAACAGGCGCTGTTGTCCGTGTACCCTTGTTTGTTGATGAGGGTGAGGTCATCAAAATCGACACACGTACTGGAAGCTATGTTTCTCGCGTAAAAGAATGATCGACTGGCAGCCCAGCGCTAGCATCGCAACACTACAGCAACGCGCTCATATCCTGCATCAAATACGTCAGTTTTTTCATGAGCGCGCCATCATGGAGGTGGAAACACCTCTGCTTTGCCAACATACTGTGACTGATCCGTACATCGATAGCTTTGCGATTGCTGATCATCAACCACCATACTACCTACAAACTTCTCCTGAATACGCCATGAAGCGCCTGCTAGCTGCTGGAAGCGGGCCGATTTATCAAATATCTAAAGCCTTTCGTCAAGAAGAACAAGGTTCACTGCATAACCCCGAATTCACATTACTCGAGTGGTATAGACCAGGATTTACACACCTTGACCTGATCGATGAAATTGACAGCTTGCTACAAACACTCATTCAATCCAAGCCAGCTCAAAAAATCACCTATCATGACCTTTTCGACACTCACTTCGCTATTAATCCGCATACCTGCAACTTAGAGTCACTGCACCAATGCGTCGCTAAACATATTAATGCACCCTCACTGAACTCACTCAACCGTGATGATTGCCTCAACCTTCTTCTGACTCACGTCATTGAACCAACACTCGGCATTCATGCACCCACTTTTATTTATGACTACCCAGCATCACAAGCAGCTCTTGCTCAAATACGCAAGGGATCACCATCGGTTGCCGAACGATTTGAGTTGTATATCGACGGCATTGAACTCGCCAATGGCTTTCATGAATTACAAGATGCCGATGAGCAATATCATCGCTTTCAACAAGACCTACGAAACAGACAAAAACTCAACAAAGCGCTCCCAACAATTGACCAAAGATTAATCACTGCCTTGCAGGCAGGCTTACCCGCATGCGCGGGTGTGGCGCTTGGTATCGACCGATTAGTGACACTAGCTTGCTCTCATCACGCACTACCAGAAAGCTTAAGCTTTGATTGGCCGCGCGCCTGATTAATCGCATTTTTCTTAAGAAAAACTTATATGAGGCATAAACCGCCCCAAGCGACCTGTAATACCTTGCATAAATCACTCAAGACCTCTATAAATTTTCGCTTTTTAAT
Organism: Coxiellaceae bacterium; assembly: GCA_011523685.1. Taxonomy (GTDB): domain Bacteria; phylum Pseudomonadota; class Gammaproteobacteria; order Coxiellales; family Coxiellaceae; genus UBA9148. Next base: position 204,019 of record WTGG01000023.1, on the reverse strand, counting down.
ATTTTAAATAATCTGATAGGTGAAAAATAATGACAGGCTCTCTAGATCCAACAACCCAGGTGGAACGCCCGGATACTATAAACTCTCTTGCAGATTTTCATGATATTGAAAAAGAACCACAAGAAGGCTTGCCTATCTTTAATCGCAAACTCTTTGAAATATCTAATAAACCGCCTATTTCTCCTTCTTTTGTCTACGGCTTAATCATTGCGCCATTTCCTTTTACTTTATCTGTTCTGGCTAGCACAGTGAATGGTGAATTTGATAGCACGCCAGTAACCAACTCACAAACAACTGGAGCCATTATTTTTGCTTGCACCTACTTAGTCAATTTTGCTTTTGGCTGGGGATGTCTAGAAACCATGGCTAAGAATCCTCAGAAGCCTGCAAATGAAATATTTACGGACATGTTTAGTGGATTTGTATCTACCGTGGCACCGTTCATTGCATTCTTAAACAATCCTTTTAACAACAATTTCGCACAAAAAGTAACCGCCTTGTTTGGGTTCCTTAGTTTATTTCGTTCTTCTGCTATATACGGACAACAAATGACGCCCAATTTAATACGAGTATTTTACTCCATTTCAAGAACAGCTCCATGGCTTACATCGATAATGCTAAGGATCAATAGCTTGTACGCGTGGGAAAAAATGGATGTTTTAGTTAAAAAAACTGATCTTATTAAACAGGAAAGACACATCTCTGAAGTATTAAGACAAATCTATTTAGAAGCACTGATCTGCCGCAACCATTCTGATACGAGAACTTTCAAACATAGCCTAGACGCATCAGCACTCAACAGTTTTATTGAACAGCTAAAAACGCTGAACACAGCGATAACCATAGATGACTATGAATCCAAATTAAGCACACTTAATACTCAGCTGCCTCTCACTAAAAACTTGGGAGAGCTATACCAACTTCGCTATAACCTTGCCTCTAGTTTCTTAAGCTACTTGCCATCACTGGTAGCCCATGTACTCCTACTACCTCCTGTTCTACTAGTGACCATTGCTGAAAGTCTAGAGTCCGATATTAAAGGCCAACCTTTCCCTGTTCTAAGAGACGCCCTCCTGATGAGTATAGCGGTACCCGTACTTACTATGGGACTTGATACACTCAATCAAATAAAAAATGCCTTACATGGCTGGCAACTATCAGGAAATGGAGAGCAATCATGGACAGATTTCCTTTCTCTTTCCCCATTTAATACCAACTATTCCAACTTAACCTTAGGGGCGATTAAAGTGATCTTCATGTCCCTAATTTTATTCTCATTTGGCGGTATTTTCATGGTAGGGAAAGACGTCATAGACCCTGACAAAGAAGTTAACTTTAACAATGATAAGTATCTGTATGACATCATGGCAGATTTGATACCAGCAATTAGTAAATTAATTTCCTTCACTGCAACACTCACTATTCTTTGCGCAGGCGTGCCCGTATTCAACTCCTACGGTGCCTTCTTCGATTTCTTTCCAAACATTCTCGATAAAAGAATAAAGCCCTTTTTAGACAGATCTTTTGGCACCACCGAGCAAACACCAGTCCATCAGTCTGACATTGCAGTAGATTTAAATAAGCTCATCGATTCTATCATTACAGCAATCAATGACTCTAAAAATCGTCAGATACAAATTAGGTATCATGAAAGAACTCTGTATTCCGAACAATCGATCACACAACCTGACGTAGCTATAGCAAACACTATTGCAAAATACGTGCATAACATTTGGCAGTCATGTAATGGCCAAAAAGCGCGTGATAGCGATGAAGGTCTAAACCAAGCTTTAATGGGACCAGGCCGAGGTGGCCGAGGTGTGAGCAGCTAATCTGGAGATTAAACGACGAAGCACCCTACAACTGCTATGCAACACAGTAGTAGTTGCAGGGTGTAAATTGGATCTCTACGCACTCATCATCGCGCGAGTCGTATCTAGCATGCGATTAGAAAAACCCCATTCATTGTCATACCAAGAAACCACTTTATACAAGTGCTCCATCTGACGCGTTTGCGTGGCATCGAATGTTGATGAGGCCGGGCAATGATTAAAATCAATCGATACCAATGGCTCATCGCTATACGCCAATACTCCAGCTAGCTCACCCTCGGCTGCAGATTTAATCACTGCATTAATTTCATCAATGCTCGTTGACTTTTCAGTGGTAAAGGTTAGATCCACCACAGAAACATTCACGGTTGGCACACGCATAGCATAGCCATCTAACTTACCATCCAGTTCTGGCATCACTAAGCCGACCGCCGCTGCAGCCCCAGTCTTAGTGGGAATCATTGATTGCGTAGCAGAACGTGCACGACGTAAGTCAGAGTGATAGCTGTCTGAGAGCATCTGATCGTTTGTGTAAGCGTGGATGGTGACCATCAACCCACTAGTGATCGAAAACGCATCGTGCAATGGCTTAACGATAGGTGCTAAACAGTTTGTTGTACACGACGCATTAGAAACAATCGTGTCGCTGGCTTTCAGTACAGAATCATTAACACCATACACAACCGTTGCATCAACATCTTTACCGGCAGGTGCTGAAATCAACACTTTCTTAGCGCCACCTTGAAGATGAACCGAGGCTTTTTCACGACTGGCAAATAAGCCCGTGCACTCCATGACCACATCAACATCCAAATCACCCCAAGGTAGCTGGGCGGGATTACGCTCTGCGTACACATTGATTGCCTGACCATTAATGACCAGCTGATTGTTTTCAACATTCACATCACCCGGAAAACGACCGTGCACACTATCGTAACGAAATAGATGTGCATTGGTTTCAATACTTCCCAGGTCATTAATAGCGACTAACTGAATCTCATGATGTTGACCAGACTCGAATAATGCACGTGCAACGTTTCGACCAATACGGCCAAAACCATTGATAGCTACTTTAATAGTCATACTAAAAACTCCTTATTATGTATTATTATTTATTCCCACTTCCCTGTAGGCTAGCTCTAGACCTAGAACTTATTCCATGTTTACTGTGCGTTGCGCCATTTGAGCTTTGACAACGTCAACCACACGCTGGCTGGTTAATCCAACCGCCTGATACACTTGCTGTGCCGGGCCCGATAATCCAAATTGCTCAATGGCAATAATTTGACCACGATCACCCACCCAAGGGCGCCAACTCAATCCAACACCTGCCTCAACAGCAATACGCACAGAGACTGATGAAGGCATCACAGCCTCTTTAACCTCCATTGACTGCTCAGCAAATTGTTCCATACACGGCACTGAGATCACTCGACAAGCAATACCAGACGGCTCTAGCTGCTGAGCGGCTTCCATGACAACGCCCACTTCAGAACCTGAAGCCATTAACAAACAGTCACACTCCCCTGGAGATTGGTACGCGACGTAAGCACCTTGGCTCATCTCAGCCATATCCACCTCTCGTGAAATCACAGGCATGGATTGACGCGACAAGGCTAAACACGTTGGTCCAGTGTGCTCACACGCCGAACGCCATGCCACCATGGTCTCAGCCGCACTGGCCGGGCGCCAAACATGAACATTGGGAATCAAACGCAAAGCGGTTAAATGCTCAATTGGCTGATGCGTTGGACCATCTTCTCCAACACCAATCGAGTCATGCGTTAAGACATATACCACTCGTGCTTGCATCATCGCACTCAAACGAATAGCACTGCGCGCATAGTCACTAAACACCAAGAAAGTACCACCAAAAGGAATCAAACCGCCATGTAACGCCATACCGTTCATGATGGCACTCATACCTAATTCACGCACACCGTAATGCAAGTAATTACCTTGAGGGTTGTCTGCTGTATATGCCGTTGCAGATTGTGTCAGTGTGCAATTAGAACCACTAAGATCTGCTGACCCTCCCATGAATTCAGGCATAACATCACACATAGCCTCTAAACAATGTAGTGAAGCCTGACGTGTCGCCACAGCTTTTGGTGTTGACTGAAATGCTTGCCAAGCCTGCATTGTTACCTCATAAAATTCGGGTAACAATTCACCGTGTTGACGACGCAAAAAAGCTTTGGCTAACTCAGGGTATTGCTGCTCGTAAGCTGCAAATAAGGCATTCCACTCACCCTCGATGACTGCCCCTTTCGCACGACCATCCCAATGTTGGTAAATTGTATCGGGCACTTCAAATGGCGCATGAGACCAATTTAATGCTTCACGAGTTAATGCAATTTCCTCATCACCCAGCGGTGCACCATGCACACCAGCAGTACCCACACGGTTGGGCGAACCAAATCCAATCTGTGTACGACAACAAATGATTGTCGGACGTTGCGTATCTGCTTGTGCCGCTAAAATAGCTTGATGTATAGCATCTGCATCATGGCCATCAACAGCCTCAATCACCTGCCATTGATAAGACTGAAAACGCTCAAGAACATTCTCGCTGAACCAATCGGTCACCTCACCATCAATTGAGATACCATTATCATCATAGATGACAATTAACTTCCCTAAACCCAAAGTACCCGCCAATGAACACGCCTCATGTGACAGCCCTTCCATCAAACAGCCATCGCCGACAAAGGCATAGGTGTGATGATCAACGATTGAAAAATCGGGACGATTAAACTCAGCGGCCAATCGAGTCTCTGCGATAGCCATACCCACTGCATTAGCTAATCCTTGACCAAGAGGACCAGTCGTGGTCTCAACGCCTGGCGTATGACCATACTCTGGGTGACCGGGTGTTTTAGAGCCTACCTGACGGAACTGCTTTATATCCTCCAATGACAGATCGTAACCAGTCAGATGCAACACGGAATATAACAACATAGAACCGTGGCCATTGGACAATACAAAACGATCACGATTCATCCACTGTGGATTACTCGGATTAAATCGCAAACAATCATTCCACAACACCTCAGCAATATCGGCCATACCCATGGGCATGCCTGGATGACCTGATTTTGCTTGCTGCACGGCATCCATTGAAAGAGCTCTTATGGCATTAGCCAATGATTGTCGTTGTGGGTTCATAGAAACGTCCTACCATGGGTCAAAGATGCCAGACATCATACCGGCTCTTGCACCCTAGATCTAGCGCTATTGCTAGACCTAGAAACGTTCCTTTTTGACCAAATTTCAGCTATCATGGCCATTTTTCAATGAGGGATTACTTATGTGCGGTATAGTTGGTGCTATTGCAAATCGACCAGTCACACCTATCCTACTGGAAGGCTTAAAACGCCTTGAATATCGAGGCTATGATTCTGCAGGCATTAGCGTCCTAAACCCCGACCTTAAATCTATACGCACAGCAGGCAAGGTCGATCAGCTAGCCCAACAACTCGACAACACGCCTCTCATCGGCTCCATCGGTATTGCTCATACACGCTGGGCAACTCATGGGGAGCCCTGTGAACGTAATGCTCACCCTCATCATTCCAACAACACGGTAGCCATTGTTCATAATGGAATCATTGAAAATTACAACACGTTAAAACAAGAACTCATTGACCAAGGCTACACCTTTTCTTCAGACACCGACTCCGAAACCATTGCTCATTTATTGCACCAACTATTGCAATCCACACCAGATCCTCTACAGGCCATTCAGCTACTACGCGAGAAACTCCAAGGCGCCTATGCACTAGGCATTCTTCTTAAAGACCGACCTAATACGATCTTCGCTCTTCGCCAAGGCAGCCCATTGGTGATTGGTATTGGCATCGAAGAACACTTCATTGCTTCTGACTCTGTTGCGTTACTTCCTGTCACACAGCGTCACCTGTTCCTAGAAGAAGGTGATATTGCACAATTGACCACGAACGAACTACTCATCATTGATAAGACCGGAGATACAGTAGAGCGCCCTATTATTGAGTGTGAGACAGAAGCACAAGCCACCTCGAAAGGCCATTATCGCCATTTCATGCAAAAAGAGATGTATCAACAACCACAAACGGTGCGCGATACCTTTGCTAATCATATGCATAATGGGCGCGTACAAGATTCGGCATTCGGCTCAAACGCCCATGCTATTTTTCAAAACGTTCAACGCGTTCGACTGTTAGCCTGCGGAACCAGCTACCACGCAGCTCTTGTTGCAAGCTACTGGATTGAATCCTATGCCAATCTACCCTGTACTGTTGATATCGCCAGCGAATACCGCTACAGAGATACTGTTGTCGAACCCAAAACACTATTCGTCGCCCTATCCCAGTCAGGTGAAACCGCTGATACTTTAGCTGCGCTCTCATTAGCACAACAACAATCCTACTTAGCCACTCTGAGTATTTGCAATGTCTCAACAAGCACCTTAGTGCGTGAAACCGACATTCATTTTATCACTCAAGCTGGCACTGAAATTGGCGTTGCCGCTACAAAAACCTTTACTGCCCAGCTTTCAGCACTACTACTCTTAACAGCCGCGTTAGCTGAGCATCATCAGTCCAATACCACTGTTTTTACACAGATATCTATTGATAATATCATCCAAGCCATTGAAACCACTTTACAACTCGATACCTCTATTGCGACTCTGGCCCACCACTTCGTAGAAAAAACTAGCGCACTTTATATTGCGCGCGGCTCTCTCTACCCCATTGCCATGGAGGGTGCCCTAAAATTAAAAGAAATCTCCTATTGCCACGCTGAAGCTTATGCAGCAGGTGAACTAAAACACGGCACGCTCGCACTGGTAGACAACCACATGCCGATTATCATCCTTGCTCCGAATAACGCACTCTTTGGAAAGATCTGCTCTAATGTTGAAGAAATTCAAGCCCGCGGAGGTGAAGTCTATGTCCTTAGTGATAATACAGACTTTTGGTCACAGCATAACGTCACGCTAATCCCCATACCCACCATAGATAGATTACTAGAGCCATTAATCTACACCATCCCTCTGCAACTCATGGCCTATCATATCGCTGTTGCCAAAGGAACCGATGTTGATCAACCTAGAAATTTAGCCAAATCAGTCACTGTTGAATAATAAACCCAACTTATTAATTTACAGTGATTTATGGGTATCTTTTAGAAAAAGATGATATTTTATCCTATAATGATTTTGTAAGAGAAAAACAATCACGTTTACTCAAGAACTAGGAGGGCAATTTATTACGACCAAACAACATCACGACACGAGGAGAACACCATGCAACAAGAACCCATCATTGAATTTAGACACTTAGATCGCACCGACGCACTCACTAACCACATCAAACTTAGCTTAAAACGTCTCGAACACTTCTCCTCTCATATTGTTAGCTGTCACATTGTTGTAGAGCTAGAACAAAATTCTCAGCATAAAGGGAAACTCTTTCGCGTCAACATTACACTTGGAGTTCCTGGAAAAAGCCTGGTGGTACGCCAACACGACGAAGACCTGTATACACTTATTAAGCAAACATTTGATATCCTCGAACTACGACTTAAAGAGTACTCAGTACAAATTAACCGCCCCCCAACTCGCAACCTGGTATTTCATGGCAAAATAGTTCGACTCATCGATAACTTTGGGTTTATTGAAGATCAAACTGGAGAAGAGTTCTATTTTAACGAAAAAGCGGTGCTTCACGAGCAGTTCAATGACCTCAATATCGGTGATACGGTTGAATTTCACGAATTTTTAGGTGACAAAGGTCCACAAGCACAACATGTGAAACGATCAAACTACTATCTTAATGAAGTTTCACAGCAAGCAAACTAACATACGGGTTATCACACTCATGCAGTTATGATAACCTCCGTAGTCATTGTTGATCATTATAAAAGGTTCATCATGTCTAGCATTTTAAACATCTTTGCCAGCTCACCGATAGCTCCATTACAGCACCACATGACTACGGTAAACACCTGCGTTCAAGCACTCAAACCTTTCTTCAAGGCCGTACTGGATCATGACTGGGAAACCGTCACTCACTACCGAAAAACCATCTCGGATTTTGAGCATGAAGCCGATGCGATAAAGATGCACTTTCGCACCCACCTACCACGCACCTGGCTATTACCTATATCACGCTTTGAACTCTTCGATTTAGTGGCTCGTCAAGATGGAATTGCTAACCTAGCCAAAGATATCACGGGCCTAGTAATCGGACGCAAGACTGAAATACCCACAAGTGTCATTGAAACGTTCAGAGACTTCTTAAGCACGGCGCTTGCTGCTACAGATCAGGCTAATCTAATTAGCCAAGAATTAGATAACTTACTGGAGTCTGGCTTTAAAGGCCGTGAAGTGGACTATATTGATAACTTAGTGACCAAGCTGCGAGAGCTAGAGACTCGCAATGACGATGTCCAAGTCACCTTACGTAGCCAGCTCTTTGAACTTGAAGCCTCACTACCCCCTGTTGATGTCATTTTTTTCTACAGTATTATTGACAAAATTGGCGAATTAGCGGATTGTGCACAACGCGTTGGAAGTCGCATCATGATGCTGACTGCCAACTAAAGCTTGATCAACGACAGAGACGCCTGCTATGCCAGCTCCTCAAGACCTTTATCAACTGGCCCTAGAAGCACTACCAAAAGCTTACGCCCCTTACTCTAACTTTAAAGTCGCTTGCGCTATTCGCACAGCCTCTGGTGAATGCTTTACCGCCTCTAACGTTGAAAATGCCGCTTTCCCACTATCATCATGCGCCGAAAAAAATGCCATTATTCATGCTGTGTGCGCAGGCCATCAACAAATAACCGAAGCTGTCCTACTGGTAAACCAGCCGGAAATTTGCCCACCCTGCGGAGGGTGTCGCCAGTGCTTCAAGGAATTTTCCGCAGCTAACCTCAATATTCACCTCTGTACAACCCAAGGACAACACCAAGTAATTACATTACAAGAACTACTGCCACACTCATTTGATCTACTCCAAGAGGAAAAACTATGACACAACAAGCTAAAAAAGCCGCTGCCTATATTCAAGAAAAAGCACCCAACATAACACCTCGCTTAGCCGTGATTCTTGGATCTGGGTTAGGTGATTTTGTCTCACATATCGAAGACGCTATTGTTTTCCCCTACCAGGACCTACCTGGATTTCCAGAATGCACGGTTGCAGGTCATGGTGGCCACCTCTACTTAGGCACCATTCATGGCATCCCAATTGCTTGCTTGCAAGGTCGCGTTCACCTTTATGAAGGTGTTGATAACTCCGCCACACAAACAATGATCAGAACCCTCAAACTACTTGGTGCAGAAGCCCTCCTAGCCACCAATGCAGCAGGCTCTCTCAATGTAGACGTCACACCTGGCAACCTGGTCATGATCAATGATCATATCAATCTACAATTTAATAACCCATTATGCGGCCCTAATGATGATGAATTTGGCCCTCGATTTTTAGGAATGGAAGATATTTACAACCCTGCCCTCAGACAAGCTCTTGCAAAAGCAGCCGAGTCAGAAGACATCACCCTCCACGAAGGTGTGTATATTGGTACACTAGGCCCAACCTTTGAAACACCGGCTGAAATTCGCGCTTTCAAAACTCTAGGCGCTGATGTTGTGGGCATGTCAACCATACCTGATATTGTCACAGCCCATCATTGCGGCATGAAAACAGCCGCTATTTCAGTGGTAACCAACTTAGCTGCCGGGCTCTCCAAAGAACCACTCTCACACGAAGTGACTTTACGTGGTGCAAAACTAGGTGCTGAAAAAATGCAACAGCTGACGTTACGCTTCATTCGATCTTTCTCAGAAGTGACTGCTGAATGCAAATAACCGACTACATCCCCCTAATCGACCTAACACGACTAGGCGATAACGATACAGCACATGACGTAGAAACCCTGTGTCATGCTGCTCAAACACCCTACGGTGACGTAGCAGCTGTTTGCGTGCACCCACCATTTGTCACTCTCGCAGCCCAAATACTAAGCCAAACATCCATTAAAATTGCTAGCGTGGCTAACTTCCCTCACGGCACAGGCTCTCTCAAAGACACACAACATTGTATTGATCAATGCCTATCAGACGGTGCTGATGAGATTGATGTAGTCTTGCCCTATCACCTTTTTCTAAATAGAGAACGAGATACTGTCACTCAGTTTCTTGAAGGATGTCGCCAACAAGTCCAAAAAAAATGCCTAAAATTTATCTTAGAAACAGGCAGTTACACATCAACTGAGCAAATCACTGAAGCAGCCTTGTTAGCCATTGACTGTGGAGCTGACTTTATCAAAACATCCACCGGTAAAATACCCGTTGGTGCAACACCAGAAGCAGCTTCTGCAATGCTCACAGCCATTGAACAACGCCCGAACCATACTGTCGGCATCAAGCTGTCCGGCGGGATTCGTGACCTTCATACCGCGGCACTCTATTATCAGATAGCTAAAGACACCATGGGCCCTAAGTGGATACAAGCCAACACCTTTCGATTAGGAGCCAGCGGACTCCTGGACACCATTTTAAAAGCTCTAGAAACGTCACCAACGACGGATAAATAACCATGCCAAACGCCCTGAGATCACCTTGTCTCCTTATAACCTGCATGCTATGTTTAGCTCCCCAAAAGACAATAGGTCGGTAAATACGATGGAACACAGTGTCTTACTCATTTCACTTGCGATTATTTTTGCCTTCTTTATGGCCTGGGGTGTTGGCGCCAATGACGTAGCTAATGCAATAGGCACCTCGGTTGGCTCAAAGGCCATCACAGTCACACAAGCCATCATTATCGCAGCAGTCTTCGAATCCTTAGGTGCCATTCTAGCCGGAGGGCAAGTTACATCCACTATCAGCAAAGGCATCATCTCCCCAACGCTCTTTACCCATCAACCCGAAATCCTAATCTTTGGCATGCTTGCCGCCTTACTAGCAACTGGAACATGGTTACTGATTGCCACCTGTTATGGCTGGCCTGTGTCAACCACACATAGCATCATCGGCGCCATCATAGGGTTTGCTATCTTTTGCGTACCGCTTCATGAGATCCACTGGTGGCAAATTCTCAATATTGTACTGAGCTGGTTTGTCACGCCTTTTATTGCAGGACTAATTGCTTACTTGCTATTTCGCAGCGTGCAGCTATTTATTTTTGACTCTAAAACACCACTAAGAAATGCTAAGCGTATCGTACCCGTGTACGTTTTTCTTGTTACGCTCGTTATCACCACTGTCACTCTGGTCTCGGGCTTAAAACACATTAACCTTCAGCTTTCACTGACACAACAAATGGTTCTCGCCATCATCATTAGCTTATTAGGTGCACTCATTGGCGCACTAGGTCTTACCAAAGTAAAACTACCTAAAGAAGGCCACCCACGACTAAACACACCCTTACTGGAAAAAATCTTTGCCATTCTTATGGTATTCACGGCCTGCGCCATGGCATTTGCGCATGGATCTAATGACGTTGCTAATGCTATAGGGCCACTAGCTGCCATCATTAACATAGTCAAACATCAAGGTGCCATTACTCATAATAATGCACTACCCCCTTGGGTCATGCCATTAGGTGCCTTGGGTATTGTGACGGGTCTTGTGATGTACGGTCACAAAGTCATTGCCACGGTTGGATCCAACATCACTCAACTCACACCAAGTCGTGGATTTGCTGCACAATTAGCGACAGCCACAACAGTGATCATTGCCTCAGGATTCGGCCTACCAATATCAACCACTCAAACACTGGTTGGTGGTGTACTGGGAGTTGGATTAGCTCGCGGTATGGGAGCGATCAACCTCAATGTTGTTCGCAATATTTTAGCATCTTGGCTGATTACAGTTCCTGCTGGCATGATTCTTTCCGCATTCTATTTCTTTATTCTTAGAGCTATATTGTAGAGATACGATTCATTCTAGGCTAACAACAAGATTACCCCTTCTATCTAACAAACAAAACTCGCAAAATAAGTTAACAATAAAAGCGCTCACCACATACTTATACGCACTCACGTAACACTTCGATACTAGCTCCGCCCTACTGCAAAATGGCTTACATGTGACAACACCCAGTGAGGCAAACTCAATTAGTAATAACTTATACCATAAAATAAGATACGTCTTGAAACCCTATCAGGCAACGACGCTAGTAATGCATTAATCACCCTCATTGGATCATCGTATTTATCACTACGGCCGTTACCCCGCAACAGATCAAAAAAAACTCAGCAATGACACTCATGCACACCCTATTTATCTCTGACTATATCTGTGACATAATCACTGCCACTTTAAGCACTCTCGCAGCACTAATGGCAAAATATTGCGCACACAATAGGCGTCTTAAAAAACTCTTTTATTACGCCAAATCATTTCTTCATCAAAAGCTCTACCCTCGACAACTGAAACTACGTCATAAAAAAAGCTGTTTCAAGCTTCTCAATGATACTCAAATTGCCCAAAGAGTTTTTCAGCGAGTCAATTACTATTGTAAAATTAATCAATATTTTGAGCTCGTCGAGCAGCCTTCCATACCTGAATGTCAACATACGCTTTATCTGTGTCATTCAAATAATGTCACTTCGCTAAATTGTGGTAGCGTTTATCGATTCGACTGTCAACGCTACCTAAGCCATTTTCCTAGTCATTATCAGCTACACATCTTGCCTGGCGATATAGTACAAGTACCAAGTTTTTGTAGCGCCGTTAAAAGTCGACCGGTATCACAAGATCCATCTAATGACAACGCTTGCTTATTAAAACTAAATGCTTTGCGTCATTTTAATTTCATCCAAGACACATTAACGTTTGATAGAAAAATACCTCAACTAGTTTGGCGAGGTGCCGCACATCAACCACATCGCAAAGCGTTTCTACAACAATTTTATGATCACCCCTTGATGAATGTTGGTCAGGTTAATCAGCCTGATTGTCGGACTTATCAACCCAAAATGAGCATCTCAGAACAGTTGGACTATCAGTTCATCTTGTCTATTGAAGGTAATGATGTTGCGACTAATTTAAAATGGATTATGTCCTCTCAATCTCTGTGTTTTATGACAAAACCAAAATATGAAACATGGTTCATGGAAGGCACACTTGTAGCAGGATTCCATTATGTCGAAGTGAAGGATGATTATAGTGATCTTGTCGACAAGATGAAATATTACACAGACCATCCTGATGAAGCTAAAATAATTATTCAACAAGCTAACGCCTATTGCCAAGAATTCATGGACAACCAAAAGGAAGACTTGATTCATTTTTTAGTTTTAGAAAAGTTTTTTCATTTTTCAAGGCAAATAAAATCTGATTATGCAGAGCACTTCAGCTGCTAGCTGATTATTTTTGCTCGATTCATCTGATCCTCTCTCTACTCATATCTCATCATTTATCTTTCGTAACAAGCTAGTAAACACCCTACGCTTTCTTGAATGCATATTGTCATTGGAAATGGCTGAGACACCTCATTATCTTCAGCTTTATTGCTATGGGGTACTGTCTTCATCAACTCTATGTAATATTGATAAGGATCTCATCATAAAGCTTAGTCAATAACAATAGCCACCTTAGGCTAGCCATTTGTACAAGAACAAGCTTATTTCAGCTTTTATTGAGTTTTTCTAACCCATATAGAAATCAATCATAGTTGAGGTTATTGTCACAGAAAAATGCTTTCTTTGGCTGACACTCTTCACCAAACACCTTGCACAACAATCCCATTTGCTTCTAGAGAGACTTTTACATGAATATCAGAAAAATACAGCCAGCAGCTTAAGATGTTTTAACTCGGGTGTGATTACTGTTACAGTTAAAAAAGAACACAATTATGCATTTTGTCTTATATTCAGTGATCAATCGAAGTATGCTAGTTTAAAAATAGTGATCGCCGATGAAGATAACACGGACATTTAGTTATGAACCACAGAATCCAAGAACCCATCAACACATCCTATACTATTGGCTTTATCATGGCGGTGATTGCAGGATTTTCAGATGTATTTGGCTTTGTTGCATTACATCAGATATTCACTGCACATATCACTGGCAATATCGTGATGGCAATTTCTTATGCGATTCACCATATCCCTGGCATATCGCCCAGACTAATAGCTATCCCGACATTTATTATCCTGGCCATTCTTGCTACCATAATCATAGAAACTCATGGGATCACCAAACTTGCTTTTAGGATATGGCTAATAATAGAGCTACTGCTTTTTTTATTATTAATGTATCTTGGTATAGTTTTCAGGGATCACTTTGTGGTTACCACGAACACGTTTACTATCATTGCTATGCTTCCCGTAACTGCGATGGCCATCCATAACACACTCATGAAAACCTATCTTCGAGGCATTCCTGTATTCACTGTCATGACAGGTAATCTTTCACAATTAATTATCAGCACCACATCATTAAGCTTAGGCAAAAAAAATATTCAACCTGAATATCGCCTACAAAGAATACAAGAGATAAAGAAGGTAGGTAATATCATTCTAGGGTTTATTACAGGAGGACTAATCAGCACCACCTATGCCTATGCAGACTTTTATGCAATATCACTATTGATTCCTTTTTTTATCGCCGGAATTGTTATTGCATAGTAAAACCCTTAATCGTAGTAGATCATCTAGATTAGCCTGAACCTTTAGTTATGCGTGATAAGCCTTTTTCTCTAGGTCATCATCCTTACTCTCCTCACCGCCTGGTAGATTAAAATAGCCAAAACCAGTAGATACTCCTTGGCTAGATGCCGCTGGCTGTATCAACAACATACCTGTTGACTCTATCACCAAAGCAATAATATCTAGAAGAGGTAGCAATCCGTTATAATCAGGTCTGACATTGAAGTAAAGTTCGTTGTCAAAAACAAATATAACGGTTGCAGCCACTAACAACAATACCAGCAAAGGCATAAACTTAACCACATCTAATACTGTATCAACTTTAGGGCAACCCAAGCGATAGTTTTTGGACTGGGAATTAATAATAGCAAACAAAGTAATAAAGATAATTGGCTCATAGAATGATAAATTTTCAACAAATACAGACATGAATCGACTGGAGCCGACCATTGAAAATGCACCTGTTCTTGCTTTACCCCAAAAGTTTTTCCACAACCTCAAAAAGACTAGAGGGTTATCGATGGCTTTATCGATTGACAAAGCTGACTCTCTCATTTGCTTATCACAAAAATAAGTCACTATAAAAGAAATCATGGCAACACTTACACATTGGTAGATAGCTATATCTTTACTTTGATTGAGCTGTTGCGAGATAGAATACACCCATACATTCATTAAGCTAAAACCATATGATGCAGCAAAATAACTGATCGAGTTTTGATAATCAGATGCTCCATGCATAATAGAATAACTCATCCCAAAGCTGACAAAGCTTTGAGCTATAAGTTTAACGCGAGGGCTCTCTGTTTTTGTAGACCATGCAACTAATACGGCGGCCGTATTAAAAACTGCTGAGAGTCCGGTATACCATAAAGTATTTGTATTAGGATCATTAAAAAAATGTTTGATTCTTTGATCCATCCATGCAACACACAAAGATTGAGAAACCTCTTCTTTTGAACAAAAAGACTCTCTAGCATTGTTATTTTGAATCATCACACCCCCTCACCGGAAAAATATCGATCATTAATGGTGTCAAACACAGGGTTGAGATGTAACTCCTTGTTCATCGTGGTTTTCACCTTCTTCAGATTGTTCGTAACATGGAGCAACCAACCTTGATAAACCAAATTTTGCAACGAAAACACCCAAGTTAGGCGATAAACTACTCGTCAAAACTTCACGAGCAGAATTAAAAGACATTGCTGGCGAACCAACGACTATAGAGATGCCTGCAAGCATTAACGCAAGTCCTTCTAATTTACGTGCAGAGAGGATGTCAATATTGCCTTGAAAAAGGCTGACAATCGCATTCGGTGTAAACACGTGAGGAATAAAACAGGCAGCCGCAGCTATATCCCATACCTTACCGCTTTCAAACATACAGCACACTGCTGCCGCTGCAGCGATCATTGTTATTGTATCAATTCCTTTTGTATCTTTCACACGCATCAAGAGATTAACAGCCTGAGGCGCTAGCGCAACAGACCACAATGCTGGCGCTTCCCATGATGACTGTTCTTCTACTGCGTTATATATCGCATTTGCCATAGCGAAACATAAAATAGGCACAAAACCCACTTCACTATACCATTTAACCCGACTTTTTTGCGTATCTTGCGCCGATGCTTGTATTAACAACCGCTCTTCTAACATATCGCTACTTTCTTGTGCCATTTTTCAATTCTCTCTATTCATATTAACGAGGCCATCATAGTAGAGAAATCACGATTTAACTAATCAGTAAATCCAATAAGCGTTATTGATAAAATCTATTACCATAAAAAAATGGATTTACTTTCAAAAGGATATAAAAACAAGACTGTCCGAATCGCCTAAAAAATCACCAACCACCGTCATTAACTAATCGTGACTTAAGAAAAAAATCAAGCTCCATCATGCTCGCAATATCTTTATTTTAGCTTGAAAGTATCAAAAAAATTATCCGTGACTATTTGCACACTAACTACGTCATACAACGTATTTGATATGTTTCATCCTAAGGACCATCTTTACCCCATTTATTTAAATGGAGAAGAATACATTCATCAACACTTAAATCACTTGCGTTTTTTGACAAATAAACACTGAATTAAAATAACAAGAATAAGAATGAACGCCATCAAAAGAGTCATTCGTCTTAATGACTAATTATTCTAAATCTCTAAATAGTAAAGGCATCTTTCACCATTAAAAAAGGCGCCAAATTGGCGCCTTGGACACGTTTAATCTGTAACTTAGTTACGATTACCGAATAAGCGTAAGAAACTTAAGAACAAGTTGATGAAATTTAAATACAAGCTCAACGCACCGCTGATGACCATTTTACCTTGAACATCAATTGGAGCTTCTGGAGAAAATGACATTTTAATACGTTGCGTATCATAAGCTGTTAAACCGGCAAATACTAAAACACCAACAGCGCCCAATAACATCTGCGTTGTTCCACCCATTATGGAAGGGAAGAAAAAACCAAGCACTGAAACAATAATCATACCGATTAGTCCCATAAAACAAAAAGTTCCAATCGGTCCTAAGTCACGCTGCGTGGTGTACCCATAAAGACTTAACCCTAAGAAACTACCTGATGTAGCTAAAAATGCAGACGCAATGGATTGTTGTGTATAGATTAAAAAGACGGCCGCGAAAGTGACACCCGTTAAAGCAGAGTACCCTAAATACAACAAGATCGACGTTTTTACACTGCAACGTTGCTGAATAAATACGAAGGTTAAAACGCAGATCAACTGAGCAATCAGTAACGTATTAAACACGACGGGGTTAGACAAAATAGCTGCCTGCAAACCAGCATTGCTGTTAATCATGAAAGCAACCAAACCAGAGAGCAAAATACCTAATGTCATCCAGGTGTATACCTTACTCATGAACTGAGATAAAGCGGCGTTTTTTACACCAAATTGACTATGAGAAGATGATAATTGTGTCATAACAGTAACCTCTTTAAAAATTTACCAACCGGAATTGCCATAACTCCGGCACATTGGGCCAATATTATATCATAATACGACCTAAAAGGCATACCCAACAACCCTATGATTAATATAAGATAATTAGAGGTTTTTAGATAAAAAATCGAGAAAAACACGTAGTTTCGGTGAAATATGCTTCGTATATGGGAATACAGCATACAGGCCTATATTTTGTGGGCAGTAATCATGAAAAATAACCTGAAGAGCGCCGTCAGCCACTTCATTTTTCACCATATAATCAGGCAACATCACGACACCCAAACCACTCATAGCCGCATGCTTCAATGACTGAGGGCTATTAGAAACAAAATTACCACTCACAGAAACCTGATGCTTTTTCTTTTGGAATGAAAAACTCCAAACATTACCATTGGGTAAATTTCGCTGCACTAAGCAATTATGGTATTGCAAATCATATATTGAGGTAGGAACACCCTTGCGCTTAAAATAATCATTTGATGCACAAATAACACTCTTATGCCAACCAATGAGCTTAGACATATCATTAGTTGCAGGCGGCTCCCCAACATGAATAGCCAAATCAAAACCTGAATCGGTTAAATTTGGAAAACCCGCGCTCAATTCTATCTCAACATGTAAATCCGGAAACTGTTCAACAAACCGAGCTACTAACTGTGATAGATAGTAATCACCAAAACTATGAGGCACAACAACTTTTAAACGACCCTTGGGCTGATGCTGACCGAGGGTCATAGCTTCTACAGCATCATTCACTTCTTCTTCGATACGTTGTGTATATTCATAGAGTGTTGCGCCATATTCCGTCAGCGACATACTGCGAGTACTTCGATGCAATAAACGAACGCCTAATTGTTTTTCTAATCGACTAATGCGCTTACTGATCATGGATTTTACCATACCCAGCTGCTCAGCAGTTTTAGAAAAGTTTTTCATTTCTACGACTTTGGAGAACAATAAAAAATCATCTAATTTAGGATTTCCCATCGCATTCTTCCTATGAATGATTACCTTCTAGAAACAATGTAGCACTGGTTTTGTTCAAAAAAAAGCAAGTCGATTGAAAACCATACCCATTAATAGTAATTAATATTAATTTAAGGTTTCTTATAAAATATTATGCGTTTGCTAGCCGCACTCTATCATTAAAATACCCAAAGACATGCAGATTATATCTATATATAAAGATCAATAAGGTGACCAACTAATCAAAACCGATTAATCTCTTGAACCTAAAGCATTTTACTATAAAAACTAAATTTCTTTGAAATTGACTGAGGTAATAGATATTTCAAGGGAACTAAATACCACCTACTCATAGCCCAAGAAATAACACAACAATAATCATACATACATAAATTTTCTCTTTCTCTTTAGCAACTGTATTCAGCAATACATATTAAAAAAATTAATGGCGTTCTTATTCTTTATAAAAAAAACAACAATCGATTGCTCTTTATCACGCGTTTGAACCTGAAAAAATATACACGCATAAAAAAGGGGTGAATAAATTCACCCCCCTGACTCTGGAGTTCCTTTCCAGAAGCTCCATCCATAGAACTTTCTCGGTCCTTGAGAGAACCTATTACAATTCAAAAGTGAAATTACTCTAACACGCATCATTCATTGATTCAATTTATTAACGTAATCTTACCTTAATGCAAATCTCCCCATTGCATTTGCATCATTGTCATTGCTGAAATCGCTGCTGTTTCCGTTCTTAAAATTCGCGGCCCCATAGAAAACTGACACCAAACCTCCGGCTGACAATGCTCTATATCATTCGAAGATAAACCACCTTCAGGACCAATCAGAACTCGCGCCTGAGTACCATTTATAGTTTTAGGTAACGAACGCTTTGCCTGAGGAGAAGCTACAAAACCAGGTGTTTTTGACGAATTAACCCACTCCGATACATCAACAGGACAACCGACAACAGGAATCACACAACGTCCTGACTGCTCACATGCACTAATAGCAACACCCCGCCAATGATGTAAACGTTTTTGCAATCGATCGGACTGTAACTTAATACTAACTCGCTCTGTTAATAGTGGTGTAATAACTCTAACACCTAACTCAACTGCTTTTTGGATCACTAAGTCCATCTTATCGCCACGCAATAAAGCCTGACCCAGCTCCAAGTCAAGAGGTGACTCTGAGTCAACATGATGGAACTCAACCAAACGAACAATCACAGAACGCTTAGATAAGGTCTCAATGCTTGCTTGATACTCACCACCTGTTCCATTAAAAATAACGACGCGATCACCTAACTGAACGCGCAATACACGTATTAAATAATGTGAGGCTGCCTCAGATAATGATAATAACTGATCAACAGCGAGTTCTGTATTTTGATAAATTCTACCGGCAGGCATAACAACGTCTACTCTTTAACCATCATGGCTCAACCAATTTCTCAGAATGTTTTTTCGGTCGCTGCCAACTAGAGATAGTTTTTTGTGGACAACGTTCAACTGTCAACTGTCCTGCTGGCGCATCGCGGCTAATAGTAGAGCCAGCACCAATTGTGGCTTCGCTACCCACTGTAATGGGTGCTATTAATGCCGAATTTGAACCGACAAAAGCACCATCATGAATAATTGTCTGCCACTTATTCACACCATCGTAATTACAGGTAATTGTTCCAGCGCCAATGTTTACACTATTCCCGATACTAGCATTTCCAATATAAGATAAATGAGAAGCTTTACTTCCAGCGCCTATGTCTGTTGATTTAATTTCAACAAAGTTACCTACCTTAGCACCTTGGCCAATTTTTGTTTCAGGTCGCACTCGTGCAAAAGGGCCAACCACAGCACGATCATCAATACATGCTCCATCAACGACAGAGTTTGCTGCAATTTCAACATGATCACCTAGCGTAACGTTCTTCAAAAGCACATTAGGGCCAATATAGCAGTTCTCGCCAATACTAACGTCCCCCTCTAGAATTACATTCACATCCAGAACAGTATCACGCCCCACAGAGACGTTACCTCGGATATCTAATCGATGAGGATCCAAAACTTTCACACCTGAAAAGGCTAAAGCTTTTGCTTGCTCTAATTGATAATATCGCTCCAATGAAGCCAACTGCCAACGATCATTAACCCCTTGCATCTCTTGTTCACAATGAGAAATAACACCACCAACAGCCACACCATCACGAACAGCAAAAGACACCACATCGGTTAGATAGTATTCATTTTGATTATTATTATCTTTTAACTGAGGCAACCATTTATTTAATTGACGAACGGATGCAGTCAATATACCGGTATTAACTTCTGTGATTTTTTTCTCTTGATCACTTGCATCTTTCTCTTCAACGATAGCAATTATATTACCTAGCTCATTACGAAGAATACGTCCCAAACCCGAAGGATTTTTTTTATCCGTGATCACCAGGCCTAAAGCATTTTCAGGTGTGTCCTCCAACAACTTACTCAAAGTTGCTTGTGAAATTAAAGGTACGTCACCATACAAAACCAAGACCTGATCATCTTCGTGACAAAAAGGAATAGCCTGTGATACTGCATGACCAGTTCCTAAGCGTTCCTCTTGTTTAATCCAGTTCACCGGCAAATGAGAAAGTGATTGCTTAACGCGAGCCCCACCACTTCCATAAACAACATGAATGGATTCAGGGTTTAAGGATTCTGCTGTTCGAATAACACGCTCAACCATAGGAACACCAGCAAGTTCATGCAGTACCTTTGGCATACCTGAACACATCCGCTTACCATTCCCTGCAGCTAATACAATAATACTTAAACTCATAACACGCCTCCTCACTTTACGAGACACTTACTATATCATTAAGATTAAATGAACGACTACGTTGCAATAGGATAAAAAGAGTTATTTTTTGATCAGTTTTCGCAATGACTGAATGGCTCGAAGCTGTGCAGTTGCCTCTGCTAGCTCAGCCATCGCTTTTGTATAATCAATGTCTTGTGCTTTTTCAGATAAGACCGCTTCTGCCTGTTCTTTTGCTGTTTCAGCCGCCAACTCATCCAAGTCTTCTGCACGAGATGCAGTATTAGCTAAGACCGTCACAACATTAGGTTGAACTTCTAAAAACCCGCCTGAAGTATAATAGACATGCTCTTCACCCGAATCCAAAACAAACTCCATCGTACCGGGTTTTATAGCCGTCAATAAGGCTGTATGACCAGGATATATACCCAACTGGCCTGAGCCACCTGTTGCAATCAAGCGAGTCACCTTACCTGAAAACAAAGCTGATTCAGCACTCACAATGGTTAAATCCATGGTTTTTTCAGTCATTTCTTAGCCCTTCTTTACAATTCACGCGCCTTTTCAACGACTTCATCGATACTACCGACCATATAGAAAGCTTGCTCTGGAATATCATCATAGTCACCGTTTAGAATGCCTTTAAAACCAGCAATCGTATCTTTTAATGAAACATACTTTCCTGGAGCGCCGGTAAACACTTCAGCAACAAAGAAAGGTTGAGATAAGAAACGCTGCATTTTACGAGCACGCTTAACGGTAGATTTATCCTCTTCAGATAGCTCATCCATACCCAAGATAGCAATAATGTCTTTTAACTCATTATAACGCTGTAAGGTTTTCTGCACAGCACGAGCAACCTGATAATGATCATCTCCCACTACCTGAGGGTCTAACTGGCGACTACTGGAATCCAACGGATCAATCGCAGGGTATATTCCAAGCTCTGCAATTTGTCGTGACAATACAACCGTGGCATCTAAATGTGAAAATGTCGTTGCAGGAGAAGGATCTGTCAAATCATCCGCGGGCACATATACTGCCTGAATAGAAGTGATAGAGCCAGTTTTAGTAGAAGTAATACGCTCTTGCAAGTTACCCATTTCTTCAGCCAATGTTGGCTGATAACCCACAGCAGAAGGCATACGACCTAATAATGCTGACACCTCAACACCCGCCAAAGTATAACGATAGATGTTATCAATAAATAATAAGACATCACGCCCTTCATCACGAAACTGCTCTGCTATGGTTAAGCCTGTTAAAGCCACACGTAAACGGTTACCTGGCGGCTCATTCATTTGACCGTAGACCAAAGATACTTTATCAATCACGTTAGAGTCAGTCATTTCATGATAGAAGTCATTTCCTTCGCGCGTTCGCTCACCAACACCCGCAAATACCGAATACCCACTATGCTCTACAGCAATATTACGAATAAGCTCCATCATGTTGACCGTTTTACCAACACCGGCGCCACCAAATAAACCGACCTTACCACCTTTAGAAAAGGGACATAGCAAGTCAATCACCTTAACACCGGTTTCTAAAATTTCCACATTACCAGATTGATCTGTGAAATCAGGAGCAGCACGGTGAATAGGTAAGCGTTCTTTTTCTCCAATAGGGCCCGCCTCATCAATAGGCTCACCCAAAACATTCATGATACGACCTAAGGTTTCTTTACCTACAGGAACTTGAATAGGACCGCCTGTATTTTCAACGGGTAACCCACGTTTTAGGCCTTCGGTTCCACCCATAGCGATAGTTCGAACAATGCCATCACCCAGCTGTTGCTGAACCTCTAGAACGAGACCCGTTTCTTTTACTGTTAAAGCATCATAAATTTTAGGTGCTTGCCCACTATCAAATTCAACATCGATGACAGCACCAATGACTTCAATAATTTGACCCAGTTGTGTTACTTCTGTGTTCATTAGAATTTACCTCTATTGCTTATTCAACAGCAGCAGCCCCTGCTACAATTTCTGAAATTTCTTGTGTAATACTTGCTTGTCTTACCTTGTTATAGACCAAGCGTAACTCATCAATAAGAGAGCCGGCATTATCTGTTGCGCTTTTCATCGCAACCATCCGCGCACTCTGCTCACAGGCAATATTTTCTATGACCGCCTGATAGACTTGTGACTCAATGTATCGTACCAATAACTCTGTCATTAATACTGACGAGTCATCCGGCTCGTAGATATAGTCCCAATGACCTTGTTTACTTGAAGGCTCTGGTTGTAACGGCAATAACTCACGCACAAAAGGTTTCTGAGTCATTGTATTAATAAACTCATTAGCCACAATGAAAACCTGATCTAACTGCTGGTTATTAAATCGATCCAACATCACTTTAACCACACCCACTAAGTCCGTCACGGCTGGAGTATCTCCAAGACCCGTTGCAGCACCAACAACATTAAAGCCTAGTCGAGAAAAGTAACTCTCAGCTTTACGACCAATCAAACAGACATCAACCTCAACCTGCTGCTCAGAAAAGGCTTTCATTTTCTTTAAGGTGGACCGAAATAAATTCATATTGAGACCACCGCACAATCCACGATCAGTGGAAACAACAATAAAACCTACTCGTTTAATTTCATCACGCTGTTCCATATAAGGATGCTTAAACTCACTATGACTCGAAGCCACATGAGAAATAACATCACGAATATGCGTAGCATAAGGGCGAGATAATGCCATACGATCCTGCGCTTTACGCATTTTACTAGCAGCAACTAATTCCATTGCTCGAGTAATCTTCTGAGTACTCTTAACACTGGACATCTTGTTATGAATTTCTCTAGCGCGTGACATAGTCACTTTCCTCGTGTGTTATCTACCAGGTTTGTGTTGATTTAAACTGCTCCAACACTTGATTCATCTGCTCAAGCATTTCAGCATCTAAGACCGGCTTAGCATTAATTGATTCCATCAATGCTGACTGGGTATCTGCTAAATAAGCATGCAGTGCCGCTTCAAAACTAGTGACTTTATCTAGCTCAACATCATCTAGATATCCTTTTTCAACAACAAACCAAGAAAAAGCCGTTTGTGCGACATCTAAGGGCTGATACTGAGCTTGTTTCAACATTTCATAGATACGTTGACCTCGCTCTAACTGCTTACGAGTCGCTTCATCAAGATCAGATGCAAATTGAGAAAATGCTTCTAATTCACGATATTGTGCTGCAGCAATACGCAAACCACCGGCTAATTTTTTAACGATTTTAGTTTGAGCTGCACCACCTACACGAGATACCGACAAACCTGTACTAATCGCAGGTCGAATACCAGAGTTAAACATATTCACATCTAAGAAGATCTGACCATCAGTAATAGAAATTACGTTGGTTGGAATAAAAGCCGAGACATCACCTGCTTGCGTTTCAATAATAGGCAATGCTGTTAATGAACCCGTTTTTCCTTTCACTGCTCCATTCGTCATTTTCTCAACATAATCGGCATTAACACGCGCAGCTCTTTCTAATAAACGAGAATGCAAATAAAAGACGTCTCCTGGGTATGCTTCACGGCCTGGTGGGCGACGCATCAATAATGAAATTTGGCGATATGCCCAAGCCTGCTTAGTGAGATCATCATAAACGATCAAAGCATCTTCACCTTTATCTCTAAAGTATTCACCCATAGAACACCCAGCATAAGGCGCAAGGTACTGAAGCGATGCCGCATCAGAAGCATTTGCCGCAACAATAATCGTATGCTTTAACGCGTCATGCTCTTCTAACTTACGCACAACAGCTGCGACCGAAGAAGCTTTTTGACCAATTGCAACATAAATACATTTAACACCGGTGTCTTTTTGATTAATGATGGTATCAATCGCTATAGCAGTTTTACCAATTTGTCGATCGCCAATGATTAACTCACGCTGGCCTCGACCAATAGGCACCATAGCATCAATGGATTTAATGCCTGTTTGTAAAGGCTGATCAACAGACTGACGATCAATAACACCAGGAGCGATTTTTTCAATCGCTGACATTAAATCTGTTTCAATTGGACCTTTCCCATCAATTGGGCGACCTAATGTATCAACAACACGGCCAAGCAAGGCTTCGCCAACAGGTACTTCTAGAATTTTACCTGTACAACGTGCCACCATCCCTTCTTCAAGATGCCCATAAGGTCCAAGCACAACGGCACCAACGGAGTCACGTTCAAGGTTAAATGCCAACCCATATGTTCCACCAGGAAATTCTATCATTTCACCAAACATGACATCAGTCAGGCCATAAATACGAACAATCCCATCTTTTAAATTGACAATGGTACCTTCTGTTCTAACCTCAGCCTGAACATTCATGCCATCAATTCTAGATTGAATTATTTTACTGATTTCTGATGCTTCTAATTGTGTTACTGACATCGCTATTAACCTCTTAAACTTTCACTTAAACGGGCCAATCGATTACTGACTGAACCATCCATCACCCAACTACCGACTTGAACAACAACACCACCTATCAAAGTAGCATCAACATTCAATTCCAATTGTGCTTTCGCACGTAATGTTTTTTCCACATATGCCTTCACTGAGCTCACTTCCGACTCAAGCAATGGACGAGCTGAACGTACATGTGCTGTCACAACACCTTCATATTGTTCTAATTGCTCAACATACAATCGATAAATATCAGGCAATAGTGCCAATCGTCTATTCATCGTTAAAACTTGAATAAAATCTTTTATCAAGACTAAAAAATCTTCCTCAAGCTCAGGCACAGCTTCAACAACTGCCAGCAAAATACTTTGACGCTGCTCATCTTGATAATAAGGGCTCTGCAAGACAGCCTGCATAGAATCATTATCAACCGCATCCGATAGCATTGATAAAACAGGCAACCAGTGGTGTAACCTCTGCTGCTGTTTAGCTTGCTTAAACAGAGCTTTTGCATAAGGCCTTGCGACTGTAACTCCTTGAGTCATTAGCTATCACCCACTGTGTCAGAAACAATTTTCTCATCCAATCCAACATTAACTGTTAACTCTTGCTGCAAGACTTTTTCTGCACCAGCTACTGCCAACTGACTCACTTGCTCCATTAATATTTCTTTGGCTTGTGTGTATTCCTTCTGAATATCTGACTTAGCTAACTCTAGTAAACGACCACCTTCAATACGAGCGGTTTCTTTAGCTTCCTCAACCATATGATGCGCTCGAGTATTAGCCTGCTCAATAATTGATGCTGCTTCAGCTTTTGCTTCAGTGCGAATAGCTTCAGACTGATAATGAGCTAACTCTAGCTCTTTCACACCTTGTTCTGCAGCCGCTAAGCCATCTGCTATCTTTTGTCGCCGCTCTTCCATAGCCTGAGTCAATACAGGCCAAACAAACTTCATGGTGAACCATATAAATAGTGCAAACGTAATCATTTGACCTAATATGGTTAAATTTAAATTCATAGTCGCTTACCCCGATTAATTCTATCCGTACTACTTATCAGCCTGCGGCCAGAATCATGTGAATCTTTGATAATGCTGGAGTCAACGCTGGCATAAATACGGCAGGAGAAAACAACATTAAGAATCCCATTACCAAGCCAATAACAGCGAATGCATCTAGCAACCCCGCCATTAGAAACATATTCCCCATAAGCATTGATTTTAATTCTGGCTGACGAGCAATCCCTTCTAGAAATTTACCGCCTAGCAAACCAAAACCAATGGCTGTTCCCATAGCAGGAATACCAATGAGCAATGCTGCAGCAATAAAAATGTTGCCGTATAAACCAACCAGTGTATGTAAAATATCCATCATGTACTCCTTATTTAAAATTATAGTTAGTGTGTTTCATGCGCCATACTTAAATATACAATCGTAAGCATCATAAAAATGAAGGCTTGAATTGTAATAATTAAAATATGAAAGATCGCCCAAATACCGCCAGGGAACCACTGAAACCAAAAAGGTATCAGTGCTGCAACTAATACAAAAATGAGTTCGCCTGCAAATAAATTACCAAATAACCGTAAAGCTAATGACAAAGGTTTTGCAACCTCTTCAACCAGCCTAAAAAATACATTAACTGGCATCAAATACCACCCAAATGGCTTTGATAAAATTTCTATTAATAAATTCTTCGCGCCTTTTGCCTTGAAATTATAGTATATAATCATGATAAAAACCGTAAGCGCTAAAGCTACGGGAAGATTGATATCAGCCGTAGGCACTGCGCGAAAATGTGTCACACCCACTAGAGCAAGCAATCTCGGCAATAAATCTACTGGCAATAAGTCCATGAGATTCATCAAGAAAACCCAAAAGAATATCGTTAATGCCATCGGAGCAATGACTGGATTCTCGCCATGAAACACTTGTTTGGTCATACTATCTACTAGCTCAACGGCATACTCGATAAAGTTCTGCAATTTTCCAGGTGTTCCTGCGACAACTCGACGAGCAACAAAATACATTAACCCTAAAAAAACGACACCTAATAAAATAGAAACTAGCAAAGTATCAACATTAATCACCCAAAAACTTTCGCGAGCAGAACCCGCAACAGGATGCTGCCAATTCATCAAGTGATGCTGAATATATTCCGTTGAAGTGATTTTTTCTTGATTCATTCCACTACCTTACAGAAGCCATAGACACCAATGGCGTCAACACTAAACTCACACTGACCAAAGCAACACCCAATAATAATGGAGTCAGATTTAGACCGAACATGGATAAAAACAATATAGCCAAGCTAGCTGTTAGCAACAGCTTAACTATCTCACCTAAGTAAAAAATGGCTAAAATTGATGAACCACTTCTTACTCTTGAGCGATAAAAAAATATCATTGCAAATAAAGCACTAGGGAGCAAAACAGCGATACCACCAAATGCGACGGATAGTGCTGTCGACTTTCCACCATAAAAAAAAGCTATTAATGTCGTCACAACAATTACCAATAACTGAGTAGTTACTATTCGCTTTGGCCTGACCGACGACGCGCGCCGTCCACCGTCTTGTTGCATGTGATCACAACTCACCGACATGTTTTATAGCCCCTTGATAATTGACCGCGAGTATAATGGCTTTCGCCAACTTGTGCAACGGCTCAGCAGGTGTTACGAACCAATAATCAGCCATCAGGCCAACCATACAACTTACGTATCAACATAGCCAGCAAGCAATTCACTGGAAATCACCCGCACACTTAATCTGAACTTAAGCTATTGACCTCTTATTGATCTATTGATGAGTTCTTTTTGCTGTACTGTTCAAAAAAACTAGCCCCTCTAAAGACCGGCTTCCCAGACCCACAATCTCCATATTGATGCATAACTCTCAATCCTATAATCACACCAAGAATGAACACCACCACTATAAATAACCCTGCCTTCATAGCATCATGCCTTATTATTGAATTCGACCTAAAATACCATCTAACTCATCCACACTGTTGTAATGCACGACCAACTGCCCTTTCCCTTTAGGCTGATGTCGAATCACCACCCTTGCACACAACTTATCAGATAAATCATGCTGCAGCTTCTTAATATTAGGATCAATCTCTGCCGGCATCGCGGTCTCTGAATTTGACGACTCAAGCAATGACTTCACCCAGGCCTCAGCCTGTCGCACTGACAACTGTCTTGCAATGATACCCTTAGCCACATCAACCTGCTGAGCACCCTCGAGTGACAACAACGCTCTAGCATGCCCCATTTCTAACTGACCATTCTCCACCATTGTTTTTACAGCCGGCTGCAAGCGCAACAAACGAACCAAATTCGAAACAGCCGCTCGAGACTTCCCCACCACCTCAGACACTTCTTGGTGAGTCAAAGAAAACTCGTGTAACAACCGATTGAGCGCCACAGCTTCTTCAATGGCATTTAAATCTTCGCGTTGAATATTTTCAATTAACGACATTGCCACAGCAGCATCATCACTGAGCTCACGAACAATAGCGGGAATCAGCTTTAAGCCAGCCAGCTGCGCTGCTCTCCATCGTCGCTCCCCCGCAATAAGCTCATAACCACTTTCAGTCTTTCGTACAACAATCGGCTGTATAACGCCTTGCGATCGAATCGACTGCGCCAACTCCTCTAATGCGCCAGGTGCAAATTGTGTTCGAGGCTGATATCGACCTGCAACCACCTGCTCAACATTCAACTGACACAAAGAAGAACCAGGAGCCGGTGAAGACAGCGACTCATCTGACACACTCACCTCTGGCGCATCAATAACTCCCGCCGCTCCATTACCCTGAAGCAACTCCCCCAAACCCAGATCACTTAATCCTCGGCCTAACCCTCTTTTCTTTTGCATCACACCACCTCCGTTGCTTCTGTCTGTTTCATTGCATGCTCTGAATGACGATGACGCTGCAATAACTCACTCGCTAACGCTAAGTAAGCTGTCGCCCCCTGAGAGCGCTTATCATAATGCACAACGGGAACCCCATGACTCGGCGCCTCAGCCAAGCGCACATTACGAGGGATAACGGTGTGGTAAACCTGTTTGGAAAAATGCGTTAACAATTGTTCTGATACTTCTGACGTTAATCGATTACGGCCGTCATACATAGTCCTGAGTAATCCTTCAATTTTTAATGCTGGATTAACCGCTTGTTTAATTCGATCAATGCTCGCCAATAAACTGGTCAACCCCTCTAGCGCATAATATTCACACTGAATGGGTACCAAAACACTATTTGCTGCAACCAACCCATTAACTGTGAGCATGTTCAATGACGGTGGGCAATCAATAAAAATAAAATCATATTGCGCATGCAATGCCCGCAAAGCGTTAGCCAATGACTGATCACGGTTATCCGACTTTAACAGGCGCACCTCTGCGACGGTTAAATCACCATTGGATGGCAACAAAGTAAAACCCCAGCGGGTTTTTACCGATGCTTCCAGAGCACTGCACTCGCCCAACAACACCTCATTAATCGTATTATCAAGCTGCTGCTTATTGACACCACTACCGACTGTGGCACTTCCTTGTGGATCCAAATCAACTAACAGCACACGCTGCTTCATGAGCGACAGGGAAGCTGCCAAATTGATAGAGGTTGTTGTTTTAGCAACGCCTCCTTTTTGATTTGCCACTGCAATTATTTTAGCCATCGTTTTTATCCTGCTGGTTTTATCATCACAACATGTCGCTGAGCATCCAGCCCTGGGACTTCTATCGGTATTGTTTGGCACGGCAACACAACCGATTGCAACTCTTCTTCTGGATACGCACCTTTCATCAGTACCCAGGATCCATCTTCTTTTAATAATGGCTGTGTCCACTGCAATAAATTTGATAAGGTGCTCACAGCACGAGCCATAATAACATCAAATGTGTGCATTTGGGATAACTGCTCAACACGTGAGTGACATACCTCTACATTTGATAGCCCAAGCGCCTGTACAGCATGTTTTAAAAACCGTGTTTTTTTACCATGACTATCCACTAAAACGAATGACTTTTCTGGACAAGCTATCGCCAATGGCATACCTGGCACCCCACCACCAGTCCCAACATCCAAGATAGCATCCCCTTTTAAATAAGGTATAATCGACAAACTATCCAACAGATGATGTGTCACCATTTTATGCGATTCGCGAATCGCTGTTAAATTATGCGTTCGATTCCATTTACCCAGCAATACCAAATAGGCAATCATCTGATGCTGCTGCTCCAAAGAAATGGCACACCCTAATTCAATAATACCTTGTGCTAACTGTTGCTGCATAATGCTTTGCTCATCAGACATCGCCATCTACCAATACTCCACCCAATCTTGATTAACCTTCACATTTGTCTGCTCAATAATATCCTGCCATTGGTTCAATACTGACTCAGACCGTCGATCAGGGAGATCATCCATAACCACCTCATAATCTCGCGCCCAATCTAACACAGCCACTGATAAATTGTGAGTCTGCGCATACACAGCATAGGTATAGCGCAAACGATGTAACACAAAATTTTGATATACACGAGCCAGCCACGGCTGATGACCAACATGACAGAGTGTTTGCATAAATTGCAGATACCGATCACACCACCCCGCTAATACACCTTCAGCATCTCTGTCTATTTTCTGCTCATACTTCAATAATCGATAGTAAGCCCCAACGCAATTAGCCTCCCAAGTGTCGTCCGCAGAACCCATAGCCGAACACACCAACCCTAACTCCATGGATTGCCGCACCTGCATCAACTCACCCCAACCTAATAATGAAACAGGAGCCACACGGAACCCCTTGAGTGGTTCAGCCTCGACCCAAGATTCCCCAATGAGCTGATTTAATGCTTCACGAACAGGAGTCCCACCCATTTCATAGCGCCGCTTCAATGTCTCAATATTTAAACGTTGGCCAGGAGAAAACTTGGCAGAAACAATATCATCACGCAACAAGCGCACAGCTTGCTCCGTTAATGATAATTGCTCCTCTCGACGCATCACTCAACCACTCCTTCTTTATATAGCTGCACCCAACCTAACACACTATAAATCATCGATTATTAAAAATATAGTCGAATAATACTTGTATCATCGATGATTTATTTGTACAATATTTGTGAAGTTAAGCAATGGAGTGCACATGCCAGCAATGAGATCTCATACCGTTAGTTCCCACTTGTCGGTTGAAGGAACAACACACAACGGCCCCTCTCATCTTGCTGTAGCGGCCATACAAACCAAAGCAGCGCATACACACTGCCAAACTTCATCGCCGCGCTTTAACACTAAAGCCACACTATCCGAAAGCACTTCTAGTGACGGAGATAAATCCCTCACTCAGCGCTGCGTCGGCTTTAGTCAAGCGCCATTTAAGGGGGGTTGCAGACTAAACGTATACCTAGGGGAGCCTGGCAAATTGTCAGAGCGGGATACGTTCAGCCTGCAACCTACCCCACCTCGAACTTTCGTGGCGAAGGTGGGAGGAAACAGACAGGTTCGCGCAACGACCCACAATCAATAGCAGCACAATGCCACGTCAACGTGCTCTGCAAAGACCTGTCTTCCTCTTTCAACAAGATCGCCATAAGCTATACACACTGGTCATCATTTAAAGAACGGGCGATGCCTCTCTCAACAAACACTCAACAGGAAACTGATTTATTGCGGGCAAAACAACAAATCATCGCCTTTGCGGCTTTACTGCAATACAACAACAGCCAAATAGAAAGCATTCAAACACTGCTTAGTAACATAGAAAACATCGATGAAATAATGAAAAATACAAAAGAACTATTGACGCTAAACCCTGAAGAACAACAACACTTTTTGAAGGATTTTCAACGCTTTTACCAGCCAGGCCCCAAACGCAGACTTACATTACAGCTATTTGTAGAATCGAGAACTACTCAAGATCTGCTAATCGACGAAATCAACCGCCCCGGTTCTGCAACAGACCTGGCCTTACAAGCCATGCAAGAAGAATCACACAAACTAAAGCCCTTACAACCATGACGGACTAATGACTCTCTGCAACCTGCGGTCGAGCATGCTTCTTTAAGAAAACTAACAATAAAGATACAGCAGCGGGTGTTACCCCAGGAATACGAGACGCTTGACCAATCGTATCAGGACGAACACGCTCAAGCGCCTGACGAACCTCAGTCGACAAACCCGTAACAATATCGTAACTAAAGTCAACCGGTATGACCGTAGACTCCATCTGTCGCATACGATCAATATCTGCCTGTTGACGCTTAATATAGCCTGCATATTTCACCTGTATCTCAACTTGCTGAGCAACACTACTCGCAGCGACATTATCTTTAAATACCTCTAACTCATACAATGCTTGAATCGACACCTCCGGCCGCCTTAACAAATCTAAACCATTGTATTCACGGTCTAACGACAAACCAAAGCGTTGCTTAAATTGTTCTGCGCTCAATGACCCCGACTGCACCCAGGTATTCTCTAAATGTGACAAGGTCGCTTTAACCGCCAAAGCCTTTTGACAGTACTGCTCCCACTTATCTGAAGGCAAGCACCCCAGCTTGAATGCTATAGGTGATAAACGGCTGTCTGCATTATCTTCTCGCAACAGTAATCGGCACTCCGCACGAGAAGTAAACATTCGATATGGCTCTTGAGTGCCTTGAGTTACCAAATCATCAACCAACACCCCCAAATAAGCCTCATCTCGTCGCGGATACCATGCATCATCACCTCGGACTTGCAAAACAGCATTAATCCCTGCCAATAATCCTTGCGCTGCCGCCTCCTCATAACCCGTTGTTCCATTAATTTGACCGGCAAAAAAGAGCCCTGAAATACACTGAGTCTCCAATGTATGCTTTAAATCACGCGGATCAAAGAAGTCATACTCAATCGCATAGCCTGGCCGTGTAATATGACACTGCTCTAATCCAACGATAGTTCGCAACATAGCCTGCTGAGCTGAAAAAGGTAGGCTCGTGGAAATACCATTAGGGTACACTTCATAAGTTTCCAAACCCTCAGGCTCTAAAAAAATCTGATGAGCCGAGCGCTCTGCGAATCGGACCACTTTATCTTCAATCGATGGGCAATACCGCGGACCCACACCCTCAATCTTTCCAGAATACATCGCTGATTGATGCAATGACTGACGAATCACATCATGAGTCGACTCATTCGTATGTGTAATATAACAAGACACCTGCCTAGGATGATCAGCGACATCACCCCAATAAGACATCACTGGCAAAGGCAAATCACCTGGCTGTTCTTGCAACTGAGAAAAGTCAATCGTTCGACTATCAATTCGAGGAGGTGTTCCTGTTTTTAATCGCGCAACGCGAAAAGGCAATTGCCTTAATCGCTCAGCCAAGGCCACAGAGGGCGCGTCACCCATTCGACCACCAGACTGCTGTTTTTGCCCAACATGAATCTGACCAGCAAGAAACGTACCGACAGTTAATACAACCGTTTTTGCTTTAAAGGACAAGCCCACTTGTGTGACAACACCACACACCTGCCCCTGCTCAATGATCAAATCATCAACGGCTTGTTGAAATAATTGTAAATTTGGCTGTTGCTCTAATGCTTTACGCACATAGGCTTTATACAGTGCACGATCAGCTTGAGCACGAGTTGCTCGAACAGCAGCCCCCTTGCGAGCATTTAAGACACGAAACTGAATACCTGCATGATCAGCAGCGCGAGCCATCACACCACCCATTGCATCAATTTCTTTTACCAAATGACTCTTACCAATACCCCCAATCGCCGGATTGCAGGACATCTGCCCTAAAGTTTCAATATTATGAGTTAAGAGTAAAGTACGCGCCCCCATTCGAGCCGCAACGAGTGCCGCCTCAGTACCAGCATGGCCACCCCCAACTACGATGACATCCCATATAGAAACTTGCTGAGCCACACCTCACCTCTAAATATGATAAAAAAAAGAACAGCGATTCTAGCACGCCTTTTTCATGAAAAACAAGATAATATCATGGCTACCAGACATGCCACCAAGGCTGCTTGGGCAATGAAGATGCGCAACGTACCAATGCCCGATGGTAAACAGCCTGCTGCTCACCAACCTTATGAGCCACACCCTGTAACCAAGCATTATTCAGGTAACGACCCGAGCGATAGCCACCAGGCCCCAAATAATAAGCCATATATAAGGAAGCCGCATCAGTTTTAGGGATCCCCAATTGTCGATACAGCTGATCAACGTACCAACCAACAAAATCCACCGCATTAGAAAAACTACTGCGACGGGCACTGCGTTGATGGGTACTCTTTAAATAATCTTGCCAAGTACCATCAACAACTTGAGCATAACCTTCTGCAGACGTTGGGCGCATCCAAGGAATAAAGCCCAATAAACGCTGAGGACGTGGCTTAACATCTGCTCTAAAATGTGACTCTCGATGAATAATTGCCATCTGAACACTAATCGGAACACCCCAATGTTCTTGAGCTTTTTGAGCAGACCAATACCATGAAGGGTGCTCCTTAAACATCAAACATAGATCATCTTGATTAACAGGAGCCCTTAAAGAAACAACAGAATACCAACCAATCAAAATCAGCGGCAAAGTAACAATCGCTGCCTTTAAAAGCAATGAGTGACGCATCATGCCGCTTCTTTCTCTCATATCAATGACTTAACTTAATCGCTATGCATTATGGCTCGACCTATCGGAAAAGCTGCGGCAATGCGTTTCTTTTAAGAAACACGTCACCAATAAAGACAACAAAAAGGCAATAGGCATCATCATAAAAGCATGATGAAAATCCGACAAACTATACCAAGGCACCCCATCAACCATCTTATGAGACCAATGTCGATTCAATAAATAAGTGAACATAGGAATTAAAAAACCACCAGACATGATTAAAAATGAGGCCACTGCATTTGCCGAGCCCGTTAACTGCTCAGAGTTACTCTCTGCAACTAACGGGTACGCAATAGTTTGTGAGCTAATGAAGAATCCCAATAGGAAGAATAAAATCAACTGTGCCACAAAACTAGCTTCCGGCGCATTCATCATCACTACAATAACAATCAATGACAGCACAGCACCTACCACCATAGGAAACTTACGCTTTTGAATTTTATCAGACCACCAGCCAAATAACGGACAACCAATAATCAAGCCTATAAACAAACCCTCACTAACCAAAGATGCACTACGCAAACTCAAATGTGACACTTCTTGCAGATACATATCTGCTGATGATGCCCCCAAAAGGAATACTGGCAAATTAATGAGAGAAGCATACAATCCTGCAAACCAGTTCTGTGGGTTTTTCATTACTGTGAACAACACTCGAAAAAAAGCACTCAAACTAAATCGCTCAGCAAAAGAAGAGGGTTGCTCGCCTTTTGGATAATCCTTTAAAAAACAGAACATAAAAACAAAGAACACCGCACCAACCGCCGCATCAATCATAATGGTTTTGACAAAACCAAAATGCTCCACTAATTCTGACACAGGTGTTTGCGCAACCATCCCACCAATCATAGCAAAAGTGATTGCCAACCCAACCACAAACGCCATTTTCGTTGGAGGAAACCAGCGAGAAGCAACACGAACAACACCTAACAAACAAAATGCTCCGGTTAAACCACAGACAAATCGAGCCAGCGCTGCCTGAGTCACTGTCTCGGAAAACCCAAACAAAACCGTTGCAATAACTAATAAAAACATTGACAGCAACAAAACACGTCGTGTTGAAAAATGATCTAATATCACGCCAGCAGGGAATAACAACAACACATTACCATAAAAGTAACTCACCGCTATTCGCGAAAACCCCTGCACATCCGTTTGAAAATACTGATAAATCGTATCACTTAATGAGTTCAGCATGTTGACTTGAATAAAAACAAAGAAAAAGAAAAAGGCAGCTGCAGAAACCACCAACCAAGGCTGAATGATTGCCCAAAAAGACCGTTGATCGCTCATAACCACTCCTCTAACTGTTAGAAACGCGGCGATTATACGGGAAGCCATGGACAAAAAACAGTCTAAATTACCGTAAAAATCTCACTTACTTTATCAGCGCTTGTGCAGATACAACGGTTTCATTCAGTGAAATTGCCTCACCCGCATAAAAGTGTTTACGACAAGTTGAGACATAACTTTCATTGCCCCCAACAGCCACCTGCTCACCTTCGCGAATAACCTGCCCATCAGCATTCAAACGTAAGATCATTGTTGCCTTACTCCCACAATGACAAATGGTTTTCAACTCAATGAGCTCATCTGCCCAGGCCAACAGGTATTGACTCCCTGGAAAAGCTTCACCTTGAAAGTCTGTTCGAATACCATACGCTAAAACAGGTAACTGGCAATAATCCACAACTTGACCCAACTGAAGCACATTCTCCTTGGTTAAAAATTGAGCCTCATCGACAAGCACACATTGAATATTTGGATTGGACTCAATACGCCGAGCCACATCTTCAAAAATATTCAGCGTTGAAGTGATCAATAATGCATCAGCCTGTATCCCCAAACGCGACGTCACCTTACCTTGACCAAAACGATCATCCAGTTCAGGAGCATAAATTAATGTATCCATCCCTCTTTCTTGATAGTTATGACTCGACTGTAACAAAGTTGTGCTCTTCCCTGCATTCATAGCTGAATAATAAAAATGTAACTTTGCCACCAGAAATCCACCTTATTGCTTTATACGAGCCATATGATAGATCAATCCTTGGGAGAATCAACCACACACAACCTCAGAGAATTGAATATTATTGGCAATCCTAAAAACGCATTGATAGAATACAGCCCCCGATAAACGGAAACCTTAGTATGCTCAAATCTATCTTTCTTAGCTTCTCTCTCCTGCTACCACTCTTAACACTCGGGGAAACACTGATTGACAACGACAATCCGGACATAACAACCATAACGACTGCCGACGGTTCCGCTAAAGCAGCCATTTTACACTGCCCTAACACCAAATCACTCACTTATAACTCAGATACAATGACCTGGTCTGCCCCTAACGACTTTAAAAGTTTCAACACCTCTTTTGTAAAAACAGCTCAATCGTTCCTTGGCGCACAATGGACAGGGGCTGGCCTTGGTCAAATCTTTTGTGTCTACTCTGGCCCTGATTCCGGCCATGATCAAATCACCCTACCGATTGTATTAGCCCACAACGTGATATCTCTTGAACCCAAACCATCTAATGATAATTCCTGGGGAGTGAAGCAAGGGAATCACTATAACTGCATTTCCAATGACCCCATCAAATGCTCATTCCTAGTCAGGATTAAAGCGCCAAAAAAAACCCTAGAGCAAGAATTTAATTCGATCAAACCCGGATCTATCCCATCATCCAACTAAATTAACTCTATAGGACAACACCCATGAAACGACACCCTTTTGTTCATTACCTGGTTGGAACCTTAACAGGCTGTCTATTCCTGCTCATTTACTGCCTATATTCGATCATTATGCTCATCAGTTTTGCAATCACCTATATCATACCTTTTACCGCGCTACGTTTGCGTGCACAACACCACTGTATGTCACTCTACTCACTAGCTTGGGCTAGCTTTTATGCTGTCAGCCGAATTTTCAAACTTTGGCAATGGACACTGCCGAAAGAACCCAAGCTAAAAAAAGATGGCTGGTACCTAGTAATAGCTAACCATACCTCATGGTTAGACATTCTAATTGCTGGTATTTTCTTTAGGTTCAAAATCCCGGCGTTAAAGTTCTTTCTAAAAAAAGAATTACGCTGGGGACTTCCAGTAGCGGGGCTAGCCTGCCAACTCGCAGGCTTTCCTTTTTTAGATCGCAGCTCTAGTAAACGCACTAAAAACAAAACACCCAAAGATATTCAAACCGCTCAAAAGACCTGTCACAAACTTTTGAAAACCCCCTCATCACTGATACTATTTCCAGAAGGCACTCGCTTTAATCAGAACAAACAGTTAAGTCAGAAATCCCCATATCAACACTTACTCAAACCCAAATCTGCCGGCATTGCGACTGTAATTAATGAAATGCACAATCGATTAGAAGGTATTATTGACCTTACCCTAAACTATAATCCAGATAATATCTCAATTTGGGGATTTTTATCCGGGAAACTCTCATCCATTGAACTTAACTATCGAGTTATTCCAATCACTCCTGATCTATTAGGGGATTACCGAAGTGATCGCGACTACCGACGCAGACTTCAAGCCTGGCTCAATGATTGCTGGGAGCAAAAAGATCACATACTGGAAGGTATGAGTGATGAATAAATCACATTTAAGACTTGCTACTCGCGCAAGCCCTCTGGCGCTCGCGCAGGCTAATGCCATTAAGCAACAGCTCATAACCAATCATCCAGAACTGACAATCACACTTGTCCCTATGACGACTCAAGGTGACCAGCACCAAAATAGTTCTTTGCAAGACCTTGGTGGAAAATCACTATTTGTCAAAACATTGCAAGATGCCGTATTAAAAGGGGAAGCGGACTTTGCCGTACACTGCATTAAAGATATGTCTGTCTTTCCCTGTGATGGACTCACTCTCTCGGCTATCAGTGAACGAGCT
This sequence comes from Coxiellaceae bacterium, assembly GCA_011523685.1. Taxonomy (GTDB): domain Bacteria; phylum Pseudomonadota; class Gammaproteobacteria; order Coxiellales; family Coxiellaceae; genus UBA9148. The sequence continues at coordinate 164,801 of WTGG01000023.1, read as the reverse complement.
CCTGCTAATGATGTTTTAATTAGTACCCGTTTTCGCTCACTGGACGAACTCTCTGGCAGTGCCATCATTGGCACTGCCAGCCCAAGGAGACACTGTCAGATAAAAGCATTTCGACCCGACTGCACAGTCACACTATGTCGAGGCAATATTAATACTCGCCTGAATCAACTCCAGACTAATCAGTACGATGCCATTATTCTTGCTCATGCCGGGTTACTTCGCCTTGGAATCACACAACCCCACATCATTCCAATGCCACTTGAGTCTTTTGTACCTGCCATTGGACAAGGGGCACTTGGTATGGAGTGCAGAGCAGATGACCCTCAAACTCAGTTTTATCTCTCATCATTACACCACTCCGATACTGCAATCTGTGTCAATACAGAGCGACTTATAAACACACAATTAAATGGTGACTGCCATACCCCTATTGGAATACATGCAACACTAAACAATAACATGCTTCATATCCATGCAATGATAGGTGATATCGACAGCAACATACGCTTAGAGACGTCTCAATCAGGACCACAAGACAAGGCTACCCAGCTAGCTGAAACTGTCTCAAAAACACTCATCGACCTTGGCGCTCTCAACCTGATCCGTAAACATCGACAAAACAACCAGAAAGGATAGTCCCCGTGTACTTTATTTACTGTTATGTTCCTGAATCACACTTAGAACTGGTTAAACAAGCACTCTTCGATGCAGGAGCTGGTCAATTGGGGAACTATAATCAGTGCTGTTGGCAAACAGAGGGCACTGGACAGTTTTGCCCAGATCAACAAGCAGAGCCTTTCATTGGCAACAGCGGAGAGCTTACCACTATGACGGAGTATAAAATTGAACTCGCCTGTCATGCTGACTGTATTGATGCAGCCAGGGATGCACTATTGCGTGCACACCCCTATGAAACACCAGCTTACAGCATCCACCCCATTAATACTTAATTATGTACATTTCTAAACCACTCACTCACATCACGGTCATCAATTCACGGCCTCTCCATCAAAGAGAGGATTTAACGCTGCACCTTTGTCAACTAGGGGCTACTGTTATTGAAGTTCCCTGCCTTACCATTCAACATGAAAAAAAAACTATCCTGCACCAGCAAATATCTCAACTCAATACTCCTCATCACTTAATTTTTGTCAGCGCGAATGCCGCTCACTCCCTTATCCCTGAATACCAACCGCCAACAGAAACACACATTATTGCTATAGGACCAGGTACTGCTCATGCTCTAAGCACCTATGGTATTAAAGCTGACACCATACCGAACCACTACAGCAGCCAAGGCATCCTTGATTTACCAGAACTACAACAAATTCATCAGAAACGCATTATTATCAGTTGCGGATACCATTCACGCCCGCAGCTCCAACATACTCTTGAACAACGTGGGGCAAACGTCGAATGCATTCAAAGCTACCGTCGAACACCTGCCAAACCAGCCTCACGAATCGTTGAAGAAACCATTAAAAAAACCACCATCAACGCAATTATCGTTACTAGTCAAGCCTCTCTTGATCAATTACCAGAACAATTCCCATTACTAGGTCAAGAATGGGTCAAGCAACAACAACTACTTTTAATTACTCCAGAACAAGCTCAGCAAGCGAAAAAGTTAGGATTTACGTCTACTCCATGGATTGCTGGTCAAGCTGACATAAATAGCCTTATTGATTGCCTATTACATCACGCCACGACCTGTCGTTAGACAAGCCTTCTATTCATGTTACACTAGCCAAAAAGTGCAGGAGCCCCAATGAATCAGCCTAAAAAAATTGTCAATCCATACAATAAATATATTTTCTCCACAAAGATCAGCTTAATCGTTGCTATCGCCACCTTTATAATAGCCATTGTGGCAATCATCATGACAGAGTACTCACTCAAGAATCTAGACCAGCTACAAACACAACTACAACAACACACTAAGTCAATGCAAGACACCTTCTCAGCCAATCAGACAGTTGTTGAGCATCTCATGCACCAATCACAACAACAGGACAAACAAATTGACTTATTAAACCAGAGAATCACTCATCAATTTGAACACAGTGATCGAAAATGGGTTGAACAAGCCCAACGACAGTTGCAGCTCACACAACTACTACTCACTACACAACTAAATACAACAACCAGTATCCAGCGGCTTACAACTGCACAAAAAGCACTCTCTCAACTCCCTTCATCATTTTATGATGACGCTAATACAGCGATTAAAAATATTATACATCAACTCAAAGGGTCTAAAGCGATAAACGTTAATAAGACCATCAGCATGATACAGTCACTACGAGAGATGATCAGCAAAATCTCCTTTATCCCAGAAAATCAAAATACATTCACGGCACCTACAACCCAAACCAACTCATCCTATTGGGATATGTCTAAAGATGTTGTTAAACAATTATTTACTGTGCACTATCACAGCACCCCTGTCTCACCTATTAAAAACAGCAATCAAGGTCATCAGCTGCAGCAATACCTCTTACTAAAAATATCTGAACTAGAGTGGGCTTTACTCAATAATGATTATGCATTCTACCAAAACAATCTAAAAATTATCCAACAACAACTTCAAAGTGTGGTAATGAATCAACACCAACAAGAAGCCATTGCGCAACAGATTCAATCACTACAAGCAATTACTTTCGGCTTTCCTAGAGCAAAAATTATATCTCAAATAGAAACTTTACTAACTACACTATCAAGCCCACACCAAAGCACCAAGCAATCCTCTCCTAAACAACCAGCTACCGACTCAAAGAAGGCAGCACCAAAACCCACAACACCGAAGAAAAATACACCTGATAACCCCCTCCCTAGTGTCGAGGTATAAACACTATGAAAAAATTACTATTTGGCTTTATTCTTTTATTAGTTGCTATTGGAATTGGCTACATCATTCAAAAAGACCCTGGGTATGTTTTGGTTTACTATAACCAATGGAGCGTATCCATGAGCCTATGGGTTGCTGTACTGACACTGCTATTACTCTTTTTAATCATCTACTATGTACTAAAACTCATCCATCGCTTGTCTTTATTAAGAAGTAACTTCGGATATTGGTCATCGACAAGAAAACATAAAAAAGCTTTAGGGCACATTGATCAAGGTCTCTGTTATATCCTTAATGAAAACTGGGCAGCTGCGACAAACGCATTCAACCAGTCTATGAAAAACAGTCCAAATCCTTTGGTCAACGCCTACTTTTCAACCATTGCTTCACACCACGATAAAAATATTCAGCAACGTGATGATCATCTGAAAGTCATTATGCAACTATCCGATGACTACAAAATCCCTGCTCTCCTCTTAAAAGCACATTTACAAATTGGCGATCAACACTGGCATGATGCACTTAATACACTTGACCACCTATTACAAGAAGCTCCCAAACACCCTGCAGTACTCCAAAAGTTACTCTTCGTGCTTCAACATTTAGAACAATGGGACCGACTCAAAAAGCTACTACCCAAAATTGAAAAGTTTGCTTCATTAGATAAAAAATCGCTATCTGCTGTGTATGAAAACTATTATTACCACTTATTAACTGATAATAGCAGTGAACCATTAACCTTGCGCTGGAAATCAATCCCATCGGCATATCAAAAAATTCCTCGCATTATTCGCGCTTATACACTCATGCTTATCAAGCATTCAGAGGCCGAAGAAGCCCTATCACTCATTGAAAAAACCCTATCAAAACACTGGGATCATGAGCTGATTACCATCTACGGACAAACACCGTCTTCAGAAACAGCTGAACGCCTACTAACAGCAGAAAAATGGCTTAAAAATCATAATAATAACCCTGACCTATTACTCTGCTTAGGAAGACTATGCCTGCGTGAAAAAATCTTGGGGAAAGCTCAAGAGTACCTAATACAAGCAAACAGCATACAACCTACATCTCAAACACTCTTAGCACTTTCAGAGCTCTCTGAGCTAACCGGAAACCAACAACAAGCAATAGACTACTTAAAAGATTCTCTAACAATACAATGAGATAGCTCTTCCCTACACCTAACGTTGCCTATTTTTGCTATAATAAGCATACATTCCAAATAGTGGAGGAAGGTGATGGGCTTAAATGAATTTGAAGAAACCTCAGAATCTCAATGGCTCCAGTTAATTGTCAATGCAGAAAAATTGACGGGCTATCAATTACAACATGAGCTTAAAAATTATCTTTCACTCACGCTACAACACTATACCAGCGAACTTACACTTCCCACCTCAATAATCGCGCTATCTTATATGGAAGCATTAAATTTATCTGGAAGTAAACAATCTCATGAACTTCGAAATATCGGAGATCAATGTTTGTTGCTCTGTGGCTTATTCCCTGAAAGACTGTCTCAAAAGTCTATCTCTCTTGACTATACCATTACGATAGGTCGACAGTCTTATTCACGTATTGCAGATAAAAACTATGTAGAACAGTGGGACAGCGAACTGTTTTATTCACTACAAAATCATTTTATAGGGCTGGTTGATATCTTATATACTATGCGTCACACTCAGTAAAAACCTAGCTACTATACAAGCTTACTTTTATCCTGCCATCACCACAGCTTCTGCAAATCGATAACCGGCACCATGCACTGTTTGGATCTGCTTATCCAACTGAAAAGGTTTAAGTCCGCGGCGTAACCTACGAATATGAACATCAACAGTTCGTTCTTCAATCTCTGAGTCTTTACCCCATATAGCATTTAATAAATCTTTTCGAGAAAAAATATTATTGGGATGCATGAAGAAATAACGAAACAGGTCGAATTCAATCTTTGCAAAACGAATGCTTTTTTCGTCAATGGTGACTGTTAATTGATGCTCATTAAAGCGAACATATAGCGCACTTAAATCTTGCTCAAGATTAGAACGACCATGGTGTGTGCATCGGCGAATCATTGCAACCAAATCCCTGGGAGAAAATGGACGTTGAATCTGATGACTAATAGCAACTTGTTGATAGTATGCTCGTGTTTCTAAAGGTAGCTGTTCGGGTAATACCAAAATCAAATGTAAAGTATCACCAAATTCTCCTTGCGAGATGCGCCCCAACAACTGCTCCATCATGCTATGATCCCAAGCAGCATCTAATAACACCAAGTCGAAAGCTGTGCGTTGCATCATAGCGCAGGTATCGTCCAAAAGAGAAGACTCCTCTACAGCATAACCTTCTATCTCCAAAAGGTAACGCAACATAGTTCTTGATGCTTTATCTTGATTCGAAACCAGTATTTTTTCTAGCACAACTGACAACCTACTCTTAATTCAACCTACAATAAAAAATCTTCTGCTTAACTGCCTTTCATAGCATCGAAAAACTCATCATTTTTCTTAGTTAACTTCATTTTATCAATCAAAAATACCGTAGCTTCAAGCTCATCCATAGGGTGTAATATTTTTCGAAGAATCCACATCTTTTTCAGCTCATCGGCTTTTGTAATCAATTCTTCTCGTCGAGTACCAGAACGATTAATATTAATCGCAGGAAATACTCGGCGCTCAGCAATTCGGCGATCAAGGTGTAGCTCCATATTACCTGTTCCTTTGAACTCTTCAAAAATAACATCATCCATTTTAGAGCCTGTCTCAACCAAAGCAGTTGAGATGATGGTTAAACTACCGCCTTCTTCTATATTTCTAGCTGCTCCAAAAAAACGTTTAGGACGTTGAAGTGCATTAGCATCCACACCACCCGTTAGCACTTTACCAGAAGCAGGGCTGACCGTATTGTATGCACGCGCCAATCGTGTAATTGAGTCCAACAGAATAATAACGTCTTTTTTATGTTCAACCATACGACGTGCTTTTTCGATGGCCATTTCTGCCACTTGAACATGTCGAGCCGCAGGCTCATCAAAGGTTGAAGCGAGCACTTCACCTTTCACTGAACGACGCATCTCTGTCACTTCTTCTGGGCGTTCATCAATTAGTAATACAATCAGTTCACACTCTGGATGATTGGTTTCAATACAGTGAGCGATATTCGTCAACATCATCGTTTTACCGGCTTTCGGAGGAGAAACGATAATTCCACGCTGCCCCTTACCTATTGGTGCAGCCAAATCAATCACTCGTGCAGTAACATCTTCAGTACTACCATTACCGATCTGCATAGTAAGACGCTGGTTTGGATGAATCGGCGTTAAGTTTTCAAAAGGAATTTTATTCTTAGATTTCGCAGGAACCTCGCCATTAATGGACTCTAGTTCAAGTAACGCAAAATAACGCTCACCTTGCTTAGGTGGACGTATTTTACCAAACAGGGTATCACCTTTACGTAGGAAAAAACGTCGGATTTGACTAGGAGAAACGTATATGTCATCTGGTCCAGCTAAGTATGAACAACTGGCTGAACGTAAAAACCCAAACCCATCTGGCAAGATTTCCAAGACGCCGCCACCAAAGATAGCTTCTCCTTTCTTAGCTTGTGCCTTTAAAATATCAAAAATAACATCTTGAATACGCTTATTGGCAGAGTTATCTAGACCAAACCCTTTTGCGATATCCAAAATATCTGTTGGTTTTTTTTCTTTTAATTCAGTTAGATTCATAATGACCTTTGATTTTAACGCGCGACTGCGCTTAGGAATTCTTTTTGACAGTATGGGTTACTATAAATTCGGCAGAACATGCCAATGAATAGACTACGCAAGCATAATATCGGGTTACCTCGTAAAAATCAATACAACCCAGCAACACTCGCTATTGAAGGGAGCGTTGTAGCCCCCTTCGGAGAAAAACATCACAACTGTTTATCAATAAATGCTACTAAATCAGTTTTACTGATTAAACCCACATGCGTTGACACTAACTCTCCATTCTTAAATATAAGTAGAGTTGGAATCCCTCGAACATTGTATTTAGCTGCCGTGTCTGGTTGTTCATCCACATTCATTTTAACGACAGCAAGTCGATCAGTATAATCACCCGCCAATTCATCCAGAATAGGTGCAATCATCTTACATGGGCCACACCATGGCGCCCAAAAATCAACCAATACTGGCTTGCTTGCTCCGATAACTATCTCATCAAAAGAAGCATCCGTTATATTCTGTACTGCATCACTCATTATCACTCCTCACCGTGTTAATTGTATTCGCCAATACTAATGCAAAGCCCACGTCATGACTAGCTCAAATATCCTCTATCCATGCAAAGATGCTGCCCATGCAAGCATTGGATTAACTGCTAATATTTTAATCAACTGTACCGCAAGCAATATCACAACAGGAGAAAAATCAAACCCTGCTACAGCAGGCAGACGCGCTTGAACCACCCTCAGTCCGGGCTGAACAATCGCTGTCACCAACTCTGCAATTGGATGCTGCTGAAGCGCTGGCAACCAACTCATTAACGCGGACACTATCACTAAAATAAAATAAACATTCAGTACTTTCAGCATCGCCCAGCCAATAGCCACCAATAAAACTCCCAACCAAGATATATTGTCCATCCCAGAAAATTCCAGCCAACCCCCTACCCATATTGCTTGTATAACTATCAACAATAGAATAATGGAACCATCCCACCCAGCTAATCCTGGTATAAATCGTCTGAGTGGCTTAATAAGGGGGTTTGTTATCTTGATCACTAATTGCGCAAAAGGGTTGTACCAACTGACACGATATTTCTGCATAAGCAGCCTTAAAACCAAAACATATAAATAGGTGGAAACAACAAAGTCTCCCAAAAAAATCATTGCATTCACCAATGGCTGCATACCACTCTCCTTTCTCATGCTCTGTAATAATTATTATTTAGTTACGCCTACCCACAATACCCTCACCGATTCTTACTATCGTACTACCAAACTGAACAGCTAACTCATAGTCCTGCGACATACCCATTGATAACACATCCATCTCTAAACCTTGCTTAGAATAGATCGCCTTTAATTGCAACATACTCTCAAAGTACTCACATAACTGCTCACGGGATATTAATCGCGGAGGTATACACATCAATCCTCTTAAATGCAATGTCGGCTGAGACATAACACAGTGCAATAACTCCTCCAAACCCTCTTGTGTAATACCTGATTTTTGAGGCTCGTTCATTAGATTAATCTGAACACAAATATTTAAGGGGTCTTGTCGTGCAGACCTTGCTCGACTTAATGCCATAGCAACTTTAACACTAGAAACAGAATGCACCCAAGAAAAATGCTCTGCGATTAACTGGCATTTATTCGACTGAACCTGGCCAATGAAGTGCCACCTTATTCGAGGATCGTTATATTCAGCTTGTTTTTGCAGTGCTTCTTGTACGTAACTTTCACCAATATCAACAATACCGGCCTCAACAACAGCCTGGATCACATGCACAGAGTGACGCTTTGTGACGGCTACTATTGCTACAGAATCTTGCTCGCGTCCAGACTGCTGTAAAGCCTGCGCAATACGAGCTTTTACAGTGGCGATATTGCTCTGAATAAACGAATCTATTTTTTTCAAAACACCTCAGGCCCAGCGTGGGCAACTGCTTCAGAAACAGAAAACCGTCGGAAGTTATCTTGAAATTTTTGTATTAATACATTTGCCTGTGTCTTATAAGCCACCGAATCATTCCATGACTCTATCGGGTTTAAGAGCGATGTATCTACGCCCGATAGATGCAAAGGTACTCTAAAACCAAACCCTGGCATAATTTGCTGACCAGCATGTAAAACCTCACCCGATCTCGCCGCACGCACCATTTGTCGTGTTGTTGCAATAGAAAATCGGTTACCTCCTTGACCAAAAGCGCCTCCAGTCCACCCGGTATTAATCAAATAGACCTGTGCATCAGTAGCATCCACTCGACGCATTAATAAATCAGCATAGACTTGAGCGGGTCTTGGAAAAAATGGAGCACCAAAACACGTGCTAAATGTCGGTTTAATCGCGGCTGAACTACCCACCTCGGTACTCCCCATCAATGCAGTATAGCCACTCAGAAAGTAATAGGCAGCTTGCTCTTTAGTTAGGGATGCAATCGGTGGCAAAACACCATAACAGTCACAAGCTAAAAATAACACTACGCTAGGCGCTCGACTTCGATTCTTGTCGACAGATCGAGGTAAAAATGATCGCGCATAAGCACCCCTAGTGTTTTGTGTAAACCGATCATCATCAAAATCCGGCTTTCCGTTAGCATCTAGATGCACATTTTCCAAGACAGCACCAGTTTGATTAACTGCCGTCCATATTTCTGGTTCTTGCTCTTCTGACAAAGCAATACATTTAGCATAACAACCACCTTCAAAGTTAAATACACTATCTGTCGTCCAACCATGCTCATCATCACCGATCAGCAAACAACCCGCCTCTGCGGATAATGTTGTTTTACCTGTTCCAGACAGTCCAAAAAATAATGTCACAACATCATCTTCTGACACATTCGCTGCACAATGCATTGGCAGAATATCTGCTTCTGGCATTAAGAAGTTCATGGCGGTAAACATGGCTTTTTTCATCTCGCCCGCATAACGAATACCACAAATTAAAATCTGCCTGGTGGAAAAATTTAAAATAACAGCACCGTCACTTGCCGTTCCGTCAACCTCAGGGTCAGCAAAAAAACCAGGCGCACTATGAATTTCCCAACCAGGATTATTGGACACCTGCTCGGCGCTTGGATTAATGAATAAGTGCTGAGCAAATAAGTTATGCCAAGCAAGCTCTGTGACAACTTTGACTGGAAGGCCTTGATTGGCATCAGCACCTACCTGTAAATGTGAAATAAATAGCTCTTCTCGAGTCTTTAAATACTTCTCGACCTTACCCCATAATGCTTCAAAAACAGCAGAATCTATCGGCTGATTCACAGTACCCCAATCAACTGTTTGAGCAGTTAAATCATCATGAACAATAAAGCGATCTTTTGGAGAGCGTCCTGTACGAGAACCTGTTTCTACGACTAAAGCTCCTGTCTGTGCCTGAACACCCTCTTTACGAGCTAACGCACTCGCCAATAAAGCTTGTGCTGAAACATCAACATGGTGTGTTGCTCTCGAGTTAATAGTGTCAACCGTCATGATCTCTCCTTAGTCAAAATAATTAAGCCGAAAGATTATCGCAGATAAACAGCGATCTGCCTACCATCTCTCGATATACTTTAATCACACTATCGCTACCTAGGAAAATTAGATACCATCTGAACTAACACACTGACTTATAACTATCTCAAATACTATGAACATCCACAAACTCCGTCACCAGCTACTTGTTGCTACTCCATCTCTACAAGACCGCTTATTTAGCAACAGTGTTGTCTATGTATTCAGTCACTCAACTACTGGCTCACAAGGTTTTATTCTCAACAAATTACTCCCCACACCCTCATCAACGCTGCTAACTCAGCTTAATATCCCACTACCTGATAATATAAATTTACTACCACCACTACAGCTTGGAGGCCCTCTTAAACAACAACAGGCCTACCTACTTTCCCCTTCATTGACTGCATCACACCATCGTCGTGGCCCCATTCATGTCAACGTGCATAAACAAGCATTTCAACAGCTATCAGATATTAAACAGCAAGAGAATATACTCATATCACTGGGCTATGCATCATGGAGTGCGGGTCAACTAGAACAAGAAATCTCAGCTAATGACTGGCTCATAGCTCCTTACAATCAAACGATTGTATTTAATACACCAATTAACCAACGCCATACTAAAGCCATAGAATTACTAGGTATTCATTCACACCAACTCACTAAGGCTTGTGGCCATGCCTAACCCGTCACTCTATCAAACAGTTCTTGGATTTGATTTTGGTATGCGGCGCATTGGTATTGCGATTGGCAACACCCAGATTCGTAATGCTCGTCCTCTAACGGTCTTAAATGCTACTGATGGCATTCCAAATTGGGAAACCATTCAACAGCTCATTGATCAGTGGCAAGTCACGCACCTTGTTGTAGGTCTTCCTTATCATGTTGACGGCACCGATCAAGAAATAACAAAAGCAGCTAAAAAGTTTTCTCGTCGCTTACACGCTAAATTTAAACTACCAATAAGTCTAGTCGATGAACGTTACTCCACAAAAATCGCTAAAAGTAGCGAAGCCTTCAAAACTAACAAAAAAGCCTCTATAGATAGCCACGCAGCAGCCATTATTCTTGAGGCATGGTTTAACGATGATAATAACTAATTCACCACCTTGACTCTACACCCATCACTCCGCACAATAACTCAACTCATACGCCATGTCTGATAATGAGAGAAAGCATGCTTAAAAAAAAAACACGCCTATCACTTAACCACTTACTGACCATCAATAGCCTGACTAAAAATAGCATTCAATTACTCATCGATAGAGCGAATGAGCTATCGATGATCAAGACACCTCATACACCCAGCCAAACTAACCCACCCATTATTACAAACTTATTTTTTGAGCCGAGCACACGAACACAGTATTCATTTGAAATTGCCGCGCAACGTCTTCATATTCCATTCATCACCCCCAACATTTCCAGCCTATCCACCCTTAAAGGTGAATCATTATTAGACACAATCCACAATTTAGAGATGATGGGCTCTTCTCTATTCATCATTCGTCACTCCATTAATCACACGCCAGAGTTCATTGCCTCCGAACTCTTAACAAATGCAAAAGTCTTAAACGCTGGTGATGGCACGTACCAACACCCATCCCAATGCTTAATTGACCTGATGACTATCCAGTCTCAATTTACACACTTCGAACCGCTCTCTGTTGCAATACTAGGTGACACACATCGCTCGCGAGTAGCTCGTTCTTTAACCGCTGGCTTACAGCTAATGGGAACAACGGACATTCGTTTTATTACACCACCCCCCCTGCAAACCGACCATACGGAACCACCAGAAGGCATCGCGCCTATGGACATAGAACAGGGATTACAAGATGTTGATGTGATTGTCTGCCTTCGCGTCCAACAAGAACGTATCGACTCATCCAGCACACCCATTGATCAAGCGACATATTTCAAACATTATGGCCTCACTACACAAAAACTAACCTGGGCAAAACCTCATGCCATTGTCATGCACCCTGGCCCAATCAATCGCGGCTTTGAAATTGAATCATCTGTTGCAGATAGTAATCAATCGGTTATATTACAACAGGCAAAAAACAGCATCCCAATGCGCATGGCCATTTTAGAAGCACTACTCAGCTAGTACTTTTATCATTTAGCGCTAGACCAGTCGATCATTCTTAAGTACAATCTCGATCCTTCGCACTCATCATTAATGAATCAATTATATGATCATAAAGTGACAAGTCGAATACCTAATAGATGACAGGTTATCGCTGCGAATATCCCTGCTCTATAACGGCAACATTTTTTTATAGATAACAACAGAACATAGGTATAGAATGACTTTGATAATTTTTCAGGGATGGATATGTCAGTAGCAGCGCCGGATGTTGCATCACTTTGGAATGCTTGTTTAGAAACCTTGCAACAAAAAGTAGATGGCCCCAATACATTTAACAAGTGGATAAAACCATTACAAGCGGATATCAATGATCAATCCTTGATCCTTTTCGCCCCTAACCAATTTGTTGTCAGCTGGGTTGAAGAAAACTTCTTATCTGCCATCCATGATGCTCTCAATACCATCTGCCAAGAACGAGAAATCCAAACACCTTCCATTAAATTACAAATTGGATCCACTCAATCTTCAAGACCAACCACTCACCAAGTTCACAAGCCCCAATCACACACACGAGCTCAGCCATCATCATCCCAACCATCTTCAACAGCTCACACCAGCCACCTTAACCCAACCTTTCTATTTGATAATTTTGTTGAGGGTAAATCGAACCAACTAGCACGGGCCGCTGCTCAACAAGTCGCTGAAAACCCTGGCCAGGCTTACAATCCACTATTTATCTATGGTGGAGTGGGGCTTGGTAAAACTCACCTTGCTCATGCAATGGGCCATTATATTTTATCGCAAAATCCAAGTGCTAAAATACTCTACCTCCACTCTGAGAAATTCGTTGCCGATATGATTAAAGCGCTGCAGCGCAACGCTATGAATGAGTTTAAAAAATATTATAGAACGGTTAACTGTCTACTCATTGATGATATTCAGTTTTTTGCGGGAAAAGAGCGCTCTCAAGAAGAATTCTTTCATACATTCAATGCGTTACTAGACGACCACCAACAAATCGTCCTGACATGTGACCGCTATCCAAAAGAAATTCATGGTCTCGAAGAGCGACTACAATCTCGATTTGGTTGGGGCCTAACCATTGCTATTGAGCCCCCGGAACTAGAAACACGTGTCGCTATCCTTATGACAAAAGCCGAGCAATTTAAAGCAGACCTACCCAACGATGTAGCATTCTTTATTGCCAAGCATATTCAGTCTAATGTTCGTGAGCTAGAAGGCGCACTTAAACGTGTGGTCGCAAATGCACAATTTACAGGTAGCCCAATCACCATACAGCTTGCTCGAGAAGCCCTAAAAGACCTTCTTTCTCTACAGGCCAAGCTAGTTACTATTGATAACATCCAAAAGACGGTTGCTGATTACTATAAAGTTAAAGTCAGTGACCTACTGTCTAAAAAACGAAGTCGCTCAATTGCTCGACCACGTCAGATGGCCATGGCTTTATCAAAAAACCTAACCAGCCACAGCTTACCTGAGATAGGCGATGCATTTGGCGGTCGTGACCATACAACTGTCTTACATGCCTGTCGTAAAATACAGGAACTGATTGAAAGTAATCTGGATATCCAAGAAGACCATCAAAACTTTCTAAGGATCTTGTCCGGTTAATGAGGAGAAAATCATGAGCATTGCTATCAAACAAGACGCTTTACAGACCGCACTGCAACAAGTAATGGGTGTCGTTGAAAATAATAAAACCATCCCTATTCTTTCTAATATATTAGTACGCACTCAAGGTGACACCGCCTCAGTAACAGCAACTGACCTAGGTATTGAAATTACTGGTTATTCTAAACTGAATACGCCCCTTGACGAAGACGTATCATTTACCGTTCCAGGTAAAAAAACGTTTGATATCTGCAAATCACTGCCTCAAAGCGCTGATATCTCTTTCAAACCACAAAAGTCTAATGTTCTACTGCGTTATGGTGATAAATGTCGCTTCACATTAGCCACCTTACCCGCTGAAGACTTTCCATCGGTGGACCAGACAGACAACAATATATCCGTAACCTTACCTCAAAATCAACTTAAGACGTTACTGCAACGCACCGTTTTCGCTATGGCACACCAGGATGTCCGTTACTACCTTAACGGAATGCTATTAGAATTTAGCGCTAATGATATACGAGCAGTTGCCACAGATGGCCACCGCTTGGCAACTAACGTAATATCCATTCCGGTTAATACTGATCACAAGCTACAATGCATCATCCCTAGAAAGGCAGTCACCGAGCTAATTAAACTGCTCGATAGCTCTGACACCCCTATCACAATGACGCTCTGCCATAATTTCATCTCAGTTGCATCTAACAGCTTTCATTTTAAATCTAAATTGATTGAGGGTCGTTTCCCTGAGTATGAACGAGTTATCCCTTACGGTAACGATAAGTCCTTGTCCCTTAATAGGACAGAGCTAAAGAACATGCTATCCCGTGCAGCCATCATGTGCAATGATGCTTTTAGAGGTGTTACGCTTGAAATTAAAGAAAATTGCATGAAAGTATCTTCCAACAACCCAGAAAACGAAGCTGCTGAACAAGAGCTTCCCGTTAACTACACCGCCGACCCCATGTCAATCGGGTTTAATGTCAGTTATCTTATTGAAAATCTGAATATTCTTGAAACAGACGATATTGAACTCAAACTTGCAAATCAGGATCAAAGCATGCTGATCACAGAAGTTGGCAGTGAGCACGATAGCGTCTTTGTCATTATGCCTATGCGGATCTAACCTTATTAGATAGAAACTATCACTGTAATTAGGCTATCCGAGGAGGACATCCATGCCGCAACCCTGTATTACGGCGATGACCATTCATCACTTTAGAAATATCCTTTCAGCTCAGCTTAAAACAGCACCTGTTAATATCATTTCTGGAGATAATGGCTCAGGAAAATCCAGCTTACTAGAGGCCCTCTACTATCTATCCCACCTTAAATCCTTTCGCACATCCAAGCCTCAAAGACTCATTCACCATGATCATGATCACTTTATACTGAATAGCACCATATCTTCAGACAATGATACTCATAACATCGGCCTTCAGCGAACTTCATCTCACGAGCAAATATTAAAACTGAACGGCGAAACCACAAAAGCTCAGGATATTGCTTACCACCTTCCTATGCAATTTATCGATACTCAATGTCATCAATACTTTACCGGAGGTCCAGAAAAACGTCGGCAATATTTGAATTGGGGATTGTTTCACATGAAACAATCCTTC
Source organism: Coxiellaceae bacterium (assembly GCA_011523685.1). Taxonomy (GTDB): domain Bacteria; phylum Pseudomonadota; class Gammaproteobacteria; order Coxiellales; family Coxiellaceae; genus UBA9148. Next base: position 149,389 of record WTGG01000023.1, on the reverse strand, counting down.
TTATCAACATGGAAAGCATGTACTAACGTACTGAAGCAACGCAATGCAGCATTAAAGCTAAGACAACTTAATGAACTGGATTGCTGGGATCATCAATGGATCCCTCTCTGTGAGAGCATCCATGAAATGAGAGAAAGTTACATTACAGACTTAAATCCAATCTTTATCAGGCTCATCAAGGAACTATTAAACACAGAATATCCACAGGTCGAACTAAGGTACCAGGCAGGCTGGAACACAGATAAAGCCTTGGATTTATTGCTTCAAGAACGACAGTTTAAAGACGCAGAGATCGGTTATACACAGATTGGTCCACATCGAGCGGACCTCCAAATGTTCATAAATAAGAGACCAGCACAAGATTATTTATCACAAGGGCAAATGAAATTATCAGCTTATGCTCTTAAGATAGCACAATCCATTCTACAAAAAGAGAGCATCGGAAAAAGCCCAATATTTTTGATCGATGATATACAAGCAGAACTCGATTCCTCAAAACAAGACAGAATCATTCAACTTATTTGTGAGCTTGAGAACCAATGCTTTTATACAGCACTGGCCCCCAACAAACTGTTCCAATCATTAAACAGCAATATAGATATTGCACAGTTTCACGTGAAACATGGTGAGTTCTCAATAGGCTTAGACCAACCCATAATACAGAGCTCGCCAGAAAAAATAATTACTCACTAAATACCAACAAGTTATCCACAGATATATCCACGAAAAAAACAAGGAATAATCATCCCCAACACCCCCCAAATTTGCCAAAGAAAGCGAAGACAAATAACGGGCAAAGTATCGCTTTTTAAACAAAAAATTGGTATAATGCTAGTCAAATTTTTTATATTAAAAACAGAGACTTACCATCATGGCAGAGCAAGCAACAAGTGACTACGATTCCTCGGCAATTAAAGTACTCAAAGGACTTGATGCAGTCAGAAAAAGACCTGGCATGTACATTGGAGACACGGACGATGGCTCTGGATTACACCATATGGTGTTCGAGGTTGTTGATAACTCCATTGATGAAGCCCTAGCAGGTCATTGCGACCATATAACTGTCACTATCCATGAAAACAATGGAATAACGGTTACCGATAATGGGCGCGGAATACCTACAGGCATGCATCCTGAAGAGGGCCGTTCTGCCGCAGAAGTCATCATGACTGTTTTACACGCTGGTGGTAAGTTTGATGATAACTCCTATAAGGTTTCTGGCGGATTACACGGGGTAGGTATCTCTGTTGTAAATGCACTATCTAAAAAAGTAAGACTTGAGATCCATCAAAACCAACAAGTTTATCAACAAGAATATCAAATGGGTGTTCCTCAAAAAGACTTAGAAGTCATCGGGGAAACCACAACCACCGGAACACATGTCTATTTTGAGCCTAGTGAAACCATTTTCTCAGACACCCTATTTCACTATGATATCTTAGCTAAAAGGCTTCGCGAACTTTCATTCCTAAACTCTGGTGTCCGTATTGAACTCACCGACGAACGCACGGATAAACATGATGCGTTTGAATACGAAGGCGGGATTCAGGCATTTGTAGACCACCTAAACAAGAATAAGACACGGATTAATAACGATATTTTGCACTTCACCACCACTAAGAATGACATTACTGTTGAGGCTGCACTACAGTGGAATGACAGCTTTCAAGAAACTATTTTCTGTTTCACCAACAACATCTCACAAAAAGATGGCGGGACACATTTAGCGGGGCTTAAAGGCGCCCTCACCAGAACACTCAATCATTACATTGAAAAAGAAGGCTTAAGCAAAAAATCTAAAGTCAGCACGGCTGGTGATGATGCCAGAGAAGGCTTAACAGCTGTCCTATCTGTCAAAGTACCAGACCCAAAATTTTCTTCTCAAACCAAAGATAAACTAGTCTCATCAGAAGTAAAACCCATTGTAGAACAATCAGTTACAGAGAAGCTGCAAGAATTCTTGCTCGAGAACCCCAAACAGGCCAAAGAGATTGCTAACAAGATTATCGACGCCGCACGAGCACGTGAAGCAGCAAGAAAAGCCCGCGAAATGACACGTCGAAAAAACGTTCTTGATATTGCAGGGCTTCCTGGAAAGCTCGCTGACTGCCAAGAAAAAGACCCAGCATTATGCGAACTTTACTTAGTAGAGGGTGATTCTGCGGGAGGATCAGCCAAACAAGCTAGAAGCCGTAAGCATCAAGCGATCTTACCTTTGAAGGGAAAGATTCTTAATGTTGAAAAAGCACGCTTTGACAAAATGCTAGCCTCAGCAGAAGTAGGGACACTAATAACGGCATTAGGCTGCGGTATCGGACGTGAAGAATACAACCCTGATAAATTACGTTATCACCATATCATCATCATGACAGATGCTGATGTTGATGGCTCTCATATTAGAACGCTGTTACTCACCTTCTTTTATCGACAAATGCGTGAACTGGTTGAACGCGGCCACATATACATCGCTCAACCACCACTCTACAAAGTTAAAAAAGGCAAACAAGAGCAATACATTAAAGATGATGCCGAAATGGATGCTTATTTACTTCACGCAGGACTAGATGGAGCTAGCCTTCATACCAATTCAGACGCACCGGCTATTAATTCGGTCAAATTTGAAGAAATCACGCACATCTATCAAACAGCGATCAATGCTATAGAATCCCTTAGCAATCGTTATCCCAAAGCTCTCTTACAGGCATTACTCAATACTCAACCACTATCCATTGACAAACTTAACGATCAATCCTCCATGCAAAGCTGGATTGATACCCTAAAAACGACATTGAAGAATGAGCAAGGACAACATCAATTTGATATCCGACTGCTCGAGAATGAAAGCCTACATATTCCAATGATTACTGCCATCACACATGGTGTCACCAAAACTGTCAAACTCCAAGCAGACTTCTTTAAATCTCAAGACTACAAAAAAATCACTGCGGCGTATCAAGCCATTGAAGGTCTATTGGAACCAGGTGCTTTTTTACAAAAAGGCGAACAACGCATAGCCATTGATAACTTTGAACAAGGTCTCGAATGGCTACTTCGTGAAGGTAAAAAAGGTCTAACCATCTCTCGCTATAAAGGTTTAGGTGAAATGAATCCCGATCAACTTTGGGAGACCACCATGGACCCTGAAACACGTCGCTTATTACAAGTCAGTGTCGAAGATGCAGTAATGGCAGATGAGATGTTCACTACCCTAATGGGAGATCATGTCGAGCCGCGTCGCGCGTTTATCGAAGATAATGCACTTTCAGCCGGTAATATTGATATCTAGTACACGCGAATGACAAAGAAAAGCACCTCTTCCGTAATCAACAGATAACAATGAAACCAAAAAATACCGTATAATCATATAGTTATAATTATTGTGGTTTATTTGTAAAAAATTTCGACTACAATAAAATTAGTCCTGTATGTTTATTAAGGGGTTTTTTATGAAATTATTCAATACAGTATTTTTAACCTGCTTGATAATGACCACCCAATGCGTAATCGGCGGGGGAACCAATACCAATACCAATACCAATACCAATACCAATACCAATACCAATACCAATACCAATACCATAACGATCATATACGATAAAGAAAAAAACCAAGAGAGTAGCACTAAAAAAATAATATCTCATGCTTAAAGATACTAGGTCTAAAGGATCGAAATCATCCAAAATTGAATAAAATTAAATTCAGTTTCAAATACAGGTGGTCAATGAAAGGTAACATTAATGCACCTAAAATAAGCACACCTAAAAAAAGTACCCTGCAATTTATAGGTAAAAAAGGAGATAGAATGTATAGTCAAGCGCTAAATAACGAATATGGATATTACATTACTAATAAACTAATACAGTTTAACGATAAAACATTAAATGCCTCATTTTTAGCATTATCTGCCAAAAAAACAAATAAAGATAAGCATCCAAGAGGTAAATTTTCAGGGAACATACAAATTACTCAACTTAAAAAAAACAAAGATGCTAAGGAAATCTGCCAGCTCTTCTTAAAAGAAAGTGATTAAATCAATCTAGATACTACGATCTATAATCTCAAAGAAAAAATAGAAGTAGCTGTCTAGAGTACTCAATAATGGATTAACTGTAATAAAAAACATTATCAAACATAATGATTAATTTTTAAAAATAGGACACCAAGCCTAACTGTTTTAATAAATTAATTACTACGAATGATTAGCAAATGAATCCTATAAAAGGACGCGTTACAGAAAAAACATTACATGCATGCATCAAATCCCAAAAGCCATTAAAGCATTAGCCACTTTAATAAAACCGTAAATGGTAGCGCCTTTTACATAATCAACCCTACCCGTTAATTGCCCATGCACCAAGCAATTGTCATGAATCTGTTTCATGATAGATTGTAGTTTGATATCTACCTCATCACGAGTCCATGTTTGTCGCATACTATTTTGAGACATCTCTAAACCAGAAACTGCCACACCACCAGCATTAGACGCTTTACCTGGCGCATATAAAACTCCCGATGATTGAAAACACTCAACGGCTTCAGGTGTGGTGGGCATGTTCGCGCCTTCTGCAACAGCAATACAGCCATTGTTAACCAGTGTTTCAGCATGTTCTAGTGACAATTCATTTTGAGTTGCGCAAGGAAGTGCAACATCGGCAGCTACCAGCCAAGGCGATTGACTCTTATGAAAATCCAGTTGATGAGCATCAGCAAATGCTTGTAACCGACCATAATTTTCAAACTTATGCACTTTGAGTGCCTCCAAGAGTTCGGATGAAAGGCCTTGTTTACAATAAATAAAGCCGCCTGAATCTGAGAGCGTGATAACTTTGGCGCCTAGATCTATGGCTTTTTCTGCGGCGTATAATGCAACATTACCAGAACCGGATACAGCAACGGTTTTATCTGACAGGGAGTCACCGCTGTGTTGAAGCATCTGATTAACAAAATATACCGTACCATAACCGGTTGCTTCTGCTCGAATAAGACTTCCGCCATAGGATAAGCCTTTTCCGGTTAAAGTGCCGGTGAATCGATTAGTTAATTCCATTAATCGCCCATGCATGTAACCAATCTCACGCGCACCGACGCCAATATCACCGGCAGGAACATCTCGGTTCTCACCAATGTATTGATGTAAATGATGAATAAACGCATGACAAAAGCGCATAATTTCTCGATTCGACTTTCCTTTAGGATTGAAATCAGATCCACCCTTTGCACTTCCTAAAGGTAACCCAGTTAAACTATTCTTAAAGGTTTGTTCAAAGGCTAAAAACTTTAAAATACTTAAATCCACACTGGCATGAAAACGAATTCCGCCTTTGTAAGGACCAATCGCATTCGTTTGCTGCACACGATAGCCTCTATTAACTCGGATATTCCCGGCATCATCCTCCCAATTAACACGAAACATAATCACGCGGTCAGGCTCGGTTAATCGTTCGAGAATTTGATCTTCTCGATACTGCGGATGATCATTGATAAACGGTATTAATACAGCAGCTACTTCATAAACAGCTTGTTGAAACTCAAGTTGATGGGGGTTGCGCCGATTAAGGCCGCTCATAAAATCATCTAAGGTTAATATTGTATTCTTGGTATTAATGATTGCATTCATAGTAACGCCTCACTGACTACATTAGTAACATCGCAATAAACCGTATTGCATGGTTTTTGTCATTGTGTGCTTTTCCAACTCTCCAATATCTAACAAAGGTTCGATTGAAAAATTCAACTCACATTCAAAATACATTATTGCTCGTTCTGCTAATAGATGACTGTCACGTAATTGGTGGATGGTTGGTAAGAGCAAGTTCCTTTGAAAAGGGGGGTCTAAAAAAACCAACGAAAAGGGCTCGTTTGATATCGAGGTAGAAAGATCAGGAAGAGAAATTACCTGTGTGGTATATTGCTGACAATCTAATTGTTGTGCATTCTCATTAATAGTGGCTAACACTTTTGGGTTTGAATCAATGAAGACTACATGATCAGCTCCACGTGATAGTGCCTCAAAACCTAAAGCCCCACTACCTGCAAAAGCATCCAAACAATACGTACCAACGATTTCGGAAGACAACCAATTGAATACCGTTTCACGAACCCGATCAGAAGTAGGACGAGCTCCTAAAGAAGGGTCGAAAGTAATATGACGACGACGCCATTGCCCACCAATAATACGCAAAGTTCCTGAATCACGAGGCATGATCGTTATCCGGACCTACTGTCACAATAATAGGCGTTTGGTGATTGAGTACTTTCTGAAAAGCTCGATGAATATCATCGGCAGATACTGCATTAACATGATCTTTAAACGTTGACATATAATCTAAAGGTCGATGATAAAATGCAATGCGTGTCATCACTTCAAGCAACCCCTCATTCGTGGCGATAGCAATCGGAAAAGAACCCACTAAGTTAGCCTTAACCAGTTTAAGCTGCTCTTCTGATATAGGCTGTGTCTTCATTGACTCAATAATACTTTCAACGTATTGAACGGCCTGTTGTGATTGGCTCGCTTGCGTTTGCATAAACACAAACCATGGTCCAGGCTGTTGTAATGGATTTAAAGCACTCATCACAGTGTATGCTAAGCCATATTGATTGCGAATCACATTAAACAACTCAGAGCTCAATGGTATCCCACCGAGCATATGGTTTCCGACCAATAAAGCAAAATATTCTGGATTTTCACGAGTAATACCCAGGTAACCGAGAATGATGGTTGCTTGTTGGGAATGAAATGATACATGCAAACTACGTTTTTGAGGGGACGCCGGGGGTGATAATACTGGTGCAGGATGACCTTGAGGCAATCCAGCCAGTAACTTTTCCGATAATGCCTTTGCTTGCTGTAACGATAAATCACCCACCATAACAATTTGCGCATTCTTTAAAACACAATAACGCTGATAGAACGATTGCACTGCAACTTTTGTGATCGCATCAAGACCCTTTGTTGTACCCAGCGTGATATGGCCATAAGGACCAGAGCCATAGAGCTCATTTAAAAAAATCTTTTGTGCTAGTTTTGATGGATTTTGTTGTACATACTTCAGTGCAGTCTGGGTCTGTAATTTTTTTCTATCAAGAGCTTGTTGACTAAAAGTAGATTGTGTCATGAGTTGATTCAACAACTTCACTGATGCAGTTAACGCCTGCGGTTGAGTTAGACTTCTCAAATGCACAGCCAACCAATCTTGTGTTGATTCAGCTTCGAATAGACTACCATATTGACCAAACTGCTCAGCAATCTCATCCACTGATAACTTTGTTGTACCTTGATTTAATAACGACGCTGTTATTTGACTTAAACCATACTGCGCTTGAGGATCTCGAGAAGAACCAGCATTAAAGACTAGATTAATATCTAACATGGGTTGACGTGTTCGTCGTACAAAATATACAGGAACACCCTGTGATGTTGTCCATGTTTGAATGCGCGGCATAGAATGAGAAGAAGCCTGAGCACTATTAAAATAGAAAAAATAACAACATAAGAACATCATACATTGAGCTATAACACGTATTATTTTCATGACAAACCTCCTGCTTCAAAAGACGACTTCGGCGCTTTTACAGAATGATCCGGTTGTAACTTTGCGATAGTTAGTTGTGATGTTTGAAAATAACGCTGAGCAACTTGCTGAATTTGAGCTGATGTCACAGATTGTATACGTTGATTAAAGGCTTCGACTTCTTGCCATGAGACGCCTGACATTTGAGCCTCACCAAGCATCATGGCTTCATCCTCCAAAGAATTTTTTGAAAACGTATTCGCTGCTATCACCTGTTGCTTAATACGAGCCAATTCGCTCGCAGAGACTAATTTTGATTGTAGTAAATGAACCTCATCCAATAGTCCTTTTTGAAGAGAATTAATGCTTTGCCCTTTTGCTGGCGTTGCCTCAACAACCCATAGTGAATGATAACGATTGGTTAGGCTATACCAAGCGGAAGCATCAGCAGCTAATGCTCTTTGACGAACTAAATGTTGTGCCAAGCGACCACTATTATCTTCCGACAAAAGTGCAGCTGCCAAGTATAATGCATAGGCTTGCCATTGATCATTTTTGGATAACTGCGCTAAGGTTGGCACGTTGTATCCCATCACAATCCAAGGTAATTGCGCTGGACGCTTCACAGATACTTGTCGCAGTCCATATGAAGGAACTTCTGTTTTATGTTTAGCTACCGGTAAGGTTTTTTTAGGGATGCTAGCAAAGTATTGCTGAGCCTGTTTAAACACCTCTGATGGTTTAACATCTCCGATAACAATCATCTCAGCATTGTTTGGTGCATACCAACGATGATACCAATCCATAACATCATGTAATGTATATTGCTTAATATCCGGTAACCATCCAATAGTAGGCTGATGGTAGGGACTATTTAAAAATGCAGCGGCATTAAAATGTAACCACGTTAACCCTTGTGGGTTATCATCTACTCGCATGTGACGTTCTTCCATTACCACCGCATGTTCTTTCTTAAAACCAGACTCAGTCGGGGCTAGATACTGCATGCGATCTGCCTCTAATCGCATCGCAGTCGATAACGCATCTGCAGGTAATAATTGATAGTAGGCTGTAAAGTCATCAGAGGTCATCGCATTTTGCTGACCACCTAATTCAGCAATACGCTGTTTAAAGACGCCGTCTGGAAATTTTTTTGTCCCTTTGAACATCATATGCTCAAGCATGTGTGAAATTCCCGTAAGACCATTTGGCTCATCACTACTACCGACTCGATACCATATCGAGGTATACACCACAGGAGATTGATGATTTTCCACCACTAATACTTTGAAGCCATTTTTGAGTTGTAACTCATGGACTTCTGGCGCAGCCAGCGCTTGTGAAACAACACTAGTGAGTAATAAATACCAGAGAAAACGCAACATGATTATTCCTTGTGGCTGAAAGACGATCAATGCTATATTCGCGACACATAGCAAAACTCATTGTAATCTTTTTATGGTAAATTACTACCCGATCCAGATAGGTTAATTTATGTTCAAATTCAAGAAAAACGCTTCCTCATCTTCGAATAATAATGGCCCATCAACACAACAACCTTGGTTTAAAAAACTCGGTGGTGGCCTGAGTAAAACTCGTAAAACACTCAACAGCCATCTAGGTAATTTTTTCTTAGGTAAAAAAGTCATTGATGAAAGCATCCTAGAAGAGTTAGAAACTGCTCTATTGCTCACCGACGTAGGAATAGATACCACTGACGCTGTGCTTCAAGAAATAAAAGATCAACTCTCTCGCAAAGCCTTACAAGATAGTGACGCCTTATTTAACGCACTGAAAACCTGCCTTAAAGCTAAGCTCACTCCTCTTGCACAACCATTAACACTAAACCAGACACCCTTCTCGGTGTTAATGGTTGGTATTAATGGAGCAGGAAAAACAACCAGTATCGCTAAGCTCGCACACTACTACCAACAACAAGGCCACTCAGTCATGCTTGCAGCAGGTGACACCTTCCGCGCAGCAGCCATCGAACAACTCCAATCATGGGGAGAAGCTAATCAAGCGCCTGTCATTGCACAACACCAAGGTGCTGACAGTGCTTCTGTCATATTTGATGCCATGGCGTCCGCACAAGCTAAAGACATTAACCTCTTATTAGCAGACACGGCAGGAAGATTACATACGCAAGATCATCTCATGCAGGAACTCGCAAAAGTAAAACGTGTCATGAGTAAGCAACAACCCGATTCACCCCATGAAACCTTACTAGTCATCGATGCAGGGATTGGACAAAATGCTTTAATGCAATGCAAACAATTTCATGAAGCTATTGGTGTCACTGGACTGTGTATTACGAAACTCGATGGCACCGCTAAAGGTGGCATTCTTTTTGCACTAGCAGAACAGTGTGGAATACCGATTCGATTTATCGGTGTCGGTGAAGGGATCGATGATCTACAACCCTTTGATCCTGATGAATTTGTAGACGCCCTATTTGCAAAACCTGAATAAACCTTTTATTCTGAGTTCGATCGTTAAATAGACCTTGTTTTGATCATATAGGATACCTGATCATATGATTCGCCTTGTCAAAGTTAGTAAATCTTACCCGCGTCATCATGCTTTAAGAAACATCAGCTTTGAACTTCAAAAAGGAGAAATGGCTTTTCTAACAGGCCATTCAGGAGCAGGAAAGTCCACACTGCTTAAACTACTACTCATGACCGAGCAACCCAGTGCCGGACAAATATTCATTCATAACCGTCTCTGTCATCGACTCAACCCTCGACACATTGCCACACTACGTCGAGATATTGGTATGATATTTCAAGATCCTCAATTAATCCCTCATAGAACCATTTTTGAAAATATTGCTCTACCTCTCTTTATATCTGGTTATCGCATGGTAGAAATCAAACGGCGCGTTCGTGCTGTCCTGGAAAAAGTGAATCTCGAAAATAAAGAGCATGTATTTCCCGAAGAGCTCTCCCTCGGAGAACAACAACGTGTCGGCATTGCACGGGCCGTGATTCATCGCCCTTCCATCTTACTAGCCGATGAACCAACTGGAAATTTAGACCCAGAATTATCCCGCGATATCATGTCACTCTTCGCTGCATTTAATGCCATTGGAGTCACTGTTTTGGTAGCAACCCATGATCTTTCACTGATTGCCACTATGAACCAACGTATTATCACTTTACAACAAGGCCAATTATTAACTAAGGAACAGGCACATGAAATCGCCTAATACCCAAGCTGGCCGATCGGTACAGCTCTCTCCTCTTCAACAATGGCTAACCGAACACGGTCGAGCATTGTTTTCCTGCATTGGCTCTATTACTAAACGTCCCCTTTCTAATTTAATAGCCATTATCATTATAGGTATCGCTATTGCCCTACCATCAGGGCTACAACTGTTCTTAAGCAATATACAAACAATGACGCAACAATTTCACACACAGCCTACTCTCTCATTGTATTTATCCCCTAACACATCACAACAAGATAGCCTATCACTCATACAAACCATTAACCGATACCAACAAGTTAAAAAAACCACCTTTATTTCCTCTAAAGAGGGACTAAAAACTTTTGGGGAACAAACTCACCTCACCTCTGTGCTCAATGAGCTTCCTAAAAACCCCCTACCTGCCATCATTGAAGTGATACCTAAAACTTCACAACAAAGCCCAAATGCACTCAAAGCCTTACAATCACAATTACAACAACTACCCGGTGTGTCTCTGGCACAACTAGACACCCAATGGGTCTTTCGACTCCACCAGCTCATAACGATAGGGAATCGAGTGACAAAGATTCTCACTGTCTTGTTCTATCTTGCTGTCATTTTAATTGTTGGCAATACGATTCGCATGGCAGCACAAATGTATCAACGCGAAAGTCAAATCCAGCATTTATTTGGCGCTTCTCGAGCAATGATCAGACGACCACTATTATACAGGGGGGCAGCACTAGGGTTATGTGGCGGCCTGTTAGCTCTAATGATTATGGAACTTTCAATGCTTTACATAAAAGGTCCGGCCTCTGCCCTAGCCCACAGCTATCAATCAACCCTACTAACAACGCATATCCCCCTAACCACAAGCATAACTATTATCTTATCGGGAGCTGGCCTTGGCTGGCTTGGGGCCCGATTAGCCGCCAAACAGCACCTAAAAGTTCAATAAATACAATGCATTAAGCCTTACACCCACAACACCCCAAGGACCGCTAAAATATTGGCGATTAGTGACGGATAGTGTTATAATTTGTCCGCAATTTACACTAACTTTGATATTTATATGAATAATGCGTTAATGACTTTTGAAAAATCACTCTCTGTTGGCAGTCTATGTGCCTACATTAACTGGGTGAATCAAATTCCATTATTAAGTGCAGAAGAAGAGCAAGAACTCGCAGAACAACTTCAAAAAACAGGAAATCTTGAAGCTGCTCGTAAACTCGTTATGTCACACTTACGCTTAGTCGTAAAAATGGCTCGTGGCTATGATGGCTACGGTCTCCAACAAGCAGACCTGATCCAAGAAGGTAGTATTGGATTAATGAAAGCCGTTAAACGTTTCGACCCGACTGTGGGTGTACGCCTAGTGTCCTTTGCAATCCACTGGATTCGAGCAGAAATACACGAGTTTATCTTACGTAACTGGCGAATTGTGAAAGTAGCGACTACCAAAGCACAGCGCAAACTCTTCTTTAATCTGCGTAAATCTGCAAAGCAGCGTGGTTGGTTTAGTCAATCTGAAGTGAATACGATCGCTGAACAACTCAATGTTTCTGCTAGTGACGTGACAAAAATGGAACAGCGACTCAATGCACACGATGTCGCCTTTGAATCAAACACCGAAGATGAAACCGACTTCACTTCACCGGCCTTTACATTAGAAGACCACAGCACCAACCCAGAACGACTACTGACTCAACAAGACTGGGCCTTAAAACAAGAAGATCATTTAAAAACGGCAATCCACCAATTAGATCACCGCAGCCGAGATATCTTAGTAAGACGCTGGCTCAGTGAACAAAAAGCCACCTTACATGAACTTGCCGATGAATATGATGTTTCTGCTGAGCGCATTCGCCAATTAGAAAAAAGTGCTCTCAATAAGCTTAAGGCACATATCCAACAAGCCGCCTAAGCCAATCGCATGGCTTATCGAGCAGCCTCTATCACAGCGATAACATAGTTTCTGTTAAAAAAATCAGGTAGACTGCTTTGCAGGTTTAATTCTAGGGTTGCTCAATCAATGACATTAGCCCTACACCAATAAGGATTATTATGAACAGAAAACACATGACATTAGTCGCCGCTTTATTCACAATCTTGATACCATGGGCACCTTTAACTGCGGACAGTGCGAAGAACACAGCTAATACTAATGACTTAGTGTCTGCTCCAAATGACTCACTGTCTGCGCAACAAATCGAACAAGTTAACTCACTCATTAAAAACTATCTTTTAAAAAACCCAGAAATCTTAATTGAAGCAGGGGAAATCCTACAACAAAAACAAGCACAAGCAGAAAAAGACACCGCAATGACTGCTATTAAGAACAATAAAGAGACTCTTTTTAACCAAAAAATGTCGCCTGTTCTTGGTAATCCAAAAGGCTCCAATATTATTGTCGAATTTTATGATTATCAGTGTGGACACTGCAAAGATATGAACTCCACCATAACGGAATTATTATCAGCAAACACTAACACAAAACTCATATTAAAAGAGCTTCCAATCTTTGGTGATAACTCTGAATACGCAGCTAAAGCCTCTCTAGCAGTCTATCAAATTGCACCTCAATCATTTGATGAGTTTCATAAGCAACTATTAGAAATTGATGGGCCAGCGAGTAAAGAGAAAATACTTGCTATAGCAACACAACTTAAAATTGATCCTGCCAAACTCAAACAAGCTATGTCATCACCCGCAATTGATCAAGAACTCAAAAATAATTTCAAGGTTGCAAAACAAATGGGTATAAAAGGTACACCTTCTTTTGTACTAGCTAATGGAAAGCTCACCAAATTTACATTCGTTCCAGGTGCAACATCAAAAGATAATTTACTGAAACTCTTTAGCCAATTACAATAAGCAACCACCCCCCAACATCAGTTGGGGGGCAATTTAACCTTCCACACAATGCATAATTATGATTACTTTTCAAAATATAATACTGACTCTTCAAAACTACTGGGCAGAACAAGGATGTGCCATTGTGCAACCACTGGATATGGAAGTTGGCGCCGGAACTTTTCATCCTGCAACATTTCTACGAGCAATCGGGCCTGAACCATGGCACAGTGCCTATGTACAACCCTCTCGTCGACCAACAGACGGACGGTATGGCGAGAACCCTAATCGTCTGCAACACTATTATCAATTTCAAGTCGCATTAAAACCCTCTCCTGATAACCTTCAAGAGCTCTACCTAGGCTCACTTAAAGCTCTTGGCATTAATGTGCTCAAAAATGATATTCGCTTTGTTGAAGATAACTGGGAATCCCCCACTTTAGGAGCCTGGGGTCTAGGTTGGGAAGTTTGGCAAAATGGTATGGAAATATCACAATTCACCTACTTCCAACAAGTCGGAGGATTGGAATGCAGACCCGTATTAGGAGAACTTACCTACGGTTTAGAGCGCATGGCATTATTCCTTCAAAACGTTGATAGTGTGTATGATTTAATTTGGACTGAAACCCCGGGGGGTCCTATCACCTACCGCGATATTTTCCATCAAAATGAAGTTGAAATGTCCGGCTATAACTTTGAACATGCACCCATTGAAGAGCTATTAACTGCATTCAGTCAATACGAAACTCAAGCACAAAAACTGGTTAGCGCAGGGTTGCCGCTACCTGCTTATGAGATGGTACTTAAAGCATCCCATACATTTAATCTACTCGATGCACGACAAGCTATTTCAGTCACAGAACGACAACGCTATATCTTACGCGTTAGAAAATTAGCACAAGCCGTTGCTAAACACTATTACGAAACAAGAGAAGCTATGGGTTTCCCACTACTCAAAAAGACACCAGAGGTAACCACTCATGAGTAATCAAGATTTTTTACTTGAGCTCGGCTGTGAAGAGCTCCCTCAGCATTCACAACTCCCACTTGCAAAACAACTGAAAGAAAAAATAACGCAGCTATTAACTGACTCTCGCATTGATTTTTCTGAAGCAAACGTGTTTGCTACACCGAGACGAATAGCTGTACTCATTAAGCACATTGCAGAAAAGCAAGTGACTGAAAACATTCAGCGACTCGGGCCTAGCATTGAGCATGCTTATGATAAAGAAGGAATACCAACAATGGCCTGTATGGGCTTTGCTAGTGCTTGCGGCATTAGTGCTGACCAGCTAGATATTATAGATACAGACAAAGGAAAACGAATTGGTGCAACTATCGAGCAAGCTGGAAAAAACACATTAGATATTCTACCCACGATAGTTAAAGACGCCGTTGCACGACTTACTCTCGTCAAACCAATGCATTGGGGAAATAATACCGTTAGCTTTATCAGGCCTGTTCACTGGGTGCTCATGCTATTTGGCAAAACCGTAATTCCAACCACGCTGTTTAACCACACAACGACTAATGAAACTCGGGGGCATCGCTTCCATTACCCAAAACCCCTTCGCATCAATGAACCTAAAGATTACTGCACTCAACTCTATGCACAAGGCTCAGTGATTGCCAACTTTGAAGACCGCAAGAAAACCATTTTAAAACAAATAAATCGTTATAATACGGACCAAGTCCAAACCATACTAGATGACCAGCTGCTCGACGAAGTCACCGCTTTAGTGGAATGGCCCATCACACTAAAAGGTGAGTTCAAGCCTGAATTTCTTCAACTCCCTAAAGAAGTGCTAATCACTTCGATGCAATCCCATCAAAAATGCTTTGCTATGGAGAATAAACAACAGGAATTATTACCTCACTTTTTATTAGTGAGTAACATCGAAAGCTCATCTCCTGAAATAATTATTCGAGGTAATGAGCGCGTGATTAATGCCCGCCTCAGCGATGCCATGTTTTTTTACAATAATGACCTCCAGAAAACATTACATAGCCGAACTAAACAACTCGACCATGTTATCTTTCAAGAGAAGCTGGGCACATTAAAAGACAAGGTATCACGGGTTTCTAAGCTCATTACCTCACTCTCAAAAAACACGCAAGCCGACTCAGCAATCACTAAACGTGCTGCTCAACTATGCAAATGTGATTTAGTCTCTGAAATGGTTGTCGAATTCCCAAGCTTACAAGGGACAATGGGAAACTATTATGCCCAGCATGACGGCGAAGACCCGCTCTGTGCTACCGCTATTCAAGAACACTACCAACCACGCTTTGCAAAAGACGCCTTACCTTCTACAAATGAAGGTGCTACCTTAGCTATCGCAGATCGTTTAGATACTATTGTAGGCATTCTAGGTATCAATCAAATCCCTACAGGTGATAAAGACCCCTATGCTTTGCGTCGTGCGGCACTAGGTGTACTCCGAATCATTATAGAGGGCGGCTACCCTATTGACCTATTGGCTGCTATTGAAAAAGCAGTCAAAGGTTATGATAACCTCCCTAATACAGCAGTGGTTGCACAAGCCTTTGATTTTATTATGATGCGATTAAAAGCTTGGTATCAAGACCAAGGACTTAATGCTCTCTTATTTTCGGCTGTGTCAGCTAATCACATTACATGCCCACAAGATTTTCACTTACGCATAAAGGCCGTTGAATATTTTCAAACGTTACCCGAAGCCTCAATACTCTCTCAGGCTAATAAACGTGTGAATAACTTACTCAAAAAACAAACCACATCCAACAAAAAATCCAGTTTCAATAATGCACTACTCAGCGAACCAGCAGAGCAAGCACTAGCCGGAGCTATTGAACAACAAAAAAATACTATTGCACCTCTTTTAGCAAATTCAGATTACACAGCAGCACTCACGCAATTAGCGGGCCTCGCAACACCTGTGGATAATTTCTTTGAAAATGTCATGGTAATGGATGAAGACACCACTATAAGAACTAATCGTTTACAACTACTTTCTCAATTAAAAGAGTTATTCCTTCAAGTAGCAGATATTTCCAATTTATCTACCTAAAGAACCTCTTCACTAGGTAGACTTCATTGAGTAATTCACCTACACTGCGCTAAGTATGGAAAAAATATTCAATCAAATAAAGAGGTTGCGTAAACATCGTGACTCAAACTCAAAAAGCTCAGGAGCTCATCAACGCGCCCTGGCAGCTCAATTGATGACGCCAGTACTGACCCAACATCAACAACTCACTTTTTCAGATGATTTACTCACTAATCTACCTGCAACACAAGTCAGCTGGATAAAAGAAGTCTGCTTTGGTAGCTTACGTTACTATCACCAATTGCAAGCAATACTCTCCACTCTGCTTCACGAACCATTAGCTAAAAAGCACACGGATATCCATTGCTTATTAATCATTGGGCTGTACCAAATAGAGCACATGAATACCCCTCACCATGCTGCGGTTAATGAAACAGTAGCCGCCGTAAAAATACTCAATAAAATTTGGGCAAAAGGTTTATGTAACAAAATTTTAAGGCGATATATTAAACAGAGACAGTCTCTACTCGATAACCTCAAAAACTCTCCAGAAGGACAATACTCACACCCTGCGTGGCTTATTGAAAATATTCAAACTGCCTGGCCCGATCAGTGGGAAAATATTATCCAAGCCAATAATCAGCAAGCACCCCAGTTTTTACGAGTGAATCAACAAAAAATTTCAAGGGAGGAATATCAACAAGTACTAGAACAAGCAGAAATCACAACATCAATACACCCTGAAGAAGATCACGCTCTACAGCTTGAGAAAGCACAACCCGTAATAAACATCCCCAAATTTTCTAATGGTTTTTCAAGTGTTCAAGATATTAGTGGTCAACGCGTCGTCAAATTATTAGATCTACAGCCAGGACTGGAAATCCTTGATGCCTGTGCTGCTCCTGGCAGTAAGACATGTCATATCCTTGAGACCGAGCCACAAATAAAAAAATTAGTAGCTATAGATATCGATGCAAAACGCTTACTTAAAATTAAAGAAAATATTATTCGCTTAGGGTTACCCAGTGAGCCTTGCCGAATGGTTTTGGCCAACGCTTGTCATAGTAAAGAATGGTGGGATGGAGAACTATTTGATCGAATCTTACTCGATGCACCATGCTCTGCCACAGGGGTCATCCGTCGTCACCCCGATATAAAATTATTAAGACAGCAAGATGATGTCGTTGAAGTTGCCAAACAACAAACACACCTCCTGCATTCATTGTGGCCTATTCTAAAGCCAGGCGGGAAACTAGTGTATACAACCTGCTCTATCTTACCTCAAGAGAATGAACAACAAATTAAACACTTCCTAAAAGAACACGCGGACGCAAAAGCCATTAAACCTGATATTGATGAAGGTCAAGCGCTAACTTATGGTCATCAATGTTTTCCGAACACCCAAGGTGGCGATGGCTTTTTCTATAGCATCTTAGAAAAACAATCCTAATAATCTTTACATTGCGCCCTCTTATCATCAGCATCGTTGATTGCTAATAACTATTTCTCTATCGACTCTGCCTTATAAAATGTAGAGTATTTTAAATATAATAATTACAAGACATATAAAACTTATTCCAGTCAGGATGACAGTGGAAGTTAATATTATACAGCTTCTGATGTAATAGAGGATGAAAAAAGTCCGGACCAAGACTTAGGCCATATTAAAGAGATAATTAATAAGAACGCTAATAAGATAGAGAGTGGTGTTAACCATGGGTGTGTAATACCCAAAAACTCATATTCAGCAACAAATGTTAAAAATGGAAGAAAAGCCACACCCACTGCTGTTGCTTGATGGCCAAGTTTAACCGTACTCATTTGCGAGAAGAAAATAGGTAGAATATTGAAACCAACCAGTACCATTACTAATGAGCACCAAAAAGACATCGTCATGGGATCTGTCGTTAAGGGCGGTAACCATGGAATACTCAACATGGCCGGTATGAATAATAATGCATAACGTATTACCATCAACTCAGAAGTAGATACCTGATAACGGCAGCTTATTTCATTGGTTAGCTTCAAGACTCCATAACAAGCAACTGGACCTAAAAGTGATAGAAACATCAAATCTCTATGATCATTGAGGCAGAAAACAGCAGCGAGTAATCCAGCGAATAGTGTCAACCAAACTGATCGTTTTTCAATTGAAACCAATACAGCCAATCCAACGGAAAAGACAATACTATAACATGCAGGTGATAACCCAAGCGATAAACAAGCAAACAAAGCAAGGATCATGCCCATCATGCAAAGATTGATTAGCACCACAATCCCTAAATGTTGTCTTATAATCATGAGAATACGTTGAATTTTACAACGTAATATAGTGAGGAATGCAACTGTGGTAACAATGATAGTTAATACAAACAAAGTCCAAATATTGGTATTTAAAGAAAATAAAGTAATGGTTCCAACCACCTGAAGACATATCGATGCGGACAATGCAAAAAGACCATGTATTTTTTTATGATTCATCATCATACAAACACCGCTAGAGATTCGCCTGATTCACGTAAAGCCATAAAATATTTTCTCAGTTGCGCTGGTGTATGAGCATCCACATCAATTATGGCAACATAGCTCATATACGTTTCCCCTTTTTCACAAAATGTCCCTTTTGGTATTTCTTCAGAGATCGTATACGCATCAGCTGGCAAAGGTAGAGATAGTCCTTGGTACTGACCTTGTTGACGATTGATGAAAACACGCATCGATAAAGGCTGCTGAAAAGATATATCTGTTTGAGAAAGCATATTAGTAGCCAAGGAAAGGTAAGCTGTACTTTGATTCATTCCTGCATATTGCTCAAAATTGACATTACAGGGTGGACCAGCAGGGCGCCAAGCAATTTCTAAAAATACCACACGACCTTTTGAGGTCACAAAATACTCTGCATGGAATATACCGGGAACATCAAAAGCTTTTAGAACGTTATGATGAACTGATAAAATTTTTCGTGCGGTCAATGACTGTTGATCTAAAGCAATACTTCCAGCCGGCATGCCATCTAAACATCTGGCCATTGGAAATAAATATTCGCTCACTAAACTAATGGGATTTTCACCTAAACATTGCACCGAATCTACATGAAACAACTCGCCATCTAAATAGGTCTCGGCTTGATAGGATTGAATATCATTAATTTCTTCTAAAGCCTGAAAAAATTCCTTTTCATCTGAGATTAAATGAAATCCAAATGCCCCACCTTCATCTGTTGGCTTAATGACAAAAGGAGTGCCCAATGCCTTAGTTAACTCAGTAAATGACATGTTTTTTATATCCGAGATAAATTCTGGAACCGAAATTCCATGCGCCTTAACATACGCTTTCATTTCTGTCTTATCACGAAATAAAACGGCTTTATCCGGAGTGAATCCTTGAGTCGATAATCCTTCGATGGCTTCTGCAACATGAGTTATATTTCCCTCTCCACCACAATAAACCAAGGTCTGTTCAGCTTGATATAACTCTTGCTGTGATATAATGATTTTCCTGAGTTGTTTGGGACAAAATTCAGGAAATAAGAGGCGTTCTTTTCGCGTTAGAGTAGAGATAACTTGATCAAATATATTCAATATATCATCTGATAATTCTGAAAGAATATCTTGATTAATAATTAACACTCGTGCGACTTTAGAGGACTTCCATAACCTCGCATCGACATCAAGCAGTGCGTTAATCTGGCCCACTTTTGAAACAACACAAATTAATAAATGGGGTAATTCATCCCTATCTGACGAGAATGATGGTGAGGTATTTTGAACTTCCCAATCATTTAATGATCGTTGTAATGTCATATATCCTCCTCTGAAAAAAGTTACATCAGTCAATAAAGGATATCATTAAATCCTTAAGGGAGTATTAAATATTAAGAGTAAGTGGAGGGTGGTTTGGATAAAGAATCACAAGTGATTGATTTGATTATTACAAATATTATCTACACTTCAACAGACTGGCCATAGGTTAGTGGTTTACGTAACACGCCATCAAATCCGGATGCTTGAAAATTCGATAAAAAATCATCATCAACATAAGCCGTTAATGCAACTAACTGTGGTCGCTGTTTTGTGGAATCACCTAAGAGGGTGCGAACATACTGCGCTACCTCTATTCCTGGACGATCAGGTAGCCCAAGATCAATCAATACTAAATCATAATAAGTCATGTCTTGAACACACGCTTGTGCTGCTGTTCCTGACAAACTGACTTCACAGCCACAGCCCTCTAATAAATACTGAGCAACGCGTTGTGAAATTGAATCATCTTCAACAACCAATACACGAGGATTAGATCGTTGAATAGTATCTAGTATAGGTTGAATATCACTGCTAACTCGTTTTGTAGACCGCTGTAATGAAGACGGCATTGAGTCATCTAATAACGGTCGCAATGGTAAATGAC
This sequence comes from Coxiellaceae bacterium, assembly GCA_011523685.1. Lineage (GTDB taxonomy): Bacteria > Pseudomonadota > Gammaproteobacteria > Coxiellales > Coxiellaceae > UBA9148. The sequence continues at coordinate 128,390 of WTGG01000023.1, read as the reverse complement.
ACACAAACTGTGTTCCAACATGTAACTGACTATTCACAGTGACATGTCCTTGTAGACAAGAAACCATCCGTTGAACCAAGCTTAAGCCTAACCCTGTTCCCTGATAGAATCCCTCATGTGCTAAAGTTGCTCGTGAAAATTTTTCAAAAATTTTATCCAAAACCTCTGAAACCATACCGATACCAGTATCTTGAATTGCGATAGAAACTCCATTCTCTGTTTGTTGCACAGAAACAGTAATAGAACCTTCTTTGGTAAACTTAACGGCATTACTTAAAATATTTAATAAAATGCGATGCAACATGACACGATCAGTGACAAACAATGTAGGAATATCAGAGGCATAACAGACTTGTGTATGTAAAGACTTGCGTTGCACTTCTGCTGCAAACAAACCAAAAACCTCATGAATCAATTGAGGCAGATCAACCTTATCTTCATTAGCATGAAACTCTCCTGTTTGTTCTCCAGTTTCCACCCGAGTGTAATCAATAATTTCATTTAATAAATTAAGCAGTTGTCGTCCTGATGTGACAATATCACCAAGCAATTCTTTTTTGTGAGAATCTGTTTCTGCGTCATGTAATAACTGTGACAAACCTAAAATTCCACTGAAAGGCGTCCTTAAGTCATGACTCATATTCATTAAGAATTCTGTTTTTGCATGACTGGCTACTTCTGCTTTTTTTTGTGATTCAATTAATTTATTTTCGATATTTTTTCGTTCAGTAATATCCAGTGAGGTTCCTAAAATACCTATCACATCACCAGACTCAGAGAACAAGGGCGACTTCGTTGAAAAATATGTTTTCACAACGCCTGAATCCATAGTTCCTTTTTCTTCAGTAGTAACCACATGTTGGTTATGCATCACAGCTTGATTGATTTTCAATAAGGTATCAGCTTCGTGTGCTGGTAATAAATCATGGTATTTTTTTCCAACAATATCTTGGTGATCATGATAACCAAATGATTTTGCCTGACGATTATTACAACCTAAAACACGACCATTACAATCAACCCAATATACATGCCCAGGCATTAAAGCAATTAATCGTTGATAATATTTTCTAACTTTATGAAGATATTCCAAGGGTGCACCCTGTTGCTTATTAAGAGGGGCACCTGTGATTTCAGAAACCAACTGATTTGCTGAATCAGCATCTTCCTGGTAAGACGTTAATTGTTGATAAGCCTGCTCTAATGCTTCTTGCTCATAATCCTTAATATCCGTTACATCTTGTGCGACACCAATAACTCCAATGACGTCACCATCACTATTTAGCAACGGTGACTTTGTCGATAAAAACTGCCTGATTCCCGAACCTGGCAACTCACAAGGCTCTTCTAAAACCAAGGTCTTTTTCTCACTCATTACACGAATATTATTCGCGATGATTTTTTCAAAAATAACCGGAGATAGAACTTCAACTAATGGTACACCAACTAAATCCTCTGGCGCATCATACCCCAAACTTCTTGCTTGACTTAAATTACAGCCTAAAATCACATGATGATAATCAACACAAAAAATATGCGCAGGCATTTGCATAATAATTGTTTGAATATCAAACGTTGATGCATTATTAGAAGGTCTAAACATGAAGAGGTTCCTGCCTGTGAATAATGAGCTGCAACACCTCGTAATAAAGTTTACACACAACACTTACACGGGGTATGATCGCATCATAGCAGAAAGACTGAAGTGCCTGAAGCAGACTCCTCTAAAATCTTAAAAATGAGGGTAAAACCACAAATTAATAGAACCTTAACTTTTATATTAAGAAGCTTACTGCCAAAATCAAAGGCTGTATCATCACTAGTTTTAGATCAAATCTATGGCTGAACGTGCTTTCATATTTCTTGTCAGTCCACCCCACAATGATGATGCACCTATACAGGGCATGATCCATTTAGCTTGGCTAAGCCTTGCTCAATGGACAGCAGGAGATGATCCCAATCTCCCCCCTCCTCATACACATTTATACTTAGTGACTCCTGGGTTAATTGACCAAGTCAACAATCCAACTGAAAAGAGTAAGCGTACCTTCGCGGATCTTATTAATAAAATTGAACAAATCGCTACCCAATTCAACATCCCCAGCACAGACATTAGAAAAATATCTTTATCCGATTATTTGACTGAAAAGCGTCGTCAAGATTTAGAAAGTTCACTTTTTGATATCAAGGCCGCAAATTCAAGACACCCTGACCCACCCACCATCCTCCCTCTGAAAGAAACTTTAAAACGCTTTCTTCCTCTCGATGAACTACCTTATATCTTTCAACTTATAGATCAGTTTTTTGACCGCCATCATAGTAGCGAAGGTGATAGTGCCAAACTTCCGTATATAATGGGTAGAAAACAAGATATTCGGGCTAATATTACCAATATCATTAATCAAGCTAACACAACGATGCGTCAAGATGAATATCATCAAAACATTCTTCACTTTCTCGAAATGCATAACGATGAATCGACACGCCAGTTTATTGATTTATTAGATCATAAAAAACCCCTCAAAGGTGAAAGCTTAGAGTCGCTAAAACGCCTATTTACCACCTCTTACCCGTTACATAAGGTACTTTATGAAACCATAGCAAACCATCCTCAGCGAGCAGCTGAGCTACACGCCAATGAATTACAACCCTCCGATCAATACCTGGCTCTTGAAACCATTGCCTTTTCAAAGTGGATTCCTCAACTCGATATCGAAACAGACGGTATACCTGTTCATTTCACCTACATTTCAGCTAATGGAGTTACGTTATCTACTACTACAGACAAAGGGATTAGTTTTTTCAATCAACAAATTAAGGCAGCCCTATGGTATCAAGAAACCGATACTCTTGGACAAAAATTTAAAGGAGAAACATCTCGTCCTATAACAAAAGAAGCATTACAAAAAGCGATAGAACAGCAAATTTTCTCTGCGATGAGAAATTTACATCACAAATCTAAGATCGGCACTCTGCAAACTGAACTACTTAATATGGCAAAGTATAACCATATGGAACACACCCTTGAACTAAAGGCAGAGCGCTCCAGTTTGTCTACTTTACTTGAAAGTAATAAGCTATTTAGTACAGAGATACAAGCATCACTCAAAGAAGCCTGGTCTTCACTTAGTGTCCAAATACAAGAAGACTTATCCGAACGATGCATCGGAATACTTAGTGAGGAATTAAACCTAAAAAATCAGATTTTATTGCTCCTAAATAAAGTAGGAGAAAAAATAAAAGACGATATAAAAAGATATATTAGCAGTGAACTCAAAGCTGCCAAGCAAAAAGGCAGTAAAACAACGATTGATGAACTATTACTAGGTTGGTTTACTCTTAATGATGATTCACGAACAAATTGTAGAGTTTCGATATCAGACAGACTACTGTATCAATTGCAGAGTGAATGCTCACTTTCTGAACATATGATCATTAGATCGCTTATTCACCATAAAACTAAAATCGTAGAAAATAGTGCACAGCACAATGTAATTCTACAAGCCATATCAGAACATCCTCCGAAAAATACAACACGCAACCCTCAATCCATACTCAATTATATTAAAGAGTTATTAGAAACCGCACCCAAAATCCCGATGAGAAGAGGTGCCTCGATGGGTGCAATTCCATACCGATTACACATTTCCCCGGGGCACCATTCTCCAGCTTTTATTCGGCCAAACAATTCACACCCAATCTCTTTTAGTGACAGTATTATTGAACATGTAGATTATGAAGACTTGAGTAGTAATCACACAGGCAGCACAAACACTCTCATGCAACCTATTGAATCAGTAGGAGGAGACATTAAAAGAACTTTCTCCGAAAATGATTTAACCTCGCGCTTCCTAACTAATAGCCCAACTCGATTATGGGCCCCCCCAACATCACCTCGATCTAACCCTCTCCCCATAAGGCAGCACCATCAACCCAAACAGCCTCCACCCTCCCCTGAAGGAATAAGGAAACGGAACTCTCTATTTGGTATTAATATTCCCTTATGGGCAGCCTTTGGCGCTGGTGTAATCTGCACGCTAATCCCCTCACTATGGTGGATGGATTCACACTCTAAAAGTGATCCAGTTAGGCCACTTTTTTCCCGATAACAATGTCTCTTTAGTGTCCGTCACAACAACTACACCCTTGAGTTTTGTCGACTCTCAGACTATAAATACGCATAAAATAGATATTCATATCACTGTAACCAATTATACTAGCCTTAGCACATGAACCATATCAGCGCTATCGCTTGCGTTATGCAGGCCATCCTTTTTAGGTCTTTTATCGACAATGAAAAAATGAAGGGTTGACGCTTTTAGATAATTTTTCTGTAGGACGATATCTAGTGCAACCCAAAATAGGTTATCACGCCTTTGGTGAATGCCAACTGCAGCCAACTCCGATAATCATAATCAACCCCCTCGCCCTTAATTTTTGAAAATCAACTATCTAACTGTTTTTTATGAATTTGACCAAACCTTAACACTGGAATTTATTGGATTCATCTTTTCCATCTCACCAAAAAATAGATGTCTGATCTGTGGTTGTATCATGAGCGTCGAAGTTTAAGCAGTGTAATATATCAAACTTTAGTAGTCACTTTGACAATCTAAAATATGACTCTAAATCTCCATATAGAAAGAGAGCAGCTCTAGATACCACCGATGGTGATTAAAAAAAAACCAAAAAATCGACTAACAACCTGTTAATTATGTGTTGGCTTACCGGTAATTCATGAATATAAAAAGGCAGTTACACACAGCACCCCTCAAGACACTCAACTTACTCACAATTACACACAGATTACCCCAAATCTTAGAGAGAGTTACCCACAGGGAAATACAAAACGCAAAATATTGATTTATATAATAATAAATCTGTTTTCCAAGTTTTAAAGACTCACTAATAACTACTACTTAAAAAATAATTAATTAATTATATTAGTAATATTGTATAAGAACGTTTTTAGTAAAATTCAGACCAGCAAGAAGATGTGTTTAAAAAATTCATGAAATAAAGATTGATTCATCTTCATAAATATTTTGGGAATACCTTGAAAAAATATTAGGGAAACATTTGTAGAATCGTTCAGTTGACAGTATTGAGCCTCTGCTCTATGATTGCGTTTTTCCAAGATCAGCTAGCAATAGAGAAACTCTCATGAAAAGAACATTTCAACCTAGTAACTTAAAAAGAAAACGTACGCATGGTTTTCGTGCAAGAATGGCAACCGTTGGTGGCCGCGCTGTTATTCGTCGTCGTCGCGCCAAAGGAAGGAAGAAGCTAAGTGCCTGATAATTATTGTTTTAAAAGGAGTAGTCGACTATTAAATCGACCTTCTTTTCAAGCAGTGTTTCAAGCAAAAAAAAAACGATTTGGTGGCTGTTTTGTAATTTACTCGCAGAATAATCAACTCAATCACCCACGGATTGGTATTATATTATCTAAGAAACAAGTTCGATTAGCTTGTGATCGTAATCGGTTACGTAGAATTATTCGTGAATCTTTTAGACATCATCGTGCCAAATTACCGAATAGTGACTTTGTACTAGTTGGCCTACACCGAATGCAACAATTAACTTCAAAAGAAATTGTTCAATGCATAGAAAAACAATGGCAATATTTTCAACAATCATGCGTCGATGTGCCTTAGGCATGATTGCACTGTACCAGTGGTGTGTTAGCCCCTGGTTAGGCAGTTGCTGTCGATTTACTCCGACGTGTTCAGAATATACCAGAGAAGCCATTATACATTATGGTCTGATGAAGGGAGTTAAGCAGGGTATCTTGCGTATAATTCGTTGCCGACCAGGTTGTCAGTGGGGTTATGACCCAGTTGAAGGCGATCGTAAACCATCGAGTGGATGTTGCGATAAACCATAAATAAATACAATTGAAATGACAGAGAGAGGATTGGATGGATATTAAACGAGCACTCTTATACATTGCGTTAGCGGCTGTTGCTACAATGCTATGGTCGCAATGGAAGCAAGAACATCCAACACAATTACCATCAGCAAGTCCTGCTGTGGAATCAGTTGCTTCACCATCGGAATCATCATCAGATGAAAGTCGATACATGCCCTCAGCTGCTTCCCCTACCGAAAAACAAAATTCTCCCGTAGGAGCTAAGCCTATTGCCAGTTCAAAGGGCTCTATTGTGACAGTAAAAACAGATGTCATGCAGGTTGGCATTAACTTAAAAACGGGTGACTTGGTGCAAGCACAATTACCTCAATATGCTGTGTCATTGGATCAGCCAGATCAGGCTGTTCAAATATTAAGCAATGCTTCAGGCGCATTATTTGAGATGCAAAGTGGTGTCATTTCCACAAACACACAACACATGCCCATGCAGTTTCATGCTGATAAGACGTACTATGAATTGAAACCAGGACAAGAATCCTTAGAGGTCAATTTAACAGCTACTTCAAATGGTATTACCATCACGAAAAATTATCAGTTTTTTAAAGGAAAGTACCAAGGGTCTTTAAAAACAACCGTAACCAATCACAGCTCGCAAGATTGGACGGGGCAATGGTTTCAACAAATTACTCGACAAAATGTTCCAAGCTCAACTCACCATATTCGTTCTTATGATGGCGCTGCTATTTCGAGTCATAAGACACCGTATGAGAAAATCAGTTTTTCATCTATGGATAAGGCTCCTTTGCATCAATCAATTGCGGGTGGTTGGGTTGCGATGCAACAGCCTTATTTTGTTTCGGCTTGGGTTCCGCATAGTGCACCGACCTATGACTATTATAGTCATGTCACTACCCCTCAAAATGGAGGAGCTAATCTGTACACGATTGGTTATGTGAGCCAACCTTTAACCGTGGCTGCTGGGAAAAGTCATCAGCAAACAAGTCAGTTATATATTGGCCCAGAAATCGCTAAAGATTTAGCGCCGGTATCTCCAGCGTTAAAGTTAACCATTGATTATGGATTTTTATCCCCTATATCGAGCATCATTTTTTCAGTGATGAATAATATTCATCATGTTGTGGGTAATTGGGGTTGGTCTATTGTGTTAGTAACGTTATTCATAAAGTTACTATTTTATTGGCCTTCAGCCCAAAGTTATAAATCGATGGCTAAAATGCGAAAAGTGCAGCCACGACTCTTGGCTTTGAAGGAGCGATTCGGTGATGATAAAGCAGGCTTAAGTAAGGCAACTATGGAGTTTTATCGTAAAGAAAAAGTAAACCCTATGGGTGGCTGTCTCCCGATGATTATTCAGATCCCTGTCTTTTTTGCTCTGTACTATGTGTTGATTGAAAGTGTTGAGCTGCGCCAAGCCCCATTTATTTTTTGGATACATGATTTATCCATCAAAGATCCCTATTATGTGCTGCCCTTGCTGATGGGTTTATCAATGTTTTTACAACAAAAGTTAAGTCCTGCACCACCAGATCCTACTCAAGCAAAAATGATGATGTTAATGCCGGTAGTGTTTACGATTGTTTTCTTATCATTTCCTGCTGGTCTTGTACTGTATTGGTTAACTAATAACTTACTGAGTATCGGTCAGCAGTGGTATGTAATGAAAACGTTTGATGATAAAAAGAAACGAAAAAAATAATCACAAAACTGCATACTCTTATTACCTTGTAGAGGGCCACACTATGGGTACCACTATAGCTGCAATAGCCACTCCCCTCGGTCGAGGGGGGATTGGGATTACTCGAATCTCTGGGCCTCTTGCTTTACATATAGGTCAGACTATAACTCAAAAAACTTTAACGCCTCGGCAAGCCGCATTCTGTACTTTTCAAAATACTAAACAAGAAGCTATTGATGAAGGAATTGCTCTGTATTTTAAAGCTCCGCATTCATTTACTGGAGAAGATGTTGTTGAATTGCAAGGCCATGGTGGGGTGGCTGTATTACAGCAAGTTTTAGAAGCTGCCTGTGAGGTTGGTGCAGAGATAGCTAAGCCTGGAGAGTTTTCTGAACGTTCATTCTTGAATGGTAAAATGGATTTAATTCAGGCTGAAGCTGTAGCTGACTTAATCGATGCTGGTTCAACTCAAGCAGCACAAAGTGCGCTTAGGTCATTACAAGGCAAGTTTTCAGAGGCTATTGAGACATTAAATCAAAAAATTATACATGTTAGAGTGATATTGGAGTCGGCTTTAGATTTTTCTGATGAGGAAATCCCACTGATTGAGGCTCAGCAGGTTGAAGATCAGTTAGTGGATTTGGTGTCTGCTACAGAAAAAACGATTCATTTAGCACAACAGGGCTCGCGGTTACAGACAGGATTATCCGTAGTTATTTTAGGTAAACCTAATGTTGGAAAATCAAGCTTATTGAATTGCCTCGCTAAACGGGATGCTGCGATAGTTACCGATATTGCTGGAACAACCCGTGATGTTTTACAGGAATCGATACAGATCCAAGGTATGCCTCTGCATATTATCGATACGGCGGGGCTTCGTGAGACTGATGATGTGATTGAACAAGAAGGTGTGCGTCGGGCATGGCAACATGCAGAGCAGGCAGATGTCATTGTTTGGGTAATAGATAATAGTCAGGTTGGATCTTCATCGGATGAATTGATGGAACAATATCAATCTATAAAAAAACAAGCTTCATCACAGATTCCTATTGCTATTGTGCTGAATAAAATAGATTTAGATTCCCAATGTACAATACCCAATGAGCTTAGGAGTTTACCTCAGTTTATGGTTTCGGCTAAGTTTGGAGAAGGATTATCAGACTTTACGGATTTTCTGTTGACAGTAGCAGGGCTACAGCACTGTGGATCGGGAACTTTCAGTGCGCGAACTCGCCATCTTCAGGCGCTTCAGAAGGCCCTTAGTTATGAGCAACAGAGTTTGTTAATATGTCGGCAAATACAAGCTTATGAATTAGTAGCTGAGGAGTTAAAATTAGCTCAGCAATCGTTAGGGAAGATTACAGGCCAAGTAACTAGTGATGATTTATTAGGGGAGATATTCTCAACATTTTGTATTGGTAAGTGATAGAGCTTTGATTGGCAAAGACATTGAAGCAATAAAGCGAACATATTACTATTGTCTAGATTTGGTAGACATAGATCAATGGAATGATAACTCGGCAATTAAGATGGTTGGTATATATCTGTTTATTCATATTTAGTCTAGTTCGGCTAGATACAGGTCTTGCTGGGTCTTCGCTCCGGGACAGAGTCGATGTTAAACCTATACCGGTTGAGGTGTCTTTTGATATTAATCATATTTACTCAATGAACGCTGAGGAAAATATGTACACCTTGAATTATAAGTTAATATATTCTTGGCAAGGGGATCAGCAGACAGAAAAAAATCAAATCTATCATGGTGCAGCTGCGAAACAATTCATAAAAACACACTGGACCCCAGGGTTAAGCTTTGTGAATAATGCAGAGAAATCTGAAATTACCCATTTAGAAGTATTTACTGATCATCAGCATGTCATTCATGTTGAAGAAATAGGTGTTGTGAAGTTATTTGCACAGTATTATTTCAAAAACTATCCCTTCGAAACACAACGGTTCCCGATCAAGCTAAGCAGCATGGATCCTAATGTTGTCATTAATACATCAAATAATGCCATTCATATAGCTGATGCTTCGAAATTGATGTTATGGGAAATGAGAGCTCTACGCTTTTCTACAAAAGAAGTATTGAGTGATTTTACTGATGATAGTTTTAGTGTGTTAACAATAGAATTATTCTTAAAGCGAAATTCATTATATTACCTTACAAGAATGTATGTTCCATTATTAATTTTTATCCTATTTACATCTGCTGTAATGTTTTACCCAGGTTCAGACCTTAAGAGAAAGATACCAGTATTATTAACGTGTTTAGTATTGATATCGCTATTCTCCCTCAGAGTATCTGGTCAAATTCCTCCAGTGAATTATTTAACACGTCTAGATCATGTGGTTTCAATTACTCGTATCTGGCTAGTATTAATCTTTGCACACAGTGTATACGAATACATATATAGAGATAAGCCGAAAGTTATTGTCTTCTGGGAGTATTCAAGAGGACAGATATTGAGCCGGGTTTTCTTGTTATCTACGATTGTCGGGCTATGGATTTTTGCAATCTTAAACGGACTTTCATTATAACTTTCTAGGAAGAATAAAGTGGTAAGGGTTAGATGAAAAACATAAATGGATTAGATATCTCAACGCAAGTCGTACATGGTTCAACTTACCGCGAGGAAAAAACTGGCGCGCTATCCGTTCCTATTTTTGCAACATCAACCTTTGAACAGCAATCCCCTGGCGAACATTTTGGTTATGATTATGCGCGTTCAGGCAACCCCACCCGAGCAGCTTATGAAAAGGCTGTAGCAGATCTTGAAGGAGGAGAGCAAGGGTTTGCATTTTCATCAGGAATGGCAGCCATCCATACAGTATTAGATGTGTTGGAACATGGTTCGCATGTCGTTGCTAATGAAGATATGTATGGAGGAACTCATCGTCTGCTTTTTCAAGTTAAACAGCAAACATCGAATCTCTCAACGTCTTGTGTCGATTTTACAGATATTGGGCAGGTAGAGCGTGCTATAACAGCAACAACTAAAATGCTTTGGATAGAAACTCCAAGTAATCCATTATTGAATGTTATTGATCTCCAGGCAATGATTGAACTTGCTAAATCCCATCAGTTACTAGTGGTGGTGGACAATACGTTTGCCACACCATATTTACAACAGCCATTAATGATGGGTGCAGACATTGTTATACATTCTGCAACTAAATATTTGAATGGCCATTGTGATGTTATCAGTGGTGTAGCTGTTGTTGGAGACAATGCAGCTCTGCAAGAACGGTTGGCATTGTTACATAATTCATCGGGTGCTATAGCCTCGCCTTTTGATAGTTTTTTGGTATTGCGTGGTATGAAAACTTTAGCATTACGAATGAAGCAACAGTGTTCGAACGCGATGGCTGTTGCAAAATTTTTAGCGCAGCACCCTAAAGTGAATGTAACGCATTATCCAGGTTTAGCATCACACCCGCAGTACGAATTAGCAACACGTCAAATGGCTGCTTATGGTGGTATGGTGTCATTCCAGTTACCCAATGGAGAAGCGGTTGGTACCTTTTTACAAGGGCTAAGTCTTTTTACGTTGGCGGAAAGTCTAGGTGGAGTACAAAGTCTGATTTCACACCCTGCGACAATGACGCATGCAGCCATACCCGTTGAACAACGCGAAAAATATGGTATAACAGACGGCTTATTGCGGTTGTCTATCGGTATTGAGGCTGAAGATGATCTTGTGCGAGATTTAAAGCAGGCATTATCTTAAATGTTTCAAGTACTTAAACAGATTACCTTTTGTTACGGACACCGTCTGATTCGTTATACGGGCAAGTGCCAACATCTTCATGGTCATGACGCGATGGCAGAGGTGGTGATAGAACGTGATGGATTGGACGATCGTGGAATGGTCGTCGATTTTTCAGATATTAAGGCAGATGTCACCTCTTGGATTGATCAGCATCTTGATCATAAGATGCTCTTATGTAAGGATGACCCCATCGTTGATCAACTGAAAGCTTTCGGAGAGCCGCTATTTCTATTAGACGGTAACCCAACCGCAGAAAATATCGCGAAACTAATTTTTGATCAAACTGCCCTTATGGGGCATAACGTTGTCGAAGTTCGCTTATGGGAGTCCCCAACTAGCTGTGCGGTTTATCAGAAGATGTGATCATTTTTAAATCACTCCTGTTTTTTTTTTGAATAAAGTTATGTGATTGATAAAAAATAATTTATACTACGAGCCTCGATTCATCTTAAGGGGATTGTTGTGAAAAATACTATGTCGCTATTTACATCAGAATCTGTCAGTGAGGGGCATCCGGATAAAATTGCTGATCAAGTATCAGATGCCATTTTAGATGCACTCATGACAAAAGACCCCCTTTCTCGAGTAGCATGTGAAACACTGGTTAAAAATGGCATGGTGATTATTGCCGGCGAGATATCGACAAATGTTTGGGTCGATATGGAGCATATTGCTCGTGAGACTATTCGCGGTATTGGTTATGATGATGCAGATTTGGGTTTTCATGCAGACACCTGTGCTGTTATTAATGCGGTAGGGAAGCAGTCTGTTGATATTGCAGTGGGCGTTGATGCAGGAGCTGATAAAGCGTTAGGTGCGGGTGATCAAGGGTTAATGTTTGGTTATGCGTCCAATGAAACCGATGTATTTATGCCGGCTCCGATTACTTATGCTCATCGTTTAGTAGAAAGACAAGCAGCTGTGAGAAAAAATGGCACGCTACCTTGGTTACGCCCTGATGCCAAAAGTCAATTAACTTTTCAGTACCAGGACCAAAAGCCTATTGGTGTAGATTGTGTTGTTTTATCCACGCAGCATGATCCTGAAATTTCACAGAAAGATCTCCAAGAAGCTGTAATGGAAGAGATTATTAAACCGACTATCCCGCAAGAGTGGTTATTACCAACAACACGGTATTTAATTAACCCAACTGGTCGGTTCGTTATTGGTGGACCAGTTGGCGATTGTGGATTAACCGGGCGCAAAATCATTGTAGATACTTACGGTGGCATGGCACGACACGGTGGTGGATGTTTTTCTGGTAAAGACCCTTCTAAGGTGGATCGTTCTGCTGCTTATGCGGCACGACATGTTGCTAAGAACATTGTGGCCGCAGGTTTAGCAGCGCGCTGTGAGATTCAGGTGGCTTATGCCATTGGTGTCGCTGATCCTGTCTCTATTAGCGTAGAAACATTTGGGACTGGGGTGATCTCTAATGAAAAAATTGCGGCATTCATACCTGAGTATTTTGATTTAAGCGTGACAGGTATCATAAAGCAATTAGATTTACTGCGGCCTATTTATCAGCAAACAGCAGCGTACGGTCACTTTGGACGTACAGAATCAGAGTTAACTTGGGAGAGTACTGAGTTGGCAGCAGAAATTAAACATAATGTTTATCCTGAGGCATTAGTCACTGAATAATAATTTTTAAGGAGGAAATATCAATGACGGTAATAACGGACGCAACCACACAAGACTTTCAAATAGCTGATATCTCATTAGCGGCATGGGGTCGAAAAGAAATCACGATGGCAGAAAAGGAAATGCCTGGATTGATGTCTCTGCGTGAAGAATATTCAAAAACGCTCCCTTTGTCTGGCGCACGTATCTCAGGATGTGTGCACATGACCATACAAACGGCTGTTTTAATTGAAACCCTTGTTGCTTTAGGTGCAGAGGTTCGATGGACAACCTGTAACATATACTCAACACAAGATCATGCTGCTGCGGCAATAGTGGAATCTGGTGTACCTGTCTTTGCCTGGAAAGGACAAACTGAAGAAGAGTTTGAGGCTTGTCTTAAGAAATCTTTATTCGGCCCCGATGGTTGGGTACCAAATATGATTCTTGATGATGGTGGTGACCTCACTGCGATGGTTCATGAGCAATATCCTGAACTTCTTCCAGGCATTCGTGGTCTTTCAGAGCAAACAACTACGGGTGTACATCGTCTATACGACATGGCAGAAAAGGAATCTTTAAAAGTACCTGCGATTAATGTTAATGATTCTGTTACAAAAACAAAATTCGATAATTTGTACGGTTGTCGTGAATCACTTGTTGACGCCCTAAAACGTGCAACTGATGTGATGATTGCTGGTAAAGTTGCCGTTGTTTGCGGTTATGGCGATGTTGGAAAAGGTTGTGCACAATCATTGCGTGGGCTAGGAGCCACAGTTTGGGTGACAGAGATTGACCCAATTTGTGCATTGCAGGCAGCGATGGAAGGCTATCGTGTGGTTAATCTTGATGAGGTAGCCGGAGAACTAGATATCGTCGTGACTACTACTGGCTGTCGTGATGTTGTAACACACACACACATGCAAGCAATGAAGGATCAAACGATTGTTTGTAACATTGGTCACTTTGACTTAGAGATTGATGTTGCCTCCCTAGAGCAATATCCATGGGAAAACGTTAAGCCACAGGTTGACCAAGTTGTTTTTCCTGATGGTAAAAAGCTAATTTTATTAGCACGTGGGCGTTTAGTGAATTTGGGTTGTGCCACGGGTCATCCTAGCTTCGTGATGTCTAATTCATTTGCGAATCAAACATTAGCTCAAATCGAGCTATGGAATAATAGTTCACAATATAAAAATCAGGTTTATGTCTTACCTAAGCATTTAGACGAGAAGGTAGCTCGACTGCACTTACAAAAAGTGGGAGCTAAGCTAACTACATTAAGTAAAACGCAGGCGGATTACTTAGGTCTAAAGACTGAAGGTCCTTATAAGCCAGAGTATTATCGTTATTAGGTTTTTCGATCGAGGGAGTATTGTAAAATGAAATGGGGTCTAGGTTGCGTCTCAGTGATGATGTCTACAGTTATGTTGGTAGGTTGTCAGCCACAGTATCAAAAACAGGCAGCGTTTATTGATCCCATTTCATTATCAGGTAAAGCGTGTGTGACACGTTGCTCACAGGATCAGACTTATTGTGAACAGCGTTCTTCAGAAACATTATCTGGCTGTAAAGAAGCAGCTTATCATCGGGCTTTGGCAGATTTAAAATCCTATCAATCGCAGTATGATACACCGGATCGGCCAGAGAAAAATGTCGATGATTTTTATGATGATTCGGCGTGCCAGTTGGCCGTTCCGTGCCGACAAGTTTACAATCAGTGTTTTATACAATGCGGTGGAAAAGTGATACAACAGGATGTTTGTGTGAAAAATTGCCCTAAAGTAACAACACCAGCAAGTTAGATGGTTAAGGATAGGTTATGAAGCAACGGATTGTGATGGTTTTTTCAGTATTGCTATGCTTGTTCAGCTTGAATAATGTATTTGCAAAACCCGAGGCTCATCTTAATGAGGCGGGAGAATTGAAAAAACTCCCGCCTCCGTTAGTGTTTTTTGCTTCTGTTTCAAAGCCTGAAGTGACTATTTCATTTGATGCAAATCCATCTACGGGCTATCAGTGGTACATGAAAGATACACAAAGTTATTTGGTTGATTCGGTCTCTTATAGTTACAAGCAAGCTTCAGAAAAACCTGCTTTAGGGCAAGGAGGACAAGCTATTTGGAAGCTATCATTAGATGCCGCAGCCTTTGAAATTCCTCAACAAATAGAGGTGTCCTTTCTCAAAAAAGGGCCCGGTATATCACTGGACAACATCACTGAACAAAAAGTTTGGATATTCACATCACCTATGAGCGACAATTCTGAATAATATAGCCTATAAGCCAACCAGTCCTTTGATCTTGTCTAGAATAGGAGCTGCAATCTCCTGAGCTTTATTAGCGCCTTCCTCTAAGTGTGCAAAGATAGTATCTGGGTGCGTAATCAGGTCTTGGTAGCGCGCGCGTGGAGCCTCAAGAAGCTGATCTAAATATTCAAAGACCATTTGTTTCGCATCCCCCCAACTAATACCCTCAGCGTAGGCTTGACGAAAAGCCTGAGTTTCTTCGGGTGTTGCAATAGCGCTATAGATTGAAAATAACGTACAGCCTTCTGTGGATTTTGGCTCACCAGGCATTAAAGAGTTCGTCATGATTTTCATAATGTGTTTACGCAATGGCTTAGACTCGAGAAAAATCGGGATCGTATTATCGTAGCTTTTACTCATTTTCCTGCCATCACGACCTGGGATGGTTTGAGTTTTTGTATCAATCATGGCCTCGGGTAGTGTGAAGAAATCTTGTTGATAAACATGATTGAATCGCGCTGCGATGTCGCGTGCAATTTCAACATGTTGCAGTTGATCTTTACCCACCGGGATACTGTCTGCATTAAAAGTGAGAATATCTGCTGCCATGAGTATGGGGTAGCAAAAAAGACCCATGGTAATAGCTTTATCGGGATCTTGTTGGTTTTCAATATTATCTGCCACTTTGTCTTTATAGGCATGGGCCCGGTTAAGTAGGCCTTTTCCTGCAACAGACGTTAATATCCAATTTAATTCGAGGATTTCAGGGATGTCTGATTGACGATAAAAAATGGTTTTTTCAGGATCTAGTCCGAGAGCTAACCATGTAGCAGCAACATGAAGAATATCATTTTGGCGAGCCTTTGCATCCCACTGTTTGATTAAGGAGTGAAGGTCTGCAATAAAATACAGGTGCTCATGACCGTCATCTTGAGAAGCTAATGCGGGACGGATACAGCCAATGTAGTTTCCTAGGTGAGGTATGCCTGAAGGAGTGATTCCTGTTAAAACTCGGTGTGACATTATAAAGCTCCTAAACTCTCCGCTGATTAGATCAGAATTATACACAACTCCACTCAAGTTGTTATCTCTGTTAGTTGTAAATACTATTATCCTAAAATTGAATACCACTAGCATGTTCTATGATGCAAAGATGAACAATTGAAAGCAGTCCCGTTGAGAAGATATCTATAGACAATAATCTTTCTAGCCAATAGATGAGTTACTCTGTTACAATGCCGCCCATGTCAGAATCTTACGATAACAATCATCCTATTTTACAGTCACTGAATGATGCGCAGTGCGCTGCAGTTTCAGCCCCGGATGAACACCGTTTAGTGTTGGCTGGTGCGGGTAGTGGCAAGACTCGAGTCTTAGTTCATCGTATTGCTTGGTTAATGGCTGAGCATCATATTTCACCGTTTGGTATTTTATCAGTTACCTTTACCAATAAAGCAGCCCATGAAATGCGATCTCGTATCGAGGCTTTGCGCGGTATTCCCTTAACAGGTATGTGGGTGGGTACCTTTCATGGTTTAGCACATCGATTGCTTCGTGCGCATTATGAGGCGGCAGAGTTGCCAGAAAGCTTTCAAATTATGGACAGCGATGATCAATTGAGACTGATTAAACGCTTAATGCGCGATTTATCCATTGATGATACCAAGTGGCCCCCTAAGCAGATTCAATGGTTTATTAATCACAGTAAAGAGGAAGGGCGACGTCCTCAACAGTCTTCTTCCGATGGGGGCTATCACCAGGACATAATGCAACAAGTGTATGTAGCGTATGAGTCTGTGTGTCGTCGCAGTGGTTTAGTCGATTTTTCTGAATTACTGTTGCGTTCCTTGGAGTTATTGCAGCAAAACCCTGACATTGCACATCACTATCAGCAGCGGTTTGCGCATATTTTAGTGGATGAGTTTCAAGATACGAACACTATTCAATATTTATGGTTACAAGCATTGGCAGGCCCTCAAACGATATTAATGGCTGTGGGTGATGATGATCAGTCTATTTACAGTTGGCGAGGCGCTAAAATTGAAAATATCCATCGATTTTCACGAGATTATCCTGCGTGTGAGACTATCCGTTTAGAACAGAACTACCGTTCAACACAAACTATCTTGAGTGCAGCGAATGCTGTAATCGAAAATAACGAGGGCCGTTTAGGAAAAGAGTTATGGACGCAAGGTGATCGTGGGGAGCCAATCTCATTGTATCCTGCGTTTAGTGAGCAAGATGAGGCTTATTATATTGTGGCCTCGATTAAAGAGTTACGTAGTCATGGTTTTCAATATTCTGACATTGCGCTGCTTTATCGTTCGAATGCTCAATCACGTGTATTAGAAGAACGTTTATTAGAGTCAAAAATACCGTATCGAATTTATGGCGGACAAAAATTCTTCGAGCGTGCAGAGATTAAGGATGCACTAGGGTATTTGCGCTTGATGGCTAATCGTCAAGATGATGCAGCATTTGAACGTATTGTGAATACGCCAGCACGCGGTATTGGTAATACTACACTTATTAAAATCCGTGAAGGTGCTAGAGAGAATGCCACATCATTATGGGATACTGCACAACATTTTATTCAACAAGGATTATTATCGGGGCGCGCTTCTAGCGCTCTACAGTTATTCATTGATTTGATAGAGGCATTAGACCATAGTACACAGGACTCTCCATTAGGCCAGCAAGTCGACCATGTGTTACAAAAAAGTACCTTAATGGCCCATTATCAAAAAGATCGTTCTGAAAAAGGTCTGTCTCGCGTGGAGAACCTATCGGAACTGATTACTGCCACAGAGCAGTTTGTTGTCGGTGAAGAAGAGCAAGAATTAACACCGTTAGCCGCTTTTTTATCACATGTAGCACTAGAAACAGGCGAGACACAATCAGAAGAATACAGTGATTGTGTTAGTTTAATGACATTACATGCAGCTAAAGGGCTAGAATTTCCTGTAGTATTCTTGACCGGACTAGAGGAAGGGTTATTTCCACATAAAATGGCGACTGATGAGCCTCATGGATTAGAAGAAGAGCGACGCTTATGTTATGTCGGTATGACGCGTGCCATGAAACGATTAATTATTAGCTATGCTGAATCTCGTCGCATGCATGGATCTGAGCAATATCATCGCCCTTCTCGCTTCATTGCTGAGATGCCTCAAGAGCTCTTGCAGTCTGTAAGAGCAAAAACCAAAGTCACACGACCGAATGCCTATCAGCGTAATGCAGGTGCTATGCATCAAAAAAGCCAGGCTCGTTATACCTCAGGTGCTTCAGCAGGCGCTCCTGGATTAAATTTAGGTGATCGTGTAGCCCATGAAAAGTTTGGTGAAGGAACCATTATTAATTATGAAGGTTCAGGGGATCATGCCCGTGTACAAGTTCAGTTTGATGCACATGGCAGTAAGTGGTTAGTTGCTAGTTTTGCGCGATTAGCTCGGGTATAAAGAATGCAAGCTTGCTGTTCGGTAGCAAAGTCATAAGATGGCCACTCATCTTTAAGCTAGGTGTTTTAAGTCAATAAAACAAGTGCTTATGTATAACATGTAACCAAAAGAGAATACCCTTAATCATCTAATTTTAATTTAAGCATTACGTCTATGTGAGATGGTTTTTACGTAGCCAATCTTCACAGATAAATTTACTCATATAGTTGCGAATGGAGTCCGGTAGGATGATCAGTACGCGATCATTGGCTGTCAGGTGTTGCGCTGCTTGAAGTGCACCCCAAACAGCAGCGCCACTTGATCCCCCAACCAATAACCCTTCTTCTTTAATTAATCGTTTGGCCATCATAAAAGAATCGTAGTCATTAGTTTTAATAAACTGATCGACTAAGTTGCTTTGGTAGACATCAGGAAAAAAGTCATAGCCAATCCCCTCAACGTGATATTGCTCTATTGTTGTTCCCCCACCTAAGATCGATCCTTCAGGGTCTATGCCAACAATTTTTACCTGTGGATGAGACTGTTTAATACGTTGAGCAATTCCGGAGATCGTTCCTCCAGTACCCATACCTGCAACGACCATCGAAAGGTTATCACCCACAGCCTCTAAGATTTCTGCAGCGGTCCCCTCTATATGTGCTGCGGGATTATCAGGGTTGGCATATTGATCTAATATATGTGCGTTGGGTAGCTGAGCTTGTAATTGTTTTGCTAAGGAGATGTGGCTTTCAGGGCTTTCTGAAGGGGCGTCAGAGGGAGTACGATGTATCGTTGCACCTAAAGCTTCTAAAACGAGCTGTTTTTCCTGACTCATTTTCTCTGGCATAGTAATAATGACATTATAGCCTTTAACAGCACCGGCAAGGGCGATACCAATACCGGTATTTCCAGAGGTGGGTTCGATTAAGGTATCACCAGGTTTAATCTGACCGGCGTGTTCCGCAGCTTCGATCATACGTAAACCAATACGATCTTTGACAGATCCACCAGGATTCATGAACTCACATTTAACAAGCAGTTGGCACGGTAGTTCTTTACCGATTTGATTAAGTTGTACAATGGGAGTGTTGCCTATGGCATCTAAGATGGTTGAGTGAATCATGTATCCCTCCTGTTTTGTATCACTGTATAGTAACAAGACAATAATCAGCGTCAATAATACAATAGGGTCGACTATTTTAACGGGGTTTACAAGGCTATTAAATGCGTTAATCTAAGACCTCTAAAAAATAAGGAGTAAGCATGATCGATCCCAAGCCTATCAATGATTTTGTACAAAAGATTTTAGACGAGCTTCCTGCGGGGATTAAAGAGCTACCCATAGAAATACAGTCTCATCTGCGCGCAGCATTATTAGATGCATTTTCAAAAATGGAGTTAGTGACTCGTGAAGAGTTTGATACTCAAGCGGCTGTATTGCGTAAAACTCGTATGAAACTAGAGATGTTAGAAAAGCAGATCAGCGAACTTGAATCTAACCAGTCCTCTTAATGACTTTTGCAGCCGTTCAATCACGAACAATTGTCGGGGTTAACACATCACCTGTGCGTATTGAAGTGCATTTATCACGGGGTTTGCCGAGTTTTACGATGGTTGGCTTGCCTGAAAAAGCTGTAAAAGAAAGTAAAGATCGTGTTCGTAGTGCATTATTAAATGCTGGATTCGAGTTTCCAACAAGGCGCATTGTGGTTAATTTATCGCCTGCTGATTTACCTAAAGAAGGTGGGAGATTTGATTTACCGATTGCACTAGGTATTTTAATTGCCTCAGGCCAATTAGCACAACAGGTGTTGTTAGGTTATGAGTGTATGGGAGAGTTAACGCTAGACGGTAAGTTATTGGCAGTTCCCGGTATTTTACCAATTGCATTGGCGGTACAAAAGACGGATTGTGCCCTATTAGTGCCCGAAGATAATGTTTCAGAAGCTTCTCTTGTTCAATCATTGCAAGTGTTTGGTGCTGGCACATTATTGGCTATTTGCCATCACTTACAAGGTGTAGCTTCTATTTCACCAAGTAGCATGCAACCTGTATTTTCTAGGTCGAATCACTATTTAGATATGAAGGCGGTGAAAGGCCAAGAGCAAGCTCGACGTGTCCTTGAGATTGCAGCCAGCGGTGGGCATAGCCTGTTATTAAGAGGACCTCCTGGTGCGGGTAAGTCCATGTTGGCGAGTCGTTTGCCAGGGTTGTTATCGCCAATGACAGAGAAAGAGGCAGAACAAACAGCGGCTATTTACTCCATCAGTCAATATGGCTTCCAGTGGGATCAATGGTTGCAGCGCCCTTTTCGTGCTCCCCATCATACTGCCTCTTGCGCGGCGCTAGTGGGTGGAGGGAACCCTCCTCGCCCTGGTGAAATATCATTAGCTCATCATGGTGTTTTGTTTCTTGATGAGCTTCCAGAATTTCAGCGCCCAGCATTAGAAGCTTTGCGAGAACCTCTAGAGGTAGGTTCTGTCAGTATAGCTCGTGCGTCACGTTGTGTGGAATTTCCAGCTCAATTCCAGTTAGTAGTTGCAATGAACCCCTGCCCTTGTGGTTATGCGTCAGATGAACAAGTGATTTGTCAATGCAGTGTTGAGCAGATTAGACGTTATCAGATGAAGCTATCGGGCCCTTTGATGGATCGATTGGATCTGCATATGGATTTCCCTCGATTACAGCCTAAGGATTTATTGGGTCATATTGAGGAAGAACCAGAGTCCTCTGAAGTGATTCGTGAACGTGTTATAGAGGCACAGATGCGACAACTTCATAGAAATAATAATCTCAATGCTCGCATGAATGAAGAACAATTATCTTCCAGTTGCAGGATGAATGATGCTGTAAAGACCATTTTAGAACAAGCTATGCAATTACAACGTTTTTCTGGACGCGCGATTAACCGATTATTATCGGTTGCTCGAACCATTGCTGATATGTCAGGGGTAGATGCAATCGGTGAAACGCATGTATTAGAAGCACTCAGTTACCGTGCTATCTCTTAAGAAATATTGATCGCGACTGTAAAATTATAGCGCTGGTTTGAGAGGATAATTCGCGTATAATGGCGTCACTTAGCGCCCGTAGCTCAGCTGGATAGAGCGTCGGCCTCCGAAGCCGAAGGTCACAGGTTCGACTCCTGTCGGGCGCACCATCTATTACCTATGTTAACACGAGGCTATGATGCAATTCGCCGCCTATATTCAGCAAAGAAAGTCTGTCTATTTACGGTTAATGCGCTGGGATAAACCCGTGGGAAGTTTTTTATTGTTGTGGCCAACATTAAGCGCATTATGGTTGGCGAGTGATGGTATACCTTCATTGTTTTTAGTGGTTATTTTTGTGCTTGGTGTGTTTGTTATGCGAGCAGCAGGTTGTGTGATTAATGATATTGCAGACCGAAAGTTTGATGGTCAGGTAGCAAGAACACGTCATCGCCCTTTGGCTCAAAATACATTATCCACCTGGGAGGCATTAATATTATTTGTTGTTTTATTAATGGTAGCACTGGGTTTAGTGTTGCTTTTACCTTTATCCTGTTTGTTCGTCGCTTTGTGTGCCTTGTGTGTTGCTATGGTTTATCCTTGGACAAAGCGTTGGTTGCCCTACCCGCAAGTCGTTCTGGGTATTGCATTTAATGCAGGAATCATTATGGCTTATGTGGCTGTTAAAAATACTGTTCCTATGAGTGGTTGGTTGTTGTATCTGCTTGCAGTGATATGGACTTTTGGATATGACACTATCTATGCCATGGTGGATCAGGAAGATGACCAATTCATTGGTATTCATTCTTCTGCGTTGAGTTTGGGTAAATCCCTTCTATCTGTGATTGGAGTTACTTATAGTTGTGTTTTTGCCGGTTTGCTCGTGTTGGGAAAAATGTTGGTAATGAACGTATGGTACTACGTCGGTGTTTTCCTATGTGGTGTATTTTTTATCTATCAAATGCTGTGCATCAAACAGAAAAATCCCGAGTGCTGTTTTAAGGCTTTTTTGGGAAATCAATGGGCATGGTTGAT
The DNA here is from genome assembly GCA_011523685.1 of Coxiellaceae bacterium. Lineage (GTDB taxonomy): Bacteria > Pseudomonadota > Gammaproteobacteria > Coxiellales > Coxiellaceae > UBA9148. The sequence goes on along the minus strand of WTGG01000023.1, from coordinate 105,717 downwards.
TATTATGATAAGTATAGCGATTGGTTATCTGCCTTAGTTAACAGGATCGGCTAAAAGTCGACATCAATAATACCAAAAGCAACCGCTTGAGCAATAAGCTGCGATGAAGAGTTAACTCCCATTTTCTGCATGAGATTAGCTCGGTGGACTTCAACCGTGTTTTTACTGATATTTAATTCATCAGCAATAGTTTTAGATGACTGCCCTTTGGTAATTAGCTTTAAGATTAAAGTTCGCGGGAGGTTAGACTGTCAATTTGTTTTTTAAAGTTAGCTTGAAGGGTTTGTTTATGTTTTTGACTGTATTCAGTTTTGAGGATAGAAAAAACAGTGTCGAGTAACTCCTGATTATTAATGGGCTTGGTGAGGAAATCTTTAGCACCATCTTGTATGGACTTAACTGCCATACGAACATCAGCATGACCGCTGACGAAAATAAGTGGCGTATTTATGTTATTGACTTTGAGTTCTTGGTGTCACTGTAGTCCGCTCATCCCAGGTAAGCGGATATCGCAAATGATACAGATGATTTTTTGAGGTGCATCATTTAAAAATGCTTCGGTAGTTGTGTCATGTGTTGATTTAAGTTGCACAGAATCGAATAAATTCGAAAGTACCATCGCAAAAGATTGATTATCCCTCAATGATGGCAAGGTGTGCATTTTGAAATGGCATGTTCTTTATTCCTATCATTTTTTATTAATATTCAATGAGTTAATATGATAATGTAATAGCTTTTAAAGCCAGACCTACTGGCAAAGCATTATAATCAGTGGAATTTGGTAAACCAATAGTGTTTGGTAATTGGGTTAAGCTAAAAATACAATTAATAGTACTACATAGACAGTTATTTATAACTATTTTTGTGCGTGTTAGTGGTTGTTTGAGTGTTAAGAGTAAAATAGGGCGCATTTATAACTTTGCTGCTGATGTGGTGTCTGGAAGGGAGTGAAGAAGACTTTTTCGTTGGGTTACACGCGGACTATTGTTGGATATACGGATAGCTGGTAATTGTGAGCTGTTAGATCTGGAAGATGAAGATGTGGTGCTTGGTTGCGTGTGAAAAATACGTTGACGAATCCCAGATAATGTAGAGGATGCTGCTTTATCTGGGGGTAGAAGAACGGCAAAGTGTTCTGTGAATATGTTAAGTTTTTTAGTAAAAACATCTTTAGTAGAGACTTGATGCTCCTTGAGTTTAATCGCCCAATTACGACAGAGTGAAGCGATTTCTGGATAGATTGTGCCGGAACCTTTAATGCAATAGTCCGTCATGACAATAGGTCGTGATTGAGAGTTATTAAGACAGTTATACTTATAGAGTACAGGGAAAAAAACACATGATTTAGGAATTAGCGTTGGAAACCGAGTGAGTACAGTATGAAAAAAAATAGCATACTCAGTTTTATCGTCAATAAAGAGTCCATAAATTTTTGTTGCCGTTGAGTTCATTGCACTAAAGTGCATGAGTGATAAGAGGGTAATAAATTTACTGTTATCCATATAATTTGTTGAGTGATTAAATAAGTGGCTCCAGTCCATTTCGATATTTTGTTGGCGAATATGATAGTCTTGATTCGGCGGTTGTTTATAAAGCCAATCTATAAATGGTGCGCCATCTTGGCTGATTTGTTCTTTAAGCCATTGTTCTAATGCTTGTAAGCTTTCTTTCCAGGGGGAGGGTGTTTGCAATACATGTGGTAATTGTGATTCAGATGTTATGGTGTCAAGGTCGGGGAGAAGAAACGTTTCAGAAGTGATGGGTAATGAAGGAAATAGTTCCGATAGAGCTTTTTCTATGGTCTTTAAACTAAATTTTATGGAGCCATTAAAATGTGTTATCACTTTTCCGTGAGAGGTTGTTTGCCAAGCATTCATTAGCATGCCAAGGATATCCTGAGAAAAAGATTGACGTAGTGAGGCGCACGCCAACATGATTTTCTTTAAGTTTTCTAAATCAAAAGGTAGTAGGCGGATAATTTGCTCTAGTGTAGCGTTTGATATGGCGTTAGGCTTGGCAAATTGATCACCTAGACATCCATCGTGGTCGACTAATAGCAGAAGATCGTAAGAAGATGGTTTCGAGCAGAACATGGGAAACGGCACACGATTGATGAGTTATAATGATGTAATATAGTCGTATGGTCATGAAAAAACGATTCTTCTGAGATAATTAATTTTGATTTAATATTTATTGAAAATAGGGATGTTTTATTGAGGGTTGTATTAAAAAATAATGCTCAAAGTTGATGGTGTACCAATAATACGAACTAGTCTTCACAAATATCCATAGGGACATTTAAATATTAGTATAATCAATATCTTGTGTTATTTTTAAATTGTTTAGTGTTTTTTTAAGCTATAATAGTCTTGAAAGTATCATTCAGAGAGGGTGGGATTATGACTGAAAAAAATATCATGTCGATTATTGGAGAGGTTCCTTCAAAGGAAATTATGAGCCAGGCTAATATGGCTTGTCCTCCTATGGCTAGATTGGATTCAGGCAACCCTATGGCAAGTTGCTGAAAATAGCTCCTTTTGAAGAACAAGAAGTGCTAACTTCTGTTCTTCAAAATGTCGAGGTTGTCTGTAAAAAGTTAATCTAAACGCATCAGCAAGCTATTTACCCATAGTCCAACACCGATAGCTGTAACAATCCATGGGATGAACGATAGATTAGGCTCTACTGCACTGATTAAGCCAATCACTGTAGTAAGAATACCAGCATACATAACTAAGCCGTGTTTGGTTTCTCTAAATGTTTTTTTGGCATAGTGTTTTCGAAAACGTTGATTTTTTTCAAAGGCTTCGAGGACATCGAAAGCCATCCCTGGGACTCGTATGGCTTTTTCTAGAAGAGGTCCCCATTCGTGGGATCCAACCTGCACAACTTTCTTAAGGCCATGTTGCTCCCTGATCCATTGTTCAAGAATCGGTAGTGCTGTTTCCCAAAGGTCTAGTTCAGGGTAGAGTTTTCGGCCTAGTGACTCAATACCAATCAGTGTTTTTTGCAAGAGCATAAGCTGAGGCTGAACTTCCATTTTAAATTGTTTAGCAGTCTGAAATAAACGCAAGAGTAAGTTAGCAAATGAAATTTCGGAAAGTGGTCTATCAAAAATCGGCTCACACACGGTACGAATAGCAGCTTCTAATTGATCGACGCGCGTTGTTGGAGGTACCCACCCCGATTGAATATGCAATTCTGCAACGCGGTAGTAATCGTGTTTAAAGAAGGCAAGTAAGTTCTCGCCTAGGTACAGTTTGTCTTCAGCATTGAGGCTTCCCATGATTCCAAAGTCGACACCCATATACATAGGATTCTCGGGGTCATCGATATCGATAAATAAATTACCTGGGTGCATGTCAGCATGAAAAAAGCTATCTCTAAACACTTGGGTGAAAAATATTTCTACTCCATATTGTGCAAGTTTCTTTAGATTAACATGCTTATTTTTAAGTGTGCCAACATCAGAGATGCGAACTCCATAGATGCGCTCCATCACCAGTACATTTGTGTGGGTGTAATCCCAGTAAATTTTAGGAACGTAGAGTTGAGTTGAATCTTTGAAGTTTCTTCTGAGTTGAGCGGCACTGGCTGCTTCACGCATCAGATCGAGCTCATTGAAGATTGTGTATTGAAACTCTCGCACAAGACCAACTAAATGAAGACGCTGAGAGCTTGGCCAAAACACCTCTATGGTACGTGCAACAAAAAGCATGAGTTTGAGATCTTTTTTAAGTGTTTTTTTAATGGTTGGTCTAAGTATTTTGACAATAACATCACTACCATCAGGAAGGGTGGCCGCGTGAACTTGAGCCACTGATGCAGATGCCATTGGTGTTTCATTGAATGTGGCAAATACTTCATCAGCGGTTTTATTATAGGTCTTTTTTATTGCAGCATGAACCGCTTTTGATTGAAAAGGCGGTACTTGATCTTGTAATTTTTCAAGCTCAAGAATAATGTCATCAGGAAAGAAATCACCACGAACTGATAGCATTTGGCCAAATTTGACAAAAATAGGACCGAGCTTCTCTAATGCTTTGCGTAAAGCAACACCGCGAGGTTCAGATTTCACAAACCATTTGAAAATATTTAATGTGCTGAGTGTGCGGAGAAGAGTTGATTGACTACCAAGGAGTTGAAAGGTCAATGTATACCCTAAGAGGGTAATGATAATGCGTGAAGCACGAAAAAATTGGGAGGGTGTGATCATGAGGTTTCACCTGATTGCAGTTGTAAACGTTTGATGCGTGCCTCTAAGCGTTCAGTGTCTTGCTTGAGTACCGCAATATCTAAATAGAGTTGCTCGATGTCTTCTGTTGTGGGTAAGTAGCGCGCTTCATGAAAGACATAGTCTTTGACGGTATTTTTGAGTTGGCCAACGATACGATGCGCTACATTTTTTAATTGTTTTGTGTGGTAAGCAATCTGATGAGCCAGAGTATCGCCTGTCAATTGAGCTAAGTGGGCTTCCCAGTCGATATGGATATGCTTAAATAGTGTGCTTAATTTTTCGGCGATAGCTATATCACCACTGACAGTCATATTATTTTGGAATACAGCTGATTGGCTGCCTTTGTTCATTGCAACGATTAAAAAACTGCGAAGTGTACCGCTGATTATGGTATTCGCTGGTTGATGGAGATCTTCTAGCACGGCAATGTGATTTTCTTGAAACGATAAAAAGAAAGCAGCATGAAGGTCAGTGAATTCAATTTTGATGTGTTTGTTGTGTAATGGAGTCAGAGCATCGCGAATAGAGGGGTCCAGTGTAAGTGCACGATTTATGGCAGCTTCTAACCCAGAGAGTACCAGTGTTTTCATTAGTATTTCATTCCTTTGTGAAGAGCGACGATACCCCCAGATAAATTATGATAACTGCAATTTTCAAATCCAGCTGTTTCCATCATAGCCTGTAGAGTATGTTGATCTGGGTGTTTTCGTATGGATTCAGCTAGATATTGATAACTAGCTTTATCATTTGCAATCCATTCACCCATGCGGGGTAGGCATTGAAAAGAGTAGATATCGTATACTTTCTTTAAAGCTGGGAAGATGGGTTGCGAAAATTCTAGGATGAGCAAACGACCACCGGGTGCTAAGGAGTCAAACATAGATTTCAATGCTTGCTGTTTATCGGTGACGTTGCGTAAACCAAAACTGATAATGATGCGATCAAAATAGTGTTCTGGGAAAGGGAGATTTTCTGCATCAGCTTGTACAATTTTGATGCGGTTAATATGGCCAGAATCCATGAGGCGTTGAGCAGCAACATCTAGCATAGCTTGATTAATATCGGCCAGAATAACTTCACCGCTATCGCCCACTTTTTCACTAATTTTTTTTGCCAGGTCACCTGTGCCACCGGCAAGGTCTAAGACACGGTGACCTTTTTGAAAGCCCCCATGTTGAATAGCAATGTGTTTCCAGACTCGGTGTAATCCAAAAGACATCACATCATTCATAATGTCATATCGCGAAGCGACGGAGGAGAAGACTTCGCCGACTTTACTGGCTTTTTCTGATTTGGGTATTTCTTGATACCCAAAATGTGTAGTTTCTTCTTGTTTCATGGGCATTATGATAACGGAAACCATATGCACCATAAAGTAAAAAATATCCCCATGACTTGCATCAGTGATGTGTTGTGTGGATAGGAGATGCCACGGTATAATGCCCGACTTTAAGACAGACAGAGAGATTAATATGAAACATCCCTTGTTAAGTGATTTGGGTAATAAGATTCAAGAGCTCAAGGAGCAAGGTTTATACAAAGCAGAGCGTACGATTACTTCTCCGCAAGAAGCCGGCATCACGGTTAAACCATCCAAGTCTGTTTTAAATTTTTGTGCTAACAACTATTTAGGTCTTAGTAACGATTCACGGTTAATTCAGGCAGCCAAAGATGGCTTGGACCAGTTTGGCTTTGGTCTAGCCTCAGTACGCTTCATCTGCGGTACACAGTCTGTACACAAGGAGTTAGAGTCTGCTATAAGTCAATTTTTAAAAACAGAAGATACAATACTCTACCCATCCTGTTTTGATGCCAATGGTGGTTTATTTGAAACATTGCTGACAGCTGAAGATGCTATCATCAGTGATGCCTTAAATCATGCCAGTATTATCGATGGAGTTCGTTTGTGTAAAGCGAAGCGATTTCGCTACAAAAATAATGATATGGATGATTTGCGTGTTCAATTAGAGGCGGCGAAAGCGGCTGGGGCAAGGCATACATTGATTGTGACTGATGGTGTGTTTTCAATGGACGGAATTATTGCCAACCTAAAAGGGATTTGTGATTTAGCAGATGAATTTGGTGCATTAGTCATGGTCGATGATTGTCATGCGACAGGATTTCTTGGTGAACATGGCCGGGGAAGTATTGAATACTGCGGTGTCGAAGGACGTGTGGATATTATCACGGGAACTTTAGGGAAAGCACTCGGTGGTGCATCGGGTGGTTACACAGCGGCAAGGGCAGAAATTGTTGAATGGTTGCGTAATCGTTCACGCCCCTATTTATTTTCAAATACGCTAGCGCCTATGATTGCACAAGCTTCTTTGGAAACACTCAAACTGTTGAATGGCCCTGAGGGTGTAACACTAAGACAGCAGCTAAAAGATAATAGCGCCTATTTTCGTCAACAAATGACACAAGCAGGATTTAATTTAGTACCCGGCGAGCATCCTATTATTCCGGTCATGTTAGGCGATGCAGTATTAGCCTCGAAGATGGCGGATGAATTATTAGCTGAAGGCTTATATGTTGTTGGCTTTTCTTATCCAGTTGTCCCTATGGATCAAGCGCGTATTCGTGTGCAGATTTCAGCGGCACATACCCGAGAGCAGATTGAGCAGGCTGTAACTTTATTTGTAAAAGTAGGTCGTCAGTTAGGCGTTGTTGAGTAATTATTACTAAGACCTGAGAGTCAAACATGAAAGTATTATCCAAATTACATGCAGAACCTGGATTGTGGATGACGGATGTGGATTTACCTACCTGTCAATCAAACGAGGTGCTGATTAAGATTAAGCAAACAGCCATTTGTGGAACGGATTTACACATTTATCAATGGGATGATTGGGCTCAAAAAACTATTCCTGTACCGATGCATGTTGGGCATGAGTTCGTTGGTGAGGTGGTTGAGATAGGTTCTTCTGTTACTGGCATTAAGGTTGGCGAGCGCGTATCAGGTGAGGGGCACATCACTTGCGGAAATTGTCGCAATTGTCGTGCAGGCCATCGTCACTTGTGTCGTAATACGTTAGGAATTGGTGTTCATCTGCCAGGTGCGTTCGCAGAGTATTTAGTGTTACCTGCGACGAATGTCTGTCCATTACCTGATCATATCAGTGATGAGATGGCTGCTATACTAGATCCTTTTGGTAATGCGGTACATACGGCATTAGCCTTTAATCTAGTGGGTGAAGACGTGTTAATCACAGGCGCCGGTCCGGTTGGCTTGATGGCGGCGGCCATTGCAAAACATGTGGGTGCATTACGAGTTGCGATTACTGACATGAATCCAAAACGATTAGCGTTAGCTGAGCAGATGGGCGCGACACTTGCAGTCCATCCTGGAAGCATGAGTTTGTCATCAGCTATGGCGTCACTGGGAATGAAAGAGGGGTTTGATGTTGCCATGGAAATGTCAGGAAGTTCGCATGCTTTTACTGATATGGTTCATGTCATGAACAATGGTGGTCGGATTGCTTTTCTGGGAATTCCACCTCAGCCATTTGAAACAGACTGGTCCTCGATTGTTTTTAAAGGTATTACGATTCAGGGTATCTACGGTAGACGCATGTTTGAGACCTGGTATAAGGGTATGGCTATGCTACAGTCTGGATTAGATGTAAGTGACGTGATTACCGATCACTTTCCTGTGGATGACTATAAAGCGGCTTTTCAGCGCGCTTTATCGGGTGATGCTGGAAAAGTCATTTTGCATTGGTCCGAATAGGCTAGAGTTATTTTCTTTTAAAGCCTTCAGTCATTTATAAAGGTAAACGAATGTCGTACGCAGTTTTAGTCACCTGTCCTCGTAACATGGAGTATTTGTTAGAAGAGGAATTATCTTCGCTGGGAGTGACAGTGGATCGTGTTTCACCACTAGGCGTCTTTGTCCAAGTGGATTTAAGGTTGATGTATCATGTGTGTTTATGGTCACGATTAGCTAACCGTATTTTGTTACCTTTATTCAAAGGTGAGGTCAATGATGTCGAAGCGCTCAGTCAATTGTGCGCTCAGTTTGATTGGTCTAGCGTATTTTCAGTCGATCGCTCGATCGCGATTGATTATTATGGTGAGTCACGATTTGTCAAAAACACCATGTATGGTGCGCAGCTGGTTAAAGATGCGATTGTTGATTATTTCAAACCAACCGGCCAGCGACCTAGTGTTGATAAGCAAAACCCTGATATTCGGTTACAAGCGCATTGGCGTCGTGGTGTATTAACCGTAAGTTTAGATGTTGTGGGTTATAGTTTACATCAACGCGGTTATCGCCAACAAACAGGACGTGCGCCACTAAAAGAAAACCTTGCAGCGGCTATGTTACTTCGTGCTGGTTGGCCTGCGATGTCAGAACAAGGTGGTTCATTCGTTGACCCTTTTTGTGGATCTGGCACCTTGTTGATTGAAGCCGCATTAATAGCGGGTAACCGAGCTCCTGGATTATTCCGTGAAGATCAGTCATTGATGTACTGGAAAGGGCACGATCGTGATTTATGGGAAACCATTAGGCAAGAAGCCGTATCGGCACAAAAACCAATATCCAATACATTTTACGGGTTTGATCAAGATGCAAAGATGATCGCATTAACACAGTCTTGTGTGAATCAATTAGGCTTGGAACAACAGGTTATTTTAAAGCAGCAGCCAATCACCGCATTACCAACCTTACCAGCACCAGGTTTAATGGTTAGTAACCCACCGTATGGGGAGCGCTTAGACAGTATCGAGCGTTTGCTGCCTGTGTATCAAGCATTAGGGAAAGGATTGCATGAGCAGTGTCAAGGCTATAAAGCTGCTATTTTGACGACAGAGCCACTGTTAGCAAAGGCGATTGGATTAAAATCACACAAGCAGTACCATTTTTTTAATGGGCCATTAAAAACCTCATTGTATTGCATCGATATGACACCGGATAACCAGTACCGTTCTTCTGATGCTCAGCAATTGAGTGAGGCTGAGACCGGATTACTGAATCGGTTAAATAAAAATAAAAAACGCTTGTCACGTTGGTTAAAAAAAGGCGTGACTAACTGTTATCGTTTATATGATGCTGATTTACCAGAATATGCGTTTGCCGTTGATGTCTATGATGACTGGGTGCATGTACAGGAATATAAGCCACCTAAATCAATTCCTGAGCATAAAGCTCAGCAACGTGTGATTGATATGTTAAAAGTCTTACCGCGAGTATTGGATATTCCCGCTAAGCATTTAGTATTGAAGCAGCGTCAACGACAAAAGGGTGCGCAGCAATATCAACCTTTAGCGCGTGATAAGAAAACACACGTGGTGCAAGAGGGGCGTGCAAAGATTCAAGTTAATTTACACGATTACTTGGATACGGGTTTGTTTTTGGATCATCGTCGTTTACGTTTATTATTCGCAGATTCGCTGGCTGGTAAAAGATTATTGAATTGTTTTTGTTATACCGGTGTCTTTAGTTTGCAGGCAGCATTAGGTGGCGCGAAAACCTGTAATGTTGACTTATCAAAAACCTACTTGCAGTGGGCGAAAACTAATTTTCAGTTAAATCAATTACCCATCAATCAACATCAATTTATTCAAGCCGACTGCTTAACATGGCTGAAACAAGATCATGGTCAGCAGTTTGATGTGGTGTTATTGGATCCACCGAGTTTTTCTAATTCTAAACGTATGGAGCAGGTGCTCGATGTTCAACGTGACCATGTTATCTTAATTGACTGCGGTATGAAGCATTTGGTTGAGGGTGGGGTATTATATTTTTCAACTAACTTGCAATCCTTCCGGTTAGATGAGGTTGTTACCAAAAATTATCGTGTGGAGGATATTACTTATCAAACGGTGGATGAAGATTTCAATCGACCAAGAAAGCCTCATCAATGTTTTAAAATACAAAAAAGCTAATACATGATATGAGGGTTGTTTAATAGCGTGAAACGCTATTAAATAGTGAGCAAGCAGGAGTCAATCATTAAGGAGAATGTCATGAGTCAAGAATCTCGCTGTCCGGTGATGCATGGGGCAATGACCCGTCAAGGTGATGAACGAACATCGAATAAAGATTGGTGGCCGAACCAATTAAATCTTTCTATTTTGCATCAGCACTCACAAGCGTCTAATCCTCTTGACGCATCCTTTAATTATCGTGAGGCTTTTGAGAGCTTGGATTACTTTGCCCTTAAAGAGGACTTGACGCGTTTAATGACCGATTCCCAGTCCTGGTGGCCGGCGGATTATGGGCATTATGGTCCTTTTTTTATTCGTATGACATGGCATGCTGCAGGTACTTATCGAACAGCTGATGGACGTGGCGGCGGCGGTACTGGCGCACAACGTTTTGCACCTTTAAACAGCTGGCCAGATAACGGTAACTTAGATAAAGCACGACGCTTGCTGTGGCCAATCAAACAAAAGTATGGGCAGAAAATCAGTTGGGCTGACTTATTAATATTGGCAGGTAATGTGGCTATTGAATCCATGGGTGGTTATACCATCGGGTTTAGTGGTGGACGAGAAGATATTTGGGCTCCTGAAGAAGATATCTATTGGGGGCTAGAGAAAGACTGGTTAGCTAACCAGCGATACCGTGGTGATCGTGAACTGGATTTACCATTGGCTGCTGTACAAATGGGGTTAATTTATGTGAACCCAGAAGGCCCTGATGGTAACCCAGATCCTTTAGCCAGCGCACGAGACATTCGCGAGACCTTTGCTCGAATGGCAATGAACGATGAAGAAACAGTGGCCTTAACCGCTGGTGGACATACTTTTGGTAAAACGCATGGTGCAGCACCCGATTCATTTTTAGGTCCTGAACCTGAAGGTGCGCCCATAGAAGAGATGGGGTTAGGTTGGAAGAATAGCTTTCAAACCGGTAAAGGCCGCGACACCATTACCAGTGGGTTAGAGGGCCCATGGACACCGAACCCAGCGCAGTGGGATCATGATTATTTTAGGATTTTGTTGGGGTATGAATGGGAATTGAAGAAAAGCCCAGCTGGTGCCAATATTTGGGTAGCTGTTGATCAGCCAGAGGAAGACATGGCGCCACAGGTGGACGATGCTTCTGAAAAAGTTCCTACCATGATGACCACGGCCGACATGGCTATGCGTGAAGATCCCGCCTATCGCAAAATATCAGAACGATTTCTACAAGACCCAGAAGCGTTTAAACAAGCATTTGCGCAGGCCTGGTTTAAGTTGCTGCATCGCGACATGGGGCCTCGGTCTCGATACCTTGGACCTGAAGTACCAAAGCAATCCTTTATTTGGCAAGATCCAATACCTGAAGGTTCCACAGATTATGATGTTGAGGCAGCTAAGCAACGTATTTTATCCAGTGAGTTATCAGTGGCCGAGTGTGTCGAAACAGCATGGGCGAGTGCATCCACCTATCGCGGGTCTGATCGACGCGGTGGTGCCAATGGTGCTCGCATTCGATTAGCGCCACAAAACCAATGGGCTATAAACAAACCCGATCAATTAGCTCGAGTGCTTTCGATACTCGAACCCATTGCTCAGGAAGTCGGTGCATCTGTTGCTGATGTTATTGTGTTGGCTGGTAATGCAGCGATTGAAAAAGTCAGTGGCTTGTCAGTTCCTTTTACTCCTGGTCGCGGCGATGCAACGCAAGCAGAGACCGATGTTGATTCCTTTGCAGTGTTAGAGCCAAAGGCAGATGGCTTTCGTAACTATTACGATGCAACAGTTAATGTGTTGCCAGAAGATGCATTGTTAGATCAGTCTCAATTACTAGGCTTATCTGCACCTGAGATGACAGTGTTAATCGGAGGGTTGCGTGCACTCGGCGTGACACAAGAGGGTTTGGGTCAATTCGATCAAACGGCGCCGACATTAACACCCATATTTTTTCGTCAATTATTATCCATGGATGTGGAATGGCATCCTACTGATGGCGACTGGGTGTATCAAGCTGTGTGTCGAGAATCAGGGGAGCAGCGATGGCAGGCGTCACGGATAGATTGTTTATTAGGTTCAAATTCCCAGTGTCGAGCATTAGCCGAAGTGTATGCGGCAGATGATGCAGAGCAATCATTCAAAGCAGCGTTTATTCAAGCCTGGAATAAAGTGATGAATGCCGATAGACAGATTGGGATCAATCGATGAATGAGCAGTGAGACATTAATGGTTGTAAATAATATAGTAAAAGGAGAAGTGATATGATGTTACGTGATGTGATTTATGGATTAACTGTGGCCATCATGACAGTATTTTTAGTAGGATGTGAAGTTCAAGAGCCAATGGGGGGCTGTGCCATCTAGTATTGATAGATTTTCATTGACTCTTGATTCGGATAAATTGAAGCCCCAAAGCAGCGTAGACATTACTAGTACCAATAATAATTTGATACACACAGTAGCTATGCCAAGTCAGTCAAAATTGTCAGATGATGTTCAGCTCGCTGCAAGTAAAACAGTAAATTTTTTGAATAGTTTGCTGAAAAAGAATGCTGACTTTAAATTAAAAGTTACCAAGGGGGGCAAATCTCAATTTACGCTTGCTGCCTTATATAAGGAAAAAGTGAAAAAAACATGGCGGTGTCAGGTGAGTGGGCAGAAAAAGATTAATGTAACCTGTTCATCGTAGCATTCCCTTCTTTGTGGACAACTGAAAAAAAGCACCCTACTGGGTGCTTTTTTTTCAGTTGTCCATTTGTGATGTGATGATTGCGTTGAGGGGATAGCCTCAGTTGTCTTAATCATTAATTAAACATTAATTATGCTGATATGAATCTTATCCTGTTGTTTTCTAGTTATTTTTTGCCATTCTATAGTTGGTCATGTAATAGTGAAGGAATCAGGATGATACCAGCAAGGGCAGCGGTCAGTGCTACGCAAGGGCTTGTCGAAACAGGTCAGTTTGCTAGCGATGCAGTGAATGTATTGAATACCACCGATTCTATTCTGAACCGGTTAATACCAGAAGAGGAGGAAGAGATGCCAGGCAAGGATGAAACAACGTACATCTCAAAAAAGACAGTCCTAACCCATCATGTGATGATTGAATTGCTCAGTGACAATCTAGCCAAGGAATTATTTCGACCGGGTCAACGCATTGAAGCTCAGTCATTTTTGCAGCGGTTACTGTTTAGTTGTTGTTGTCCTCCAAAACCATTAATGCAAGTGAGTATTTCAGATGCTGGTCTACAAGAGGCATTAAAAATTGAACGTGACCCAGCTTTTTCCCAAGCGGTGAATGTATTTGGACGAGTGAGTACGGGTATGGGTGAAACAATCAGCCAGGCAGCATGGGTATCACGAGTGCTGTACGTGTTGACGGCTCAATTAACACAAGATTGTTCTTCAACTAATATTCAAGCCTACGCTCAGCTCTTAAAAGCGATTACCGATCTCGTGATAGATCACTATCAGATACCTAGAACTTGGTGGTGTTTGTCAGCTATAGAATACGGAGAAGTGACGCGGCTTTTTAATGCTTGCCAACAATATAAAACAATATTTGATACGGTTGCTGGAAGGGTCCCCGATTTTGATTGGCCGCGAAGTTATCAAATACTCAGTGGACACCTGAACAGTTTATCAAAATCATTAAAGGAGAAAATTGCTAGCCTGATTGCCGGTAAAGAGGTCAAGTTTTCTAAATCCATTACACACAGTGATTGGCAAAAAGATTTAGTTAAGTCGGTGGGTAAGGACTGCGCCGCAGCGATTATGATGAGTTTGAATGAATATGATAAGTTTAAATCATTAATTCGATCAAATCGTGACAGGCTAATTCAAGTCGGTGATGCGGTGGACGAAGGTGTTATTTTTTATGTATCAACACTGCATTCGCTGATTGATTTTATACAGGAGTGTTTAATTGACTGGAAAAAATTACGATCAAAATTAGCTGTTTCTTCGGTATCTGATTCATTGTGGTGGTTAAATTTAATGATGGATTTATCTTTAGCCATGGTTGATGGGATCAATGATAGTACTCTATTTAATACGCCATTTAGTCGAGCTATTTTAGAGAACACGAATAAACGCCTACAAGATTTTAGAGGTTCGGATCAACACCATCGGTCAATACCTTTTTTATCTCAGGCAATTGGTAGTGTTGCCGATATTTTAGGTCATAATGACAAACAGTTTAATGCGGATAATCCCGTAATGATGGCGATGACACATGTCTTAAATAGTGTACATGATCAATTGACTATGGAAATATTAATTAATGATCTAAGGTCAGTTATACAGTATGCGTTTACATCGCACCGCTCTGATCGCAGTGTCTTTTTTGAGGAGAAAATGCAATTTCGTTTATACGCGTTAGCTCATCAGTTAATTTATGAAGACTATAAAGATAAAACACGGAGCCAAATCCGTGTTAGTCCCTTGGCGGCCAACGTTGCTGAGCAGATTCAGATGGGTAATGGAAAAATTCATGAGATTGAATATATAGCAACACATGATCAAACTAGAATGCAATCACGCCAACCTAAAGATGCATTTAAAGAATTCATTACGGTGTTTAAGCAGATGATACAAGATGACCTGGTGGCACCTCGACGGACCATTAAGCAGCACGGTTATGCCTATCCATTTTTGATGATTTTACTGCGCTGGGGGCTGGCTTACTTTCAGTCTGACATGAAACAAGTTCATCAAGGAGCGGGTGTATTTATGTCGCCATGCCCTTTTGGTGCCGATAAATTGATAGCGAATCGTGCGGTGAATATATTTAAGCGAAACACAGTGGGCGAGCCCAAGGCCCTTGGAGATATTCGTATCGGATTAGCTTTGTAATAACTGCCTGATTATTATGAGTATTAATACGTTATAGTGCCTGGTTCTACTAGGATGTTGGTAGACATGGTAGCATAACTCAAAATTAGATTGCGGGGTGTTGGTGTGTTGGATATCTATGAAGTGATTGGTTTAGGCGGTGTTCTGATTATTTTGGTAGCCTATTTTTTGCTTAACTCAGGTAGGCTCACTCAGTATCACGTTAGATTTCAGTTATTGAATATCATTGGTTCTTTAATGATTTTGTGCTCATTAATTAAGCATTGGAATGTTGCAACATTTTGTATTGAGATAGCATGGATCGTAATTAGTATATTTGCGGTGCATAAGATTTTAAGAAGCCGCCGCCTAAAAGTTGATTAATAAATAACCATAAACTGTTTTGAAATCTTCCAATGATACTGGCATAATGTTGCCCCATTGGCAGTTGGGTTGGCTGCCGTATGATCAGTTAATAATCAGGCTTTGTTATGATACTACCTCCTTTTCAACACGCTCGTGTCACCATTGTGGGTGATGTGATGCTGGATCATTATTCTCATGGTGCTACCCATCGAATATCACCAGAAGCCCCTGTACCCATTGTTCTTGTTGAGGAGACTCAAAATCGTGCCGGTGGTGCAGCTAACGTGGCTATGAATGTGGTAGAGCTTGGCTGTTCAACGCAGTTACTGGGTTTTATTGGTAATGATCGACATGGGCAATGTTTAGCGAATCTACTGAAAAGCCAAGGGGTGAATGCTTCACTGATTACATTGCCTGACTTTCCAACCATGACAAAACACCGAGTACTCAGTCAGCATCAGCAATTATTGCGTGTTGATGTAGAGGAGCCTTTGCCGGTAGGTGCACAACAGCAGATTGAAACAACACTATGTGATGTATTAGATGGCACTGATGTTCTTGTTATTTCAGATTATGGTAAGGGGGCGGTGACCGATTCTCAGGCATTGATTCAGCAGGCGCGTGATCGAGGGGTTGCCGTATTGGTTGACCCTAAGGGTACGGATTTTACACGTTATCAAGGAGCTACTTTAATTACGCCGAACCAAAAGGAATTTGAAGCAGTTGTTGGTGTTTGTGAATCTAGAGAAGTCATGACTGAGCGAGGACATGCTCTGATAGAAAAATTAACATTATCAGCGTTGCTCATTACCTTAGGTAAAGATGGCATGCTGTTATTAATGCAAGGCAGTGAACCGTTACATATTCCAACGCGTGCTAAGGCTGTTTTTGATGTGACGGGTGCCGGTGATACAGTGATTGCAACCATTGCTGCGAGTTTAGCTGCAAAGCAATCACTACCTGATTCGGTTCGATTGGCGAACGTTGCTGCAGGCTGGGTGGTCGGGCAAGTAGGAACGACAGCGGTGTCGGTCGATCAGTTGCAGTTAGCACTTTCAAAAACGGGTTCAGCTTCTAAGTGCGTGACTGAAGAGCAGTGTTTATCATTAGTGCAGCATCAACAACTGGCTGGGGAAAAGATTGTCATGACCAATGGTTGTTTTGATATCTTACACCCAGGCCATGTTGAATATCTTGAAGAAGCCAAAGCGTTAGGGCATCGATTAGTGATTGCTGTCAATGATGATGCATCTGTTCAGCGCTTAAAAGGAGCATCAAGACCGATCAATTGCCTTGAAAAACGGATGCGAGTTTTAGCAGCGCTACAATGTGTTGATTGGGTGGTGTCGTTTTCTGAAGATACACCTGCACGTCTGATTGAGGCGTTGGCTCCTAATATATTGGTGAAAGGTGGTGATTATCAACCAGAGCAGATTGCTGGTTCGCAAGCTGTCTGGCAACAAGGTGGAGAGGTGGTCACGATACCTTTAGTGCCTCAATGCTCAACCACTCGTGTTATTGAAAAAATTCAAGCAGAGGAGTGTGTGTCATGATCATAGTAACAGGAGCAGCCGGGTTTATTGGGTGTCAGTTGATGCAAGGTCTTAACACCCTAGGTCGAACGGATATTATAGCCGTCGATGATCTGACTAATGGCCATCAGTTCCGTAATCTTGCAGCGGCGCATTATGCAGATTACATGGATAAAGATGATTTTCTTGAACGAATATTAGCCGATGATTTTGATGAACCTATTGAGGTGATTTTTCATCAAGGAGCATGCTCGACCACGACGGAGTGGGATGGCCGATACATGATGAAAAATAATTACGATTACTCTAAGGCGTTGTTGCATTATGCAACCCAGCACAAGATTCCTTATATTTACGCATCGAGTGCTGCCGTGTATGGCGCTGATACGGCATTTTCAGATGATGATCAATGTGCGCAACAACCGCTTAATGTGTATGGCTACTCTAAATGGCTCTTTGACTGTTACGTCAAGCAGCGTTGGGATAACTTTCAAAGCCCGGTGGTTGGGTTGCGTTATTTTAATGTGTTTGGTCCGAATGAGATGCATAAAGGTAGTATGGCGTCTGTACCTTGGCATATGATGAACCAATTACAACGGGAAGGTCGAGTGCAGCTATTTGAAGGCAGTGATGGGTATGCCGATGGTGAGCAGCGTCGTGATTTTGTCTACGTTAAGGATGTGGTGTCCATTGTATTATGGTGTTGGCAGTCTCAGGTCTCTGGTATTTATAATTGTGGGACTGGGCAGTCACGAAGTTTTAATGATATTGCCCAGGCTTTGTTAGCATTGAATGACGGTGGTGAATGTCGTTATATTCCATTTCCAGAGCATTTAAAGGGGGCGTATCAAAGTTTTACCGAAGCTAATATGCAGCGTTTACGTGCAGCTGGGTGTTCAGTCAGAATGCACTCTCTTGAAGAGGCATTGGCCGATTATTGGCAATGGTTTCACCAGGATAAGGTATCAGAACCTAGCGTGGTTTGACACCGGTTGCGAATGTGTTTGAACTGGAGTAGGCTTTTGCCCTTCAATCATCAGACAGGGTAGCCTCGATGGACATTCCTTCTATCTATGATGTTTCTCTAAAACATCAGCGTGTTTTAATTCGAGAAGACTTAAATGTCCCATTGAATAATGGTCAAATTACCTCTGATGTAAGGATTCGAGCGGCAATACCCACAATTCAATATGCGATCGAGCAACAAGCTGCGGTTATCGTAATGTCTCATATTGGAAGGCCTCAATCGGGTCAGTTTGATGCTGCTTTATCAATGAAACCCGTTGCTGATTATTTGTCCGGTGTATTATCCTGTCCGGTGCATTACGCGAGAGACTGGGTTGATGGTGTTGATGTTCAGCCAGGTGAAGTAGTGTTGTGTGAAAATGTACGCTTTGAAGTTGGTGAGATGGAGAATGCGGAACATTTATCAAGAAAAATGGCAGCACTATGCGATGTCTTTATTATGGATGCTTTTGCTACAGCACATCGAGCACAAGCTTCGACAGCAGGTGTTGCGAAGTATGCCCCGGTTGCGTGCGCTGGACCCTTACTGTTGTCAGAGTTAGAGGCTATTGGTCAGGCGATGCAAACACCTGAGCGCCCTTTAGTAGCGATTGTTGGTGGTTCAAAAGTCTCCACCAAGTTAACGGTTTTAGAAACACTTCTAGATAAGGTGGATGTATTAATTGTGGGTGGTGGTATTGCGAATACGTTTTTAGCGGCGTCAGGGGTTAATGTAGGTGCGTCTCTGTATGAGCCTGATTATTTAGAAACGGCAAAAAACATTATGGAAAAAGCCAAAGAGCAAGGTGTGAGTATTCCCTTGCCGTTGGATGTTTCGGTGGCAACGTCATTCTCACCAGATGCTCAGGCAACCATTAAATCACTGGATGAGATTGATGATAATGATCAAGTGTTGGACGTAGGCCCATTAACTGCTGCTACTTACGAGCAACAGATGCGAGACGCTAAAACTATTTTATGGAATGGTCCTGTTGGTGTGTTTGAGTTCCCGGCATTTTCTGGTGGTACACAAGCCTTAGGTAAAGCCATTGCTAACAGTTCTGCCTATTCATTAGCAGGTGGAGGCGATACTTTAGCTGCACTGGATCAGTTTAATTTACAGGATCAAATGTCTTATATTTCAACAGGCGGTGGTGCTTTTCTCGAATATATTGAGGGGAAAGTATTGCCAGCTATTCAAAGTTTAAAACAGCAGGTAAAAACCAATGAATAATATTGTTAATGAACGCCGTACTAAGATTGTTGCAACGCTTGGACCCTCAACAGATTCACCTGAAAAATTAGAGGCTTTATTTAAGGCTGGTGTCAATGTTGTGCGACTAAATTTTTCTCATGGAACACATGAAGAACAATTACAAAGAATTAACTGGGTTCGTCAAGTCGCAAAAGCGATGAATATCTATGTAGGGATTATAGCTGATCTGCAAGGACCTAAAATTCGTGTTGCTAATTTTGCGGATGGACCAATAGAGCTCAAAACAGGCGATCGCTTTATTTTAGATGCAGAGCAAGATGAAAACTCAGGTGACCAGCATTCTGTGGGTATTGACTATAAGGATCTTCCCAGCGATGTTGCAGCTAATGATGTGTTACTACTGAATGATGGTCAAATATCCATGACAGTCGTCAAAGTAGACGGAGCAAAGATTCACTGTGATGTTGTGGCTGGTGGTTTATTGTCTAATCATAAAGGCATTAATCGACAAGGTGGTGGTCTATCTGCTAAGGCATTAACTGATAAAGATCGTGAAGATTTAGACTTTGCGGTGAAGCAAAACGTCGGCTATATCGCCATTTCATTTCCTAGAAATGCAGAAGATATTTTAGAGGCAAAAGCGTTAATTCGACAAGTCGGTGTTGAAGAAGAGCCAGGCGTGATAGCTAAAATTGAACGTGCTGAAGCGATTGATGAAATTGAAAATATTGTCATAGCGAGTGATGGTGTTATGGTGGCCCGCGGAGATTTAGCTGTTGAGATTGGTGATGCAGAGGTACCTTTAGTTCAAAAGGCCATTATCCATCATGCTCGTTCATTGGATCGACCAGTGATTGTGGCTACACAAATGATGGAGTCAATGATTCATTGTCGTGTGCCAACACGTGCAGAAGTGTCCGATGTGGCTAATGCAGTATTAGATAATGTCGATGCCGTGATGCTGTCTGCAGAAACAGCAGCAGGATCTTTTCCTGTAGAAGCTGTTGAAATGATGAGTCGAGTTTGTCAGCGCGTTGAAAAACAGCCAGGTAGTCATATTTCTGGGCATCGTGTTGAGCTAAATTTTGAGTTCATTGATGAAGCTATTGCTATGGCAGCTATGTATACAGCAAATCATTTAGATACCAAAGCAATTATTGCAATGAGTGCGTCAGGAAAAACACCCTTGATTATGTCTAGAATCCGTACGGCCATTCCTATCTATGGGTTTAGTCACTCACTGAAAACCTTACGTAAAATGACTTTATTTAGAGGGGTCACTCCAGTATTTTTTAATGCGTTTGATTATAAGACCATACACTCTGTCAATCATGCAGCACTAAAACGATTTTTAGAGTTTGTGCCCTTAGACGAAGGTGATACTGTTCTATTAACCAAAGGCGATGTTGCTGGTATAGAAGGTGGTACTAATACTATGAAAATTTTACAAGTCCCTGCTCAATAATTAATGGTGGATTCAACGAGGGGCGGGCTCTTTTCCCAATCCTTTTACCTATGTTAAACTAGCGAACACTTTCAAGGAATGAGGTTTCGCTATGTTGTTCACGCTCACGTTGTGCTTTTTTTTGATCGCGTCTATGGTTGTGGTGGCTAGCTATCCTAAATTATGGATGTGGTCGTTAATTACTGGCTTGCTGCTGTTTGCTGGGTTTTATATTGGATTAGGGTCTCCTGTTGCATTAAGTATCATCGGATTGCTGTATGGCGTTACGATTATTTGTTTGCATGTGCCATGGGTTCGAAAGCGTTTTGTGACAGCACCACTCTATAATATTTTTCAACAACAAACACTCACGATGTCTAATACCGAACGTGAGGCTTTAGAAGCGGGTGATCCGTGGTGGGAAAAAGATTTATTTCAAGGTAATCCTAATTGGTCTGAGTTTAAGAAAATTGAGTTGAGCCAATTAACGGAAGAGGAGCAATCATTTGTTGATAATGAGACCACGGCATTATGTCAGCAGTTAGATTCGTGGAAAATAGATTATACAGATAAGAAAATTCCAGATGATGTATTGAGGTATATTCGCTCACACGGTTTTTTAGGGTTACATATTGCAAAGGAATATCAAGGCAAGGCTTTTTCATCGCAAGCTAATTCCTGTATTAATATGCGTGTTAACGCACAAAGTGCCTTAGCTGCAACGGTTGTGATGGTATGTAACTCACTAGGCCCAGGCGAACTAATTACACATTATGGTACAGAAGAACAAAAATCCTATTATTTACCAAAATTAGCCGATGGATCTGAGCTGCCTTGCTTTGGTCTGACTGGACCTTTAGCAGGGAGTGATGCTGCTAATACGCCAGATCAAGGAATTGTTTGTGAAGATGATTGGGAAGGAAAGCGGGTTCTTGGGTTGCGACTAACCTTTTTTAAGCGATATATTACTTTAGCGCCAATTGCTACCGTGATTGGTCTGGCTGTCCGTGTTAGAGATCCTGATCAGTTATTAGGTGATCAAGAGGATTTAGGTATTACGTGTTGCTTATTACCAGCAGACCATCCAGGTGTTGAGATCGGTCGTCGTCATTGGCCTCACGGTGCGCCTTGGTACAATGGCCCGATTCGTGGTGAAGATATTTTTATCCCTCTGGATTGGATTATTGGTGGACAAGCGCGTATTGGTGAAGGTTGGAAAATGTTGAATGATTGCTTGGCTATTGGTCGAGCTATTTCATTGCCAACGCTTGGAACGACCCAAACACTTTTAAGTTATTTAACTACGAGTGCTTATGCGAGTGTTAGGGAACAATTTAATGTGCCATTGAGTAAATTTGAAGGTGTTCAAGAAGCTATGGCTGAGATTGGTGGGTTAGCTTATTTAGCAGACTCAACCTTGCAGTTGACTATTGCAGCAGTGGATTCAGGATTAAAACCTTCGGTTGCTTCAGCGATTAGTAAGTATCATCTGACTGAAAATGCGCGTATTGCTGTTAATCATGCTGTTGATATTCATGGCGGTCGAGGTCTGCAAGACGGCCCAAGAAATTATTTGAGCCCTCTTTATGATAGCGTTCCTATTAGTATCACAGTGGAAGGTGCAAATATTTTAACTCGAAATTTGATTATTTTTGGTCAAGGTTCAATGCGCTGCCATCCTTATGCATTTCGTGAAATTGAAATTGGTGCTATGGATGATCGTAAAATGGCGATGAAGGCACTCGATCAAGTGATTTATGGCCATGTCGGTTACTTGCTGAGTAACACAGTGCGCGCTTTTTGGCGAGGCTTAACCCGGGGACGTTGGGTAAAAGCACCATCGGGTCAATTATCTTCTTATTATCGTGCAATTTCTCGATTAAGTAGTGCTTTTGCATTTAGTGCAGAAGTCTCCATGATGGTTTTAGGTGGATCGCTTAAGCGAAAAGAACGTTTATCTGCGCGTTTAGGTGATGTTATGAGTTACTTGTATATGGCTAGCGCAACTTTAAAATATTTTGAACACCATGGTTCGCAAGCAGTAGAAAGACCTTTGGCAGAGTGGGCATTACAGTACAGTTTATTTCACGCGCAAGAGGCTCTTTATGATCTCTATCATAACTTTCCTGTGCGTGGTTTAGGTGGTGTCATGCGTGGGCTATGTTTTCCGTATGGGCCATCATATTCTAAACCCAGTGATAAACTGGGTTCGCGAGTGGTTGATGTAATGGAAGGAGATAATGCTTTACGTGATCGATTTGTCAATTATTTTGGTTTTTCTGAGGATGATGAATATGCCAAGATGGAGAAGGTGCGTCGTGCAGTTATTGACATAGCTCCAATGAAAAAGCGTATTCGTGAGGCGATAAAGTCGGGAGCTATTAACTCTTTATTAACGTATAAAGAACAAATCGATGCAGCAGTCCTATCGAATTATATTTCTGAAGAAGAAGCTCAACAGATACATGCTGCTGAAGCATTGCGTTGGGAAGCGATTCAGGTTGATGAGTTTGATGAAGAGTTAACTCGGGTGGTTAATTAGTAGAAGGCCTCTAGAGTAAGAGCTTATTCAGCCTTTACAGTTCGATATTATTCATAAGCGCTCTATTTGATTGAGTAGTTGAAAGCCTAAGAGAGGGTGATCTATTTGGCGAGTGAGAGCAATACATTTGAATAATTCTCCCATTTCGCTTGGGTGCAGTAGTGTGTGAATATTAGATGTGTTATTTGATGATTCTTGTTGAATAAGGTCGTGAATACCACAGCTCGCTAAAAAGGCAGCCTGATGAGTGTAGCCAGCAACCGTTAGGCCATTATCAAATGCAGCTTCCGCTACAGCAGTAAAGTCAACATGTGCGGTGATATCTTGTATGCCTGGAAAAACTAAAGGGTTATCATGTGCTCGATGTTGGTAGTGACACATGAGTGTTCCCATGTGGCGTTCTGGGAAATAGAATTCTCGTCGAGGAAAGCCATAATCAATGAGTAATATTAATCCTTGAGATAAGCATTGGCTGAGGTGTTTTATCCAGCTAGGTAGTGCTAGATTAATTTCAGAATGATAGGGTTGGTTGCTTTGAATATCTAGGTTGTCAACGGCTTGATTCAGTACTGTATTTTTGCAGGGTAGTATTTCCCATGTTAATGCGTCCTGGTGGTGCGTGACATAGTACTCGTCTAGTTGATTAGGCGTGTAACGAAATTTATGCACAGGCATCGCATCAAGGACTTCATTAGCTAGAATAACACCTTGGATGGGTTTCTCTGGGAGTCGATCCAGCCATGTAACTCGTGATAATAGCTCAGGCGCTTGTTGTTGAAAGCGATGTTGTTGCCGTTGTCGGCAGTCAGCGCTGACATCCAAGATGTAGTAATGATCTGGCAACTGATTACACCCTTGTAATTCCTGAAGTAAGGAGATAGCGAGTGCCCCTGATCCCGCACCTAATTCGAGTATGGTCGGTGAGTTCATGGTATGAAAAACTTCTACGCATTGTTTAGCAATAGAGCGTCCAAAAAGTGGGGACAATTCAGGGGCTGTTGTGAAATCGCCAGCTGGTCCAAACTTAGTTGATCCCGCGCTGTAGTAGCCTAGGCCTGGTGAGTAGAGTGCTGCTTGCATGTAGTCGTGAAAGGTCAGTGGTCCATGTGTATCTATCAGTCGGCAAATGTGTTTATGCACACGTTGGGAGTGTGCTTGTGCATCAGCAGATGGTTCTGGAAGTGTTTGTTTTGAGGTCATGATGATTATGATGGTCGGGTCAGAGTTATACCAACATGATCAACACTGGGCATGTCTGCTGGTTTCTTACAAATGGTTAGTGTGACTAAATGTATAGAAAACTGACTAAGTAGCGTTTCACACGCACGCTCAGCCAAGGTTTCTATAAGATTAAACTGTGTGGTAGCGGTAAGATGTTCTAGCGCAAGAGTTACATTGGCATAGTTAACGGCATGTTTGATGTCATCGGCCTGTGCAGCATCTGAAACATCGTATTGCATGGCAATATTCATATGCAGTGTTTGTGGATGAATGCGCTCATCGGGATTTATCCCGATGAGCGTAGTGATTTTGAGTTGATGGATAAATAGGGTATCCACGATAGTTACGATAGACCTTCTTGTCTTTCTCTGATTTCAGAAAAGGTTTTGCAGTCAATACATTTATCTGCTGTAGGTCTTGCTTCTAAGCGGCGTATGCCAATATCAACACCGCATTCTTCACAATAGCCATACACGCCTTTATCTAGGTCGTCTAGTGATTGTTCGATTTTCTTAATGAGCTTACGTTCACGATCACGCGTGCGTAACTCGAGATTAAAACCCTCTTCTTGAGTAGCTCGATCGAGTGGGTCAGGTAGTGATAGGGCTTCCTGTTTCATATGGCCAACAGTGCTATCAACTTCAGACATGAGTTGATTTTTCCATTTCGTGAGTATGTTATGAAAATGTTCTTTTTGTTGTTCATTCATATACTCTTCATTTGATTGGGTTTCGTATGGCGTAAATTCAACAGCGCCAGCGGTAGTTCGTAGATCTTCAGGATTGGTGAACTCAGCAGGTGACGTATCAACAGGCATTGTTGGTGGGTGAATGTCCTCGGGAATCATGCGTGGTTTCTCTATGGATGGTTGTGATTGATAAGTCTCTAATGATACCTGAGATGTTGCTTTTTGTTTACTGTGATCATCAATTTTTTTGATTTTTTTGAGAGATGTTTTTTTTACAGTGGTTGTTTTTTGTGTGGTTGTTTGCTTGGTTGTCTTTTTTGGGTGGGATGTTGTTAAAGACGTTTTAGTAATTCTTTTTTGAGAGCTTTTTTTTGCAGAGGCCTTCTTTTTGACTACTTTTTTCTTAGAGGTTTTTTTGGCAACCTTCTTTTTTACGGTAGTTTTCGGATTGGCTTGTTTAGCCGACTTCTTTTTGACTAGTTTTTTAGCAGGCTTTTTTCTCACAACTTTTTTCTTAGCCGATTTCTTGATAGGAGTTTTTTTCTTGTTAGGCTTCTTTTTTGCTACTTTCTTTTTGGATATTTTTTTTACGGCGACCTTTTTCTTAGAGGTTGCTTTCTTTTTGAGTGTTTTTTGGACTTGTTTTTTTACAACCTTTTTTTTGATCGTTTTTTTAGAAGGCTTTTTTTTGATCAGTTTTTTTGCGCGAGCCTTTGATGTCTCTGATGGCTTTTTAGTCGGCATGATAATCCTCCTTTAATCTTTGCGAGCTAGTCGAACATTGTATACCAACTTTTGTTCGGATAACACTCTATGGTCATCGTGTTTATAGTGGAAATGATTATAGCCATTGGCCGTCAAATACATAACAGGCCTCACCTTGCATTATGATGTCTGTTCCATGCCCCTTCCAGCTGATGTTGAGTGATCCACCTGGTTGATGAATCTGAGCGCTCGAGGTTAACTTTTTTAAGTGGTGTCCTAGGGCCATCACAGCGCAGGCTGCCGTTCCGCAGGCTTGAGTCTGTCCGACTCCGCGTTCATAAACGTGTAAAGTTGCATTAGAAGGGTTGTCAATATGAGCAATGGATACATTGATTCCTTTTGGAAAGTAGGCGGGTTGATTAAATAGTTTGCCCAGTTGATCGAGAGTTAGAGGGTGTGTCGTGGGTTCTAGAATGACAGCATGAGGGTTGCCGACCGAAACTAAATAAAATGGAAGGTCGTAATGATCAACGGGCATTGTTTGGACAGATCCAGCTTTTCGGTGTCGATAAGTAATGTCTTCTGGTTCGAAATCAGGTTGTCCCATATTGACAGTGACCATGTTGGTTGTGTCAATAGAAATGGTTAAAATACTATCTTGAGTATTTAGCTGAATTGAGTGATTAGGGTGAAGCTGGTGATGCTGAATGTATAACCCTATACAGCGAGCCCCATTCCCGCAGTGTTCTACTTCTTGGCCGTTAGCGTTAAAGATTCGGTAGTTAAAGTCAGCCTGAGGATGGGTGGATGGTTCTAGTAATAGAAGCTGATCAAAGCCAATACCTGTTTTGCGATGAGCCATCGATTGAATGGTGCTTACCTCAGGTTGAAATGCGCCTTCGAGATTATTAATGACGACAAAGTCATTTCCAAGGCCATGCATTTTGGTAAAAGGTAAGCCCATGGTTAAAAGCTATAGGCCAGGCTGACGTTTGTGATGGTATTAACTTGGTCAGTGTAGTCAGTGCCTTCTGGAATCTCTGAGAAGTAAGTGATCGAATAGGAGAGGACCAATGATAAATTGCCACTGATTTTATTATTTAAAGCGGCTGTTGTTGTGACTTCCCAATAGTTATCATATAAGGAGAATTTACTGTCATCGGTTAACTTTGCTGAGCTGGAAATATTCCATATTGCATTGATGTTTCCCACGGCAGCCCAGCTATCATCGATAGTATCACTGTTTTGTATGGAAGATTGGTTGTAACCAGGCGCAATACTAGTTGAAAGTGTGTATTTATCATTCTTAATCCAGTCTCGCCCATAACCTGCTGTTAGTGTTGAGGTAAAGTCATAGGAGTTGAAAGGGTTAACGACCGTATCGGTATCTAGATAAATAAAATTATTTATGGTTGATACAGTATTGAGACTGTATTGAGTTTTATTTTCAATGCTATACATTTGTGCGTTGGTTTCACCGTCGCTGCGCCCATACTGGCCATTGATATTCAAGGTGTCCGTCCAGCGGTCTTTGTTGTAAATCACTTTGAGCGCACCCGTAAAGTTGGATGATTCAGTGTTACCTGTATTTTGCACCCCGCCGAGATTTATTGTGGTGCCATCCCAGGGAGAAGGTGTTGAGTCTATGTCGTGAGCTAGTGCAATGCTAGTAAACATGCATGTGATTGGCAGAGTGATTCTCAGTAGTCGCATGGTTTTATTCCTTAGTTTGATGCGTTGAAGTTTGCTTCTTCGGTAGTGTTAAAGGACCCATTTGCCCACAACCGGTTAGCGAGCTAATTATGAAAAGTATTGTGAATATCGCGGTCCATCGTTTCATATTGATTTTAGCTAATTATTTTTTAGATGATTATAGCGAAAGTCGAGATAAAATAAACAATCCGCATGTATTTTTTAGGGTATATTACATAACTTTTGTCAATGAACTATTAAAAAAAGGAGGGGTATATGTCAAGCTGCCTATTAGAGACTGTTATTTGTGAGCCTGAAGGTGTAGCAAATGCTAGCGTAATTTGGATGCATGGCTTGGGCGCAGATGGTCATGACTTTTTGAGTATTGTTCCTCAACTACAATTACCCTCATCACTGAAAGTGCGATATATATTTCCTCATGCTCCAGTCCGACCAGTGACTATTCAGGGTGGGCTACCTTGTCGTGCATGGTTTGATATTTTTGATTTAAACCGATTAGATACGGAAGATAGCATTGGGCTTGCTCAATCTGAGCGTGCTATCCATGCTTTGGTTGAACAGCAGGTAACGGCAGGTATTTCACCTCATCGTATTTTGTTGGCTGGTTTTTCTCAAGGGGGTGCTATAGCACAATATACCGCTTTACGGTCTTCATACCGTTTAGCAGGTGTTGTTGGTTTGTCGGCTTATTTGCCGTTAGTAAATCAGATCCAGCCAACTACAAATAATCAATCATTACCTATATTTTTAGCTCATGGATCTTATGATCCTGTATTACCAATACAGCTTGGATCACGCTCTGTTTCAATACTGCAAGCATTGGGGTGTGCCGTTGATTGGAATGAGTATTCGATGGAGCACGCTGTATGCGAAAAAGAGATTGCTGATTTAAGTCATTGGATGGCCGTTACTGGGTTTAAAGATTAGGGGCTTGTAGGTGTTGATCTAACTGCGCTAGTAGCTCGGGAGTTCCAACATTCCACCACTGGCCTTTGTAATGTTCGCCGCTGACACGCTGAGATTGAATGGCGGGTTCTAATGCTTGCGTGAGGTTAAAGGGTTTGGTGAGCTTGGTGTTAAATAGTTTAGGGTTAAATACACCCATGCTAGCGTATGTGAGTGTATTGTTGCTGGGTAATGTGATTTGATGATGTGGATTTAATGAATAGTCGCCTTTAGGATGAAAAGCGGGGTTATCAACCATAATGAGGTGTGCATCTTCAATCGTTCGTGAGAGTAGCGTTTCAAAAGGGTAGTCTGTCCAGATATCGGCACTCAATAAGAGAAAAGATTCAGAGCCCAGTAACGGTAGTGCTTGGGTAATCCCTCCACCTGTCCCAAGAAGTTGATTTTTCTCCTGTGAATATTGAATAGAGACTTGGTAGCGTTGGCCATCACCTAAGGTCGATATGATTTGTTCAGCATGATGGTGGACATTAATGATGATGTCTGTAATGCCTGCTTGTTGCAAAGCAATGAGGTTATGTTCGATGAGTCGATGCTTCCCTGCTTTTAATAGGGGTTTGGGTTGTGTGCATGAAAGAGGCTGCATGCGTTCCCCTAGTCCTGCGGCGAGTATCATAGCTTTCATAAGGTTGGCTCTTGTTGATGTATGGATTGGAACCAATCAAGGAATGGGTGTAGTTCGCTATAGCGTTGGCAAATACTCCCAATGTATTGGTGCATGCGGGGCAGGTAAGTTAAAAACTGAGCTTGTTGCTGTTGTTCACTGAGTCGAACAAAGTTGCCTAAGTTTTTCAGGTGCCGTTGTAGGCTAGTTAAATCAAACCATTTAAGAAATTGTTTGTTTGTTTTCTGCGGAAGTAATTTAGATTGTTCTAGTTTGTGTTGAAAAATAGCACACCATTGTTCAATCTGACCTCTTGGCCAGTCAATATAGCAGTCGTTGAGTAGTGAGGCTATATCATAAGTAATCGGGCCAAATAAAGCATCTTGGTAGTCTAAAACACCCAGCGTATTATCAGTTAGACACATTAAGTTACGGGAGTGGAAGTCTTTGTGGGTAAGAACCTGGGGTTGTTGTGTAATATTCGAGGTTATTATTTCTTGTAGGTTCTCCCATACGCTGCGGTCTGAGGAAGAAAGGACGTATTGATGGCGATATTCAACATACCAAGTGATGAATCCTTCAAGTTCTTTTTGCCAATATGTGGGGTCACTGTGAAAGGGTGTGTATTCTTGATGGCATTTGCAGTGATGGATATTAATTAGGATATCCATCGCCTGGTGGTAATATTGATTAGCCGTGTCGTTATCTAATTGATTGAGCAGTAATTGATCGCCAAAATCTGAGAGTAAAAGAAACCCACGGGAAAGTTCTTGGTGATAGATCTTGGGAACGGAGACGTGGTGTTTAGTGAGCGCCTTGGTCATCTGTATAAAAGGTTGGCAGTCTTCAAGCTCTGGTGGAGCGTCCATGGCAACGTAACTGGTTGATGGTGTTTGGACGCGATAGTAGGTGCGGCGACTAGCTTCTTTTAATAGTGGTATTAAAGTTAGGGTAGGTGTGTGTAGTATTTGACTTAGCCATTGCTCTAACAGGCTTAGCCGGTTTTGGGGGTCGTTGTTATGGTGTGAGTGTTGTTTGGATGAAGGTTGCACAATAGTTAGCCTCTTTTCTTATGCGATAGGCCATAGCCAAAATCGCTCAGAGACGGTAACATGCCGGTCGATGGATGTAAATTACAGACGTTTCATAAACGATCAGGTGTTTCATGAAGACCTTTGCTTGCTTAACGACAGTGAGTCGCTCATTCTTTTTATTAATGCTTTCCTGTGGCGTAGCAACGTCTGTGGGCGGTGAGGGTTCATCTTTGCAAGTTCCGGTATCAACACCATTTAATATCTCCCAGCAAGAGGTTGCGGATCAATTAGGTTGGGTAGCTAGTGATTCGGCAAAGGATTTGTGTGAGGGCTATTATCGTCAACCCAAAGCTTTGCAAAAAGCAGTTTCATTAAAACCAATTGATGCATCACCTACATCTATTACTGCAAAAGGCGCTACGCAATATCGACATGATGGCCGTGTTGATATTGAAGATCATGTTGTTGTTACGCAGCCTGGTCGTATTGTTGAGGCGGATAAAGCACAAGTTTATCGCGATGTTAAAACGGGGAAGATCAAACGAATTAAATTGATAGGTCATGTTAAAATTATGGAGCATGATACGATTGTCACGGGCACCTATGCGATTATGGATTATACCATCAATACCTTGCAAGTTGAGCATGGTGTTTTTCATCAAGTGCAACCTTCAGCAGAGGCAAAAAACTTATGGGGAACGGCACAACATTTCACGCAGGAGAATAATAATAATATATCAACATTGTCACATGCTGTTTTAAGTATGTGTCCCCCGAGTGATCCTTTTTGGAAAATTTCTGCTAAAAAAGTGAGACTGAATCAAGAGGAAGGCTATGGTTCCGCTTATAATGCTTTATTGCACATTAAGAAAATCCCTGTATTTTACTGGCCTTATTTCTCATTTAATTTAACGGATCAGCGCAAGTCTGGCTTTTTAACTCCGCAAGTAGGTTATTCAAATTTTAATGGCTTGGCGGTTGGTACGCCATACTATTTTAATTTAGCACCAAATTATGACGATCTTTTTGTTCCTGAATGGTTAAGTGAGCATGGTTTGATGTTGAAAAATACTTTTCGTTATTTAACACAATCATCTGATGGTACTGTGTATGTTAGTTTTCTGCCATACGATAATGCTTTTGGTCAGTTTAAGGCAGATTCCATAGCATCATACCCTTCTCAAACAGAGTATATTGATGCGCTTGATGATATGAGTAATACAAGAGGGTTTGTGTCATGGCATCAGTCAACACAGTTAGATCAACGTTGGAAATCAACGGTTACTGTTAATTATGCTTCTGATCCGTATTATTTTAATGATTTTGAAACGAATGATGGGTCAACTTGGGCAAGACAGTTGCTGAACGAATGGAATCTACAGTATTCGTCAGAACATTGGATGGCAAATCTATTGTTTCAGGGTTATCAAACCATGCATCTCATCTCTGATACAAATAGTGATGTCACAAATCAGTACCGACGATTGCCGGAGTTGGATTTTATCGGACAAAAAGATCAGGTTTGGCATAATGCTACTGTTAGCATGGACGGGCAGATGGTTAATTTTGCCTATAGTAGTGATTATGAGCCTTATACCTATGAGCAGCCAACCGGACTGCGTGTGCATTTGGCACCTTCTGTAAGTTATCCATGGGATTTTGTCAGTGGCTATATCAAGCCAACATTGACTATAGATAGCACTATTTATTCTTCAAATTTATCAACAGACGACCCCGGTGAAGAGCGCCCTTACTTCTCTCAGTCAAGAACGTTACCAATTATTAATATTGATAGTGGTCTGTATTTTAATCAAAATTTTCAAATGGGTGGTCAAAATTACACTCAAACACTAGAGCCACGATTGTTTTATTTGTATGTGCCACATATGGATCAAGATCAATACCCCGTATATGATACAACCTTATTACCACTGTCTTTTAATGATTTATTTTCAACGAATGCTTATACAGGGTATGACCGGCTTCAAAATGCCAACCAGTTAAGTTTGAGTGTGAGTTCAAGAGTTCTTGATACAAAGACCGCTGCAGAAAAAATTCGATTTCAGTTGGGGATTATTAATTATTTTGAACCGCAAGAAGTTTGCTTGGGTGATTCATGCTCGGGGTTATATGATGATATTTCGCCACTGATTGGTTCAGCAAAGTTCTATCCTAAGAAGTACTGGTCAACAACGGTCTCTGCGGCTTGGGATGTAGTTGATGGATATATGAACAATGCTAGTGTAGTGACGCGATTGAATCGTAATGACCGCTCAGTGATTGATATTGGTTATGATTATATTCACGCTAATACAGCGACAAACTCGAGTGATAGCGATACAAACTTAATTCAAGTCGGTTCTGCGTGGCCAGTGAATGATCGCTGGAGTCTTCTAGGCTATTGGTATTATAATATCGCGAATGATCAATTGGAGTCTTATTTTACAGGCGCTCAGTATAGTACGTGTTGTTGGGCAGCTCGTGTCACAGCGAATCGTTATTTTAACTACAGTACTAATGACTACAGCACGGGTTATTATATCGAATTATTATTAAAGGGGTTGGGGAGCGCTGGAACCAGTGCATCATCAATTATTGCAAACGGTATTCCTTCTTATCATGATGAGTTTGGAGACTATTAGAAAGAGAAAGAGTTATGTTTAGAATATTTGGAGTCTTGATACTATTAATGACCAGTTTATTTGTTGGTGCAGCAGAGCTACCATCACCTGCTTCTATGGCGCAGAAGGAAAATAGCATTGTAGCAATTGTGAATGATAGTGTGATATTACAGTCGGAGTTAGACTTGCAATTAAAACAAGCGGCCTTGCAAGCACAAGCTGCTCAAATGCAGCTACCTGACCAGAGCAAATTAAAAGCACAAATTTTAAAGCAGCTTATTTATAAAAAATTACAATTACAAATGGCTAGTAAGGCAGGCATCTCTGTCACTGATGAGGAAGTAGCTGATGCGATAGCTAATATTGCCAAGCGGAAGAAAGTGACACTGTCTCAACTCAAAGCTCAGCTGTCTTCGCAGGGACTTTCTTTTGATAACTTTAAATCAGAAATTAAAGACCAAATCATTATCTCAAAACTTCAGCATCAGGTTGTTGGTCAAGATGTTCAGGTCTCAAATCAAGATATTGCAAAAGCAAGCAAGGTGTTAAAGGCTCATCAAGCATCTAGCGTTAAATATAAGGCTGTGGATGTATTAGTTCCTTTGCCTTCTTCGCCTACAAAAGAACAACAGCAGCAAGCTGTGAGCATTGCAAACACCATACAAAAACAGCTTAAAGCTGGCGTTGCTACAGATACATTGCAAGGTGGCGAAGTGACAGACTTAGGTTGGCGAACAGCCCAGCAATTACCAAGTATATTTGCTGACAAGCTAACTACAATGACAGTGGGTCAGGTTTCATCTCCTTTCTCTGCACCTAATGGGTTGCATGTCTTAATGTTGCTTGATAAAAAAGGCAATCAGGTTAATATCACAACTCAGCAAGCTCGTAATTTAGCCTATGAACAACAGTACAATAAAGCATTGTTAGATTGGTTAAAAAAGATCTATAAACAGTCATATATTAAGATTGTGTCAGATCAGTAATGGGAAAGCCAAACTCATACAAGGGTGTTCGTACGCGTAAACGATTTGGCCAACATTTCTTGACAGATTCATCAGTGCTTCAACAGATGGTAACATCCATTGGTCCAAAAGCTCATGATAGATTAGTTGAAATTGGCCCAGGTCGTGGTGCTTTAACTGTATATTTGCTCGATTGTTTGTTACATATGGACGCTGTGGAGCTTGATCGTGATTTGATTCCTCTGTTAGAGGCAATGGGGAACCCTAGTCAGTTAACAGTTCATCAAGCAGATGTTTTGCAATTCAACTTTGCTTCACTAATCAGAGATTCTAGTCAGCAGCTAAGAGTCGTTGGTAACTTGCCTTATAATATTTCAACACCGCTGATGTTCCATATTTTTGAGTCACTGTCATTGATCGATGATATGCATTTCTTGTTACAAAAAGAGGTGGCAGAGCGAATGAGTGCCGAGGTGGGTAGTTCGCAATACGGACGTTTAAGTGTCATGACGCAGTATTTTTGTGATGTTGAGTGTCTTTTTGATGTTGGGCCTGAGGCATTTCATCCACCACCAAAGGTTGATTCAACATTTATTCGTTTGTATCCTCATAGCCAATTATCTTTAGATAAGTCGGGCTACGATTTATTCAGTCAGTTAGTGTCGCAAGTATTTACCATGAGGCGTAAAACACTACGTAAGAGTTTACAATCTATGGTTAATAGTGATGTATTAGATCGTGTATCCATTGATCTTACTTTGAGGCCACAGGAATTGAGTGTGAAAGAATTTATTTTATTAAGTCAGGAAATTCAACTAGAATAGTTTTTCACTGTAGCAGGGAGCAAGTGGTGTCAATGTATAAACGGATTTTGGTGACAACAGATTTATTACCAGAGAGCCCTATAATTGTTGGTCGAGCTAGTGAGGTTGCAAACTTAGCTCAGACCAAACTGCATGTGCTGCATGTGATATCACCAGCATTTCCTCACGTTTTAGAAATGATGGAAGGGTCACATTATATGGCTCAAGTTGATATGCAAGCAGAGTATGATCAAGTGACTAGAGTCAAGCAGGGTATGCATTTGTTGGCTAGTGACTTGGGTATAGAAGATGCTTATTTACATGTTAAGCATGGATATATTAAGGATGTAATCCAGGATCTTGTGCATGAGCTTCAGCTGGACCTGGTTGTTGTAGGTGCGCATACACGATATGGCTTTAAATTATTTTCTGAATCAACATCAGATAAAGTTATTCGTGGTGCTGATTGTGATGTGTTAGCTGTTCGTCTCCTTTAGTTTTTGTATAAAAAAATGAGTAGAATAATATGAGTGAAGTATCAAATAATGGTGTCAGCGACGCAATAATCAAAGCATTAGTCGATGATCGTCGACGGGATCGCCGTTGGCGCATTATCCGCTTTAGTTTAATTGTAATAATACTTTTATTATATGTTGTTGCGTTGATGACACATTCATCTGATGATCATGGTCATTTAGAATCAGGCAAGCCTTATGTGTCATTGGTCCGACTTTCAGGCGTGATTATGCCTGAGACACATATGTCAGCAAATGTCATTAACCCTGTTTTGTATAAAGCGTTTACCGATAAAAAAAGTAAAGGCGTCTTAATTGACATCAATTCACCTGGAGGTAGTGCTGTTCAATCGTCATTGATTTATGATCAGATTATGCGTTTGAAATATGCGTATCATAAGAAAGTGGTTGTGGTTGGTGAAGATTCCTTAACTTCAGGCGCTTACTTGATTGCCTCTGCAGCCGATCAGATATACGTTGATCCAGACACCATCACAGGGTCAATTGGAGTTATTATGAGTGGCTTTGGTTTTACCGATGCGATTAAAAAAATCGGTGTTACGCGTCGAGTCTTTACAGCGGGTGATAACAAAGATCGTTTAGACGCTTTTGAGCCGCTGAATGCCACTGATGTTGCAAAGGCTAAGCAGTTACTGAATGATGCGCATGAGCATTTTATAAAAGATGTAATGGCTGGAAGAAAAGGGCGCTTGAAGGGTGACAAGAGTGAGTTATTTTCAGGTGACTTTTGGTCAGGTTCTCGTGCCGTTCAGTTAGGTTTAGTGGATGGTACGGGTAGTGTGCTGTCTGTGATGCATCATGAGTTCTCTACGCAATTTTATAAACTGTATGAGCCCCGTTTGTCTTTCTTGCAGTCTCTAGTTGGCTCAACACAAGAGCATCTCTCTATACCTGGGTTGCATGCGGCAACAACAGTATTAGCTCAGTGGACAGGCGTGTCTTAGCGAATGGCTACCTATGCTATTGGTGATGTGCATGGATGTTATGATTCACTCTACGCATTGCTTGATGCAATAGACTATCAGTCAACGCAAGATCACTTGATTTTTATTGGCGATCTGGTGAATACGGGCCCTTGTTCTTTAGAAGTTTTAAGGTTAATTCGCTCACTAGGCCAAACTACCGTAATTTTAGGTAACCATGATTTAGCGCTGCTTGCTAAAGGCTATGGCGCTATAACGGCATCATTAAACCCTACATTAAAAAGCGTATGTGATGCGCCAGATGGTATGGAGCTATTATCTTGGTTGCGCCATCAGCGATTATTCCACATTGAGGAGTGTGATCAGGCAGTATTTGTTCATGCTGGCATTCCTCCTTGTTGGACGATTGAGCAGACAAAAATGTTTTCAAGTGAAGTTGAAGCGATTCTCCAAGGTGATCGTTACTATTATTTTTTGTCTTCCATGTATGGACAAGAACCTGCTATTTGGTCTGATGATTTAGAGGGTGATGATCGTCTTCGTTATATTGTGAATGCATTGACGCGAATGCGTTTTTGCACATTACAGGGGCAGTTGGAATTTGAGTGTAAAGAGTTGGTACATCCCCATGATGATTTTCAACCGTGGTTTCACTGGTATCAGCAACCGTATTATGTGTTTTTTGGGCATTGGGCTTGGTTAAAGGGTCAGTGTCATCAAGAGCGGTGTTATGCACTGGATACCGGATGTGTCTATGGTGGCTTTCTAACCGCGATTAATGTCGAGACAAAACAATGCATTCAAATAAAGGCGCGTGAGTTATCTTAAGCTGATGGCTTGCGCTCTAACCAGATACAGCGAAAAGCGGTTGTATTGGTGTCGCAGATTGGGTGTGATGTTTCGTTGAGGCATATCCAATCGGCTTCATTCCATTTGGGAAAATAGGTGTCCCCCGGTGTATTCAAATCAATGAGAGTTAAAATCATTCGATCAGCACGATCTATGGTTTGTTCATACAAGCTAGCACCTCCCATAATGATGACATCATCCATGGGTTCAGTGAGAGCAATGGCATCATCAATTGATCGACAAACTGTTACACCAGGGATGGTAAGATGACTTTGTCGACTTACCACAATATTGTGGCGTTTGGGCAATGGACCGGGCAGGCTGTTAAAGGTGGTTCTGCCCATAATGACTGGCTTTCCAAGGGTTACTGACTTGAAGTGTTTTAATTCCGCCGGTAAGTGCCATGGCATAGTACCGGATTTACCAATCACACGATCGTGGGCCATTGCAGCGACTAATGTGAGCATCAGAATTCCTTATTCATCAATGAGAAAAATACTGTAGCAGGTTGATCATCACTGACCAAGAACGAATGATGGTGTCAGCAGATGATGAGCAGCAGATAGCAGGTTTGAGGTAAAAGGTACATTGGGTTGGTGTGTGGTTTTGGTGTGTTGACCGTTGCCCGTCGCTACTAAGATGGCATGACAACCTGCAGATTCAGCAGCTTGAAGATCTCGGATGGAATCACCAATAAAGACCGTGTCTTTCCATGCTATGTTGAATTGTTGTTGTAGTTGGATGAGTAGCCCAGGCTTAGGCTTGCGACATGCACAGTGATCTGCATCGACATGTGGGCAAAAGGCAATAGCATCGAGTGTTGCATGATGTTGTTGTAGAGCGAGCTGCATTTTTTGGTGAATGGCTGAGAGAGTGTCTAAGGAATAATACCCTCGCGCTATGCCTGATTGATTGGTTGCCACACAGACGGTGTGACCTGCCTGTTTAAGTGCTGCGATGGCTTCTAAGCTACCTGGAATCGGATGCCACTCTTCAGGAGATTTAATGTAGTCTGGGGAGTCTTCATTGATCACGCCATCTCGATCAATCAGGATTAACATGCTGCGACTCCAAAATACGTGTGATGAGGAACGAGCTCTGATTGATGAGCGTTTATGAAAGCTTGAATATCGACAGGGCGTTTGCCGGGAAGTTGAACGGTGTGGACACGCAGTAGTCCCATGCCCGTATTGATGTCCATGCCATCTTTGGATACAGCAACTAATTGTCCGCAAGGTTTGTCGCAGTATTGATCGATAGCGGTGGCTTCCCAAATGCGAAGTCTATCGCCTTGCCAATGGGTGTGTGCAATTGGCCAGGGGTTGTAGGCACGCACTTGATGGGCCAGTGTGATCGCAGGTTGCTGCCAGTCGATGAGAGCGTCAGCTTTTTGAATTTTACGAGTATAAGTCGCTTTTTGATGATCTTGAGGTTGCGGCGTGATTGAGCCTTGCTCTAATTGGTTTAGTGTCTCTAATAATTGTTCTGCACCTTCATGAGCTAGGCGTTCATGTAACTGCCCGGCGGTTTCTGTCGGTAAAACAGTCGTTGGTGTTTGCGATAAAATGGGCCCAGAATCCATGCCTTCATCCAGTTGCATAATGGTAATGCCTGTTGTTGTGTCGCCTGCTAGCAAGGTATGCTGGATAGGTGCCGCCCCACGCCATTGTGGTAACAGTGATGGGTGAAGGTTAATGCAGCCTAGTCGAGGGATGGTCAGAATATTGGCAGGCAATATTAACCCATAAGCAATCACAACCATCACGTCAGCATGGAATGCACGCAATGATTCAGCGGCTTCATCAGTTTTTAATGAAGCTGGGTCAAATACAGAGAGTTGGTGTTGTTGAGCGAGCTGTTTGATCGGTGTCGGTGTGAGTTTTCGACCACGTCCCGCTGGTCGATCAGGCTGTGTGTAGACTGCAGCGATGGTGTGATGTGATTGGATTAATCGCTTTAAGCTGGGACATGCAAAATCTGGAGAGCCTGCAAAAATCAGTTTCATGGTGTTTCCTGATAAGAGTTGATGATCGTTATGATAGCGGATTCTTGAGGGTTGTCACGTTTTTACCCCGTGTGCTTTCAGACTACGGTATTGTTGTCAAGATG
This sequence comes from Coxiellaceae bacterium, assembly GCA_011523685.1. Classification (GTDB taxonomy): domain Bacteria; phylum Pseudomonadota; class Gammaproteobacteria; order Coxiellales; family Coxiellaceae; genus UBA9148. The sequence goes on along the minus strand of WTGG01000023.1, from coordinate 66,902 downwards.
ACGTACTTGCATGCTGATGATAAGGAGGGTGAGATGTGAGTACGCCAAATATTCAGCACTGGTTAAGATTATCTCAAGCTGTAGGTGTAGGTCCGGTGACTGCCATGCAATTGGTTGAATATTGGGGGAGTGTGGCCGCATTGTGGGAGGCTCCACTCGATGCTTGGTGCCAATCCCCGATGTCATCAGGATTGATTGATGCTTTGTTAGAGGTGCCGCAGTCAACGATCGATCAAGATTGTCAGTGGGCGGAACAGCCAGGTCACAGTATCCTTACCATGGATGACCCTTCATACCCCGATTGGTTGCGTGCTATTTCAGCACCACCATTATTACTCTATATAAAAGGAGATCCTGGTTGTTTATCAGAGCTTCAAGTGGCGATCGTTGGTAGTCGTCGGGGTAGTTATCATGGTCGTAGTTTAGCACATCAACTGTCGAGTGGGTTATCTGATCACGGTGTTGTAGTGACGAGTGGTTTGGCTCGAGGGATTGATGGTGCTGCACATCAAGGTGCATTAGCAGGGAGTGGAAAAACCCTTGCTGTGTTAGGTAGTGGTTTAGATGTTATTTATCCAAGTGAGCACCGTCGATTAGCGTCACATATTATAGAGCGTGGTGCTTTAGTGTCTGAATATCGCCCTTGTGTTCGGCCACAGTCGTATCATTTTCCACAACGAAATCGAATCATCAGTGGGTTGTCGTGTGGAGTTGTAGTGGTTGAAGCGACTCGCAAAAGTGGTTCACTCATTACAGCAGAGCATGCATTAGAGCAAGGTCGAGAAGTATTTGCTGTGCCAGGTGTGGCTGGGGTGTCTTCAGTTGAGGGCTGTCATGCGTTATTGAGGTCGGGTGCAACATTGGTCGAGCGTGCTGAAGATGTACTTCAGGTAGTGTCGAATAGTTCGCTGAGCAATGAGAACATGATCAAGTTGTCAACAGATCATGCTAAGGATGATCGGGGGGGGATGGTTCCTCTTGATTCAGAATGTCAGATGCTGCTAGAGTGTGTCGATTATAAAATGACCACAGTGGATCAGGTGATGGCTCGTTCTGGTTTGAATGTGGCCAAAGTCAATTCAAAGTTGTTAATCATTGAATTAAAAGGGTATATTACTCGAGTTTCCGGTGGCTATGTGCGAGTAAACTAGCATGAAAAAAGACAGTGTATTAAATGTATTGATGTATATTTTTAACCATCACTTACAGCAAGGTAAGGTAGTGGAGTTAACTTCAGATGAAGTCACGGAAGATTTAGATACAGCAGGATTTGGTGAAACATCGATTGAGCAAGCGATTAGTTGGCTAACCAGTTTGGCTGAAATGGATAAGGCCGCGATTGCAGTCTCATCACCTGATGCTTTGCGCGTGTTTTCTGAAGAAGAAAAGCAATACTTAGACAGCGAATGCCAAGCTTTTTTATTGGATTTGGTTAAACAGTCGATTATAGCACCAGCTACATTCGAAGTGATTGTGTATTTTCTAGTAGAGCTCGATGCTGAAGATATTGATGTCAGTTTAGTGAAATGGGTGACCTTGATGGTTCTATATAACATGCCCGATGAGCAGGAAGCCTTGAAACAGATGGAATTGCTGGTATTAGATGATTCGCCAACAGGCGTTATTCATTAAGCGTGGGGAAAGCACAATGTCTAAATATTTAGTGATTGTAGAATCACCAGCTAAATGTAAAACAATTAAAAAATACCTAGGTAAGCAATATCAAGTGATGGCCTCTTATGGTCATATGCGTGATTTAATTCCAAAGTCAGGTGCCGTTGAAGTTGATAATGATTTTAACATGCACTATCAAATTATTGAGCGTAATGCCAAGCATGTTGATGCTGTGAAAAAAGCCCTGAAAGCCTGTGATACCTTATTACTTGCAACTGACCCTGATCGTGAAGGTGAAGCCATTGCATGGCATTTAGTCGAGTTATTGAAAGAGTCAAAGGCGCTGAAAGATAAGACCATTTCTCGGATTGTGTTTCATCAAATTACCAAAAAAGCTGTGCAAGAAGCTGCAGCTAATCCTCGTGAAATTAGCATGGATCTAGTCGATGCGCAGCAAGCACGACGTGCGCTGGATTATTTGGTCGGTTTTACCTTGTCGCCTTTGTTATGGAAGAAGATCCGACGTGGACTGTCAGCTGGTCGTGTGCAAAGTCCCGCGCTGCGATTGATTGTTGAGCGCGAAGAGGCTATCGAAAAATTCATTAAACAAGAATATTGGACAGTTGAAGGTAAGACATCGGTACAAGAAAAACCTTTTGTTGCTCGATTAACACATTTTGATGGTGAAAAATTAGATCAGTTTAGTATTCAAGATGAAAAGCATGCAACAACGGTTAAAGATACTCTGTTAAAAAGTGCTCAAGGTGAGCTGTTAGTTAAAACGATTACTAAGAAGCAGCGTAAGCGACGCCCTGCGCCTCCTTTTATTACTTCCACGCTGCAACAAGAAGCCTCGCGTAAACTAGGTTTTACAGCACAGCGAACAATGCGTATTGCCCAACAGTTATATGAGGGTGTTGATATTGGCGGTGAAGATGGTTCTATTGGTTTGATCACGTATATGCGTACTGATTCGGTGAATATGGCGCAAGAGGCTTTGGTTGAAATACGGGATACCATTCTAAAAGAGTATGGTAAAGAGAACTTGCCAGATGAGCCTCGTACTTACGCTACTAAATCTAAGAACGCACAGGAAGCGCATGAGGCGATTCGTCCAACGTCGGCACTTCGACGCCCTGAGTCATTAACAGCATTTTTATCGAAGGAACAAATAAAACTCTATGGACTAATTTGGAAGCGAGCCATTGCTAGCCAGATGGTTGATGCAATTATGGATACTGTGGCGATTGATTTAACCACCGATAACCATATTTTTCGTGCGAATGGCTCTGTGATTAAGCATCCAGGTTTTTTAACAGTATATTCTGAAGATGTTGATGATAAGAAAAAAGATGACAGTGAGGGTAAAATTCTTCCTGCTATGGAAGAAGGCGATAAGGTGCAGCTGCATGATGTGATTCCTAGTCAGCATTTTACTGAGCCGCCACCGCGATACACAGAGGCCAGTCTTGTCAAAGCTCTAGAAGAGCATGGTATCGGTCGTCCATCCACCTATGCTTCTATTATTAGTACCTTGCAAAATCGTGAATATGTCGAATTAGAGCAAAAACGTTTTTATCCGACGGATGTCGGTCGTGTGGTGAATCGTTTTTTGACCGAGTACTTCACACAATATGTCGACTATGGTTTTACTGCGCAATTAGAAGATAGTTTAGATGCTATTGCGACAGGTGATCAGGCGTGGGTTCCAGTACTTGAAGATTTTTGGAAGCCGTTCAAAGCATTGATCGATAAAACTGAAACCAGCGTTCAACGCAGTGACGTTACACAAGAAAAAATGGATGAAGCGTGTCCTGAGTGTAGTAAGCCATTATCAATACGGCTTGGTCGAACTGGGCGTTTTATTGGGTGTACGGCGTTCCCTGATTGTTCATACACGCGTAGTATGGATGGCGATCAAGAAGCCATGCAAGAAAAAATAAAAGATCGTGCTTGTCCAAAGTGTCAAGGTGAGTTAGTGATTCGCCATGGTAAATACGGTAAGTTTATTGGTTGTGGTAGTTACCCGGACTGCCGTTATATTGAGCCGTTAGAAAAGCCACAAGATACTGACGTGGATTGCCCTAAGTGTAAACAGGGTCATATTTTACAACGTAAATCACGTCGCGGAAAAATCTTTTTTTCTTGTGAGCGTTATCCAAAATGTGAGTATGCGATTTGGAATAAGCCGATTGATGAAGCGTGCCCTGATTGTCAGTGGCCAATATTAACGGTAAAAACGACCAAGCGGAGTGGTACACAGAAGGTGTGCCCACAGCAAGACTGTCGTTATGCCATCCCTTACCCAGAAGGAGAAGAAAATAATGAGTCAAGCTAAGGTTGCTATATTAATGGGATCAGACAGTGATCTGCCTGTGTTACAACATGCATTTGATACGCTAACCTCTCTTGGTGTGGCATTTGATGCGCGTGTGTTATCGGCACATCGTACACCTAAAGAGACGGCTGCCTTTATTCAAGAAGCCGAACAGCAAGGTACAGAGGTGTTTATTGCAGCTGCAGGGCTAGCAGCGCACTTAGCTGGCGCGGTTGCAGCCAATACAATTAAGCCCGTGATTGGTATCCCTTTAGATGCAGGAAGTTTAGGTGGTTTCGATGCGTTATTATCAACGGTTCAAATGCCTGGTGGTACTCCTGTAGCTTGTACGAGTATTGGTAAAGCGGGAGCTGTTAATGCTGCCTTTCTAGCCGCTCAAATTCTAGCAATACAAGATGCAGCATTATCTCAACGTCTGTTAGATAAGCGCCAGTCTAAAAAAACTGCATTAATGGATGCTAATAAGCAGTTGCAGCAAACACTAGCGAGTTCTGCTGAAAAAGCTCACGTATAGAAGAGATGAATATATGACAAAGACAGTTTCTGTTACTGATGGTGTCGAGGCTTTAAAGCAAGGCCAGGTGATTGCCTATCCAACAGAGGCTGTTTTTGGCTTGGGTTGCGATCCTTGGAATGCTGATGCGGTGATTGCATTGTTAGATCTTAAACGTCGTTCAATCGAAAAAGGATTGATTTTAGTGGCGTCTTCTTTTGATCAAGTCGAATCTTTACTTGAACCCTTATCAGAAAAAGCGCAAGCATCTATTTTTCCAACATGGCCAGGGCCTGTGACTTGGTTATGCCCTGCTCGCAGTGATGTGCCGAGATGTTTAACCGGTAATCATCAGACTTTGGCAGTGAGGGTTAGTGCGCACCCAGTTGTCAAGGCATTATGTGAAGCTTATGAAGGCCCCATTGTGTCTACCAGTGCAAATATTTCTAATCATCCAGCTGCAAGAACGGCGAGTGATGTTGTTATTCAATTTCATGAGCAAGTTAGTGTGATCGTTGAAGGGGAGTGTGGTGACAGTGACAGCCCGACAGTCATTAGGGATGCTGTCACGGGTGATTATATTCGTCATTGAAATTGTGAAAAGTAGTAATAGCTCAGTGTGGTTAGTTCTAATATTTAACCTTTTTTACTGTTTTAAATAATCCCAAGTATTTTTATATCAATGCGATGAATTCGAATGATCATCCAGCAGACTATTGCTGATAAGCATTGGCTAATGGCTATTGCAAATATAGCGCCTAGATAAAAGAAATGCGGAATCAATAAAAAACATAAGATGATCATCAGAGATGTTTGAGTAATGGATATTGGATAGAGGAAGCGATTAAGGTTATTGAAAAGACATAGTTTCTCTGCATGAAAAATCACTACACTAAAATAATTATAAGTCATTAGAAAGCAGACTGAAAAAGTAGAAAAAACAAAGCTACCTCCATAGAAACCTAGTATCGTTGAGTTTAAGGCAAGAAAGTCAAAAACTACAAAGATCGTCCAAAGGCCTCCATAAATAAGTTGATAGTTAATCATTTTTTGTAGCTTTGATGAACGATCTGGATTGTGTGCATCTGAGTAATAAGGTTGAATAATTTTGGAAAAAGCCCTTACTAATGTCGTGCTGATTGAGCTGATAAAGACAACAATAAAGTAGTCGCCTAGCATCGTGTCGTCTTTACATATCGACTCGATAATGAGTACAGGGGCTAATCCTTGAATTACGTAGATGATAGAGTTCATTAATAAGCTTAACCCTTCTTTTAGGTATGCTTTGCTGATTTCTTCAGTTACAGTTTGTTTTATAATGTCTCTAATGATTATGATTTTAGGGATGACTAGTAAAACGAATATTGCAATGTATTGCAGCAAGCATAGTATTAGGAAGCCAAAAAAAATTGACAAAATGATAGGGTGGCCTTGTGAACTAGCAAAGAAGGTATTAACGATAAAAACAACAAGAGCGCATGAGTAAGTGATGCTAGATCGACCTAATAGTTGGGATGCAAGAATGTTTTTTGTGGCCGAAAGTAATGCAGAGTTCCAAAGAAGTAAAAGGGCAATCGGAAGAACAAATTTTAGATTACCGAAAGTCTGGCGATATGATTCGCAGTTTTTAAAGGTTAAGCATGGAATATTATTCAGTCCTGTGGTTCGTAATATAATGATAATTGCTAACAGGATGCCTATTATGAGCAGTGACTTTAATAGGATTTTTAAATTCCATTTTAAGAAAATATTTATATTTAAAGTATCATTCTTACCTTGTAATATGGGTAAATGCTTGGTCATAAGGGAAGTTAGTCCTACAGCAAAAAAAGGTGCTAAATAAAAAATGAGCTTTATCGTTAATGAGAAATCTCCAAAACTAGAAGTGCCTAATACATAAACAAGATAGGCATTAGAGGTGTTTAATAGAGAAAAAGTAACCATGCCGTTGATGAATAATCCGATAACTTGAAGTATCTCTTTTTTATTCATGATTTATCGCTTTGAGTAATGTTATTTTAGCGTACAATAATATCATCTCATGTCAATAATACGAAATGATGCGTTCACTCCTGTATGGGCAAATAAATTAAAAAATAATAACTTTTAAATATTAGTCTCAGACATAAATAATAAACTCAAATAAATGGTTAATCGTAATTTATTAGTGTGTGGTGTTATATATCATCGTGTTGGGCTAATAAAATTGATAAGGGATAGAAAGATGACTACTTCAAACATCAATTGATGATTGTCAATATGCGATTCGACGAAAAGTATTTATCTATAAGTTAATAGTTATCTTATGTGTTAGATAAAAGCTTAGTTTTAATAAAAAAGAACGTTGATATTTAGCTTTAAGATGTTTTATCCACTTTATTACACAGTAAAGGATTTTATTTCCCTTAAAAACGGTTTGCTTCACGAAAAATGTCATCGTATAGGCTTTGTTAGATAAAACCAAAAATTTTAATTTTTATTCCATGAGTTCTAACTAAGATCCAGCAAATAGATGCGCATAACACCTCACTAATTCCTAATGCATAGATTGCTCCAAGATAGGAATATTGTGGTATTAGAAAGTATGCTAATAAGCCGATGGATGCGCATTGTAGAACGGATATTGGGTATAGAGATTTGTTCATGTCATTAAAGAGGCATATTCTTTCAGACATTCCAACAATATTAAACACATAAGTGATGATAATTAGAAGGCAGATGGAAAAAGTCGCATTTTCAAAATTAATCGAATACGCTCTAAAAATTGCATCTTTAAAAACTAACACCATAATTAGGCATATTGATGTCCATATGAGGCCTGCAATAACCTGTAAATTTATAATTCTTTGTAATGATTGAATTCTATTGGTTTGTTTTAGTTCTGAGAGATGCGGGGTGATTAGAAAGCTAATAGCGTTTGGTAAGACTCCCGATATTAATGAAATTTTCATTACAATTACATAACGACCTAGAACCTTTTCATCCGGTGAGAGCCACTCGATCATTAGCATATTAATTAACCCAATAGCTATATAAATAATATTATTGAACATTAAGCTAATACCAGACCTTGTATAGAATTTACTAATGTGCTGAGAAATATCTTGATTTCTTATATCACGTATTGAGAGTGTTTTTGGCTTAAGTAAGACAAAGTAGATGGATATGCACTGCAGTAGCCATAAAGCAAAAACACCCATAAAAATTGCCACCAAGATGTGATAAAAAAACATTGAGTCAATAAGAATATCAGCTGTAAATATGATCAGAGCGCATATACATGTAAGGTTAGTTCCCCCAAGTGTCTGGGATAACATGGGATGTTTTGTAGCATTAAGGAGTGAAGTGTTCCAGATAAGTAATAATGCAAATGGAATAATATAAAATAATTGTTCGTATAAGGGCCTATAGTTTTGGCATTGTCTTACAATACATGGGATGTCGCGATTAAACTGTGTTAGGAGCAGTACTGTTGAGATAATAACTATAAATAATAAAATTAATAATGATTTTTGAAGTGTTTTAATGTTCCATTTTAGGAACACGTTCTTTTTATGATTCGAATCATTAGACATATAAATAGGTAAATATTTGGTGATTAGAAAAGTGATTCCTATTGCGAAGAAAGGTGTTAGTGAGAAGATGAGTGAGATCATTAACGAGAAATCACCATAGGCCGCGCGACCTAGGGTTCTAGCAAGATAGGCATTGGCTATGTTAATTATGAAGTATGAGGTTAGCCCGGTTGTGAAGAGCATTAGAAATTGCTTCAAGGTTTGTTTGTTAGAGGGCATTAGTTTTCCAGTCCGTTGGTAAAAGCTCTATTTAGTTATAATATGGCTGTTTGGTAATGAAATCATTAAAATTATAACGCTAAATGCGAAATTTATGGAATGCAGTGTTATCAGATTGGCTTCATGCTCCGTATACGGGGTTTTGGAAGACGAATTGCAACGCAAAGTCCGTGAGGTGTTTGATTGCTTAGCGTGATTGAACCTCCATGTGCTTTGATAATATCTTGTGTAACGGCTAATCCGAGTCCTGTACCGCCTGTTTCTCGATTGCGAGAATGCTCGGCACGATAAAATGGCGTTAGTACTTGCTCTAGCTCGTGATTAGGTATTCCAGGGCCATCATCTGTAATGGTAATAAAAATTGATCGGTGCTTGATGGTAGTTTTAATGGAAATATTTTTTGCATAGCGAGTGGCATTATTAATAATATTACTCAGTGCGCGTTTGATGGATAAGGGGTGTCCTAGCATAGGAATGCGTTGCTCATTGGATTGGATTGTGACAGCGTGCCCAAGGTCTTGTGCATCATTACAGAGTGTATTGAGTAAGGATAGAAGGTCCATTTGCTGAAGTCGTTCCTCTGAGGCATCTTGTTTTGCGAATGATAGTGTCTCATTGATCATTTGCTCCATTTCACTTAAGTCATGCATCAGGGCATCAGTCATTTTTGGGTCATTAATCATTTGTGCACGTAATTTTAGTCTTGTGATGGGGGTGCGTAAATCATGGGAAATGGCAGCTAACATTTGTGTGCGATCGCGAATTAAGTCTTGGATGCGTGTCTGCATTTGGTTGAGTGCTGCTGCAGTTTCTCGTACGATTTTCGGGCCATAAATATCAAGCGGCTGTGTCTCTAGGTCAACCCCTAGCCGGTCTGCGGCATGTTTGAATTTAGAGAGTGGCTTTGTAAAGCGGTAGATGGACCAGGCAGAAACAAAAATAGAGCCAAAAATAATGATTTCAATCAGGATGAATAGCATTTGTTTAAGTAATACGTGGCTGTATACAGAGGCCTGAATATTTAACCATTGGTTAGGTGCTAGTAAGATGGAAATAGAGAAGTTGCCCAGCTTTTGATTATGTAGGGCGTGATTAATGGTCCAATAAGACACATTTTTAAATTTTGATTCGGCGTCAGGTGTTCTATCTAGGGTTGTTTTAATATAGGGATCTGCGAGCGCAGCAACGGCCTGCTGACGAAGAGGGTCTGGTGTGGTTTCAATTGAATTTACAATATTAAGAATTTTTTGAATAACGACTTGTCTTTCTCGGTATTGCTTATCCTCATTGTTCTGATGAAAGTAGACTGTAAGAACGATAAAGTGTAAAAGAAGAAAGATCGTTAAGGCGCTTAAGATGAATTTACCACTCATACCTTTTGCAATGCGTTCAAAGGCTTTCATGAGCGCTTTACTGAGGCTGCTAAGACATATCCACCCCCGCGAACGGTTTTAATGAGTTGAGGGTTTTTGGGGTCAGCTTCAATCTTTTGACGTAAGCGGGAAATTTGAATGTCGATACTGCGATCATAGGGGGATGCTTCACGATGTTTAGTGGTGTCGAGTAAAAAGTCACGGCTTAAGACATGCTCTGGGTGATCCAAAAAGGTTTGTAGTAATGAAAATTCACCGCTACTGAGACTGATGTCGAGTTGATCGGGTGATATCAGACGTCGAGTGGTTGCGTCGAATGTCCAACCAGCAAAGGAATAGGATTTATTGTTGTGGTCATCTTCATGTTCAGCGTCTGCTTCACCTTGAGCACGTCTTAGGACGGCTTTGATGCGGGCAAGTAATGTGCGTGGGTTAAATGGCTTATTAATAAAATCGTCTGCACCTATCTCCAGTGCGAGTATATGTTCAATGTCTTCTGTGACAGCGGTGAGCATGATGATAGGTACCTGAGAGGATTGACGTACGGCTTTGCATAAGGTCATGCCATCTTCACCTGGCATCATGATATCAAGGATGATGAGGTCAATTGGGTGTGCATTAAGATTGGCTCGCATTTGGTCGCCGTTTTTAGCGGCATGTACCTCGAAGCCATGTTGTTGTAAGAATTCGCAGAGTAATTCTCGGATACCTTGGTCATCGTCGACGATGAGAATGTGAGTTGAGTGATTCATGAGTTGCAGTATATCAGAAGCTTATCTCAGGTCCATCCAGTTGTGGTTATTACATTACAGCGCATGGAGATCGGTTTATATTCGGCTTTCTGGTTAGTCCGTGATCGTTTTCTGGGGTAGTATGCGGCGCAAATAAGCCATGTAGCTTTAAATCACCCAAACTTGCTGTCCCATCTGAAGGAAGATCTGTTATTCGTAGCTTGCGTAATTTATTTTCTGTTGTTCTTGGTTCTGGTTTTGCTTTTGGAGATTGACTAAAGACGCATGAACATAAAAATGATAACATCTTATACAGTGAATCTCTCCATGAGGTATTAATTTCTCGACTTAAATGCGTTGTTTTTTTCTCCCAGTGATCATCGAGAGTGTTGTTCATTTCTTGGGTAAGTTTTTGAATTGTAACATCTTTGCCCCTCTCTGTAGATTGTTCACCTTTAAAGTAACTGTTGGCTTGTTTCAATAAGGTTCCGGAAATTTTTATTTCCGATATATCTTGATATTGTGCAGGAGTGTTTTCTTCTGTGGTTTGCCAGCTAGTCCAAGAGGGCAACCAAGAAAAGCATGATGAAGATTGTGTTACTTTTTCAGAGGGGTTGAGTGCAAGTTCAAGTAAGTGTTCTTGTAAGCGTATGTCTTGTATTGAGCGGTATAAATGAAAGAGTGCCACTAAATGATTCTGGTTTTCTTCAGTGTCTTCTAGGCTGTCTATGTGTTGTTTAACGCCAGAGAATTCATCTGTGGTTTCATTAACTTTGCCATAGTTGGCGAGTTCACTACTTACCATGGATTTAACGTTCTCAAAAACATTTGTTTTTTGATGTGTAACGCTACTACAAGCCACTAGTGCTTTGTGGTCGCTAGGGTTTCTTTCACATTCAACATACACAGCTTTTTGAATCTTTATTTTCGAAGCAGAGCCACCCAGTGTGACCATAAGGTCGAGTGATCCTGTATCTCTTTCGACACGCCACTCCTCGGAACTGTTACTAGTCTCACTGGCTGTATCATCAAGGATAGACTCTTCATCAGTTTTAACTGATGAAGTGTTTTGTGAGGGTCTTTTTGGTGTCTGTGCGCGTATTGCAGGACTTTTCTGGTAAGAGCACTCCTTATTAGGAATTTGAGTTGTAAAACCATTACTGTCCAGAACAACGCGATCAATAGTAGAGTCGGCGCTCTTTAGTGGAGAGAAGGATTGATTAGACGGAGTTGTCACTGTGTTTGCAGTGTCTTCTGATTCAGTTGAAGAGCGAGAGGTTGGTGGATTAGTATCATCATAAATACGGAATTCGTTGTCTCTATAATTTAAATCACCGAGTAAAAACCGGTAGGAGTAGTCACGTGCTTTTACTTTAAGCGCATCGTAATCAAGAAATTGGCCTGTTGGGAAATGCTGCACCATGTTCATTAATTCAAGATTGCGACGATATGCGCCGTCTTTTTTATCTGAGGAGAGGTGGGCGCCATGAAATGTCAGAGGGATTGAATGTTCGACTAATGTGTCTTTGCTGTTTGTGGAGTATTTTGCTGTGAAAGTTGAAGTTACTCCTCCTTTTCCTTGGTTATGATCAGCACGATAGTGTTCGTGATGTAGATCTGAAATCTCTACGTTGCTGGGTGCAAAAATAAACGTACCTTGCCATGATTTAGTATCATAGTATTTTGTGATAGCCGTAAAAGATGATTCCGTCGGCTTATCACCTTCTTGGCGATCAACTTTTTGCAAGGTAAATGCTTTCTCTTTCTGAAGCTTTTTATTAATAGCCGTAAGGAGTAGCTCCTGAAATTGAGTGCCACTCCTGCCTGTGTGCTCTTGAATTGCGAGTGCAATGATACAGTTACGATTTTGACTATATTTCTCAAACACTTCATTGGATATGTTATCGATGTATGAGGAATCAGTATTAGTAAACCAAGATTTTTTTCGACCATCGGTAAGACCTAGGTTGTAGCTTACGGAAATGAGTTGAAGATCTTCGCTGTTCAATTCTTCTGATTTTTGGTTGGTCATCAGGCTCTCCTTTGGAGCGTTTGATTTATGAACAGTGTACGGCGATTGAGTAACAATCAGATGTCAAAATGAGTGAATTTTGTATCAAAGTGTTGCAATTGAGCTTAAGGGAATCTTAAAAATAGGCAACTTACTGTTTTTAATGAACTTTGTTTTGTCATTATGGCCTGCGGTTTGTTCATGCAGAGAAATCAGGTACACTCTGGCCTTATTTTTCTATGCGAGCATGATGCCATGAATTACGTGCAAACTATCCGACAAATGATTCACACCGCCCTAACATCGGTGTCGACTGATCTCAGTGACCAGTGTGACCTATCTACGATTCAAGTTGAGGCCACTAAAGACCCAAAACATGGTGATTTTGCAACTAATATTGCGCTGATGACAGCTAAAATCGCGCGCATGTCTCCGCGAGAGTTGGCCGACAAGATCATACAGGCATTACCTGAACAAGCCCTGTTTTCTGAGATCGCAGTGGCAGGCCCAGGGTTTATTAACTTCACGGTGACACCCGATCAGTTACGTCAGATTATTCCTGACATTATTTCTGCAAAGGCAGAGTTTGGTCATTCTGCACAAGGGGAAGGTCAGTCTGTCCATTTAGAATATGTTTCAGCAAACCCGACAGGCCCGTTACATGTTGGGCACGGGCGTGGTGCAGCTTATGGTTCATGTGTGGCTAGTTTGTTAAAAGCCGTTGGTTACCGAGTGCATCAGGAGTATTACGTCAATGATGCTGGGCGTCAAATGCGCATTTTGGCCTTGAGCGTTTGGTTGCGTGTTTGTGCCTTGCAGGGACTGGCTTGTACCTTTCCCGCGAATGCTTATCAAGGCGATTACATTCAGGATATTGCGCGTGATTGGTTGGAGGCAACACCTGATTGGCCGGTGCTACGGAGTGTGCAGTCTATTGAGAGTATCTTGGCGGAAAGTTCAGAGGATAATGCGGATGAAATAGTCGATCGATTGATTGACTACGCTATTGACGAATTAGGAGAAGAAGCTTTTGAAGCGCTTAAGCGTTTTAGTTTTGAGGCAATATTAGCTGATATTCGTCAAGATTTGGTGGAGTTTGGTGTATGCCATGACACGTGGTTTTACGAAAGTGAGTTAATGCATCAAGGCCTTCTGGATGCGAGTTTGCAGTTACTCAAAGACCAGGGTCATGTCTTCGAAGCTGAGGGTGCGATATGGTTTCGCGCAACTACTTTTGGTGATGATAAAGACCGGGTATTGGTGCGTGAAAATGGCCAGTCCACTTATTTTGCTTCGGATGTGGCTTATCATCTCTATAAATACCGTCAGGGATATGACCACATTGTCGATGTTTTTGGCGCCGATCATCATGGGTACATTGCTCGTATCCGTGCGTTCTTACAAGGTTTGGGACAAGATCCCGAGCGTTTGAAGATTTTATTAGTGCAATTTGCGATTCTTTATCGTGGAAAAGAAAAGGTCAGCATGTCAACGAGAGGTGGGCAGTTTGTCACTTTGCGTCAATTGCGAGATGAGGTGGGCAACGACGCTGCTCGCTACTTTTACGTGATGCGAAAGCCTGAGCAACACCTGGATTTTGATTTGGAATTAGCTAAATCGCACAGTAATGATAATCCTGTTTATTATATACAATACGCACATGCTCGAATCTGTAGCGTTTGGCGACAATGTCATGAACAAGGTTTGTCGGTACCTACTGACGATGCTATGGGTGATTTAACGCAGTTAAATAGTAGTCACGAACAAGCACTCATTAAAAAAATGGTACATTACCCGCGTATCTTAACCGCAGCTGCGCTGGATTACGCCCCACATACATTTGCTAACTACCTATACGACTTGGCCAACCATTTTCATAGCTACTACAACGCCACAAAGTTCTTGGTGCCTGAGGAGTCAGTGCGTTTTGCTCGGTTACAATTGACAGCAGCAGTGCGTCAAACTTTACATAATGGATTGGCTTTATTAGGACTTAGTGCGCCTGAAAAAATGTGATATGGTATTGGCAATTATTTTAAAGGAGTAACCAATGAAAGCCTTACGTTATGCTGTTTTTTTGATTCTATTATTAGCACTTGTGTTATTGGTTGCTGTGCCATATGGGATGGGCTGGTGGATTAAAGGTCATTATAAAACGTGGGTTGATCAGGCTAATCAGCAGAACCCTGCTATTGAATTGTCTGTAGCGGATTACCACCGAGGCTGGTTTCACAGTACTGCAATATTAAAAGCCAACATCAAAGATGACACGCTCAAGCAGCAATTATCCGATCCCAAAAATCCTGTGAAGTTACCGTTCGATGTTGATGTTGTGGTTGATCATGGGCTGTTTGTAATAACAAAGTCACCCTCTGGCGATCGGCATTGGGTTATGGCTAAAGCGGTTATTAACGGAGAAGTTACTCGCGATCAAATGGATATTAGTGCGGTATCAGTCTTGAATCTGGCGAATAGCATAGCAAGTCAAGTAATGATTCATCAGTTATCACTACCTCTTCAAGGTGGTACTTTTTCTATGAAAGATGCCTTGATTCATTCTAAGGTTTCACTGGATGGTACAAAAGGTGTTTCTGATGTCACTATCCCCACGATCATGTTTGAACTAGGGGATGCTGATAATAATATGAGCCTTGCTTTATCTAATTTTACCACGGCAAATGATTTTACAAAGAAAAATGATATTGTTTATGGTAAGCGTTCTGTTTCAGCAGATAAAATGATTATCAAAAATGGCAAGCAGGTTGTTCAAGCGAGTGGCTGGTTGATATCTTCTGAGGTGATACCGCAGGGTGATACAACAGATATTATGATTCATATGGCAATGAAATCTTACAAAGAGGATAAGCAAACCAGTGGCCCTCTAAGTCTTGATTTTTCATTAAAGCAGATGAACACCCAGGCTTTAGGTGATTTCATGAAAGATGTTGAGAATAGCCAAATTCAGTCTATGCAGGTTAATCAAATGGTATTTCCTTTATTAGCTGTATTGAAGCATGGTATCGAAGGTGATTTGACGTTGTCTTATCAGTCCCCTTATGGGCCGCTCACTGCAAAGGGGCATATTTCTATGCCGGATAGTAAAGATAAAAGTATTTTTTCACTGATTACCTTATTGAAAGGGCAGCTGGATGTTTCTTTCCCTGATAGGTGGCTACAGAATACTTTATCGTGGGTTGTGAATCAGTCGAACGTTAATCAGCATCAGCCAATTGTTGGTCGTACCCCCGCAAGCTTGCAGGCAAAGCAAGCCATTCAGCAGTTGATTGATAAAAAAATGTTGATTCAAAAGGATAATCAGCTTGCTTTAAAGGCTACGGTAAATTCAGGTAAAGTGTTGATTAATGGTAAGGTGCCTGATTTCAGTGCATTAAATCAACCAGCTGCAACGAGTGAGTCTACTGCGCAACAAAAGCCTTCAGCGCCTGGTAAGGTTGAATCTTCAGTCACGCCATCACCTTAGGTGAAAGCGCTGATGGAGGGTTCTCGCCGATATATAAGCATGATGGCAATACTGTGTTGTTTATTAGTCATCATGCTGTGTGTATTATTTTTTTATGCTATTCCACGCTTGCAAACACAGCCTGTGCAATTAGCAATATCAGAACAACCTAAAGTTACATCAGTGGTGGCGCAGTCAGCAGCCTTAAGTGCTCCGCAGCTAGACTTCTATACCGAGCTGTCTAAGGTACCTGTGCGTGCGGTAGCTAATAAGAAAAGTCCAAAAGAGATTGATGCGCCTACTTCAATCAAGCGGGGAAAATATGTCTTACAGCTAGCAGCATTTAAGCAATCAGACGATGCACATGTATTTTCTGATCGGTTGTCACTACTAGGCTACCAGGCTTTTGTGATGAAACTGGATCAGCATCATCGAACATTGTATCGTGTGTGTGTCGGGCCTTATTCTTCAAAACAGGCGGCCTTCCCTGATCAATTAAAGCTCAAAAAATTACATATCGACTCTTATGTTCGTCAACTGTCAGCTTCTGCATGATGATGCCCCTTGAAAATTAAGAGTTGCTCCCCCATATAACCATTAAGACTCTAATAGGAGAAAAAACGTGGAACAATATAGAGGTACAACCATTTTATCTGTTCGTCGAAATGGTAAAGTTGTGATTGGTGGTGATGGGCAAGTATCAATGGGCTCAACCGTGTTAAAAGGTAATGCTCGCAAAGTACGACGTCTTTATAGCAATCAAGTGCTTGCTGGATTTGCAGGTGGTACAGCAGATGCTTTTACGTTATTTGAACGATTTGAAGCTAAGCTAGAAAAACATCAAGGTAATTTAGTGCGTTCTGCAGTTGAAATGGCAAAAGATTGGCGCACTGATAAGATGTTGAGACGTTTAGAGGCGCTATTGGTTGTTGCGGACTCTAAAAGTTCACTGATCTTAACCGGTAATGGTGATGTTATTGAGCCAGAAGAAAGCTTGATGGCGATTGGTTCAGGTGGGCATTTTGCTCAATCCGCAGCACGTGCATTATTGAATAACACAGACATGGAGGCGAGAGATATTGTTGAGCAGTCGTTAAATATCGCTGCTGATATTTGTGTGTATACCAATAGTAATTTGGTCTTAGAAGAGCTTGATAGCGATACCTAGTTAAAAAGAGAAAAAAGATTATGACAAACTCAATACTCCCCAAAAATGAAGTGACATTAACTCCTCGTGAAATTGTATCAGCCTTAGATCAACACATTGTTGGTCAAGACGATGCTAAACGTGCTGTTGCTATTGCACTACGTAACCGTTGGCGTCGCATGCAAGTTCCAGCAGAGCTACGTAAAGAGATTACACCAAAAAATATTCTAATGATTGGGCCAACAGGTGTCGGTAAAACTGAAGTGGCTCGCCGATTAGCTGACTTAGCTGAGGCTCCATTCATAAAGGTAGAAGCCACTAAGTTTACTGAAGTGGGTTATGTGGGACGTGATGTTGAATCGATTATTCGAGATTTAATTGAGATCTCAATGAAGATGACGCGTGAAAAAGCCATGAAGAAAAAACGTAGTTTAGCTGAAGAGGCGGCCGAAGAACGTATCTTAGATATCTTAGTGCCTCCTGCTCGTGGTGAGTTTGCAGACGAACCTAAAGATGAAGCTGCTTTAGCGAATACTAAAGAAGACTCAGCAACACGACAGTTATACCGTAAAAAATTACGTGAAGGCCAGTTAGATGAAAAAGAGATTGAAGTTGATCTGATGTCTGCGATGGGTGCTAATATGGAAATCATGGGTCCTCCTGGTATGGAAGAAATGGTGGGCCAGTTACAAAACATGATGGAAAATATGGCGAACAAAAAGACGAAAAAAACTCGTATGCCAGTTAAAAAAGCTTTAAAACAATTGGCAGATGAAGAGGCTGCTAAATTGATTAATGAAGAAGATGTTCGTACAGAAGCTATCGATAATGTCGAGCAAAATGGTATCGTCTTTATTGATGAGATTGATAAAATTGTGCGTCGTTCGGATACAGGTGGTGATGTCTCTCGTGAAGGTGTACAGCGTGATTTATTGCCGTTAGTCGAGGGAACAACGATCAGCACAAAATACGGTATGATTAAGTCAGATCATATTTTATTTATTGCATCAGGCGCCTTTCATTTATCGAAGCCATCTGATTTGGTCCCAGAGTTGCAAGGGCGTTTTCCAATTAGGGTCGAGTTAAATGCATTAAAGGTAGAAGACTTTGAGCGTATTTTAACTGAACCTAGTGCCTCACTCACAGAGCAATACGCAGCACTGATGAAGACCGAGGGTTTTGGTTTGTCATTTGTTGATAGTGGTGTTCGTCGTATTGCTGAGATTTCTTTTCAGGTCAACGAAACCACAGAAAATATTGGTGCAAGACGTTTACATACGGTGCTGGAAAAGTTATTGGACCAAATTTCATTTGAAGCAACCGACAAAGGTGGTGATTCTGCTGTGATCGATGCCGCTTATGTTGATCAACAGTTAGGTGAGCTGGCTGAAGACGAAGACTTAAGTCGCTGTATTTTATAGTTCAGCCTGAGCAACAGGTTAGAGGGTTCTAACCTGTTGACATTGAGTGTATCTAATTCTTTTGTTAATTAGATTCGAGTTTGCATTCTGAAGTATATGTTACAAGGCATTTTTTTACGCATTTTTTAGCGTTTCCGCTTTTAGCTGCGTCCACTCGAACTTTGTATTGGCTTTTAAGACTGTTAACGGAAGTTCTTATGTTGCCACTGCTTGCTGACGACTGAGTTGTCGCCTTGCCTGCATCGATAGTTGAACTCACATTTCTGTCGCATCCTGTTTTGCACGTTTGATATTTTGCTTCAGCAATTGGGCAACTTGATTCTTTTATGTTGTCCACAGCGTAGGCAGATGGCTGAAATAAAAACATAATACCCACAAGGGCAAAGCCTGTTGCGCAAGAATATGATAATAGATTTTTTTGTAGCGATTTAATCATAATGTGTACCCTCGTTTAAGTGAATGGTTTTATATCCTGATATCATCCTCACTTATATTATAGTACAAATTTCCAGCCCCGTTGGTTGTCTTCTAAGCCTATAATAAATAGTTATTTTTTCTCTGTCTTTTTTTAATGTGAGCCAGTGGTTACTTGGAGGTAGGTTCCAGTATAGAGCGAGGTTTCATTGAGTCGTATCACTCATTAGGTTGGCAACATATTCATTTCAGGGGTTGTCTTGATGAAGAAGTGCTCGCAGTAACATATGGTATGAGTGACTGTGTCTAAGGGGGGTATAAGAAGACCTTACATGAGGCCACAGGGATTATTTTTAGGGTACCTATCTAACACAGTTGAGAGAATGTTTAGTGGTAATTAATGGGGTTCTTTCATGCCTCGCTATAAAAAAAGGGGCCACTGGCCCCTTTTTATATCAGGTAAAGCTTTAAGCGCTAAGGGCAGCTTCTTGTTCATGATCGGCTGTATAGTTTCCTAGTGTTGCTGCAGTATTAGCCTTGGCTCGTTTGAGTAGAGCGGCTTGACCTGCAGTGACATTGTCAGCTTTTCCAGCCCAGGCAGCAATGGCAGGAGCTTGAAGTGCTCGACCGTATGAGTAGCTGAGGTTCCAAGGTAAGTTGCCAAGAGCATTCATGGCCTGAAGATTAACTGTGGCATCAATTTCTGATTGTCCACCAGATAAGAAGTTGATCGTTGGTACTGCAGAAGGGACCGTACGCTTGAAGACTTCTATAGTCATAGTAGCAATTTGTTGAGTGGTTGCTTGTGTTGGGCAATCAGAGCCAGAGATCACCATGTTAGGTTTAAGGATAATTCCTTCTAAAATTACCTTATGGTGTCTTAATGCAGTAAATACGGAGGTTAGAACCAGTTCTGTTACTTCAGCACAACGTTCAATGGTGTGTGAACCATCCATTAAGATTTCAGGCTCAACGATAGGTACAATACCTTGTTCTTGGCAAATTGCAGCATAGCGTGCCAATAGCGTTGCGTTTGTTGTTACAGCTTGCATGGATGGTTTAGTGTCTGTGATGTCATAAGTAGCCCGCCATTTGGCAAAGCGTGCGCCTAGTGATTTATAGTGAGATAAACGCTGTGGTAGTCCGTCGAGGCCTTGAGTGGTTTTTTCATTGTCTGAATTAACTAGGTCAATCAGTCCTAGGTCTACTTTAATGCCAGGAATGATGCCTTGACGATTGAGCAGGTCAACCATGGATTCGCCTGTAGAAGTGTTTTGCTCAAGCGTTTCTTCAAAAAGGATAGCTCCACTGATGAAGTTGCCAATATTCGGCGTATTGAAAAGCATTTCACGATAATCGCGGCGAGAGTCTTCGGTGGATGTTAAGTTGATCGTATCAAATCGTTTTTTAATAGTGTTTGTGCTTTCGTCAGCAGCTAAGATACCTTTTCCAGCTTCTGTAATTTGGGCAATCGTCGCTTTGAGTTCATTAAGCATATTAGTCTCTCCTTCCTTATTATAATTGTTAAGTCATTGACCTGAATGCGATTTATGTGCGAATCAGGTATCTTGAATTGCGTTGATCACTATAACGATTTGTCCTTAAGATCACAAGTGAGCTCGGATTAACTTGATCTTTTTGTGCTCAATAGCGGTTTCAAATGATCAGTGCTATAATCGCGAAAATTTTTACCATGATGCTCAATAGTTGAGGTGTATTAATGCAGTACCAACAAGCAACCTACTTGACAAGTGCTACTAAAATCAGTCAGTTACCTAAGGATCAAGGCGCAGAAGTAGCCTTTATGGGGCGGTCAAATTCTGGTAAATCTAGTGCATTGAATACGATTACAGGTATTAAAGGTTTGGCTAGAACCAGCTCAACGCCAGGGCGTACACAAATGATTAACTTGTTTGGGTTGGATGACTCGCACACGATGGTGGATTTGCCGGGGTATGGTTATGCTAAAGTGCCACGCCCTATTCAAGAGCGATGGGAGGCTGTGACTCATGAGTACTTGGAAACACGGCAAAGTTTATGCGGTGTTATCTTGATGATGGATATTCGTCACCCGTTGAAAGAAGCTGATCAGGAGATCATTGTTTGGGCAGCCAGCTGCGGTATGCCGCTACATGTGTTGCTGACAAAGTCCGATAAATTAAAAAGATCCGGTCAAAAGCAAGCACTGCAATCCGTGCAATCAGCAATGAAACCTTACTCTAATGTAACTGTGCAGTTATTTTCATCGCTAGAGCGTTCAGGAGTGACAGAAGTTAGGGGTCTTCTGGATGCTTGGTTTGATGATAGGGATAATTCTCTGTGTGATGGTGAGTAAAATCATCAAGGGTGATTATCGTAGAGGGCTTAGGCGCTTCATAAGCATATACCCTTTGTATAAAGATGAGATGATTGTAGTTAGTTTTTATTATTTCAAATCCATGGCATGATGCAGTGTGCCATGAAGGCTATGGACTGTTGTTATGGCGATACGCACCCAGCATACATATTCAAAAAATGAAGTCACTCGTTGGCCTGTACCTAATTCATGGGATGTATTAGCGCTATTGTTGGTAATTACCTTAATTGTTTTATTGGCCTATGGGACGACCGCTATGGTAGGTCGTTATGAGGTAGGTCAAACACTAAGTATTTCCTTAAGTCCTTGGATGCTGCCGTATTATGCCCTAAGAAGTGTGTTACGGATGCTATTAGCACTGATGTTATCGACCTTAGTGACCTTTGTTTTTGGGACTTGGGCGGCTAAGAGTCGTAGTGCCGAACGTATTATTATACCGCTGGTAGATATTCTGCAATCAGTTCCCGTATTGGGATTTTTAAGTATTACCGTGGTTGGGTTTATTGTCTTGTTTAAAGGTAGCATGTTAGGCCCTGAGTGTGCCGCAATTTTTGCTATTTTTACGGCGCAAGTATGGAATATGATATTAAGCTTTTATCAAAGTGTTCGTAATGTTCCTCATGATTTGAAAGAAGCTTCACAGATGTTTCATCTGTCAGCCTGGCAATCTTTTTGGAAAATAGAAGTTCCGTATGCGATGCCAGGTTTGTTATGGAATGCCATGATATCTATGTCAGGCAGTTGGGTGTTTTTGGTAGCCTCAGAGGCTATTAGTGTTGCTCATCAAGAGATTCTTTTGCCAGGTATTGGTTCCTATATCAGTGTCGCTATTGCCCAAGCGAATTCGCATGCCTTGTGGGCGGTCATTGTCACCATGTTTATAGTGATATTTTTATATGATCAAATTATTTTTAGACCGTTAGTTGCTTGGTCAGAGAAATTTAAGGCAGAGGAGACCGATGGTGATGATGAAGCACAATCATGGTTGCTAGACTTATTTCATAGAACACGATTATTTATTTTTATGGGTCATTGTATCAGGATGGTTGCTGATCGTTTTGTTAATGTTCGTCGTAAACAGCAAACAGTAAGACGAGTGGCGTGGTTTGAGGGGCGACGATGGCAACAATGCATGACGGGTGTTTTTTGGGTGCTGGTCGCAGCTATTGTCGTATTTTGTTTATCGGTATTATGGCAGTTTATTTTTTCCTCAGTGGATTATCAAGAAGGTTTACATGTGATCTTTTTGGGGTTAATGACAGCAACTCGAGTCTTTGTGTTGATTGGTTTAAGTTGTGTTATTTGGGTCCCTATAGGTGTCTTGATCGGATTGCATCCTAAGGCCTCACGCATGGTACAGCCGATTGCACAGTTTTTTGCAGCATTTCCAGCGAACTTATTATTTCCTGTGGTAGCGATGTGGATTGTACATAATCATTTAAATGTCAATATCTGGGTGTCACCATTAATGATACTGGGTACTCAGTGGTATATTTTATTCAATGTTATTGCTGGTGTGATGGCGCTACCAAAGAACATGCATCATGCAGTAGGTACATTGAATGTTCGAGGTTGGTTGTGGTGGTACCGTTTTGTGTTACCGGGCATCTTTCCTTATTTAATCACAGGGATGATTACAGCTGCGGGTGGTGCATGGAATATTAGTATTATTGCAGAGGTGGTTGATTGGGGGAATGTGCATTTAGTGGCGGTTGGTCTTGGTGCTTATATTGCTGAAATGACAGCGTTGGGTGATTTTCCCCGTATTGCATTGGGCATTTTTGTCATGTCATCCTGGGTTTTATTTTTTAATTATGTATTATGGCGACCGCTTTATCAGTTAGCAGAAAAACGCTTTCAGGTGGGTGAGTAAATATGAGGTTAATTGAGGTAAGAGTATGAGTACAGATAGCTCCTCTATTATTGACATACGACAAGTCAAGAAATCATTTCAAAAACGTCGCGTGCAAGAACTATTAGTGTTAGATGAAGTGAACTTTTCTATGCGTGAAGGAGAGATTATCGCTTTATTGGGTAAGTCTGGTTCTGGTAAGTCGACATTGTTGCGCATTATAGCTGGACTCATTGCCGCAACAGATGGTGAGGTGATGTATCATGGGAAACCAATCACATCTCCTGTTGATGGCCTGACAATGGTCTTTCAGCATTTCGCTTTGTTGCCTTGGTTAACCGTGTTGCAAAATGTTGAGTTAGGTCTTGAGGCGCGCGGGGTTAAGCGTCAAGAGCGTCGAAAGAAAGCATTGGAAGCGATTGATATTGTTGGGTTGGATGGGTTTGAGTCTGCTTATCCTAAAGAATTATCCGGGGGAATGTCCCAACGTGTTGGTTTAGCCAGAGCATTAGTGGTTGACCCTGAAGTACTGTTAATGGATGAGCCTTTTTCAGCATTGGATGTTTTAACAGCAGAAAAATTACGGGGTGATTTAATTGACTTATGGGCCTCTCAAAAAACCAACATAAAGTCGATTTTAATTGTGACTCATAACATCGAAGAAGCAGTATTCCTTGCGGATCGTATTTTAGTATTTGATAGTGATCCAGGACAAGTGCGTGATGAAGTAGCTGTGTCATTGCCTCATCCCCGGAATGACACCTCAGATGAATTTCGTGCCATGGTTGATCATATCTATACTTTAATGACAACGGGCCGACATGATACACAACGTGCTCGTGTTGAAGAAGAAGAGCCGATTGCCATGGGGTATCGATTACCTAATGTTGAAATTGCAGAGATTACAGGTTTTCTAGAGATGTTGAGTTCACCTGAATATGATAAAAGTGTAGATTTACCGCAATTGGCGGAAGAGCTACACTTGGAGCTCGATGATTTATTTGCCATCACTGAAACCTTAGAGTTATTACGATTTGCAACAGTATCGCAAGGTGATATTCAGTTAACGATGATTGGTCGTAGTTTGGCAGAAGCGGATATTCTAATTCAGAAGAAAATCTTTGCTAAGCAGTTATTGGAGCATGTGCCGTTAGCGCAACATATTCGTGAGTCTCTCGATCAAGAAGATGATCATCGTTTAGATGACACCTTATTCTTAAAAGAGCTTGAGCGTGACTTAAGTGAGCAAGCTGCTGAGGAAGTATTAAAAGTAGTGATTGAGTGGGGTCGTTACGCAGAGATTTTTGCTTATGACTCACAAAGTGGCTACTTAAGTTTAGAAAATCCGCAGTAGATTAGGTGTGAGAATGACAAGTAAAGATATAGCGATTTTAGCAACCGGTAATGAAGTGGTTGCTGGAGATATTCAAAATTCTAATACGCGGGATATTGCGCAACGTTTAAAAGATCACAATATGCATGTGGTCATGCATATGGCCATCAATGATGTAGAGTCAGAGATTGTTTCGGCATTGAGATATCTTAAAGAACACTGTTCGATCATTATTATAACTGGTGGGTTAGGGCCAACATCAGATGATCGAACACGTTTTGCATTGTCAGCTTTATGCGATACAGACTTAGTGTTTGATGAGAGTAGTTGGAAGCATATTCAGCAAATTTTTCAGTCATTAGGTAAGCCTGTGCCTGAGGTTAATCGTCAACAGTGCTATTTCCCGAAAGATGCGTCAGTGATAACGAATAACAATGGCACGGCTAATGCTTGTCGCTTTGATTGGGATGGCGTAACGTTCTTTTTGCTTCCAGGTCCGCCAAGAGAATGCTTACCCTTGGTTGATCGAGTGGTTTTGCCTCAGCTGACTGAAATAGGGTGCGCTTCATCTTGTGTGCGTATTAATTATCTATTACTAGGTGTTGGTGAAAGTGATATTGCGAATAAAATAGAGCCTTGCTTTCAAGCGTGTACTGATGTGGAGTTAGGTTATCGAGCTTCTTTTCCTTATATTCAAGTCAAGTTGAGTGCTTCAACACGGTCAGCTTTGATAGCTAAACAGCAATTAATTGAGCCACTGATGGCGCCTTATTTGATTAGTGATTGTGGGTTAACAGCCACTGAGCAACTGATCACTTTTCTCGAGCAATCATTGTGCAATATCAATGTGACTGATCATGTGTCTTATGGTCGTTGGCAAAGGCATTTGGTAACGCCTGGGACGGTTGCTCGATTGTCTTTCAATAACTCACTGCCATCAAATTGCCAGGTTGTCTTATCAGGCGACGACCTGATGACATTGGAGCACCCAGAGGAGCTGATATATCACTTGAGCTGTAGTTCTAATGGCAATACAGCGACATATGAATATCGTACACGCCCTAGAGGGGTGAGAGTGTTGGATGGTGTTGTTGAGTGGGCATCTTGGAAGGTCTTCAAATTTTTGAAGGGGGATCGTTAATGGAAATTTTTCCACAAGCTAAGCAAGCATCAGGTGTGATTAAAGGTCCATCAGGTGATTTGGAGATATTAACGACTTTTCCTGTTCAGCCTGCACTACCTTATGTGGCTGTAATTTGTCACCCACATCCACTGCATCAGGGTACGATGCATAATAAAGTAGTGACTACATTAGCTAAATCCGTGGTGTCACAATTACCCACCGTGCGGTTTAATTTTCGAGGTGTTATGGGGAGTGCGGGTGATTATGGTGACGGTGTTGGTGAACAAGATGACTTGGATGCGGTTTTAGAGTGGGTAAAGCAGGTATTGCCTACTCATCAATTATTGCTTATGGGGTTTTCATTTGGGGGTTATGTGGCGGCATCTGTTGCTAATAAGCGACATGATATTCATCATTTGATAACTGTTGCTCCAGCATTGCGTTTAGGTGATTTTAATCTATTCACTGATGTCAGTTGTCCTTGGCTGATCGTCTATGGAGATCAGGATGATGTCGTGTCAGTAGAGGGTTTACAGTCTTTAGTGGATGATCCTCCTGTTAAGACATTAAGGGGAAATAAGTTAATGGATGCAGGTCATTTTTTTCATGGTAGACTGCTCGATCTTCAGCAGTGTGTGTTGAATGAGGTTGCAGATCATGTAGATGGTTTCATTGTCTAGTTGCTGATAACAGAGTGGGTTATCTCAAGGGCAAAAGCCTATCATTTAAAAAGGTATCGATAATTATGGGAAAAGTAGCAGCTATACAAAGCAATGCCTCTGGTTCTATTGAAGAGAACTTGATGGTGTTAGAGGCACAAATCATAAAAGCAGTTTCAGCAGGCGCAGAGCTTGTTTTGCTGCCAGAGCATTGTATTGGTCAGCCAATCAATATTTTGGCGTTAACTGAAAATTTTGGTGATGGAGTAGGACAGGCGGCCTTTGCAAGCATGGCTAAGAAGTATCGAGTTTGGGTGGTAGTGGGTGCGATGCCTATTCGTATGTCTGATGGGCACATTTATTCAACTTCGTTGGTATATAACAGTGAGGGTGAGTGTGTCGCTCATTATAACAAAATGCATTTATGTCATGTCACGTTAGATACTGCTCGTCAGGTGCAAGAGTCAGACCGGTTTATGCCGGGCAAGCAGGTAGTGGCTGTAGATACTCCAGTGGGTCGTGTTGGATTAAGTATTTGTTATGATTTGCGCTTTCCTGAATTGTATCGTGAATTATCTAATGATGGTGTGACGATATTACTGGTTCCCGCTGCATTTTTAGCGTATACCGGAAAGTCACACTGGGAGGTGTTATTGCGAGCTCGCGCTATTGAAAATACGTGTTATGTTGTGGCGGCTAATCAATATGGTGCATTACCTAATGGTTATGAAATGTATGGGTATTCTCAAATTGTTAGTCCTTGGGGTGACGTTTTGGATTGTTTGAGCGAGGGTGATGGTTTTGTGACAGCAGATATAGAGGGAACATGCTTGCAGGATATTAGATCACGTTTGCCTGCATTAGAGCATCGTTCGATTAGATTATCGGGCAGAGTGTGATCAACTTTTAATCATATTTTGATGGATTTGTATTTTTACCATGAGTTGTGTATTTTTGAGACATGACATGTGATGTCAAAAGGGATGATGGCCTTTGTGCTTTTTTAAACAGGGAGTTTTATATGAATAAGAGTTTTCTAATAGGGTGTGTTTTTGTTGCAGCTGTATCCTCGGTTCAGGCGGGGGGTTCTTCATATCAAGGATCTATGTCTACGCCATACCAAACTGGCAGCTGGTATGCCGGTGGCGGTGCTACGTTTGGTGCCGTAACGTCATTCACGGCTGATAGTGGTACAGATTACAAAGGTAATGATGTTTCCTGGAGCGCTTTTGTAGGTCGCCAGGTAAATGATTGGTTAGCCTTCGAGTCTGGTTATACGAGTATTGGTGATGTTAGTTTTAATGAAGGTGGCGATGGCTATATTAAAGATACTTGGTCTATCGATGCACAAGGTGTTTTTAGTCATGGTTTATATAAAATGGGTGCGATGGGTCTTTGTGGCTTGCTAACCACTGGGGTTAGTTATTTAAATACCAAGGGTGATGAACCAGCTGCAGGTGTAGAAAATGCACATTACACAGGCTATGTTTGGACGTATGGTGCCGGACTTGAGGCTCATATTGGGTCACTTAAAAATGTGACGTTTCGAGTGGATTGGCGTCGTTACAGCTTAGATAGTGGTTGGGAAAATGTGCGTTATATCAATGATGTTATCGGCACCAAGTTGTCATATGCTTTTAGCTAATTATTGCAAAAGATTAGCTGTATATCTCAAAAAGCCCCTATTTAGGGGCTTTTTTTATGGGGTTGCTGGTATCTAGGAGTGTCAGGTGTGGTTAATGCCTTGACAGTCTGGGCGGTTCTTATCATAATTGCGATCACTAATGAGAATAGTTCTCAGTTTCATGTTAGGTGTATTTGCCCAGGTTGCATTATGAATCATCCTATTGTTGTTGGAATGAAAGGAAGAATAATCAGTTATTTACCTCATTGTAAGCCAGCGTATCGTTCGCAGTTACTGGCTTTAGGTTTGCGTCCGCAAACGGAATTTTTAGTGGTTAGACAAGCCCCTTTAGGAGATCCGCTTGTTGTTTGTGTCAATAATGATCACTTAACGCTAAGAAAGGCTGAGTTAAGTGCATTGAATATAGAATGGATGTCCGATGATTGATAATACTCCGTTTTGTACAGTCGCTTTAGCAGGTAACCCTAATTGTGGTAAGACAGCACTCTTTAATCATTTAACAGGCCTTAACCAGCGTGTTGGTAACTGGGCGGGTGTGACAGTTGATAAAAAAATGGGTGCTTATGTTTATCATAAGAAAGAGCAATCCATCCTTGATTTGCCAGGTACTTATGCATTGAATGCACACATGAGTGATGGTGCTGAAGATCAGCGTATTGCTTGCCAAGCCTTACTGACAGAATCTATCGATATTATTGTTAATGTTGTTGACGCAACCAACCTTGAGCGACATTTATATCTTACGCTGCAGTTGTTAGAACTAGGCATTCCGGTTGTGATTGCATTGAATATGACGGATCGATTGTCAGCGGTGGGCAAACAAGTGGATTGTGATCGCCTATCACGGTGTTTGGGGTGTCCTGTGGTGCCAATAGTGGCTAGTCAAGGGAAGGGAGTGGATGCCTTAAAAGCTGCCATTGACCAGAGGCGGGTTGATCGTTCATGTGCCTCTCCTGTGCAATATCCAGACATCATCGAGCAAGCTATTAGCGAACTATTTGAGGATGTTCAGTCTGCTTTAGGTGATCAGAAAAGGTTATTACGCTGGGTTACATTGCGGTATTTAGAAGGTGATACATCGAGTCTGCTGGATTTATCACTGGAGTCATGCAAGGCGGTAAAGCATCAGCAGCAACAGATTGAGTCTGCTCTAGAAGAGTCTGCAGACATCATGATTGCAGATGCACGTTATGGTTACATTGAGCAGTGCGTAAAGGATGCTATTTGTATCATCAAAGATCGAAAAACAACCGTGACAGAGCGTATTGATCGAGTTGTTTTAAATCGTTTCTTGGGGTTGCCCATCTTTTTTTTCGTCATGTATGCGTTGTTTTTCTTTTCTATCAACGTGGCGGGTGCATTCCAAGATTTCTTTGATATTGCAGGAAGTGCTATTTTTGTCGATGGTATGGCAAAGGTACTAGCTATATTACAGGTACCTCCAGCGGGTATTGCGTTATTAACCGAAGGTGTTGGTGTGGGTATTAATACGACGTTGACCTTTATTCCTGTGATTGGCGGCATGTTTTTATTCTTATCCTTTTTAGAGGACTCAGGTTATATGGCAAGGGCTGCTTTTGTAATGGATCGTGTAATGACTACATTAGGTTTGTCGGGCCATTCGTTTGTTCCTATGATCGTTGGTTTCGGTTGTAATGTGCCTGCCGTGATGGGGGCGCGTGCATTGTCATCACGTCGCGAACGTATTTTAACTGTTCTCATGATGCCCTTCATGTCATGTGGTGCGCGATTAGCTATTTTCTCGGTATTTGTTTCAGCTTTTTTCCAGCATGGTGCTATGTGGGTGTTCATGTTGTATGTGTTGGGTATTCTTGCTGCGATGTTAACGGGGTTTATTGTGCAAAAGACCTTGTTACCTGGTGAGTCTGAGCCATTGGTGATGGAGTTGCCTCCCTATCATTGGCCACGTTTATCGGCGATGTCACGTTTAACGTATCAACGCTTAAGGGCTTTTGTCACACGAGCAGGACGAGTCATTATTCCTGTATGTTTGGTGATAGGAGGGCTGAATGCCATCACAGATACGGGACAATTAAGTACTGATGATGCTAATACACATTCTTTATTATCCGTAGTGGGGCGAAGTGTTACGCCTGTGTTTGCACCTATGGGTATTACACAAGATAACTGGCCTGCAACGGTCGGTTTGGTGACAGGTGTTATGGCAAAAGAGGTCGTAGTCGGTACATTAAATACGTTGTACACAGCTGATTTGCCTACCATCGATGCAGAGGGTGATTCAGAGGCTTCTTTGTTAGCAAGCTTTGGTGAAGCACTACAGAGTATTCCAGATAACTTATCGGCCTTAGGTGAAGCGATTAAAAATCCCTTATTGGCTAGTGAGGCTGGGGTGGATGTTGATCAGCGTGTGTATGGAGTGATGCATCGACATTTTGATGGCGCTATTGGTGTTTTGGCCTATTTATTGTTTGTCTTATTGTATTTCCCGTGTGTTTCTACTATGGCGGCCATGCGACGAGAAGTTGGGATGCGATGGGCGGTATTCTCTGTTGTCTGGAGTACAGGGTTTGCTTATGTTTGTGCGGTCTTGTGTTATCAATTAGGGACTATGTACCAACATCCGGCCAATTCAATACGATGGTTGGTATTCTCATTATTACTGCTAGGGTTGATCCTCTTTATATTGAAATACACCGTAAGAAAGGAAGCTTATTCATTAACTGCATCATTGCCATAGGAGGGTGATATGATTTTAATCGAATTGCGAAATTATCTGAAAGAGCATGTCTCAGCGAGTATGGTTGAACTGAGTATGCATTTTAAAAAGCACTCGAATGATTTGGAGCCAATGCTCGAGTACTGGATTGATCGTGGTCGTGTAGAGCTGGTTGAGGCCGGTTGTGGGGGTGGCAGCTGTCAAGGATGTCCTATGCGCTGTGATAAAGCCTATCGTTACGTTGGACGATAAAATACGTTAAACTAACGTTACTGTGTTCATAGGAGAGTGATATGGTTGACACCCCATCAGATGATGCTTTTGATGAAGAAGCCCCAGCTTTTCATTTCGAATCATTACAAGAAGCTCATCAACGGCTCGACTTGCCTTTAGATATTGATGAGGTGAGTAAACGTGGAGTGACGGTTGAAGATTTATTATGGATTTTAGATCGCTTTCCTTTTGTGCAGTTAACTGACGGGGAAAAGAAAGCAGAGCCATTACCAGAGGTAGAAGTTAGGTCAGCGCCTTCTTCTGGTTGGGATATTCACAACTACGGCAATGCCATGAGTAGTTCTCCAGGTCGGCTGTTGTTCGGAAGCAGTTCGTCAGATGATTCAGGTGATGATGAGGGCTCGGGTGGCTTGCAAGTGTTTGGCACCATTGTTCGGCAGCGATATATGACAGCACGTGATATGGTGGCTTTGGCGATCGATCAAGGCTGGGGTGCTGTTTATGTCGTTGATGGTCACCCTAAAATGATGCGAGACATCTGGATAGAATCACAGGCGCAAGGTATTACTGTGATTGGTTATAAGCCTACCGAAGCGGATATAGCCACTCGTGATCGTATTCAACTGTCTGCCGATGCATTGGTTGCTAAGCGCTCGTCTCCCAAGAAATAGAGAGAGTGAAGCAGTTCTATTGAGTAATGATTAGTTATTGATGCTCGCTTACTATGCTACTTGGGGTTATAGGGCCCGCAACTAGGTATGCTGCTCGAACTTAGGCTAAGATCATCCGTTGCTGAGTTTGTTGAGGCATCTACGTGAGCGTTTCTAAGCTTTCCTCCCTCTGCTTTCATAAAATCAACAAACGCGCCTTTTAGATTTTTTTGCGCACCTGTGAAATTGACGCTTCTTTTGCCATTCCAGGTTTCCGTAACCTTCAACCGATTGGTTGGGTTTTTATTATTCCACTTGTTAACAATCGTCTCAAACTCTTCGTTGCTGAGTTTGAGTGGGTGCTCATTGCCACGCGGATCTTTGTATGTTAACTTTTTGGTCACTATTATGCCGTTTTCAACGACCATTAAAGAAGTCTCTGTTTCTTTACCACTACCACCACCAGACATTTCAAGATAACCGTCATCAAGAGGAGCACTTAAGGCATCGCTATTAGCTAGCTTTTTGTCGATGCCTTGTTCTTTTATAGTTACTGTTTGTGAGGCAAGACTTGCCTTAAGTTTCTCTATTTTTTCACGGGCAGCTTTCTGCTCATCAGATTCTTTCTTTGTGATGGCGCTAAGTACAGCAGTACGCTCTTTTTCAGTGAATTTTTTTGATTTATCATTAATCTTGTGTGCAATTGACCCATAAAGGGGGTGGTCCACACCAATGGATGATAAAACATGAGTAGAATTTTCTCTTATCTTCTCATCGGTGACTGAAGTGTCACGAAGTCTTTGGTTGCTTGCGTGAAGTTCTTTGAGTTGATCATTGAGGTTATTCAGGGTTTTATTGTATTCACTAATTGCACTGGATATTGTCGGATCACTAGAAGAATCAGCATTGGCTTGATTCACGGCAAGCAGCGTATATTGAGGGGGTGCAGTGATGTCACCTTTGGTGATGGCCCATGCGTGATCCAAGAGTTTACCGGTTTCATCGTTATTAACGGCCTTGAGGTGATATGTGAGTACAACTGAGTTCTGGTCTAGAAGATTGAGTCCTTTTTTCTTGAATAATTCTTCATTCTGTTCCCAGTGCTGTGCGTTTTTTCCGCTAAGCGAGAAGTCGTAAAATTTGTGAATGGGTATGCTCGCGCCATACTTCAAGCAGGCCTGAATGGTAGGGGATGCATAATCATACGCCCATCGAGAAAGATTGTCCTTGCTCCAGCTGTGTTGGTCTTTAGGATTCTGTAACTTTTGTTCTTCTCTACTTTGTCTAAGGCGCTTGTAATCCTTGGAGTATTTACCTTTGAGCGTTTTAAGAGTTTTATTATAGGTTTCCCTGCTGCTGTTATAAATCCAAGTGGCTGTATCATCTGACATAAGTTTACACTCAAAGTAGTTTAGAAGGTGTTTTGTTCTTGGTATTGTGCTTAATAAAAAGCCATTATACCGATCTAACCTTAAAGGAATATTAAATAGAGTGATTTTTTGTTGCGAGGTTTTTGAGAGAAGGCAGCCTTTCGCTTACAGCGAAAGGCTTTAGGGTAACGTACTGATTATTCGGCCATTTCTTTGACGCGCTTGAGAGGGCGTACTTTAACGACATTGCGAGCAGGTTTTGCTTTAAACATCATTTCTTCGCCAGTGAAAGGATTAACGCCTTTGCGTGCCTTAGTGGCAGGCTTGCGTTTAACGGTGCATTTCATGAGGCCAGGTAGCGTGAATTCGCCAGCAGCGTTTTTCTTCAAATGACGGTGCATAAGATTGCTTAGAGCGTCAAATACAGAAGCGACTTCTTTTTTGCTTAAGCCAGTTGTTTCTGAAATATGGGTCATGGATTGAGATTTATTCATAGCTGCTTTAATCGCAGTGGTTGGTAGTGCTTTTTTTACGGCAGCTTTCTTTTTAGTAGCGGCTTTAGCAGCGGTTTTCTTTTTTGCAGCAGGTTTAGCTGTTTTTTTTACGGTTTTTTTGGCCGCAACTTTTTTAACTTTTTTAACTTTTTTACGTGGTGGCATGTAAACATCCTCTTTTTACTGGTTAATAACAATGGGTTACGTTACCCATGCAGTGATAGAAAATAGCATAATTTTTTCAAAAAGCGAATAAAAAAACACTTAAATATGCGTTTTTTATAGATTTATTCGTATAAAATTGCAGGTTTTTGTGCGGGGATCTAGCAGCCGGGTAAGGCTAATCTCTGCGAAATATGACCTAAAAAGGCAAGACCCTGGCGATGTGCTGTGTTGAGTGCTTGCGCGTAGTGCTAAGAGAGGTGATCTGAATTGAAAAAAGTTGTTTAAATTCGATTGGGATTGTAGTATCTTTGCCAATTCTTATTTCAAGGTGCCCAGGAAAATGATGAAAACATACATGGCAAATTCAGAATCCTTGACAGCCCAGTGGTTTGTCGTGGATGCAGCAGATAAAACATTAGGTCGCTTAGCAAGTGTTGTAGCGTCTAGATTACGTGGAAAGCATAAAGCAGAGTACACACCACACGCAATTACCGGCGATCATATCATTGTTATCAATGCAGACAAGATCAAGGTGACTGGTAATAAGAACTCAGACAAAATGTATTACAGCCATAGTGGTTACCCTGGTGGTATTAAAAGTATTTCATTTGAGAAATTACAAGAGAAAGCACCTACGATGATTATCGAAAAAGCGGTCAAAGGTATGTTACCGAAAGGCCCTTTAGGTCGAGATATGTTTCGTAACTTAAAGGTTTATGCAGGTGCAGAGCATCCGCATAAAGCACAACAACCTGAATTATTAGACGTTATCTAAGAGGCAGAAAGCATGGCACAAGCAAAACAAGAACAATGCTACGGTACGGGTCGTCGTAAGTCGTCCACCGCCCGAGTATTCTTACGCCCCGGAAAAGGCAATATCACCGTTAATAACCGCTCACTAGAAGAGTTTTTTGGTCGTGAAACATCACGTATTGTTGTCCGCCAACCTTTGGTGACTTTAGGATGTGAAAACCAGTTTGATTTTTACATTACGGTTTCTGGTGGTGGTATCAGTGGACAAGCTGGCGCTATTCGTCATGGTATTACCCGTGCTCTTGTTCAATACGAAGCAATGAACATGCCAAAAACAGAAGTATCACTGGAAGAATCCACAGAAGCTGAAGCCAGTAACGATCAAACATGGCATCGTCAACTGCGTAAGGCGGGCTTTGTAACACGTGATTCTCGTGTTGTTGAGCGTAAGAAGGTTGGGCGTCATAAAGCGCGTAAGGGAAGTCAGTTCTCCAAACGTTAATCGTACCTTCACGATGTATTCAATGTCTGAACTGCTTCTTTTTAGGAATATAGGAAGCAGTTTTTTTTCGTTTCTATCAGGGATGTTAGGGGTAAATGTATGAGTCTAGTTAAGCGATCAGTGATGAATTTATATTCAGGGGAAATGGATCCTGATAGTCATAAGGTTCGAATTGTTTTGGCTGAAAAAGCCGTTGCTGTAGAAATTACCAATGTTGATGCTAATCATCCTTCCGAGGATTTATTGCACTTAAATCCCTATAACACGTTGCCGACTTTGGTCGATCGTGATTTGGTGTTGTATGAGCCACAAGTGATTATGGAATATCTCGATGAGCGTTTTCCTCATCCACCATTGTTATCGGTGTACCCAGTGACTCGAGCAAAATCACGTTTAATGTTGCATCGCATTGAGCAAGATTGGTATAGCTTAATGCGCACTATTCTATATTCAAATGACGAGCTCAAAATTGAATCTGCTCGCCATGAGTTACGAGAAGGTTTAATTGTATTAGAGCCTGTTTTTGCAGATAAGCCTTACTTTCTAAGCGATGAGTTTAGCTTAGTCGACTGTTGTATTGCTCCATTACTATGGCGTTTGCCACAA
The DNA here is from genome assembly GCA_011523685.1 of Coxiellaceae bacterium. GTDB lineage: Bacteria > Pseudomonadota > Gammaproteobacteria > Coxiellales > Coxiellaceae > UBA9148. The sequence continues at coordinate 31,666 of WTGG01000023.1, read as the reverse complement.
CTAGGTATTACTTTGCCTGCTAGCGCTAAAGGGATTTTTGCCTATCAAGAGCGCATTTATGAGCGTGAATCCTTTCAGGCTAGTTTGTCTGAATCAGAACGTGAAATTAGGGCAGTCGATGATTTCGAGTAAGCCTTATCTTTTTCGTGGTATTTATCAGTGGTTGCTTGACTGCCAGTTAACACCTTATGTGATGGTTGATGCAACATTAAACGATGTTCAGGTCCCTGAAGATTATATTGAAGATGGTCAAATTATCCTAGATATGACACCGTCGGCGATTATTGATTTGGAAATGGGGAATGAATCGGTTGAGTTCAAGGCACGCTTTTCTGGTGTGACTCGACATATCGTCCTTCCAATGCCAGCAATTCTTGCTCTCTATGCTTATGAAAATGGTCGAGGGATGGTTTTTACAGATGAAGATGAAGATGATGTGCCTCCATCGCCCGGCGATAATGATCCTTCTCCAGGCGGTAAGCCGCATTTACGTATTGTTAAATAACTTTAGTGCGTCACTTAATGCACTCTGAATTGCCGCATTAATTCACTACAGTCATTTGTCTACATAAACTATAGCTAATGTCTCACACGACCAAGCGGTTACGTTAAGGTTAATTTAATATCCGTCGGTTATATTATTCACCATAATTCTAGTTACATTGGGTGGGTATGTGATTCATTTAGTTTATCAACAGGGATGGGATGAAGGGCTTTCTCATCATGGAGAGGGTGCTCTTTTCGCAGCATTACCAAGTCAAAGTCAATTCTCCGATAGTAATAGCAGCTTAAGTAAAAAAGCGCAGTATTTAATTGATTTATCACTCCGAACTTTTGATGACGATCAAAGCTTAAAAGGCTTTCTAGCTTTTTCTGATTGTGAAAAACAGGGTCTAACACCCTTTTCTGTAACAAGTCATTATTGTGTCAAAGTGCTATCTTGTTCACTACAGGGCGATGTGCAGTTATCAGTGAGCCCAATTTATCACTTAGGGTTAGACTACCCTGAAGTTTATCAGCATCAACAAGGTAAAGAGTTGGACCCTAGCGCTATGTTAGGTTTAATTGAGGTCGTTAATCATGCAAGATCTCAGGAATACCCTAATGGTGAGCAGACTTGTGATGGCCACTTGTTTTGTTATGGCATTGATGCTGGCATTGCATTTAATGAAAGTCCAGTTCCTCATAATCGTTCGATGAGCCTTCAGTTATCTATCTTTGAAGATTGTGTCTTAGCCACTTTTCAGCAAGATGGGCAGGTGAGTACGCAAACCCTATCTTGGGGTGCGGATGAATTATCCCAAGAAGCTAGAGCTCATGATGTCTTGCATGTTGGGCATTTTCCACTGCAGCAAGTTGCTTTAGTTGACTCTGTATGAGAGGAATGGGTGTAGAGTGAAGATGTAAAAAAAGCCGCATTGAGTGCGGCTTTTTTATACTTAATTTACTGATTAGTAGGGTGCACGTTGAGGGCGTCGATTGCCATTGGCACCACTTTCTCGTTCTTGTGCAATGTTGACGCGTAGTTTGCGACCATTGAAGTCCTGTTCATTGTATTGCTCTATGGCATTTTGCGCTGAGCTCGCATCATCAAACTCAATGAAGCTAAAGCCTTTGCATTGTCCAGTGTATCTATCCTTGATAAAGGCAATCTCTTTAATTGCACCACATGTTGAGAATAATTCGCGAAGTTCCCCTTCAGTGGCACTATAAGGCAGGTTGCCTACGTAAATTTTGTTCATAATAAAGCCTATTTAAATAATAACAGTAATCAGAAGCCAACTGTTTTAACACATCATTCAATCTATGTATAGTGATTCGATGAGTACTAAGCATTGTCTTTGGTGATTATTGATCATGATCGAGGTCTAAACAGCGATGATCGGTTAAGTCTAAATTTTTCGCAGCATGCACTTCATTAACACGTTTTAGTGTCAGTTCATGAGGTGCTAATTGAACCTGTTTAGGTTCTGTATGTATTTCATGAAGGATGCGTTGCATGATATCAAGAAAGGTATCTAATTCAGCTTTACTTTCGGTTTCAGTGGGTTCTATGAGCAAGCACTCAGGGACTAATAAAGGAAAGTAAATCGTTGGTGCGTGAATGCCATAGTCTAATAGACGTTTTGCAAGGTCGAGTGCCTTCACTTGATATTGTTCGTATTCTGGTTTCAGCGTAATAATGAATTCATGGCTGGCGCGTCGTTTGGGGAATGCTAGTGTGTATCCCATTTTTTGTAAATGGTGCATAAGGTAATTAGCATTCAAGGTGGCTATTTCACTGACGCGTTGTACACCGGTATTGCCGAGTAATCGAATATAGGCATATGCACGGAGTAATACACCGGTGTTACCCATAAAGGTTGTGCAGCGGCCAATGGATTGTGGGCGCTCTTGATCAGTTAGCCATTGAAAGCCTGTATTAGTCTTCCCAATGATCGGCGTGGGTAAAAAGGCCTTTAATCGATCACTAGCGAGCACGGGACCAGCTCCAGGTCCGCCTCCGCCATGCGGTGTTGCAAATGTTTTATGTAGATTAAGATGCATTACATCAAAACCCATATCGCCTGGTCTGAAGTGGCCTAAAATAGCATTGAGGTTTGCACCATCGTAATAGAGTAAGCCCCCAGCTTCATGAATGATATCAGCAATGCTTAAAATGTTACGTTCAAATACGCCTAATGTAGAAGGGTTTGTGAGCATGATGCCAGCAGTGTGTGGTCCTACTACGGCTTTTAGTGCTTCAAGGTCAACGTCACCTTCAGGCGTTGTGGGTATTTCTCTGACACGATAGCCGCATTGAACAGCTGATGCAGGGTTGGTGCCATGTGCAGCATCAGGGACAAGGATCTCCTGACGAGCATGGTCTTGGCGTGATGCATGGTATGCCTTGATCATAGCAACACCGGCAAACTCACCTTGTGCTCCAGCCATTGTGGTTAAAGAGACTTCTTGCATGCCAGTAAGTTCAGTCAGTAACGTTTGCAGCTCATATAGAGAAGCCAAGGCACCCTGCATGTCAGCGGGGTTAGTTAATGGGTGAACTTGATTAAAACCGGGAAGGCTGGCAATACTATGTGCTACTTTAGGATTATACTTCATGGTGCACGAACCCAGTGGGTAGGTGTGTGTATCAATGCTGAAGTTTTTTTGTGATAGACGCGTGTAATGACGAACACATTGTAGTTCTGGCATTTTAGGTATGCGTGGGGGTGTTTGTCTAAGGTGAATGGTTTTAGACGTTGATGTTTTAGGAGTGGGAGTTGTCATTGTGTCAGCCATTAAACTCATGAAAGATCCTGTTGTAAGCATTGTTGATAACGTTCTATATCACTATCTGTATTAACTTCAGTAGCGCAGACTAATAGTGCTTGCCCTAATTCAGGGTGTGTTTGACTGAGGTCATACCCTCCTTGTATGCCGTGTTTTCTCAGAGTGTTCAGAATGTCATGACAGCAGTGTTTGGGAAAACGAATAACAAATTCATTAAAGAATGGCGCTGTAAAGACAGGCTCAATATCAGGGTGCTGATGTAATAAAGTTTGTAATTGTTGTGCGCGTTGATGGCATGTTTGCGCTGTTTGTGATAATCCTGATGCGCCCATAAGGCGCATAAAAATAGTGGCTGCAGTAACCACTAGGCCTTGATTGGTGCAAATATTTGACGTGGCTTTGCTGCGTCTAATGTGTTGTTCGCGTGCTTGTAAGGTGAGTGTGTAGCAAGGAGTTTGGTTACTGTCAATGGTTCTGCCCACTATACGTCCTGGCATTTGTCTTACATCAGATGTGCGGCAGCATAGAAAACCAAAATAAGGACCACCTATTGAGAGAGGTACTCCTAATGGTTGTCCTTCACCACAGGCAATATCAGCGCCGGTATCACCCCATTCTCCTGGGGGTTGTAGCCAGGCCATGGCAAGAGGGTTAACTTGTGCGATTACTAAAGCGTCTCGTTGATGAGCAATCTCAGTTAGTTCATCAACAGGTTCTAGTGTTCCTAGAAAATTAGGTTGAGGAATAATGCAGGCTGCGGTGTTGTCATCAAAGTAGGTATGAAATGTTTCTGTATCGAGAGTTCCTGTATCTGTGTGGTAGGGAATGTCGACTAATTCAATAGCTTGGTGTTTGGTTAATGTGTGTAACACTGTGCGATAGTGTGGATGTATGTGTGTGGGGACAAGGACACGTGTTTTCTTTCCGCGCTTGAGGCGAACTGCCATTAATACAGCTTCAGCTAGGGCAGAAGAACCATCATAGAGTGATGCATTGGAAACTTCCATAGCCATGAGTTCGGTCATGGCGGATTGAAATTCGTAAATCACCTGTAGACTGCCTTGACTAGCTTCTGCTTGATAGGGGGTGTAAGCCGTATAGAATTCGCCGCGACGTGTGAGCTCCCAAACAGCTGCAGGGATATAGTGATCATAGGCACCTGCCCCAATAAAGCAACTACCAGGTGTGACGTTTGATTGACGCTCTGTCATTAAGCGCATTAATGTTTGCTCATCTAGTGGGTCAGGAATGTGAGTGCGTTTAGATGCGTTTAACTCACTAGGGATTTCATCAAATAAATCCATTACAGAGCGTTCTCCCATGCTGTCTAGCATGGTTTGGATATCTTGGTCGGTATGGGGGATAAATGGCATGATTAATCTTCTAGTGTGGAAGTGTAGTCTATTGAAGAAAGAAGTTTTGTCAGTTGTGATGCATCATCGATCGATAGTCGATAAATCCACCCTTCTTGATAAGGATCTGAGTTAATCAGTTCTGGCTTGTCAGATAGGGCTTCATTCACTTCAATCACCGTTCCATTTAATGGCGCGTAAATATCTGCAGCTGTTTTTACGGACTCAACCACAGCGGTTTCATCACCTTGAGTGACTGTGCTACTTTTTTCAGGGAGATCTACAAAAACAATATCACCTAATAAGTCTTGGGCGTGTTCGGTGATACCTACCGTTACTGTATTATCAGATTCTTGACGAACCCATTCATGAGAAGAGGTGTACTGTAAGTGTTCGGGTGTTGTGCTCATAGGTCTCCTTACTCATTAAAAACCATAGGGTTTTTAGTGCCTGATTGAATCAACAAATACTCTAAGTGATACCGGCAGATAATTGCAAGTCTTCATAAAGATTTTATTTTTTATTGAAAGTCATAATGGATATTATGCTACTTTTAGCCTTAAATAATAGGATGTGGTTGCTGGCATGGTTTTCCTTGCCGAACAAAAGGAAGCTTCATGATTTGGATGGGTGTGGTTTTTTTGCGCATAATGACAGACCCATGGTTGGGTGCGTCAACAGGTACTCTAGCAAATCCAATAGCATGATTGAGTGTCGGTGAAAAACTACCACTGGTGATAGTTCCTTCTGTGCCATTATTAAAATGAATCACTTGGCCAGAGCGTAATACCCCTCTCTCAGTCATCGAGATGCCAACGAGTTTTTCAGAGATACCTTGTTCTTGTTCTTGAGATAATGCAGTTCGGCCAATAAAGTGGCGTTCAGTATCATGAAAAGACACAGTCCAAGCTAGGTTAGATATCAGTGGTGATGTGTCTTGAGTCATGTCTTGGCCGTATAGGTTTAACCCTGCTTCAATACGTAATGTGTCACGTGCAGCTAGTCCACAAGGAGTCACTCCTGCCTGGATAGCGTGTTGCCAAAACTCTATGGCTAAATGGCTAGGTAGTATTAGCTCTAGGCCATCTTCACCGGTGTATCCTGTTCGTGCTATTAATGTGCCTTCATCAGCGTATGCATGAAATGGTTTGAGTTCGTTCACAGTTTGGCTGAGAGATTGAGGTAATAGTTGGCTGGCTAAAGAGCGAGCATCAGGACCTTGAAGTGCAAGAATGCAGTAATCGTTTGGTTGTATGATAGATACTGAGAAATGAGCGGCTTGTTGTTGTATCCATGCGATATCTTTATCGCAACAAGCAGCATTAATGACACAACGAAAGTTATTGGTATCAAGACGATAAACAATCAAATCATCAATCACACCACCATTCTCATTGAGCATGCATGAGTAGAGCGCTTGTCCATCAGTTTTTAATTTTTGAATATCATTTGCTAAGAGGTGACGCAAAAAGGGTGAAGCATCTTTCCCATGAATGTCGACAATGGCCATATGTGATACATCAAACAAACCGGCGGTGCTACGAACCGCATTATGTTCTGCTATTTGAGAGGTGTATTGAATGGGCATGGCCCAGCCAGAAAAGTCGACTATTTTTGCATTAAGGTAAGTATGTTGAAGGTATAGTGCTGTTTTTTTCATGAGTCATCCTGTGTGTCTGTTGGAGTGAGGTGATTTAGTGGCAGTGTAATAATTACAGTAAGTCCATTAGGGTGATTATTCATTAATGCGACCTCGCCGCCATGTGTTCGAATGATATCACGTGTAACCGCCATGCCAAGCCCTGTTCCACTGGTTTCAGGGGATCGTGATGGATCTACGCGGTAGAACGGTTCAAAAACTTTTTCTTGCTCATGAGTTGGGATTCCTTTTCCTTGGTCTGTGATTTTAATAATTATTTCTTGTTGTTTTTCTTCCAAGGTAATGGAGGCTTCTTTGCCATATTTAATGGCATTATCAATTAAGTTAGTAAGAGCGCGCTTAATTGACATGATGCGACCTTCTACTGTGATGCGTTGATTATGTGGAGCAAAGATGACTTTTTTTCCAGTGTCAGTAAAATCATCACAGAGTGTGACAAGTAGTGCATTGATATCAAAGTGTTCTAGTGCTTCAGTACTGACATGGTCACGTGTAAATGCCAAAATAGAGGTAATCATAGTGTCCATTTCATTTAAGTCATTAATTGCCTTTTTATATTGCGCATGTTCATTAAGGTACTCAACACGTAGTCGTAACCGAGTAATGGGAGTTCGTAAGTCATGAGAAATAGCCGCAAGCATTTCTGTGCGATTAGCGACAAGTTGACGAATTCGAGCTTGCATATGATTAAATGCATGAATGGCTTCTTGCATTTCGGGCGAGCCTTGTAGAGCCATAGGTGGTGCTTGAAGATCAACACTAAAGCGTTGACTCGCTTTGTAGAAAGCATCAAATGGGATGCTGAGGTAGTTAGCGCTCCATAAGTAGAGTAGTAACAACGCTAGGAAGAGTGTAGTGAGTGTGAGTGAAAATCCCCAGGGGAAAGGTATGTGTTCAGTGGGCTGACTGGAAAGGTTCAGCCATTGATGTTGATTAATAGCAATACTAATTCGGAAGGGGGTGTGTTGATGTGATGTAATATAATTTCGTAAGGTGGTGAGGTCTAATGTTTGTAATTGTAGGCTTTTAGGTAGTGTTTTTTCAGATAATCTAACACGCAGCCCATGAACATGAAGTAGGCTAGCATTTTTTTTGAGTTGTTTGTCAGAAAGCACTTTAGCAATCTGTGCTGTATGGCTAATATCATTAATGAGAGCATCAATAGGCAGCTTGATGGTTTGTCGTTGATGAAAGTGTTGAATAACGCTATAAAGTATAGCGCCTTGAATTAAACAGGTTCCAAAGACAAGTACAAGAAGTACTCGAGCAGTAGTTTTGTTCTTAATAAATCGAAGAGTGTTTGTTTTCATGGTTATGTTTTTGAGTGGGTGTCTGTAATAAATTGATAGCCGCCACCACGTACAGTAATTAGTGTGGTCGGTTGTTTTGGATCAGGTTCAATTTTTTTTCGTAGACGAGCAACTTGTGTGTCAATGCTACGATCAAAGGGCGTTGAGTTTTCTCCGTGAGTAAGGTCAATCAGTTGATCACGGCTGAGTACTCGGTTAGGGTGATTGAGAAAAGCGAGTAAGAGTTCATATTCACCACTACTTAAAGGCACAGTAATATGATCATGTGTAATTAATACGCGTCGATTACAGTCTAACTGCCATTGATTAAATGTTCTGATCGGTAGTTGAGTGAGTGATGATGTGGTTTTGTTGAGTTGTCCGTTAGAGCGACGTAGTTGTGCTTTAATGCGAGCTAAGAGTTCGCGTGGACTAAAGGGCTTGGGAAGATAGTCATCCGCACCAATTTCTAATCCAACAATCCGATCTGATTCTTCGTGGACAGCAGATAGCATAATGATAATGACATCAGATTGTTCGCGGATTTTTTTGCAGAGGGTGAGGCCATCGTCACCAGGTAACATTAAATCTAAAATCACTAATTGAATAGTGTGAGTATCTAAGACTGCTTGCATCGTCTCGCCATTATGTGCGGTGGTGACAATGAATCCATATTGCTGCAAATAATCCTGCAATAAATCGCATATTTGAGGGTCATCATCGACAACAAGAATGTGTGCTTTACTGTCCATGCCATTGTTTTACCTGGTTTAACTGGGTATATCAAGTTGTTGAGAGATTGTTACAAACTGATGCAAAGGCGTTACATTAGCGTCATTAACCTTTGTTATAATTTTATTAATAGAGGGGTTTTAGTTAGGTGTAGCTATGAGACGTGTATGTGCAGCAATGGTTGCTTTATTGATTTTTGGAATGGCCGCTTTTTCTTTGTGTGTGCTCAATGGGATAGCGAGTCAAGATCATCTAGATGCTCACCCTTCTATATTTGCTTCTACAAGTTGATCGGCATGTTGGGCGTGGGTTGAGCTAAAGGTGGAATATCTCCACGATCAGTCATTGCATGAGAGGCTAATTGATTTTTTATCCAAGGTGTTTGATTAATGAGTGTCAGACCTAGGCTGGCTATTTGTCGAGGTAGGCCTGCGGTTTGGCTAAAGCAATCTTTTAGGAAGCGCATACTATTCAGGTATTTTGTGTTACGAGGTCGGCACCAGCGTTGATAACGTTGCAGTGCTTGAGTGAGTGATGCTTGCGAGCAAACTTTATGGTGTTTACTGAGGCAGTCTGCCAGAACAGCGGCATCGAATAAGCCTAGGTTAGCTCCTAGTCCTGCTAATGGATGCATGGTGTGTGCTGCATCACCGATCAAGACAACGTGTTGATTATAATAATGCTTAACATGACGCATATGTAATGGAAAACGAATGGGTGTATTGAGAGCTGTAACGTGACCCCAGCGGTAGTCTAATGCATGAGATAGGGCTTGATTGAGATCGTGTTGAGGTAGAGCGAGTAAAGTATCCATGTGAGTGGGTGTTGTCGACCATACAATGGATGATTGATGAGTGTGGTGTAAGGGTAGAACGCCAATGGGCCCATCAGGTAAAAATTGCTGTAATGCAGTGTTGTGATGGGGTTTGTCGCTTTGTATAACCATTGTCATTGCGTCATGGTGGTACGGTCGTTGCTGGAGTGTGAAATCAACATTTTTTCGTACCCAGGAGTTTGGGCCATCTGCACCTATTATTAAATCTGCTTCTAATACCGTGCTATCAGTTAGGGTGAGCTGAGTGAGTGATTGGTGTTGGGTTATGCTCTGAGGTGTTGCTGGATAATGCAAGGTAACGCAGGGGTGGTCTCGTAAGGACTGCCATAAGGCTTTTATCATTGCACGACTTTCAACGATGTGACCTAGTTGTGGTGCAGGAATGTCCATGGCTGAGAAACGTAATTCACCTTGATGGTTGTGATCCCAGATATCCATTTGGTAGAGGGGTGTTTTTGATTGCGGGAGTATAGCTTCCCATATATTAAGGTTTTTTAGGATATGTAAAGAGGCTTGATTGAGAGCATACACTTGAGCTGTGTATGAGCTATCTTCCCAGTTGAGCGGAGGCTGTTTTGCTTCAATTACGGTGACTAATATGCCTTGGTCAGCTAAAGCTTTTGCTGCTGTTAGGCCAACAAGACCACCGCCTATAATTATGACAGAGAAATCAGTAGGCATTGTGTGTCCTTGTGTTGCGGGGATAGTCAGTGTGCATCATTTTAAAGTGTTTCAATAGGGTCAGCAATCTCAGCAGGTTTATCGATGAGTGTTAAGGGGATGTTACAGGCTAGTCGGGGTAATGTTGTATGTTGCCCAAGAAAAGGTTTGATTAGGTGTTTTTTAATCACTGGATGAATATTAGCTGCAAGTAAGCCAAAGCTTCGAGCGGGGCCAATGAGCGGCGAGTTAAAGAGTTGGTTGATGCGTTGGGTATGTTGTGTAACTTGTGTGTGAGTGGATTTACACCAAGCGTCATAGTGTGACAGAGATGTTTTATGTTTGAGTGACTGATATTGTTGATAGTTGTGAGTCAATATTTCAGCTAACTTAGCAACACTCAGTAGTGTTAAGTTAAAGCCTTGTGCGGTAATGGGGTAAAGTGTATGTGCTGCATTACCTATTAAAATCGTTGAATCATGCACGCAAGTTTCTTGTGTTTGGGTCATGAGCGAGTATTGCCCTGTGATTTTTCCGCTGTCGATAGTAGGTTGACGACCTTGATAGATTTGGTTGAGGTGTGAGATCCAGGCTTGTTCATCCCAGGTTTCTATACAGTCTAAGTGTCTTTTTGCTATTGTGCAGACAATACGTGCTTGCCGAGTAGTCCATTGAGGTAACCAGGCGAAGCTGCCAAGCTGAGTGAAGCGTTGATAGGCCGTTGATGGGTGAGAGGTTGCTTTGGAGAGTTGAGCCTGAATAACATAAGCGTGGGCTCCTGAATCATGACAAGTGCTGGTGATATTGAGGTGTTCGCATACGGATGAGTGTGTGCCATCTGCAGCAATGAGTAGCGGTGCATGTAGACTATGAGTGTGCTGTTCTTTGTCTTGGTAGGTAACAGTAGCGCCCTCTGGATTATTGATAATCTCGAGTAGTTGGTGTGAGGTTAAGTGGTTTATAGTGAGGGTATCAGTTGGGTAACTGTGTAGTTGGTGTTCAAGCTGTGCATAAGGTATGACATGACCCAGTGATGAGGTGTTTATTTCTTCTGCAGACAGATGGAGTTGGCCAAAGCGCCCTTGCTCGGTAATCAGTAAATGTTGAAGTGGGGTGGCTTGGTGGCTGAGTTCAGACCATAATCCGAGTGTGTCTAATATGGTTGTGCTCGTATGATTCAATGTGATAGGGCGAGTGTCAGAGGTGTTACTGCTTGGTGAGTGTTGAGGTGTCAGGTGATGGCGATCTAGCAGAGCGATGCGTAGTGGGAGATGCCTGATGGTTTGGATTAGGCTCGCTCCAGCAAGACCATTTCCAATGATAATAAGATCATAGTGCTGCATCGCACATACTCCGATAAGCCTGTGTTTAATAGTGCACTTATGGTAATAGAAATACAGTGATTATCAAAGTCTTGTATGGGTTAACGTTAGGAACTTAGCGTGGTTTCGCTTATACTGCCCTTTCTCCGCAATAATAGGATTGAGAATATTATGAGCAGATCACAAGCAGCCTGTCGATTAACAGCATTGCGTCAACTGATGCAAAAGCATCAGTTGGATTATTACTACGTTCCAGGTACGGATGCCCATAATAACGAATATGTGCCAGATTGTTGGCAGCGTCGTGTATGGGTGAGTGAGTTTACCGGATCTGCAGGTGATGTCTTAGTAGGATTGGATCAAGCTTATTTATGGACAGATCCGCGTTATTTTCTACAAGCTGAGCGAGAGTTAGATAGCCATGTATTTTCATTGATGAAAATGCAGCAAGGTACTGCCTCTACAGAAATATTAGCTTGGCTCGTTGAGCATGCTCAAGGCTTGCGTGTTGGTGTAGACCCGAAGTTAATTGCTATTGCTGTCGCACAACGTTGGCTTGAGACATTATCAGAGTATGATATTGAATTAGTCGCGATAGCTGAAAATTTAGTCGATGATGTATGGGAAGATCAGCCCTCTTTAATACCTAAGAAAATTCAATTACATCCAGAGTCGTTAGCAGGCGAAACGGTATCAAATAAGTTATTACGAGTTCGTAGTGCTTTAAAAGCACAGGGTATGCAAGCTCATGTGATGAGTATGTTGGATGCGATTTGCTGGTTATTTAATATCAGAGGGCAAGACGTTGAATTTAACCCATTAGTGATTAGTTATGCTGTCGTTACCCAGACCTCTGCAACTCTGTATATGGATGTAACGGTGTTAACGGATGAGCAGAAGAATTATTTTCAACAATGCCAAGTGGAAGTGCAGCCTTATGATGCCGTCGAATCACAATGGTTAAAGCTCCAGGGTAATGTTTTGTTGGATCAGTACACGGCAAGTTGGTGGATGTTTGCATCTGTAGCGCATACAGATGTCCAGTTAGGTGTCTCGCCAGTTACTTTAATGAAGGCGTGTAAAAACCCGATAGAAGTTCAGGGAGCTATAGATGCGCATGAGATAGATGCAGTGGCATTGGTTCGATTTTGGATATGGCTAGAACAGAACTGGCAAGGTCAAACAGAAGTCAGTTTAGCGGATCAGCTAGAGGCTATTCGGTATCAGTCATCCGCTTGCCAAGGGTTGAGTTTTGCTACTATAGCGGGATTTGCAGAGCATGGAGCGATTATTCATTACCGAGCAGAGGACGAGAGTGCTTTAACCATCACAGACCAATCGTTATTGTTATTGGATTCAGGGGGGCAATACAGTTCTGGAACAACCGATATCACGCGAGTATTTCACTTAGGGCATCCTACTGAGCAACAAAAGCAGCATTACACAATGGTTCTGCAGGGGCATTTGGCATTAGCCAATACAGTGTTTCCATTGGGGACGACTGGCGAACATTTAAATGCTATTGCTCATCGCCCTATCTGGCAGGCGCATTGTGATTTTAGTCATGGTACAGGTCATGGTGTAGGGAGTTATCTATGTGTGCATGAAGGCCCACAACGAATATCGCAAGCTTATTCTGGTGTTTTGTTACAGCCGGGAATGATTTTAAGTAATGAGCCTGGTTTATATATTGAAGGGCATTATGGTATTCGTATTGAGAATTTGTGTTATGTCAAAGAGGTCTGTTCGAGTGATGATAGTCCAACCCAGCATGGTCCTTTTTATCAATTCGAGGATTTAACATTAGTGCCTTATGATCTCGATCTTATTGATAATGCGATGCTGAGCCCGCAAGAGGTTGTTGCGGTTAATCAATATCATCAGCGAGTGTATGATACTATTGCGCCACACTTAACTTCAGAGGAAGTGGAATGGTTGTCACAAAAAACTCAACCCATTGTTTGTTAAGATATTGACCTGGTGACATGAACTGACTATTCTTGTGGTGATTGTTTAAAACAAACAGATTAGTTATTGAATTTATACAGGGATGTCAGTAATGGAAGTTACAGAGCTCATGAATAGTAGTGTAGAATTAAATCAGCTTGAATCGTATATTGATCGTTTAATGCGTGCCGTTGAACAATTAACAGAGGATAATAAAGCTTTGCGAAAGCAAGTGTATAACGTGATTAAAGAGCGTGATGCTGTATCAGCCCAAAAGCAACGAGCAGTCCTGCAATTAAAGCATTTAATTCAGAAAGTTAAGGAGTCTTCTCTATGACTGAGTCAGCAGATAACCTAATAACCATTCAAATTTTAGACCGTAAATACAGCATTAAGTGTCCTGCTAATGAGGTATTGGAATTGCAGGAAGCGGCAAAAGTTGTACAAGATAATATGAAGCAGCTTAAACAGTCGGGTAGTATTTCAACTACTGATCAGATTGCTGTAGTCTCGGCACTAAATGTTACCCATGAATTATTATTGTTAAAAAAGCAAAACAATAATTATATCAATGTGATGAATAAGCGTTTGCAAGATTTGCAAAAAAGAATTGAAAAATTTCTAGGTGTCGAAGAAGAAATCACGATATAATGGCTTTGCCCTCTGCGGTAACAGTAGTAGGTTATTATATTTTGAACCGATAATTACTTGTTAAGGGATTTATTGAGTATCGTTGTTGAGCCATCTTTTCTAAGAAAGCCTGATGTGATACCGCCAACTCCCACCTGAGCCACAGGGTTCAAAGACAGGTCTGCTGCGTTATCTTGGAGGGTCTATTATTTCTAAAGCATCCATTCGGCAATCATTACGTGACCAACGTATCTTATTAGAGCCAGATTATATTGAAGCTTGTTCCTTGAAGGTCACTGAAAATGTTTTATCTACTCACTATCTACAGCGAGCTAAAAAGGTTGCATTGTATAATGCTCATGAAAATGAAGTGGATACTATTTATTTAATGCGTCAGTTATCTCGGCAAGGTGTTGAGTTATACCTTCCTGTTATGAGTGATGGCTCTTTGTTGTTTTATTCTTATGATATCGATGAGCAGCTTAGTGAGGCTCAGTACGGGATTATGCAGCCAGTTTTACAAGATAAGCAGCCCATTGATTGGAGCGAGTTAGATGTTATGTGCTTACCTGTAGTCGCTTTTGATACGCTGTGTTTTCGTTTGGGGCGTGGAGGTGGCTTTTATGATCGCGCATTAGCAACATCATTAACGAAAATGAAGAATAAACCTTGGTTAATTGGTTTGGCGTATGCATTTCAATGTGTCGATAAGCTACCTATAGAGCCTTGGGATGTGCCGCTAGATGCAGTGTCAACAGAGTCACACGTGTATTATCGTGCATGAAGAGCTCTGTAATCGTTACAGCAACTGCCTAGCCAAATAATTTAACCCTGTTAGTCTCTTTGGTTTTGTTCACAATCAAGGTGAAGAAGGTAGGAAAGGGATGGCCATGACGGGAGCGGTAAGTTGTGTGGCGATCAAGGCCAGTGGATTAAATAACAACACTGGGGATTGTGATCAGGCAGAGAAAGAGATCCGACTGTCTCGATAGTTTCACATGCAACCATCGGTCTCGCCGTAGTGCCACATGGATTATCCCATAGCTTAGAGCTGCATGCTGTCTGTGCCCACCAGTTGGTCTATCGATAATAGTGTTTGTGCATGGTGATAGTAGCTTTTCCCCGAGGATAACATCTGCATAATCCTAACAACATGTGCTTATTTTTCCGTCTACAGTTAAGGTATGTATAAAAGAGGAAAAGCTTGGACGCCCTCATCATGCTTGAAGGAAACACAATGGATGAAAAATTGCGAAAATGCCCGCCTATCCTTGCACAACTGCATTCAAAAGTCGTTGGGATTGATGCGTCGTGTTAGTCAGATCTTTGTTACTGAAGTTTTCAATTATTTTGCAAATGTATTTTTAGTTGTTTAAAATTATACTAAATCTCAAAAAAGAATTTTCAATGAAATGGAAAATATTTTGTTTAAGGTATTGCCTAATACCATGGTTTAGTATCTTGTCTTGTTGTGTTGCAAATGGACAGGCATCTGTGCCAGAAACCTCCTTGCCAATTCCAATTAATTCAAATGTCGAATACGGTAATGAAGCATCCTATAGCATGATTAATCGCGACTTTTTCCAACAAGCAAGCTTAAAGCAATTGAGCGATACCATTGTTGTATTATCAATCGATGGTGGTGGTACCTACGGTATTATTCCATTAAAGTATTTAATTAACATTGAGCATATGACTGATAAGAAGAGCTATCAACTCTTTAACGTTATGGCGGGGGTATCAACCGGCACTCTGATTGCCAGTGGTTTATCTTTAGTGGCAGGTAACAGCGATGAGCCGATATCCGCACAGGAAATTTTAAATAACTATTACCAAGAAATTCCTGAGGTGTTCTCTAGTCCATGGTGGTATCGAATCAAGTCTTTGAATGGCATGATTGCGCCACGTTTCACAAATGCACCCAAGAGGACTGTATTGGAAAAACATTTTGGCGAACAAGCACGCTTGTCACAGCTGTCTGCGACGCGGGTTTTGCTTTATGCTGCCTCGATCAGCCATAATCATCTTGCTATATTTGATTCTAAACAAGCTGCTGCATTATCGTCACAAGATTATCAGTTGGTCAATGTGTTAATGGCAACCACAGCTACGCCGTTCTTCTGGCCACCCTTTGAACTGAATAATATTCAAGGCACGGATAAAGAATTGATAATTGATTCGGCTTTGTATTTTAATAATCCGAGTTATCGTGCCGTCAGTGATGTTAGTCGACTCTTTCCTGATCATCCAATTGTGCTACTCAGTTTAGGTACAGGCCTTGATCAGCGTCAAACCAATTTTCAGTTGATCAATGGTCATAAATTAAAACGTGGTTTGTTTAGAGCTATGGAGCCGATTATGGTGTTTTCTTTGGAGGTGCAATCTCGACAGGCTCAGCAAGGTTTGGCCTACTTGTTTGATAAAAAACAATCACCTTTAGTGGCTGTGTTTAGATTTAATGTTACTAAGCCGCTGGATAGTCCAGGCGCAATGAATTCAAACACTCAAGCGTACGCTGCAATTGATCAGCTTGCTGATCAAATGATTGTTGATAATCGATTGATTACACGCCAGTTAATCGCCATATTGAATCAGATAGATCAAGCTAAGCAAGTTGCGGGGTCATGATTTCTACTACTAAGAAAGTAGTGCCAAAAGTAAAAAAAATCTATCGCTAAAAAATCAGCTTCAAAGTCAAAAGAGATAGTGATAGAAAATCCTATAGACTAATGAAATTGACGAGAACCTGCTAAAATACCGTGGTTTATATACACCCAATAATTAAACTTATCGCGTGTGTTACATTTTTGATTACATGCCTTAAGGGAGAGTGCAGTCACTCCCCTGTTGGGTACAAGAATTATTAACCCACTTACAGAGTTCTCTGATTAGAGGTCGGCGAGGTCGCCTTTTTTTTCTAGCCAAGACTTTCTATCTTTCGCACGTTTTTTCGCAAGTAACATATCCATGATAGTGTCACTATCTCGATGTTCAGTAGTGAGTTGTATGAGTCTCCTTGTTGAAGGGTTCATGGTTGTTTCTCGTAATTGCATAGGGTTCATTTCACCCAGTCCTTTGAAGCGTTGGATATTAACTTTAGCTTTGTTTTTTTCAGCTTCTAATCGGTCGAGAATTCCTTGCTTTTCATCTTCATCTAACGCATAAAAAATTCGTTGTCCTGCATCAATTCGAAATAAAGGCGGCATAGCAACATAAAGATGGCCGGCTTCTACTAGAGCACTAAAGTGTTTGAGGAACAGTGCGCAGAGTAGTGTGGCAATGTGTGCGCCATCTGAATCAGCATCTGCAAGGATGCAAATTTTTCCATAACGCAAGCCAGATAAATCGTTAGTGCCAGGGTCTATTCCTAGTGCAATAGCAATGTCATGAACTTCATTGGATGCAAGTACTTGCTCTGAGTCAACTTCCCAAGTATTTAGGATTTTGCCACGCAAAGGCATGACGGCTTGAAAGATACGGTCGCGCGCTTGTTTGGCTGATCCACCAGCAGAGTCTCCCTCTACTAGGAATAGTTCAGTGTATTGGATATCTTGTTCGCTACAATCCGCAAGTTTGCCGGGTAATGCAGGGCCAGATGTGATTTTTTTTCGCGCAATTTTTTTACTAATGCGCATTCTTTTTTGTGCATTATCAATGGCGATTTGAGCAATTTGAGTGCCTTGTTCAACGTTATTATGCAGCCAAAGACTAAAGTCATCTTTAACAACACCAGAGACAAAGGCAGCACATTGGCGTGATGACAGGCGTTCTTTGGTTTGTCCTGCAAACTGTGGATCTTTAATTTTAATAGATATCACAAAATTACAAAAGCCACATACGTCATCAGCAACAAGCTTAGTGCCTCTTGGAAGTAATTTATGGATTTCACAAAAGTCTTTGATAGAGTCAAGAAGGCCGGTTCGTAGACCGTTGACATGGGTTCCGCCTTGCATGGTTGGAATTAAGTTTACAAAGCTTTCAGTGGTTAGGTCTATTCCATCAGTTTGCCAGGCTAAGGCCCAGTCAGCTGTTTCTGATGTTGCTTTAAAGCTACCGATGAGAACATTTTCTGGGATCAGCTCTTTTCCAGTTAATGTATCTTGTAAGTATGTTTTTAGGCCGTCTTCATAATACCATTGCTCTGTTTTCCCAGTTTTTTCTTGATGAAAGCTAATGGATAGACCTGGGCATAATACCGCCTTTGCACGAAGATTCTTTTTGAGATCTGCAATGGCAAAAGTGGGGGAGTCAAAGTAGGTTGGATTAGGTAGAAAGCGAATAGTTGTACCGGTATCGCTTTTTTTGCACGTGTCAGTTTTTTTAAGTTCGCTGGTTTTTTTTCCATCACTAAATGACATTGAGTGGATGGCGCCTTCTTTTTTAATTTGAACTGTTAAAGAGCTCGCAAGTGCATTGACAACAGAAATACCGACACCATGTAAGCCGCCTGAGAATTCATAGGTCTTGCTGGAAAATTTTGCGCCAGCGTGAAGTCGTGTAAGAATTAATTCAACACCAGATACTTTGTGAGTTGGGTGTTTGTCGATAGGCATGCCACGACCATCATCAGAAATTTCAATCTGACCATCTTTGAGTAAAGTGATATCAATGCTGGATGCAAAGCCGGCAATAGCTTCGTCAACGCTGTTATCAATAGCTTCATGCGCAAGGTGATTGGGGTTGATTGTATCAGTATACATGCCAGGGCGACGTTGTACTGGTTCTAATCCGCTCAGTACTTCAAGATCTTTTGCTCCATAGCTTCCAGTTGATTTTTTATTTGTCATGTTAAGATTAAACTCATAGGTAAGACAGGTCAGTGTCTGTGGTTCGTTATCGTAAAATTTTAGTTTTTTGTTTTGATGCCAGGTCAGGCGTTAAAGCCTAGCATGAACCGAGAGGGTGTCCAACCGTTTTGTTTTCCTGACAATGAAGAGTCCTAACTTGTTAATATGGTTAAGATAACGTACTCTTGGCTAAACTTTTTCGTTTTGTTGAGAGGCTTTATATCTAAGTTGTCGTGATTGTCTTTTATGTCGTGCTGTATCGAGCTTTTCTGATTTAAGTGCAGGATATTTTTTGTCCAAGTAGTGGTTTAAATCGATATGATTATTATTTACACAGCCCTGTTTTATTTACTGCTACCTTTTATTTTTCTGAGGCTGCTCTGGCGTTCCCGTAAAAATCCATTGTATCGTCAAAGGTGGTTAGAACGATTAGCCTATATTCCATCTCAGTCGGGTCAGCCGAGTATCTGGCTACACGCTGTGTCGGTTGGGGAGGTGATTGCCTCTATTCCTTTGGTGAAAGCACTGGTTGCTGAATATCCTCAGTATAAAATTGTGATGACAACAACGACACCTACTGGCTCAGCTCAGGTCATTCGATCATTAGGTCAATCTGTCACGCATTTTTATTTACCCTACGATTTGCCGAGTTGTATTAACCGTTTTCTTCATCGTTGTCGAGTGAAAGCCTTGATCATTATGGAAACAGAGCTGTGGCCTAATTTATTACGTGTCACGCATAAGCAGAAGATTTCTATAATCATTGCTAATGCGCGATTGTCCGCAAGATCTAAGCGACGTTATGATTCTGTGAAGCCGTTAATGAAACAAATCTTGTCTCAAATCAATATGCTGATTGCACAAAGTGAATCGGATGCTGCACGGTATATGGATTTAGGTTTGTCAGAGGCTAATGTTAAAATTAGTGGAAATATTAAGTTTGATTTGACTGTGCCGCGAAATATTTTTATGCAAGGTGAAAAAATTCGAGAGCGTGTTGGTATTGCTGGTCGACCAGCTATTATGTTGGCAAGTACGCACGACGGTGAAGAAAAAATATGGGTTTCTATCATTAAGCGCATTAAGTTGCAAATACCCGAAGTATTATTGTTAATTGCTCCAAGACACCCAGAACGTTTTGATGATGTGAGTCAGTTGATGAATGCTCATGACTTGTCCGTTGCTCGACGAAGTTTAGGGCAAGTGGTTACGCCAGAGGTGGACATTTATCTCTGCGATACCATGGGAGAACTATTACAGTTTTATGCTGCCAGTGATGTTAGTTTTGTGGGTGGTAGTTTAGTACCTATTGGTGGACATAACCTGATAGAGCCTGCTGCATTAGGGTTACCTATTGTGACAGGGAATTACTTGCAAAACTTTGAAATGGTTAAGCGCCAACTATTAGACGCACAGGCTTTGTTGGTGTTGGAGTCACCTGAGGCTATTGCTCAAAGTATAGTGGACTTGTTATTAAATCGTGAAGAACGTCTGTCTATGGGGCGTCGAGCTAAAGAGGTGGTTGCAACTAATAATGGCGCCTTGCAGCGTCATTTAGAGGTGATTCAAGCATATATTCCATCGGTTAATGTTGAAGGTGAGCAGCATCGTCGACATCGATAATCTGTCATTATTGAGGGCTTCATATTCGTAGAGGCTAAGATGATATTTGCGCCTTGTGTTTTTAATTCTTTTTCATAATCTTTTAATCTATTTTTGCAGTATTCTGTTCACTTTTTATGGATATATGGAGCATTTGTTATCCGAATTTCTCTTGGATTTAATGCCCACTTAATCTTTTGCAATTCACAGGTAAAAAAACTAACATAAAATGAGGTCATCAGTATGAGTGATCTTAATATGATGTGGGGTGGTGTTATCAATGAAACAATCTAAGCTTCGAATGATTCTTGCTCAGTGTAAGTCTTCTTTTATTGCAGTAACTATTTTTAGTTGTTTTGTAAATTTATTACAGCTGACAATTCCGTTATATATGTTACAAGTTTTTGATCGTGTGTTAGCTAGTCAAGGTTATGATACCTTGATTTTTTTAACTTTATTGGCTGTCTTTGCATTAATCATTATGGGGGTATTGGATGCTGTGAGATCTAAAGTTCTCATTAAGGTTAGTCATTGGTTGGATAATAAGTTAAGCCCAGAGGCATTTGTTCGTAGTGCTGAAACGACTATTCAGGGAAATCCATATACTCAGCAATCTATGGTTGATATTGGAAAGGTTCGAGACTTTTTATGCGGAAATGATATTCTGGCAATGGTAGACGCTCCATGGGCAGTTATTTATGTGGCTGTTATTTATTTATTGCATCCGATACTAGGTTTTGTCGCCACCATAGGGTTGTTACTATTATTGATTGTTTCGGTTGTCAATGAGGTGGTGACACGTCGTCTGTCAGAGAGTTCAGCGAAAGATAATATGGCTTCGCAGTCATTTGTCATGTCAACACTAAGAAATGCTGAAGCTGTTCAAGCCATGGGTATGTTAGACAGTATATTATGTAAGTGGTTTTCAAAAAATGAAGAAGTGATAGAAAAAAAGAATATCGTTTCAAGTCGTTCGATTAGTTTACTATCCTTAGCAAAGATTTTACGTATGATGTTACAGGTATCCATTTTAGGTATGGGTGCCTATTTGGTGGTTGCCAATCAATTTACTCCAGGCGCAATGATAGCAGCATCTATATTAACGGGACGAGCTATGGCGCCCATGGTTGCAGTTTTAAGTACATGGAGACGATTTATAGGTACAAAGCAAGCTTATGAGCGTTTAAAATTGTATTTAATAGAGCAAAGTAGCACAGAAAAATCTCCTTTCTTAGCAGAAGCAAAAGGTCGAATTACGATAGAGCGATTATATTATCAACCACAAGGTGTTGAGCAGCCGATTATAAAAGGCATTAATGCAGAGGTTTCGCCAGGTGATAGTATTGCAGTTATGGGTCCTTCAGGTGCTGGTAAATCCACATTAATGCGCTTAATGTTAGGTATTTGGAAACCAACACACGGTCGTGTATCGATGGATGGTTGTGATATGGCCTTTTGTGATCGTGGGGAATTAGGACAATACATTGGATATTGCCCTCAAGAAGTTCAGCTATTACCAGGAACTATCAAAGATAATATTTCACGTATGAAAGATGAAGGTGATGAGGCAGTTGTTGAGGCTGCAAAGTTAGCAGGCTGTCATGAAATGATTCTTGAATTGCCCAAAGGTTATCATACAGAAGTTAGCAATTATGGTTTGTCTGGGGGACAGAAACAACGAGTAGCCTTAGCACGAGCATTTTATGGTAACCCGTGTTTGTTAGTGTTAGATGAACCAAATGCTAATTTAGATGAACAAGGTACAATTGCATTGATGAAAGCTGTAACAGAAGCTAAAAATCGTGGTGTTACCCTCCTTATGGTGACGCATCAACCTAATTTCATTAATGTGGTCGATAAGGTCATGATTGTGAAAGATGGATTGATGCAGGCATTAGGTCCTCGTGATCAAGTTTTTTCAGGGATAGAAAAAATGATACAGCAGAAAAAACAACAACAGCACAAGCAATGACGTATAGAATGGAGTACACGTATGGATGAGAAATATCCTGTTGAAAATGATAAAGAAGTTAGCGGTATTGAAGCAACTTTAGGTGTCACTTTTGCTAAAAAACCCAATAGTCGTTTTTTTGTTACATTTGGTCTTATTGTATTGGTGGTTTTTTTCGGTGGTTTTGCTTTATGGTCAACTCTGGCACCTATTGAGAGCGCTGCTATTGCATCTGGTAAAGTGGTTGTGACAGGTAATCGCAGAACAATTCAGCATTTAGAGGGTGGTATTGTGCAGCGAATCAATGTGCGTGATGGTGAAAATGTTCATAAAGGCCAATTGCTCATTTCCTTGGAAAATACTCAGTCACAGGCAGCATTTAAACTAACACAAGG
Source organism: Coxiellaceae bacterium (assembly GCA_011523685.1). GTDB lineage: Bacteria > Pseudomonadota > Gammaproteobacteria > Coxiellales > Coxiellaceae > UBA9148. Next base: position 9,231 of record WTGG01000023.1, on the reverse strand, counting down.
TGAATTATATCGTTTGATGTCAATTGAGGCACGGTTATCTTCTGAGAGGGATAATGCTAAGGAGATAAGATTTGATAAAAAATTGGAGCAAGCAGCAAAAACAGACCCTAAAGTGAAAGCTCTCATGAATAGTCAGGAGACAATTTTTAAAACGAATCAAGCATCTTTTATTGGTAATATTAGTATTCTAGAGCAACAAATAACTCAGCTTCAGGAGCAAATTAAAGGTGCACAGTCACAACTAAAGTCTACAACTAGGCAATATGACTTGATTCAAGAAGAGGTGGCAGCCGTAAAAGAGCTTGCTGAGAAACGGTTGATTGAAAAGCCTAAATTATTAGAGCTCCAGCGATCAGCTGCGAGATTACAAGGTGTCCGTGGAGAGACCGTTTCAAAAATAGCTGTGCTTAATCAAAAGATTGGTGAAACAAAAACTAAAATACATACTATGAAAGCTGATCGATTGAAAGAGATCTTGTCACAGTTACGAGAATCACATCAGCGAATTGCAGACTTAATGAAAAAAGAAATTATTGAAGGTGATGTATTAAAGCGTACTGAAATTCGTTCCCCACAAAATGGTACAATTGTGGATATGAAAGTTCATACCATTGGTGGTGTTATTAAGTCTGGTGAACCTTTAATGGATATTGTTCCAGAAGAGCAATTAGTGATTGATGCTAGAATTAGCCCAATGGATATTGATATTGTTCATAAAGGCTTGATTGCTAAGGTGGATTTAATCGCATTTAAGACCAGGAATACTCCAACACTAGAAGGAAAGGTGATAAGCGTATCAGCTGACTCATTTACTGATGAGACAACAGGTGAGTTATACTATAAAGCTAAGATTGAACTGGATGAGAATCAGTTGAGTAACTTATCTAAGGCTCAAGAGTTATATCCTGGTATGCCTGTACAAGTGATGGTAATTACGGATAATAGAACACTGTTTAGTTATTTGACCACGCCGGTAAAAGATAGTTTTGGTCGAGCTTTTAGGGAACAATAAAGTGAGCGAATGGACTGCATGATTAACATACGTTTTAGGGTAATAGTTTCTGGTATTATTTTTTCTTGTACGGGGCCAGTAATGGCAAGTACATTGATTGATGCTTATCATCAATCTCTCAATCATGACAGTGCTTATTTGCAAGCACAAGCAGAGTATATGTCACAAAAAGAGGCTACTAAGTCAGCTTGGTCAGCCTTTTTTCCACGAATTTCGGCTAGTGGCGACTTGTTATCTAATCATTCAGATAATGACATTGACTCTTTTGCAGTGAATGGAACGCAGACGGTATTTAATTGGTCAGCTATTAAGAGGGTATCAAAAGCACAGGCTCAAGTAAGACAAGCGGTGATAGATCTATCAGTTGCACAGCAAGATCTTATGCAGCGAGTTGTTACAAGATATTTAGATGTTGTTCGCACTCATGAAATTGATATTTTAACAAAAGAGCAGGTTAATGCTGTTAAGCAGCAAATGGAGGCTGTTAAGGAACGTTATCGTTTGCATCACGCTACAGTGACGGATTTAGATAGAATTAAAGCTTCATATGACTTATATCGTTCACAATTAGTAACATCTGATATTCAACTGCATAATGCACAGCAGCAATTAATTGAATTAACTGGTGCTCCGATCAAGAATATACCCAGGTTTAAAGAGTCATTTAAGTTATTATATCCACAGCCTAATCAGTTAAGTTTATGGTTGAATAGAGTAACGCAGCAAAACCTATCGATTCAATCGGCCAGTGAGGGTGTTGCAGTAGCAAAAGCTGCTTTAGGCGAGTCGCGAGGTGGGTATTTCCCTGTTATCGGAGCAAAAGCCTCATATTACCCCACTGATCCAGAATATGTGGATGAGCATTTTCTCTATGAATTAACCGTTGACTATGAGGGTTTTCAAGGCGGCGCAGTTAGTGCAAATGTGGCTAGTGCTATGGCTCTTTATCAAAAGTCTCAGGCAGAACGTCAGGGTGTTTATAATAATGCAATGATGTTAGCAAATAGTGCTTTCAGTAGTATGGTGAATGGTATTAGTCAAATTAAAGCTGAAAAAAGAGCTGTTGAGTCAAATGCAAGCGCGCTGAAAAATACGAGTGAAGGTTATAACGCAGGTAATCAGACTTTGCTTGATGTGATTGACCAGCAAACTAATTTATATAACGCTAATATTCAGTATGTGGCTGGTAGAGTTCAGTATTTATCAGCATTAAGCCTGTTAGAGCAGCAAGCTGGGACTCTGAAGCCTAGTACGCTAGAGCATCTTCAGCGATGGTTTCGATAATAGGGTAATTTTTTCGTACGGATTGCTTTAGGTCAATTGTGATATTTCCCAGTTTGATATCCTGTTGTTATTGAGTTTATTAACAGGAGGTAGTTCACCATGGATGGAATGAATGCTTATCGTAGAGCGCAGTATATTACCTTGATTTCTGAAATACATTGTTTACCAAAAATGACGTCAGGTAATGCAATAGCAAGTTTAGCTGTTGTTAATAATTATCGGTCATCAGTGTATGAGGTAAGTGAAAATGATAATCATAGTGACAGCAGTTCTCAGTCACCGGGCTCACTGTTATCACATGTATTATTGATGTGTACTTCTATTTTTTCCTTATCCCAGTGCATGACTATTCAGTGTCACCGTATTTTTTCTTGTGCATTGATCATTGCGCAATGTTGGTTGCCCGCTATGATCGATGGTAGTGTTAAGGCGAGTTAACTTGATGGTTGATCTATTTCTTTAAGCGTTATGTTTCTTTATGCGCATTGTGGTTATGAATTGTAATATCTTCTTGATAGGCAATACCGAGAGTGCCAACTCCTGCATGTATACCTAATGCTGGAGAAGCTTCAATGATGCTACATTGAGTAATATTTAGTGAAGTGGATTTGAGACACTTTTCTGCAGTTTTTGCCGCGGGAAGATTATTACAATGTTCAATAATCACAGTGTATGCCGTTGTGTTATTTAGTTGGCGTTGGATGAATTTTGCGAATTTTTTTGCAAAGTATTTCTTACCTATGATAAGTTTGCAAACACGAATACGATTTGTGTCATTAAATGAAAGGACTGGAGTTAGTCTCAGTGCATGTAGTATTTTTTGTTTCCATGCCGGTACTCTTCCTCCTCTAACGGCAAAGCGTAAATCTGGTACTGCAGCATATTGCCGTATTTTATGTTTATGTTTATCGATGAGTTGAATGATATCTGCAAATTTGTAGCCGGCATTTGATGCTTTAGCGGCTAGCGTTACAAGTAGTCCTTGTCCACCGCTAATTGTGCCGGCATCGATTACAGTAGTGGGAAAGTTGTCAGGTGTATGTCGTTGAGCAGCTAGCCGAGATGCCTGCAAGGTCCCACTATGTTTTTCTGGGAGGTGAATCGCAATGATAGCATCGTAGTGACTACTCAGATATTCATAGGAACGTTTATAATCACCAGCAGAGGGCTGAGAGCTAGCTGGGTGATTTGTATCGTTAGCCATTTTTTCATAGAACTGTTTAGGTGATAATGAGAACTTGTCTGTGTAAGTTTTTTCACCAAAGCTAATTCCCAGAGGCACAACATGTATGTGGTATTTTTTAGTAGTGGATTGGGGGAAATCAGCAGAGGAATCGGTTAGAATCGCAATGGATTTATGTTTTGCGGACTGTTGATGAATCATATCGTCAGCTTTTTCATTATGTATAGTTCCAAATTCCCGGCATAGTTCAAAGACTGCATTGGGGTTATTGGTATGTATGTGGAGTTTAGTTTTTTTTGAGTGCCCTGCAAGTACGATTGAGTCGCCATGTGTTGATAGTTTTTTACGAAGAGTGGGGTGGTTTATTTGGTCACCCTCTATGAGACATTCTGTACAATAACGAAAGCCATCATCAACAGCATGTACTTCAGGAGGAATGGTAATTTCAATATCTGATTCGCTGGGTATGGTGTAGTGATGAAGTGAGCCAAGACGTAGGAAGTTATCAATGCCCATTAGAAAGTCAACGAATCCTTGAGCGCCAGCGTCTACAACACTGGCTTTTCGACAGGCGTCGAGTTGAGTTGCGGTTAGTTTTAATGATATTTTTGCTTGTTTTAAACCTATTTTCCACGCCTCGAGTATATCTAATGTTTTTTCAGCATATTGTGAGAAGGTATCGGAGAAGGCTTGCATAACGCTGAGTATAGTGCCTGGCTTTGGTTCTGTTACTGCGCTTGTCGCATATTGTATGGCAGAAGAGATAGCATGTGCGGTTTTTTTTATATTCCATGTTTTATCGGAGGAATGTTGTCCTAAGCCTACAAAGAACTGAGCAAAGATGGCACCTGAGTTTCCTCGTGAGCCATTCAAGGCTGCATCTGTAACTAGATGAAGTAGTTGTGGTAGAGGTTTGAGAGGGGTTTGTTGTATAGCATGTAATATACTTTTTAGTGTCATTGCTAAGTTGGTTCCCGTATCTTTATCTGCAACAGGAAACACATTGATTGTGTTGAGATGTTCTTGGTTGTCTATGACAGCTTGTATGCCAGCAATTAAAGCACGAGTAAGTCGATTGCCATTGATATAGCGAATATGTATAGGAGTATGAGTCACGAGTAATATACCTAGTGTGTTGAGTCAGGAGCCCCCGAGAGTTAGATCTTCCGGGGGAAGTTGTTAAGCTTTAGGTTGAGGTAGCTTTAGAGTAGCCGTTTGAGCAGCTTGTGCTTGCGGTAAGGGTGTTATCCAAGCTCCTTTGAAAGTCGGGGGTAATGATTGTAGGGCTTGTTTAGCAGCTTGTTGTGATGTGTAGCGACCGTAAGCTACTTTGTACCAATTATTAGACTGTGTGATAAAAGTATTAGGCTGTTGAATTTTACTCATATAGCTTTCTGCATCGCTATGTTTATGAGAGGCGTAGAGTTGAATGGTGTATGTTTTTTTAGAGCTTACTATTTTTTCTTGAAGGTTGGATTGGACAACTTGATGGTGTTGATTTTTTTTCATTGAAAGCGATGGTTGGCTTGTGGAGCTTTTTTTATTATCACTTTTCAACAGTTCGCTAAATGTAATTTTTTTCTTTAGCCAGTTGCTGATGGTTTGTAAGCTTTCAGTACTTAATGTCCCCGCATTTTCTTGTAGATCTATCAATTGACCTAGGTAGGCATATTGGTCAGATACATGTGTTTGTTCGCTAGAGTAGAGTTGAGAAATGCTTGACAGTACGTCTTCAATATCTTGTGTCCCAACCTGGTACCCAGCTTTAGTGGCTTGAAGTGATTTTTGGGCAGAAATAACCCCTTGTTTATCAGCTTTTACTTTGCTGATGTTTGCATTAACACCTAAAAAGGCGTTACGAGTATTCTGTACGGTTTGCCTATATTGATACTCAAGGGCGCCAGTCTGTGTGACGTAGTCGTATCGTGCTTGGCGAGTATTGGCATAGATTAGGCCACCCTGAAAAGGGTAATAGTCAACAGTTAGGGCGAGTGTGCTTGAGTCTTTGCTTTTATTGTTTGCAGCTGCCCAGTCATGTAGTGCGCCTGCGGTACCATAAACAGAGGGTGCTGCACCCCCTGCTTGTACTTTAATGTCTTGTTTAGCAGCGAGCGTGGTGTATTGTTGACTTTGTAATGTGTAATTTTGTTTTGTAGCTAAGTTGACCCATTGGTCAAGATTGTTAGGCTTAGGTGTCATTAACGGTACGCTGGTTTTAATGCCTTGGAGTGTTTTGTAGCGGTGGTTGGTTATGACGGCGAGAGCCTCAATGTTGTCGCGTAATGTATTTTGGTCAGCAATAGTCTGAGCTACTTGTGCATCATAGCTAGCTTCAGTTGTGTAGACATCAACGCTAGAAATCAGGCCAACTTTATATTTTTGTTGGTTGGTAACCAGCTGGTTGTATAGTTCTTTTGTGTAAGCTTTATCATAAATGACAGTTTCAGCAGCAGTCATAACATTGAAGTAAGCGCTAGCAGTGCTTTCCATTAAGTTTTGTTGAGCAGCGAAGTAGGTTGCAGTTGCAGCTTTTACTGAGTAGCTAGATTCTTTGATCGCCATCCATCCAGAATAATTAAATATTTGTTGAGTCACTGCGATGTATGCATTACTGGTATCAGTAGTATTATCTGCGTTGTCTGTTGATTGATTTTTTTGACTGTAATTGTATTCAGTTTGAATGGTGGGTAGGTAGTAGGCTCGAGCAATAGGTAATGATTCTTTAGCTGACTGCCAGGTTGAGATAGCTTGCTGGTAGGTTTGATCATTTTGTAGCGCATCTTGGTAAACTTGCATGAGGTTTTCAGCATAGGTATTTGTGGCTGCTAAGCAGAAGGGGATAGTGAATAGTGTTCGACGAATCAAGCTAAACATAAGTAGTCCTTTATGGTGGCGAGCTTCGGGCTCGCGAAAACGTAAAAGTATGATTCACATAGGATAAATGGTGATATTCTTAATGTAAACCAGGGACATTATCCTATGAATTTCAATGAAAGCCAACTTTTTGAAGGTTAGTTCCAGGTAAAGCTGCTAAATGTGTTTAATGTTTGATCTATCTCGCGTGTTGTGTGGGCTAGCGAGATAAAGCCAGCTTCATACGAAGAAGGTGCAAAGTAGATGCCATGGTTAATCATATGTTTAAAAAATGATCTAAATAAGCTTGAGTTGGTTTTTGTGATTTCAGTATAGGTCTTAGCTGGTGTTGATTGCTCGATGAAATGTAGACCAAACATTCCACCGATAGCATGGCCAGATAGTTGGTGGCCTTGGTCGTGAGCAATCGATATCATTCCTTCTATTAAACTATGAGTGAGGGTTTGAAGATCTTGGTATGTAGCTGGTGTGAGTTGCGTAAGAGTAGCTAAACCAGCAGCCATACTAATCGGGTTTCCTGATAGCGTACCAGCTTGATAAACGTCGCCAAGCGGTGCTAAATGGTCCATTAATTCTGATTTCCCACCTAGTGCACCTATAGGTAGTCCGCCTCCTATCACTTTTCCGAGCGTAGTTAAGTCAGGCGCTACGGGATAAAGGGACTGTGCCCCTCCAAGCGCAACACGAAATCCAGTCATGACTTCATCAAAAATTAACAGTGTTTGATAGTGATTACAGAGTTCTCTTAGTCCGATTAGAAAATCAGTGGTTGGTGTTATAAGATTCATGTTCCCTGCGATGGGCTCGATGATGATCGCTGCTATGTCATGACCACATTGCTCAAAGAGTGCTTGGACGGAGTCTAGATTATTGTAAGTCGCTACTAAAGTATCTTGTGCTGTACCGGGCGTAACCCCAGCTGAGCTGGCTGTGCCTAATGTGAGTGCGCCAGAGCCAGCTTTGACTAGAAAGCTATCAGCATGGCCGTGGTAGCAGCCCTCAAAGGTGATAATTTTGTGTCGCTGAGTAATGCCTCTAGCTAAGCGAATTGCAGTCATAGTGGCTTCTGTTCCAGAATTGACTAATCGACATTTTTCAATTTGAGGCATGTGCTTTTTAATGAGTTCGCTTAAGCGAATTTCTAGTTCACAGGGAGCTCCATAGCTTAGTCCTTGTTGTGCTTGATCGATGATTGCCTGTGTGACAGATGAGTGATTATGGCCTAATATCATTGGACCAAAGGCGCCGACATAATCGATGTATCGATTGTTGTCACAATCTGTTAGATAGGCTCCATTGGCAGATTGGATGAATCGAGGTGAGCCACCAACTGCAGCAAATGATCTAACGGGAGAGTTTACGCCACCAGGTAGGGCTTGCTGGGCTTCAATAAAAAGTTGTTCAGATTGTTGAGTGTTCACTTGTCAGTTACCTGTTAGTTGTGGTATTTGTTGCGATCTAAAAGGATCAAAGGGGAGAAGAGTATGTCATATAATAAGTACATGTGCATCTTGTGCGGTTATATCTATGATGAAGAATTAGGTTGTCCTGAAGATGGTATTCCCGCTGGAACGTTATGGAAAGATGTGCCAGAAGACTGGGTATGTCCAGAGTGTGGTGCAATGAAAATCGATTTTGAGTTAATTTAGGAAGCTAAAGATATTAGGGCCTAAGTAAGGTTTAACGACAACAAGAATCACAATACTGATGAGTAAAATAGTTGGTATCTCATTGTAATAACGAAAGAATCGTTCACTGTGTTGTTGTTGCTGATGTTTGAATAGCCAGACAAAACGACCACAGGAGATGTGATATAGCCATAAACAGCCTACTAAAAGTAGCTTTAAATGCATCCAATTAAAGTTTGCATAGTAATGATGTTTATGAAATAGCAGGATTAAGCCAAAAGCAGTGGTGAGTACAGCTGCAGGTGTAGTGATGTAGTAATACAGTTTATGTTCCATAATGCTAAAACGTTCAAGACTGATCGCATCACGTGTGTTGGCATGATAAACAAATAAACGGGGTAGATAAAATAACCCAGCAAACCAGCAGACCATGGCGATGATATGAAATGCTAATATAAGTTTCAATGGGGTTTCCGTTTAGTTGTACCGAATGTGAGAGTGATTGCCTCGTGAAGAGTTCCTATCATTGCACCATGGTGAGCGTTGATCTTTTTGGTCCGTAATAACTAGGCTGCCATTATTTTGACAGTTTGCTGTATTACCTCTAAAGCTTGTTTGACTGCTTTTATGGTAGAGCCATGCGGCGAGGCACATTAAAATTAAGATAATAATAGCCAGCCGAGTGTTTGAGTCGATTTTTTTCATGGGGTTATTGTAGTAGCTGTTGATTTGTTCGGAGATTTTACCGTGCTAATATGCTTCGCTCAATCCCCTTTTGTTCAGTAATAAATAAGTTGTTGGACATGATGTTGACATTTTGTTCATTTATCGGGCATAATTTCGAACCTTTTTGCTTAAGGCAACCAAAGACTCACTATCAAGAGAACTGTTATGTCCAATACATCTGAGCCCATAATTCATGTCACTGATGCTGCAGCGCAGAAAGTCCATCAGTTAGTTGTTGAAGAGGAAAATTCAGCACTCAACTTACGTGCATTTATAACGGGTGGCGGTTGTTCTGGGTTTCAATATGGCTTCACTTTTGATGAAGAGGTGAATGATGACGATACGGTAGTTGAAAAAAAAGTCGTTAGTGATGATGGTGATATTTCAATGTGTTTAGTGGTTGATGCCTTGAGTCTCCAATACCTTAAGGGTGCTGAGATTGATTACCGTGAGAATATCGAAGGTGCTCAATTTGTGATTCGCAACCCTAATGCAAAAACCACGTGTGGCTGTGGTTCTTCTTT
>WTGG01000013.1 GCA_011523685.1 Coxiellaceae bacterium | reverse complement strand
GACTTTGCTCTTAGAGTGATGACAGCTAGAGATGTGATGATCGATTAGGAGGGGAGCTGTATGAGATATGGGTTACTGATGCATTTGGTGGTTGCGGTTGCGGCGGTGGCGTTGGGGTCAACGGCGCTGGGCCACAAGGTTGATTGCACCGGCAAGTCAGAAATAAAGCATAAGGCTAAGTGCAAGACTAAGGGAGGGGGACATTGCGAACAGTATACGGAATTCGTAGACGGGGCGGCAGACCAGGGTGGACCCTATAGGGTGCCATGTGTGTGGCACCAGGACAAAAAAAGCTGCACAGCGTCAAATAAAGATAAGTGCGAAACTAAAGCGGATAAAACAGCCTCAACGACCGGCAAGGGCGTCGAACACTTGAAGGATGACGCATGGGGGGATAGCAGTACTGGGCAGCCGTTCTAAGCGCTGCGCCGGCAGGGGTATCGTAGGGTGTTTTTGGGTATGCGGCTACCGGGAGGCGGTTGCGGCAGCGACTCCCGCAGGACGGTTACTAGGTAAGAAGCACTTATATTGATGAGATACGCTCTATCTCGGACATACGCATTAAATCATTGATACTGTGATCAATAATGTAAAGTAAGCGTGATACTCGAAGCCGGGAAGACACGAACGCAGGATTGCGGGACGCAGGGGGGGGTGGGCCGCCCTGGCCATGTGCATGATGAAAGTTGAGCATATCATGATACGGGAATTGGGACTTGAAATAATTTCGCTGGCTGGCCGCGAAATAACGCGCCGCCATGGGTACGGCCGGGTGATCCTAGGTGCGACGACTTGCCATTGTTCTCCGCTCGTAGTGCCACTGAGGGCGGCTGGCGGGGGGAAAGATATGTGGGGACGTGCGCCTGGGGGGGCGCGCGCGCGAAACAAAATGCGAAGTGGGTTAGTGCGGCGGGATACTGTGCACGGGCCACTTAACAAGCACCCACGGCATTATGAACGAGTCTCGCGCACAAAAATATATTGCAAATCTAATTTTCATTATAAGGTTCAGTATCGCTTGGCTATTATAAATATCCTGAGACTATATTATAACTTGTATGTGACACGTTATGATAACTATTTAACATCCCATCACCGCAATTTGTTCTTGCTGAACCTTGGCACTTTGGTCTATCCGCATTTTTATAATTCCATATGCATTTTTAGGGCTTAGCGCGCACAGCAGCAAGCAACGTCTAATTTGGCCGCCCATTTTATAATCGGGTTGTTGAATAATAGCGTAATGTACTGTTAATGATGGTTTTTCATAATTAAGGTAATGATTGATTGCATAATTTTTTTGTCTCTTAGACTATAATTCGATTAAAGATTATAAAAAGGAGGGGCTATGAGTAAGTTTATCTTTTAGCTTCTCTATTTTGGTATCGATTTCATTTTTCAGTTTGAGTGGATGTAAGAAAGCTTGTTGTTATGATGTGCTGCCATGGGCGTCGAGTGAAAGTTCTTCATCGAGTAAAAAACCATTAAAAAAAAGAGCAGCTCATTCCTCTGAAGCCAATGTAGCAACTTCATCAACATCGTCATTATTGAATCGATAGTAAAAAAAAGTGATGCTGTTCAAAGTTTATAAACTTGCGAAACTAATTTCTATGATATTGTTGCTTATGCCGGTTAATTGGTATAAGTCATGCTTCAATAACCAGGATGGCATCTGATATACCCGTAATGGTATGACCATTGCTACGTAGGTGAATGATTATTTCCCTAAAAAAACAATAAAGAAAAATCGTAGCACTATTTAGCCTTTGATGGTTAACACTTAATAGTTTCTTAATCGATTTTTAATATTTCTACTGTATGATGATGCCTGCGATATGCGTCTAACAAGAATCACTCAAGCAAACGTGCTCAGCAATAATTGTGAGCGTCATAATACTCATAATCCGTATGCGTCCTTAGAGAATAACTTGGTCGCTTACATAGGGGGCTAGATTATGTAATTTAGCAGTTCGGATTAAACTGAAGTGAGGGCGCCGTTCTAACCAGCTAGAAACAGACATCCTGTCGCAATAACATTAGACTAAACACCCCCAGCCTTGCCATCCGTGGCAAGGCGCTAATCGGGAAAAAGCAATGCTTTTTCATTTTCCTCTTCGCCCTGCAAATAGGAAGTTTTTCCTAGCGATAACAGTGATCGTTCAAATAATAGGTTATGCACGCTTGTATCTTTTGCATGGTCAAGTTCTTGAAAAATGTCCTGGTTTAAATTCGGTGTTTATCGATAGCCTTTAAAAAGGGTATAAGTCAGATTTAGATATGTAAATATCGCCATTTTAAGTGCATGTTAATCTTCTTTGATCAGAATAAATGACATGATATGAGAAGTCTTCTGTTGGTATCAAAACACTATCTAAACTGACTACTAAAGGGCAATGGCTTGGTCATTTTTATAAATTTAATTCTAACGCTAAGTCCTCGCTTATAACTACTAGCTTAGCTTATGGATTTTGTGTTGAATTATTTTGAGGCCCCACTAATTGACATGCCTCATCAACTAAATCTTTCATAAGATAAATAATGTTTTGGAGTGGCTCAATATTATGTGATTTAAGATTGTAATAATTAGTTCTTATACGATCTATTGTAGAGGTTAATGAAGCAACTATTGTTTGACTATTTTTGAGTAGCTCAATACCGCGTGTAATATCCTCCGTAATTTCGCCTATGAGTAAAACAACTTGATCTTCATCAGAAGTATGATCTTTCAAGAAGGAATCAAGCTGATCCTTCAGAGTGGCTAATTGTTTTTTTAGATCAGTTTGTTTCTTTTGATTCAGTTGTCCTATGCTTACACCTTGAAGAATATCTGGATCATCAAGTGATGTTTGGTGTGTTGTATTAACTTTAAGCTTAACAACAGTTGTTGAGCTTTTTAGTTTGCGACGTTCAGATAAACTTAACCTTCTCATAAAAACACACCTATATAACTTTTTTCTAATACAAAATGCATGATTGCGATATCAATTATACTATATTTTTGTTGATAAATTATTGTAAAAACTATTTATTGGTTGTTTTTCTCCTCTAAGCTACTTTTCTTCAAGCCTTTGCTTGAAGTTATTTAATAAGGGGTATGGTTTTTTATTGGCGTATGGCTTTGATTTCGTCAAAAGATCTTTTTTCTGCTTTCATTTTTCTTTCGATCTGATAGATCTTGGCATAGACACTCATTGCATGATGAGCCAAACCTTTTTTCTTCGTTGCTTTGGTGGTGGCTTCAAATTTTATTCTCGCATGGGTATTGCAGAGTAATGACGCTACATTATATAAGGGGTCGGTTACTATAAAGGAATGGTTACACGCTTTATCAAAAAGGAAGCGGGCTAGACAGCTTCGAATAAACTTAACCTCTAGGGCTATTTTTATTTAAACAGCTTCTTAATACTGAGTTATGTCTATTTATTGCTTGATGTTTTTCGCAACTTCTTTTTGAGCTGCCGTTATCCAATCTCTAAAAGTAGGCTCTGCGTTGAGTCGAGTAATCATTATACCGCCGATTAAGCGCCCCGCTTGAACATCGCTCTTCCAATGCGCGCCACAGATAATACGACTTTCACCGTAATCATAACCCCGTTGAAGTATCTCAACGGATCGTTGAGGGTTAATTTCAGCGAGTGCTAGTGCCGTGGCCCATCCAATGGTGGTGTGGCCTGAAGGATAGCTGCCATCGGTGATGAGAAATGGCTCATCTTGTTTATTGCAGCTATTGTGTTGGTATTTTACAAATGGTCTTTGTCGCTGATAGTGTTCTTTTATGGGTATGGTAAATAGGATATGATCTCCAACAATTTCTTGAAGAATACGATAAGTATAAGGGGTGGTTTTGGGTGATATGGTCGTGCCAAAGGCAGTATCAAATCTTTTTGCCAAGGGTATGACGTTGCTCATGTCGTTGTAGTCTAAGAGGCTATCATAATATGCAGACTTCCAGCGTTCTGAGTCTTTGTATTGGTAGCCTGGCTTATATGCAGCATTATCTTGAGCGAATGCTGCATCGCTTTCTTTAGGTGGTGGAGGTAGCACTGTCACCAGATTGGGAGTTGTTTGTTGTGTCAGTAAGTAATGAATAGTCTTAGAGTCTGTTGCTGCAAATCCGGGGATGGTTAGCGTGAGCAGGAGAGTAGGTAAAATTAGAAGATGTTTATTGATCATTTTTTACTTTATCGGTGATTGTTAAACCGCTAACAATGTACGTATTTTAGTTATATCTAACAAGGATTTATGCATAAGAGTGCCTTCATGACATGCAGTATCTGGTTGTAGATCGAAAATATTAAGTTTTAATTTTTTCTTAACTTAACATTATCCGTTTTTTGCGTTAATTTCTTCATCCAAAAAAAATCAACAGGCTGTCCCGTTCAAGCAATACACGAGTGTTCAGATAGCGACTCCATGAATGATTTCAGTTATTACATGGATCTTGGTGCATATCCATAAGGTTATTCAATTAACCACTAAGTTTGGTGGAGCTTATTCTTGAATGCTTTTAAAACCAGATATGCTTCACTGTTCTTACTAGAGAGGTCATTATTATGAACAATTCAACTGTCACAGGTTTAAAGGAGCATCTTTTACCAGTATCTTCCTCACTGGACTCAGGGTCACGTTCTAGCTCAACATCGCACTCATCTTCAGTCTCTTCCAGTTCTTTTGTAGGAGAGCAAAGCGGTTCCTTGGAAGATAATGATCAAGGGTGGGGAGACCGGATTGGCGTGCAAATTCAATCTTTTTTTAATTGTTGGCGTGCGCCAGTAAACTCTGAGCTAGATGGCCCTAGCCGTGAAGAACAAACGTCTGTGGATCATGTCTCTTCGATTGAAGAAGGTCTTTCTTCTCAATTACCATTACCTGAACGGGTTATAGCTTTGTTTGATCTATTGCAACGATCTATTGGTGAGCGCCCTGACCCTCAGCAAAGACTATTCTTTAATCCAAAGACAGGAGAAACTGCTTGGCAATCTGTCAATGATGTCGCAAAAGATTGGATGGATCATAAGCCGCTGAACTATTTTTATGAGATTCTTGACCGAGCTGTAAAGAATTTAGATGACAATTCAAGTCAACAAGCGCTTAATCAGGTGCAGAAGCTATTGCAATCATCGATCAGTCTGGAGTTTTTTTTCAAGGTTTTTGTGATTAGGTGCGATGATCCAGAATATAAAAATTACGTGTATCTAGTCGATAGACAGGATCTTCCAAAATTGTCTCATCATCCAGATAATCCACGTGTCTATCTCGAAGGCACTACAATGACCAATTCAATAGAAGACAATGACTATATTGCTAGAAAGTTGTCTCGTGAATCAACATACTGTTTGACACAAAAATGGCAAGATTTGTTTTGTTGTTTGATCCGTGTTTCTATTGCCAATCTAGTTGTTGTTCCTGCAGTTGCTGCTCTTTTATGTGCTCAGTATGGCTCTATGGCTCCATTTTTTCATGCCATCAGTGTATCTTGCATGCCATGGCAGGTCTGTAATGATCCATGTTCATTTTGGATTAGTACTTCTGTTACTATGGGTTTACCAATAGATTGTTGTTATGCTGGTCTCCATGGTCTAGTTTTATTTTATTGTTGTGATCAGCAAGAAACTCTATTAGAGGAAGACGATCAACCACGTTTCCTCGTCGATAAAACTTTTAATCGCTTAATGGGTGAAATTCGAGCAAGCGATACCCTTAAGTTTCTTTTTGATGAAGAACATTCTCCTGAGGCTGCTGCGCCAAGTGCTATGACGATGTCTCGTTAGTATTAGTCACGATAATCTTGTTTACGTTGGGGTCGGTTCGCTGCTCTAATTGATCCAGCCCTGTTTGTACTGTTTCTGCATGAAGACCTTGTAAGATCTTTATGTTTGGGTAGTGTAGAGTTTGGTTGTCTAGTAAGGGTATGAGTTGTTGTAGTTCATCTTGGTAAGTTTTTTGGTCTGTCGGTGTGCCAAAATAGGCTTGTGCTCCTAAAAATTCAAAATGCACGCATAAGCTTTTTTGGAAAGCAGGGCTCTCTCTTGCATCCAAAAGATCCACAATCCCAGATTGTTCTTCGACGATGGTTATAAAGTGGCCATTAAAGCCACAGAGTGATAACGCCAGTAATTTTTGTTGGCCGCCTACAAAATCAGCACAAGCATCAAAGTGATCCCGTTGAAAGTGTTGTTGAATGGTATCGGTTCTCGTTGCGTTTGTTGCTACCATGCAGTGAATCGAGTCGTTGAATGCCGATTGAATTTTATGATGTGATGCCTCAGATCGTACTGTGGTATATACCGTTATGCCGTGGTGAATACAAAGTTGAGTGAATAACCAACCAACGCCACCGCTAACTCCAGCGACAAAACAGTGTTTGATGCCTTGGTATTGAATGCGTCGAAAGCATCGCATAGCTGTTAATCCGCACAATGGATATGCTGCATATTCAACCGGGGCAGTGTCTGGAATAATGGTTGTGAATAGACGTGGAATATGAAGAGTATCACACCAGGCACCGGAAGATTGAGTGTGGGGGCCGGGGAGATAGGCAAGAACACGTCGACCGATATCCTCATGGTTATCGCTATCAATGATCTCTCCCAGGCATTCATGGCCGAGTACAGCAGGTAGTTCGATTGGGATGCTTCCGTTACAGAATTTATAATCCACAGGGTTCAGTCCAGCTGAAATGACGTTAATGGTGATTTCGCCTGTTTGTCGCTCAGGGATATTCCATTCGCTTTCGATGAGAGACTGTTGGCTATTGAGCTCTATTGCACGTGTTTTTAATGTATTTATCATGGTTTTCCTGGGATCTTCTGGTTGATCAGTTAGGGGGTAGTTAAATAGTGTGATGCTTTATCTGTATTTGTACAATATGCAGTGAATAATAATCGTTTGATTGTTTTAAAAGCCGTGATGGATCTTGGTCGTAATACTAGGGTCTTTGATGGGTGAGTATCAAAAAATTTAAAAACATCCTGTTGTTAGCCTATTAAAAAATGTTGCCGATAATAGCGAAGCTCATCAATGGAATCACGAATATCTTGTAGGGCTAGGTGTTGAGAGGCTTTGCAGTGATTGCTGGCTATTTCTGGTTCCCAGAGTTGAGCAAGAATTTTTAGAGAGGTGACATCTAAGTTACGGTAATGAAAAAACTGTTCGAGAGTTGGCATTTCTCGGTGTAAGAAGCGTCTGTCTTGGCAGATGGTATTGCCGCACATGGGGGAGGTTTTAGGGTCAACGTATTGTTGTAGAAATTGCAACGTCATTGTTTCTGCTTCTTCAGCACTGACAGTACTGTTTTGGACTCGCTCCCACAGGCCTGAATGCTGATGTTGATGTGTGTTCCATGAATCCATGTTTTCCAGCACGCTATCAGGTTGATGGATCGCGCACACGGGCCCTTCTGCTATGATGTTGAGCTCGGTGTCGGTAACAATAGTAGCAATCTCAATGATGTGGTCTCGGTCAGTGTCGAGACCTGTCATTTCGAGATCAATCCAAATTAAACCGGTGATGCTGCTCATCTGTCTTCCTTAATTTAGTCATGGTTATTTTTTTTAATAGGGTTATTCACAATACCGTGAGGAACATGTGCTGCTGTAACATGCTCACTGGCTGATGCAATGTGGCCGGGTTGATCATCAAAAAAGATGTCGGCTTTGAATGCAGTGAGGAATTCGGTTTTTTTAATACCACCCAGAAAGAAGGCTTCGTCCATACGAATACCCCATTGACGTAGGGTTCTAATAACGCGAGCATGTGCGGGTGCTGAGCGAGCTGTTACTAAGGCTGTTCGGATAGGGCAGTCTTCTGGGGTAAAGTGTTGTTGGATATTATGCAGTGCCATCAGAAAGCCTTGAAATGGGCCATTGTCGAGAGGTTCATGGCCGCGATTACGTTCACTTTGATGGAAAGCATCTAACCCGTCACTTTGAAAAATGCGTTCAGCTTCATCCGAAAAGATAACAGCATCACCATCGAATGCGATGCGAAGTTGATCGTTTTCTTCTTGCAGGTTGGGTGGGGAAGGTAATAGTGTTGCAGCTGCATTACCTTGGTTTAGGGTGTGTATGACGTCTTCTTTGCTGGTGGATAAAAAGAGATCAACTCCAAAGGCTTTAATGTAGGGGTAACGACGACTCCCATTGGTAAAGGCTGCTCGGCTGATATCAAGGTTGTAGTGTTCAATGCTATTAAAAATGCGTAAACCGCTATCAGCGCTATTTCGTGATAAAAGTATGACTTCAGTAAAGTCACTAAACTGATTGATATTTAATAGTTTTCTGACAAGGTTGAAGCCGCTTCCAGGGGGTAGGATATCGTTTTCATGGGCCAGTTGATATTCCCGGTATTTTTCGATGCCTTGTTCTTCAAAGATGTTGTTGCTGGTGGTTAAATCAAATAATGCACGAGACGAGATACCTATGACGAGTTTGTGTGAAATATCTTCTGGCATGGTTTTATCCTTATGGTTGCAGGCAGGATAATTTTTTTACAACTAAGATGCAAGTACCTGGATAAATAATCATTTTTATTAGTCTCTTTTTATTAGTCTACCTTGGATTCATGGATTAATCTGCTTATACTGAATGAGTCTTCATTTAACAGTCTGATTGATATGAAAAAAAGTCGATTTTTGCGTGATTGGAATATTGTCATGCGGTGCGTTTTTGCTGTGGTGCTAATGAGTCTAGTAGTCAGTGGTTATGCAGATAAAGAGACAGCGGTGTGGAATGTGCGTGTTGGTAAGGTTAAGTTGACCAGTATTCCTCAATATATTTCAGCATTAGGTTCTCTAACGGCAATGAAGGCTGTAGCCATTAGTTCTGTTGTCGATGGTAAAATCAGTGAAATAAATTTTAGTAATGGACAGATGCTCGTTAAGGGTGATGTGATTGCTCAGCTAGATAGTCAGCAGGCGCAGGCACAAGTGAATAAAGCTCAGGCATCTTATACGTCTGCCCAGCAGAAGTATGAACGTTATAAACAACTCTCCGTTCAGGGTATTGCTAACATTTCGCGACAAGAGTTGGATGATCAGCGTGCTAATTTAGACACGGCCAAAGCTGAGTTAGCTGAGAAACAAGCTGATCTTGATCAGCTCAGTATAAAAGCGCCTTTTACAGGAATTCTTGGAGAGTTTAAATACAACCAAGGTGATTATATCACTGCAGGGGATACTTTGGTTGATTTGGTGAATAAAACGCAGCTGTTAGCTAACTACAACATACCCCAAAACTACTTGTCAGATCTTAAAAAAGGCCAGAGAGCAAGTATTAGTGTAAGAGCTTTCCCTGATGAGACCTTTACGGGTACAGTGAATTTTATTTCGCCCACTGTGGATGATTCTACACGCACAGTCACTGTGCAAGCGTTAGTGCCTAATCCAGATCAGAAGCTATTACCGGGTATGTTCGTCAAAGTTAACCAAGAGGTTGGGACTGATGATAATGTGTTAGTTGTACCTGATCAGGCCGTGTTGGCAGACGTCAAGGGCTACTATGTCTTTGAGGTGGTTGGTGACAAAGTGAGCCAAGTCTATGTTGAATTGGGCACGCGACATGGTGGTGAAGCTCAAATTAAGAGTGGTATTAAAGAGGGAGCAACCATTGTTGTTTTAGGTCAGCAAAAATTACAGGATGGTAGTCTTATTAAAGTGCTGAGTGGAGATGACGATGCGGATTCTAAATCTTCAAATGCTCAGTAATGAAATCAATAGAGGTCATGCATGAAGCTCTCTGAAGTCTGTATTGAGCAACCCGTACTAGCAATCGTATTGAGCTTGTTGCTAGCGGTGGTCGGCGTGATGGGCTTTTTACGCCTAGAAGTATTGTTCTTTCCAAAGCAAGTTATGCCTATTGTGACGATTTCTACTTCTTATGAGGGTGCGAGCGCTGATCTCATGGAAAGCCAAGTGACTCAGGTCATCGAAACACAGTTGGCGGGCGTCGATGGTATTAAATACATTTCATCCAGTAGTTCTACATCGAGTAGTAATATTACCATTCAATTTTATTTAGGCGGTGATCTTGAAGCGCAAGCTGCACAGGTGAGAGATAAGGTTGCTGACTCCGTTCAAGATTTACCTGCGGACGCTGATACGCCAGTGGTTTCTGTCGGTGAAGATGGCTCAATGTTAATGGGTATTGCTTTTACTGATGATAAGAAAAAGGCACTAGATATTAGAGATTACTTAATGCAGTTTGTTCGCCCTATGTTACAACAATTGCAAGGTGTCGGTGCTGTTGGGGTAAAGGGATCAACTAATTACGCGATGCGTATTTGGTTAAATGCGGAAAAAATGGCAGGTATGGGTGTTTCTGTCTCTGATGTCAAAACGGCTGTTGGTACAAATAATATTTATTTCCCCGCTGGATCATTGCGAGGCCCAACGAGAAACTATTCTGTAAAATCGGATACATATCTAAAGAACGCTGATGAGTTCTCACAAATTATTGTTAAGCAAAATGGTAATCAGGTTGTTCGACTAAAGGATGTTGCTGAGGTGAAGCTAGGTTTACAAAGCCTATATGACATTCCTGTAAGAATTAATAATCAAGAAGGTGTGATGTTAACCATAACACCATTGCAATCGGCCAACCCCATTGCCGTCGCTGAAGCTGTTAATAATGCATTGCCTGGTATTATTCAACATCTCCCTCCTGGTATGCATGCAAAGCTTATGTTTGATAATTCTGAATTTTTGCAATCCTCCATCGATGAAACTTTTAAGGCTATTATTGAAGCGGTTCTGTTAGTGGTTTTGGTGGTTTTTTTATTTTTAGGCTCTTTACGGTCGGCAAGTATTCCTGTGCTTACTATTCCATTGAGTTTGATTGGTGTATTTGCAGTTATTAATTGGTTAGGGTATTCCATTAATATTATGTCGTTGTTAGGTATGGTTCTTGCTATCGGCTTGGTTGTTGATGATGCGATAGTGGTACTAGAAAATATAGAAAGACATATTCAGGAAGGCTTGTCCGCTATTGCAGCTTCACTTAAAGGTATTCGCGAAATTGGTCATGCGGTGATTGTTATGACCTTAACGTTATTCGCAGTGTATGCGCCGATTGGTTTCATGCAAGGTGTAACCGCAGCACTATTTAAAGAGTTTGCATTTACATTGGCAGCAGCCGTTTTGATCTCTGGGTTTATTGCTTTGACCTTAACACCAATGATGTGCTCCAGGTTGCTATCTGTTAATCATTCGCCGAGTCGTATGGTTCTTTTTAATGAAAGACTCTTTAATAAAACAGAAGCGATTTATCAATCTGTTTTACAATGGGCGCTTGCTCATCGTATAAAGATCTTGTTGAGTCTTGTGGTCATTGGGATGCTAGGTGCTTGGCTGGGATATAAAATGCCATCAGAGTTTTTACCCCAAGAAGATTATGGTGTTTTGAAGGTGCGTGTAAATACGCCCAGTGGTTCTGTTCCTTCTTATGCCGATAAATACACACAACAAGTTGTTTCAATTGTTAAGAAACAGCCTGGATTGCAAGGAGTTGTTACTCAGTTAAATCAAAGTTCGGCAAATATTTACTTATATCTTAAGCCTTGGGGTGAGAGAACTATTACTTCTCAGGAAGTTGTTGCTGATTTAAATAAGCAGTTGAGATTAATTCCAGCAGTGAATGCTTATGCATCCATCCCGGATATTATAGCTTATGGTGAGGAAGGGAGTGATATCACGCTCAACTTCTTGACGGCGCAAGATTATCAAGCTTTATCAGGTCCGTTGCAGACTATGCTGAAAGGGCTTAATGATTATCCTGGAATAATTGATTTACAGTCCAGTTTGAAATATGACTCTCAGGAGTATGCGCTCACAGTAAATCGTGATTTGGCCGCTGTATTAGGTGTTAGTATGCAAGATATTGCTGATACTGTACATGCTATGATGAGTGGTATTCATTATACTGATTTACGATCAGGTACGAGTAGTTATCGAGTTATTCTTCAAATGCAGAAGAAGCAATTAATGAGTTTTGATGCGTTAGATTCTATCTATGTCGCATCATCACTACCAGTTGACGATTCAGATACCTCCTCGATTAGTCGCATGGTGCCATTGTCTTCATTAATCACATTAACGCCTAAGATTGGCCAAGGAACGTTACAGCACTTCGATCGTATGCGTTCAGGTTCGATTACCGGTATGGTAGCTCCAGGTTATACTGAGAGTGAAGTGATCGATAAGATCAACTCACTATTACCCAAAGCATTAACATCAAAAGTTCGAGCTGAATACTCCGGGAAAGCTGCTCAATATATTGAATCAGCAGGCAGTATGAGTGGGATTATGTTGTTGTCATTTATCTTTATCTATTTAGTCTTGTCGGCTCAGTTTGGTAGCTTTGTCGACCCATTTATTATTTTATTAGCGGTTCCGTTAAGTCTTGTGGGTGCACTGTTCACGTTATGGCTGACAGGAGGAACATTTAATTTATTTTCACAGATTGGCTTGGTTACTTTGGTTGGCTTGGTCAGTAAGCATGGTATTCTCATCACTGAGTTCACTAACCAGTTGCGAGAAAAAGGTGTTGATTTTAGAGACGCTATTGTTCAAGGTGCTACATTAAGGCTTCGTCCTATCTTGATGACTACGGTCGCCATGGTTGTGGGCTCATTACCGTTGGCATTTGCAAGTGGACCAGGGTCGGTAGGCCGTCAAGAAATAGGTTGGGTGATTGTTGGGGGGTTGTTATTCGGAACATTTTTTTCATTGATTGTTGTGCCAATTGCTTATTCTTATTTGGGAAGATTTCATACAATAAAAGGATCAGACTAATATGATAGCTCGATTAATCTTCTGGAAAAATAAAACAATACATTCAGTTTGTGATTCGCTTGCAAAGCAGTCTTCGTCTGTGATGACTAGTGATGATGCTATAGAAAGCTCTTTTTTTATTGATCGAATCTTTTATCCTGGAATTTCACAAATTAAAAGATTATGGGTTTTTATAGAGGGCCGCTAGGTGTCTGCTGATGAGTGTTTATTGCAAAATCTATATGATCTATATCAGCATTTTTTCTTTATTATACCCTAAGCATGCTCGTGCTTCACTTTCTAATTATGTTTCTTTTACTAGAGCGAAGTTTTCCTTATGGGATAAGATTTCTTGTGATTGGTGTTCACTGGTGGACGGTGTGGCTGAATATATCATAGAGTCTCTACATACTGCTTTAGAGTCTGGATCAAACGATGTTTTATTGCTGCAACCTTTATCTAATTGGGTCTAATCAGTTAGATATTTACGATATCTTCCTTATTCTGTAATCCAGCATCTTTATGATAGTGATATGGTTCATCAAGATAAAAGTAACCTATTAGAGTTGTTGAATGCTAATTTCCCGTCTCTTGATCGTAATTAACATAAGGCAATTTGTCGTATTATTCATCAGATTGTTGAGTTTAAGTTTATTGTATCATTGCTAGAAAGACGTTGGTGCCCGTTTATGCATCTGAAGAAGATGGCCTATAAGCGTGATTACCTCTGCTTTGATCAAAGGGCTCGTGATCATATTGAATTAGTAGGTAAGCTGTTGCAAGAGATGGGGTATGTGGATATTCATAAATGTGATATTGATGTTTAT
>WTGG01000020.1:197175-292847 GCA_011523685.1 Coxiellaceae bacterium | reverse complement strand
CGTGAAGGGGGCCGTACTGTTGGTGCGGGTGTTGTTGCTAAGATTATCGAGTAATTAATTATGGCTGTTGTAAAAAAAGATCAAAGAATACGTATCAGATTAAAAGGCTTTGACCATAATCTGATTGATAAATCAACTCGTGAAATTGTTGATACGGCAAAAAGAACAGGTGCCTTAATTAAGGGGCCTATCTTGTTACCGACAAAAATCGAACGTTTTACGGTATTGATTTCACCTCACGTTAACAAAGATGCGCGCGATCAATATGAATTGCGTACACATAAGCGCATGGTTGATATTCATCAGCCAACGGATAAGACCGTTGATGCTTTGATGAAGCTAGATCTTGCTGCCGGTGTTGATGTGCAAATTAGTGTTGAATAGTAAAGGCTAGAGAATAGTCGGAGAAAAAAATGTCATTGGGTTTAGTAGGAAAAAAATGTGGAATGACTAGAGTGTTCACCGAAGACGGTCACTCTCTAGCTGTCACTGTGATACAGGTGGAACCAAATTACATCACACAAATTAAAACAGCAGCCAAAGATGGCTATTCTGCTGTACAAATATCTGTGGGTGAAAAGAAGCAAAGTCGTGCAAATAAGGCCGCTGCGGGTCATTTTGCAAAAGCTAATGTTTCTGCTTGTTATATTACAAAAGAGTTTCGTTGCTCAGAAGATCAGTTATCAGAGTTTAATTTGGGAGATGCTTCTTCCTTAACTCAGTTTGAAGCTGGTCAATCAGTTGACGTATCAGGTGTTACACGTGGTAAGGGTTTTGCGGGTGGTGTTAAGCGCCATAATTTTAGTATGCAAGATGCTACCCATGGTAACTCCTTATCTCATAGAGCAATTGGTTCAACAGGTCAATGTCAAACACCTGGTCGTGTATTCAAAGGTAAGAAGATGCCAGGGCAAATGGGTAACGTTAATCGTACGGCTCAAAACTTGAAAGTAGTTAAAATTGACGAAGAAAAAAATGTCGTTTTACTTCAAGGTGCTGTTCCTGGTGCTCCAGGTGGTTATGTCGTGATTACTGACTCAGTAAAAAGTAAGGGGGCATGCTAATGGAAATACAGGTAATGGGTAACACACCATCAACATTGACTGTCTCAGAAGATATTTTTTCTACAGACTTTAATGAGCCATTAATCCACCAAGTTCTTACGGTTTATATGACCAATGCAAGACAAGGCACTAAAGCTCAAAAAAATCGCAGTGCTGTTAGTGGCGGCGGCGCAAAACCTTGGAAGCAGAAAGGTTCAGGTCGTGCTCGTGCAGGTACATCACGTAGTCCTATCTGGCGTACTGGTGGTGTCACATTTGCAGCAAGCCCTAAAGACTATAATCAAAAAGTCAACAAAAAAATGTATCGTAAGGCAATGGCCTCAATTATCGCTGAGCTTCAGCGCCAAGAACGATTAAAAGTGATTGATTCGCTTGCTATGGATACACCTAAGACTAAAGATCTTCAAAAAACATTGACAGATCTTTCGCTAAAGAATGTATTGATCATTGTTGATCAATTTGACGAATCAATCTTCTTAAGTGCTAGAAATATACCGAATGTTGCTGTTGTTACAGCATCTGAAGTGAGCCCATTAGATTTAGTTGCACACGATGACGTTCTAATGACAGCTTCATCACTCAAAATTTTAGAAGAGAGGTTGTCACGATGAGTCATTTATCACAGTACCAAGTCTTAGTTTCACCGCATGTCACTGAAAAGGCTTCTATGTCTTCTGGTGATGCTCGTCAATATGTCTTTAAGGTTGCAAAAGAATCAACTAAAACATTGATTAAGCAAGCAGTTGAACAAATCTTTAATGTGAAGGTTCGCTCTGTATGCACAAGTAATGTTAAGGCGGAGTCAGTGCGCTTTCGTCAATCAAAAGGTAGCCGCAAGGCTTGGAAAAAGGCCTACGTAACGTTGGAGCAGGGTCAAGAACTTGATGTTGCTGCAGTGAAATCGTAAGGAGAATTATTATGCCATTAATTAAAACTAAACCCACTTCGCCAGCTAGGCGATTTGTTGTTAAAGTAGTCAATCCTGAGCTACATAAAGGTAAACCTTACGCACCATTAGTTTCATCTAAAAAAAGAACAAGTGGACGTAATAACGCTGGACATATTACTGTTAGACATCGTGGTGGCGGTCATAAGCGTCATTATCGTATGATTGATTTTAAGCGTAACAAAGATGGTATTGTCGCACGTGTTGAGCGTCTTGAATATGATCCTAACCGAAGTGCTTATATTGCTTTGTTATTATTCTCTGATGGTGAGCGTCGATATATCATTGCTCCTAAAGGACTATCTGCTGGAGATGAGGTGATTTCAGGTAAGTCTGCACCGATTAGTCCAGGTAATTGTCTTCCTTTAGAGAATATTCCAGTAGGTTCAACGGTTCACTGTGTTGAGTTAAAGCCCGGTAAAGGCGCTCAAATGATCAGAAGTGCAGGAACTTCTGCTCAACTAGTTGCTCGCGAAGGAAATTATGCCATTCTGCGATTGAGGTCTGGCGAAATGCGTAAAGTCCTAGTACACTGTCGGGCTTGCATTGGCGAGGTGTCGAATTCTGAGCACAGCTTACGATCATTGGGTAAAGCTGGTGCTACTCGATGGAGAGGTAAGCGTCCAACAGTTCGTGGTGTTGCTATGAACCCGGTTGATCACCCTCATGGTGGTGGTGAAGGACGTACCTCTGGTGGTCGTCATCCTGTTTCGCCAACAGGATTGCCTACTAAAGGTAAGAAAACGCGTAAGAATAAGTTTACGAATAAAATGATTATTCGTGACCGTAGAAAGAAATAAGAGAGGTTGATTAATCGTGTCATCAAGATCAATTAAAAAGGGACCTTTCGTAGATCATCATCTTCAAAAGAAGGTAGAGACTGCGTTATCAGAAGGTTCAAAAAAAATCATTAAAACCTGGTCAAGGCGCTCTATGGTTACGCCAGAAATGGTAGGTTTAACTATCGCTGTTCATAATGGTCGTGATCATGTGCCTGTTTATATTTCTGAAAATATGGTTGGAAATAAGCTGGGTGATTTCGCTCTCACGCGTACGTATCGTGGTCATGCAGCTGATAAAAAAGCTAAAAAGGGAGGAAAATAATGGACGCCCTAGCTACTTATAAATATGCGCATATTTCTGCTCAAAAAGTTCGTTTAGTTATCGATCAAATCCGCGGTATGGATGTTGAGCAGGCATCAACATTACTTCGATTTAGCCCAAAAAAGGCTGCAGCGGTCGTTAAAAAAGTTCTAGATTCAGCAATTGCTAATGCGGAACACAATGAAGGTGCTGACATTGATGATCTTCGTGTGGTGCGTGCTTATGCTGATGTGGGTCCGACAATGAAGCGATTCAGAGCTCGGGCAAGGGGTCGTGGAGACAGAATATTAAAACGCTCTTGTCATGTGACTGTTGTCGTTGGCGATTCAAAATAGTTGTTGGAGAAAATTAATGGGTCAAAAAGTCAATCCTAATGGTATAAGACTAGGCATAAATAAAGATTGGACATCAAAGTGGTTTGCACGTTCAAAAGAATTTGCAAGCTATCTGAATGCCGATTTAAAAATTCGTAAATACCTTCGTAAAAAGTTGAAAGGTGCGTCTATTAGTCGCATCCAGATTGAGCGTCCTGCGCGTAATGCAAAAGTGGCTATCTTCTCAGCTCGCCCTGGTGTGATTATTGGTAAGAAAGGTGGTGATGTAGAAGTTTTACGCTCGAACCTTCAGAAAATGATCGATGTTCCTGTGCATTTAACGATTGAAGAGATTAGAAAGCCTGAACTTGATGCTCACTTAGTTGCAGCGAACATTGCGCAGCAATTAGAGCGTCGCGTAATGTTTCGTCGTGCCATGAAGCGTGCTGTTCAAACGACTATGCGCCAAGGTGCTTTAGGTATTAAAATTTGTTGTGGTGGCCGCTTGGGTGGTGCTGAAATCGCTCGAAGTGAATGGGTTAAAGAAGGCCGTGTTCCTTTACATACCTTTCGTGCAGATATCGATTACGGTGTGGCTCGAGCTAAAACAACTTATGGAATCATTGGTGTTAAAGTTTGGATCTTCAAAGGTGAAGTTCAACCAGTTAAAGCGAAAGAAGATACGATCCAGTTAGCTACTGCAGCTGATGAATCTGTAGCTGAGGAAAAAGAGGATAAGTAAATGCGTCAACCTAAACGTAGAAAATTCCGTAAGGACTTTAAAGGTCGCAATCGTGGCTTTGCAAAACGTGGTACTAGCGTAAGCTTTGGTGAGTTTGGCTTAAAAACCATTGAAACTGGCCGAATTACAGCTCGTCAAATTGAAGCAACTCGCCGTGCTATTACTCGTCACATTAAGCGTGGTGGTAAAGTTGTCATTCGAATATTCCCGGATAAGCCGATAACTAAGAAGCCTCTAGAGGTTCGTCAAGGTAAAGGTAAGGGTAATGTTGAATACTGGGTAGCCCTAGTTCAACCGGGTCGCGTTCTTTTTGAAGTTAGTGGCGTGAGCGAAGAGCTTGCAAGAGAAGCATTTGCACGTGGCGCAGCTAAGCTTCCAGTAAAAACAGT
Organism: Coxiellaceae bacterium; assembly: GCA_011523685.1. GTDB lineage: Bacteria > Pseudomonadota > Gammaproteobacteria > Coxiellales > Coxiellaceae > UBA9148. Next base: position 288,288 of record WTGG01000020.1, on the reverse strand, counting down.
ATTTGTTAAGAGAGAAATAGAGCTATGAGTCTTAAAGATTTAAAAACACTTTCACCAGAAGCGCTGGTAGCTGAAAAGACAAAATTACAGAGTCAACAATTTGCTTTGAGAATGCAAAAAGGCATGGGTGAGGCTATTAAGCCGCATCTTTTCAAGCAGTATCGACGTGATATTGCTCGTATAGAAACCCTATTAAACGAGAATAAATAATGACAACAGAAACTAATTCAATGCCCAGAACTTTAACGGGTACAGTCACAAGTGACAAAATGCAAGATACTATCGTTGTAATGGTAGAGAGACGTGTAAAGCATCCTAAGTATCGTAAGTTTATTAAACGTTCTACTAAGGTGCATGCTCATGATCATGGCAATACAGCTGCTATCGGTGACCTCGTTGTAGTTCAAGAATGTGCACCTTTGTCAAAAACGAAGAGTTGGAAATTAATAGATATTCGCAAAAAATCTGACGTGTAGTCATTTTTTGTAATTTTTTTGGAGAAAAATCATGATTCAGATGCAATCTGTACTGGATGTTGCTGATAACAGCGGTGCGAAAAGCGTGATGTGTATTAAGGTGCTAGGTGGTTCTAAGCGCCGTTATGCTGGTATTGGTGATGTTATTAAGGTCAGTATTAAAGAAGCTATGCCTCGTTCTAAGGTAAAGAAAGGTGATGTCATGAAGGCTGTCGTTGTCCGTACCCGTAAGGGCGTTCGTCGTACAGATGGTTCACTGATCCGTTTCGATGGCAACTCAGTGGTCTTATTAAATAATCAAGATCAGCCAATTGGAACACGTATCTTTGGGCCTGTAACGCGTGAACTTAGATCTAAAAACTTCATGAAAATCGTTTCTCTTGCGTTAGAAGTTTTGTAATTAATTAATATTGGAATAACAGTCATGGTAATGCAAAAAATTAAAAAAAATGACACAGTAATTGTCATTGCTGGTAAGGACAAGGGTCGTACTGGTAGTGTCACTAAAATTGTGGGTGAGCGTGCCTATGTTGATGGAATCAACATGGTTAAAAAACATCAAAAGCCTAACCCTCAAGCAAATGTACAAGGTGGAATAATTGAGAAAGAAGCACCTATTCAGCTCTCAAATATTGCTATCCTAAATCCAGAAACTAACAAGGCTGACAGAGTTGGCTTTAAAATTCTTAACGATGGAAAAAAAGTTAGGTTCTATAAATCAACGAACGAAGTGATCGACGTATAAAGGTAAAAAAATGGCAGCGTTAAAACAACAATATCAAGATTCTATCATCGCTCAAATGACTGAAAAATTCGGTTATAAGAGTGTCATGCAAGTTCCAAAGATTGAAAAAATCACACTTAATATGGGTGTTGGTGAAGCAGTGGGTGATAAAAAAGTCATCTCAAAGGCTGTCGCAGACATGCAAATCATTGCAGGCCAAAAGCCACTTGTTACAAAAGCACGCAAATCGATTGCTGGATTTAAAGTACGTGAAGAATGGCCAATTGGCTGTAAGGTTACTTTGCGCGGCATTCGTATGTATGAATTTCTTGAGCGCCTGATTGTTATCGCAATACCTCGTATCAGAGACTTCAGGGGTTTAAATCCAAAATCTTTTGATGGTCGAGGAAACTACAGTCTGGGTATTAAAGAACAGATTGTTTTTCCAGAAGTGGATTATGACAAGATTGATAAAATTCGTGGTATGGATATAACAATAACCACAAGTGCTGCAACCAATGATGAAGCCAAAGAACTACTTAAGTTTTTCGGTTTTCCATTAAAAGATTAAGGGTGAGACATGGCTAAGAAAAGTGCTATCGATAAAGAATTAAAGAAACAGCGATCTGTTGAAATTAACTTTGAAAATCGTGAAAAGTTAAGAGATATCGCAAAAAACGGAAGCTTTGAAGAGCAACAAAAAGCTCAAACTAAGCTTCAGAAAACACGCACTAAAAGTTATACCCGCTTACGTGCTCGTTGTAACTCTTGCGGTCGTCCAAGAGGTACATATAAAAAGTTTGGTTTATGTCGCATTTGCCTAAGAGAAGCTGTAATGCGTGGTGATGTTCCTGGTGTGCGTAAGGCTAGCTGGTAATTAGAATTAAAAGAGTGAGAATCCATTTATGAGTATGCAAGATCCTATCGCTGACATGCTAACAAGAATTAGAAATGCACAGCAGCGTTTTTCAAAGTCCGTCTCAATGCCTGCTTCAAAATTAAAAGCATCCATTGCCAATGTTTTACAGTCTGAAGGTTATATATCGGGTTGGGAAGAAGCTGGCGAAAAAGCAGATCGCACCTTAACCATTAATTTAAAATATTATAATGGTGATGCGGTTATTGATTCTATACAACGTGTCAGTAAGCCGAGTTTACGAGTTTACATGTCAAAATCTGACTTAGAGAAATACGGAAAAAGTTTTGGAGTACAGTCAGGTTTGGGGGTCGCAATCGTATCTAACTCCAATGGTGTTATGACACACACACAAGCAATTAAAGATGGCAAAGGCGGTGAAGTCCTTTGTTACGTGAATTAGGGGAACTATCATGGCAATGAGTAGAATTGCAAAGAAGCCCGTAGTGATACCTCAAGGTGTTGATGTTTCATTGGGTGGCGCTTTGTTAACTGTAAAAGGTAAATTGGGTGAAATGTCACAAGCTATTCATTCATTAGTTAGTGCTTCAGTTGCAGATAATGAGATAACTTTCTCTGTTACAGAAGAATCTCAAGCTGCAAAAGCTATGAGTGGAACCATGCGTGCATTGGTTAGTAATATGGTTGAAGGTGTAAGCCAAGGCTTTACTCGTAAAATGTTAATGGTTGGTGTAGGTTATCGTGCATCTGTCCAGGGTAAGGTCTTAAACATTACTGCGGGTTTTTCACATCCTGTAACTGTCGACTTCCCAGAAGGTATTACGATTGAGACACCTAGTAACACTGAAATTTTAGTGAAAGGTTGTGATAAGCAAAAGGTGGCGCAAGTCGCTGCTAATATTCGTGCGATTCGTCCACCAGAACCTTATAAAGGTAAAGGTATTCGTTACGATGACGAACAAATAATTCTCAAAGAAGGTAAGAAAAAATAATGGCTGTTAATAAAACTAAAAAAACTCAACGCCAGCGTCGTGGTAAATCCACACGGATGCATATCCGTCGTTTGAACGTCCCACGTCTCTGTGTTCATAGAACTCTACAGCATATCTATGCTCAAGTAATTTCTGCTGAAGGCAATCAAGTATTGTTTTCTGCTTCTTCTGCGGATAAAGCGCTTAAAGAAGAGTTATCTTACGGTGGTAATATTGCTGCAGCTAAAAAAGTAGGTACTCTAATTGCAAAAAGAGCAAAGGAAGCAGGTTTAACAAAAATGGCATTTGATCGATCTGGTTTTAAATACCACGGTCGTGTTAAGGCATTAGCAGAAGCTGCCCGTGAAGGTGGCATTGACTTCTAGAAAGAAAGGTAGATAACTATGTATGATGTTGGTTCAGACACACAAACAGATGGTTTTGTTGAAAAGTTAGTTCAAGTTAACAGAACTGCAAAAGTTGAAAAAGGTGGCCGTATTTTTCGTTTTTCTGCATTGGTATTAGTAGGTGACAAAGACGGGAAAGTAGGTTTTGGATTTGGTAAGGCTCGTGAAGTCCCTGCTGCGATTCAAAAAGCGACTGAAAATGCTCGCCGAAATATTGTAACCATTCAGTTAAATGGTAATACACTCTATCACCAAATTAAAAAACGTTACTGTTCAAGCACAGTCATTATGGTTCCAGCCTCTGAAGGTACCGGTGTTATTGCTGGTAATGCTATGCGTGCTGTTTTTGAAGTTGTTGGCGTTGAAAACGTTTTGGCTAAATGCCTAGGATCTACAAATCCTGTTAATGTTGTTCGTGCTACTATTCGAGCACTTCAATCTATGTCAACCCCTGAATCTATCGCGGCAAAACGTGGTAAATCAGTACAAGAAATTTGGGAATCAGCATGAGTTCAAGTAATAAAATAGCTGTAAAATTAGTTAAAAGTAAATATGGACGTAAAAAGGGTCACCTAGAATGCGTCAAAGGTCTAGGCTTACGTAAAATGAATCACGTTGTTGAGTTGGAAGATACGCCTTGTGTGCGTGGAATGATCAACAAAGTGTCATACTTGTTAGAAGTAGAGGAAGTTCAATGAAATTAAATACACTTTCACCAGCTCCAGGCTCTAAAAAGAACGCCAAACGCGTTGGTCGTGGTATTGGCTCAGGTTCAGGTAAAACTTGTGGCCGTGGTCACAAAGGTCAGCATTCAAGATCAGGTGGTTATCACAAGGTTGGATTTGAAGGTGGACAAATGCCTTTGCAACGTCGAGTTCCTAAGTTTGGTTTTCGTTCTCGCAAAGCATTATCTTCCATTGAGCTACGATTGGGTGAATTAAACCAAGTTCCTGGTGATGTTGTTGATATGAAAAGTTTGCATGCAGCACAGTTGATCTATGCAAACACAACTCAAGTCAAAGTTTTTTTATCAGGCACTATTGATAAGGCAATCACACTGAAAGGAATTCCCGCTTCTAAAGGTGCTCGTGAAGCGATTATTGCTGCCGGTGGTAAAATCGAGGAATAAACGTGAGTGTTAATCTTGGCGGTCAACTTGCATCAGGCGGTTTAGCAGAGCTAAAAAAACGTCTATTTATTGTTCTTTTAGGGATATTAGTTTTTCGTTTAGGAAGCTTTATCCCTATTCCTGGTTTAGACCCCACTAAGTTAACAGACTTCTTTAAGCAGCATGAATCAGGCATCCTTGGGATGTTTAATATGTTTTCTGGTGGCGCATTAAGTCGAATGACAATTTTCGCGTTATCTATTATGCCGTATATTTCCGCATCGATCATTGTTCAAATGTTTGGTTCGATTTCTCCTCAACTTCAACAACTCAAAAAAGAGGGTGAGGCTGGAAAACGAAAAATGAACCAATACACCCGTTATGGCACATTAGGGCTTTCAATTTTGCAGGCCATGGCTATATCAAAGTGGCTGGTTGGTAATGGAATCGTATTAAACCCTAACATCGCCTTTTATATTAGTTCTACGATTACCCTAGTCACGGGAACTATGTTCTTAATGTGGTTAGGTGAACAGATGACTGAGCGAGGAATAGGTAATGGGATATCTTTAATTATCTGTACAGGTATTATCGCTCGATTCCCGTCTGCTGTTTCACAGGTTGTGACACAAGTACGCCAGGGCCAGATGCAAGGATTAACCTTATTATTCCTTATCCTCTTTGTCATCGCTGTTGTTATGTTGATTGTCTTTTTTGAGAGAGCTCAACGCAAAATAGCTATTAATTATGCTAAACGCCAACAAGGGCGGAAAATGTATGCTGCCCAATCAAGCCACTTACCTCTTAAGATTAATATGGCGGGTGTTATTCCACCAATCTTTGCTCAAAGTATCTTGATGTTTTTCTCAACTATCTCTCAATTTATGTCGACTACGCCTGGCTTTGAGTGGTTGCGTAATGTGAATTTAGCGCTATCATTTACCCAGCCTGGCTATATTATTTTGTTCGCCTTTTTTGTTATTTTCTTTAGTTTCTTTTATACCGCTCTAGTATTTAACCCTAAAGAAACATCTGATAATTTGAAAAAGTCTGGTGCATTTATTCCTGGTATTCGTCCAGGAGAACAAACTTCTAAATACATTGACTTGGTCATGACACGTTTAACATTAGTAGGCTCAATATATCTGGCGGCAGTTTCATTGCTTCCTCAGTTTCTAATGTTAACTATGAATGTACCATTTTATTTCGGTGGTACTTCAATCTTAATTATTGTTGTGGTTCTGATGGACTTTATGTCTCAAGTTCAGGCTCACTTGATGAGTCATCAATATGATTCCATCATGAAAAATCGTCGAAAGGGCTCTAATATTGGCTTGATTCGATAGCGTATATATAACTTTTATGGCATACTATCGGCCTTTCGTGTCGGGGTATGGCGTTTAACTGGGAAAAAATTATGAAAGTAAGAGCATCTGTAAAAAAGATTTGCCGTAACTGTAAAGTTGTTCGTCGTAATCGTGTGATTCGTATTATTTGTAAAGATAAACGACACAAGCAACGACAAGGTTAGTTTCTAGTCTTATTAGATATTTATCAATAAGTTAGAGGCGATTGTGGGCTAATCATCTGATAATTAGCCTAATTTTTTGGTGATACCCACCAAATGTATAAGAGTGTGAACTAAAAATCACATAAATTGGTTAATATTCGGTCTAATTAGATCGAATTAGCGTTTAAATATAATGATTGGAGACTTTTATGGCTGCACGTGTCGCCGGTGTTAACATTCCAATGCACAAGCATACCCATATTGCTTTACGTGCTATTTTTGGTATTGGCCCAACAAGAGCCCTTGAGATTTGTGAGGCTTCAGGTATTAAACCTGATACGAAGGTATCAACTTTAAGTGAAGCCGAGCTTGATTTGCTTCGTGCAGAAGTTGCTAAGTTTACTGTTGAAGGTAACTTACGTCGCGAAGTATCAATGAATATTAAAAGAAAGATGGATATTGGTAGTTACCAAGGCCGTCGTTTAAGAGCTGGGCTTCCTGTTAGAGGGCAACGGACTAAAACCAATGCTCGTACTCGCAAAGGAAAGCGCAAGCCGATTAGAAATTAATCTTTATTAGAATGCATTAGGATATACGATTATGGCGAAAAAACGCGAAATTGTCTCAGAAGGTGTAGCTCATATTAAAGCTACGTTTAATAATACGCTGATCACAATCACGACTTTAAGTGGTGATGCATTGTGCTCTTGTAGTGCAGGTGAGTGTGGTTTTAAAGGAGCCCGTAAAGGAACTCCATTTGCTGCACAACAAGCTGCAGAAAAAGCAGCAGCAAAAGCCAAAGAAATGTTTCAAATGAAACGTGCTGCTGTGATGGTCAATGGACCTGGACCTGGACGTGATTCTGCAATGCGTGGAATCTCTTCGGTTTTAACCGTGACTAAGCTTGTGGATACAACCACAGTGACACATAACGGTTGCCGTCCTAAAAAGAAACGTCGAGTTTAGTGGAGAATATATAAATGGGTAGATATCTTGGACCAAAATGTCGTTTATCACGTCGTGAAAAAACAGACTTGCAACTGAAAAGTGGTGTGCGTGGCGTTGATTCTAAATGTAATCTTGAACGCACTCCAGGCCAGCATTGGTCTCGTCGTGGTCGAACCACAGATTATGGTTTACAGTTGCGTATGAAGCAAATGATTCGTCGTTACTATGGTGTTATGGAAAAACCTTTTCGTAAGTACTATCAAATAGCTGATCGTCAAAAAGGTTCAACGGGTGATAACTTATTAAAGTTATTAGAATTACGTTTAGATAACTTAGTCTATCGTATGGGTTTTGCTGCAACACGCGCTGAAGCTCGTCAGCTAGTGTCTCATAAATCTATTTTGGTAAATGGTTCAGTCGTTAATGTTCCATCTTACCAAGTAGGGAAAGACGATGTGGTAGAGATCCGCAGTAAGGCAAAAGGTCAAATGCGTATTAAAGCAGCAATGGATCTTGCTAAACAAAGGACTGCCGTTTCATGGGTAAATACCGATGAGAAAGCCCTTAAAGGTACTTTGTTGGACCTGCCAGAAGTGGCTGAACTTCCTGCTGAGTTCAAAGTGAACTTGGTTGTCGAGCTATATTCTAAGTAGAGGTAATTGTTATGTCTTTTTCATTGAATCATTTATGTAAGCCAACTGCGAATACGACTAAGTTTGATGTTATTTCCGATCGTCACTCAAAGATAACTTTAGAGCCTTTTGAGAGTGGTTTGGGATATACGTTAGGAAATGCACTTCGTCGCATCTTATTATCTTCCATGCCTGGTGCCGCTGTAGTTGAAGTTTCTATCGAGGGTGTTGATCATGAATATTCTTCATTGCCTGGCTTGCGTGAAGATATCATTGACGTTCTGATGAACTTAAAAGGCATCGCTTTTATGTGTCATGATCGTGATGAAGTCACGTTGACCTTGAAAAAGAACACCATTGGCCCGATCACTGCTGCAGATATTGAGTTAGAGCACGATGTCGAAATAGCAAATCCTGATCACTTGATCGGTCATTTAACACAAGAAATTGATTTCCATATGACTTTAAAAGTTATGGTGGGAATGGGCTATCAACCTGCATTAACTCGTATGCTAAATGCGGATGATGAGCCTGCAACTTTGGGCACGCTTAAGTTAGATGCGACTTTCACACCGGTTAAGCGCGTTGCTTATCAGGTTGAAAATACTCGTGTTGAAAATCGTACTAATTTAGACAAATTAATTATCGATCTAGAAACTGATGGCACATTAGATCCAGAGGCTGCTATCCGTCAGGCAGCTACTATTTTACAGTTTCAACTATCTGCTTTTGCTGATATTCAGCAGCAATCTGTCTCATCTCAGTCAGATGCTTCTAGTGATATTGATCCTTTATTATTACGTCCTGTCGATGATCTTGAGCTGACTGTTCGTGCAGCTAATTGTTTAAAAGCTGAAAATATCTATTACATCGGGGATCTTGTTCAGCGTAGTGAAAATGATTTATTGAAAACACCTAACTTGGGTAAAAAGTCATTAACTGAAATTAAAGCTGTTTTAGCTCAACGTGGGCTAAACCTTGGTGTTGTCATCGATGTTTGGCCACCAGAAGAGCTTTCTAACTAATTATTGTAGGGGTTTGTTATGCATCACCGTATTGCTGGTCGCCAGCTAAATAGAAATAGTTCTCATAGAAAAGCTATGTATCGCAACATGGCTTGTTCCTTGATTCAATCAGAGCTGATTAAAACGACAACGCCGAAGGCAAAAGAATTACGTCGATTCTTAGAGCCACTGATTACTTTGTCTAAAAACGATAGCGTTGCTAATCGTCGTTTGGCATTCGCTCGTCTGCGTGACGACGCTGCAGTTGCAAAGTTATTTACAAAACTAGGTCCTCGTCACCAAGATCGTCCTGGTGGTTATTTGCGTCTTTTAAAGTGTGGTTATCGCGCTGGTGATAATGCTCAGATGTGTTATGTTGAAATCACCGATCGTCGTGATCAAGTCTAAACTCTTTTAGCATTATGTTCAAAAAGCGACCTTTTGGTCGCTTTTTTTTTAATAAGTGCATCTCAATTTATCAGCATCTCTTTAGAATTCTTCACTATAATTTAGTATTTTTATGATCAGTAATTACTCATAAAAAAGTTTATAAATTTAAGACTACTTTAATAAACATACTGTACTATTGCGTTGGTATCTTTTTGATCGGAGCCTTTCATGGTACGAGTATCGCATTTCGTTATTTCCTCTAAAGGAAGTGATAATGGGTAATTCAGAAGTTACAAAAAGCCCATTACATGACCCCCTTCTTACGGAACATTCTATTGATGAGATTTCTACGAGAAGTAATAGCGCTTCTTCATTAGAACCACTTGTCTGTCATTACGTGCCTACAGTTGAATATATTGCTGTTGATACATCGACAGTCACTCCCTTGGTTGGTAATGACATTCAACAATTCAAACTATTGGGTAAAAGCAGTATTTATGAAATTCGTCAACGAATTGAAGATTGGAAGCCAAATTCTCAGTATGTTTCAGTTGATTTCCCCCCTATTTATTTTTTATTTGAGGGAAATGCTGCGTTACCATCAGATTTTGCCTTAACTCGACATTCACTTAATGCTCTTAAAGTTAAAATTCAAGATCAATTACATGAAGCTCAAATAGAAGGCATTACCTCTACTCATGAATTGAGCTTATCAAAAACACGTCATTATTTTGAATCTGTTAAACAATGGAAATTAACTCAACTCAATGTTTCGAAAGATGTGACGAACACTTTTGATGTTGAAGCTCAATCTGACGATGACTGGGTTATGATACCCTTTCATTATGGTATTCATTTGTTCCGTGTTTTGTCGAAAGCAGGCCACTGTGAAATTAGTAGAGATCTTCGCGCTATCAATTTCTTACCAAAAGATGATAGCTGTGAATATAAAAATCATGTCACTTTTGATGTCACAGGCGGCCAATTTTATTTTGCGTTACCTGACGGAGTTGATAATAGAGGAAGCTTAATCCGTTATCACTCTTATAGTAATCGCCATCGTGTGCTTGATGGGATGTTGAATCATAATGGTTATATCTTTAATAATGATTTTTTTACTAACTTTCATTTTCGTGCCTCTTTATATTTTCCTGCTGTTTGCCTGTTTTTAAAATCATTATCGACTTTTACTCAAGATGTCTTTTATGGTGAATCCCTGTTTAAGTTATTTGGCATCAATGTAACTAATCTTTGGTTTGGAGTTATTTTAGTTTCTTCTTTATTTGACTCTATTCAAACTTTTTGGACTCGGTATGAAAAGCAAAAGATTGGCTTAATTAATGCTTTGCTAAATGATTTCTCTTCTAATAGTAAGGTCTCTTCTGGTTCTGACTCTTCTTCAGATGTTGCTGGTAAAAAAGATCGAGTGAATCAATTTAATAACGCTGTATTCATGACAACCATTGTGCAAGGTTTTTTTGTTTTTGGTTTTTTGTACCGTTGTTTGTCTCGTATTGTAGAAAGTGATGGTAACGAAATTGATGATGGAATTGTTGTTGCTTCCTTAATTTTATCTTCTTGTGTTGCAAATACATTCTATCAGTATCGATCTGGTGAGGAGTATTATGATCGTCTCTTAACGGCATGTGGAGCAGTGTGTCAATTTTTTGATTATTTAAAGCAGGACTGGATGAAGATGATGTCGGTAACTATAGCCGTTTTTTCTCAGTTCTGTATTACTATATTTAATGCTAATGCAACTTTTTATTACACTCTAGATGTATTGGCTTCAATATTTGTTTCTGATGTTAGTATTGAAAACAGTATACCTGAGACTTATAAAATTATTATTCAAAGCATGTTAGCGCTACTGTTTATGATGACGATATCATTTCCAATTGCTGGAAGTGGTGTTCGCGAAATAATGCGCTCATCTGACACGGTGGACTCGAGCGTTAAAGGTCAAGATCAGGATTTTAAAAATAAGCTTCGTGATGGGAATATGATTGGGATTATTTTTGAAAATCATAAACCTTGTTTTCAACCGATTCCTATTTATAAATTACGGGATAGATTGCAGTATAGTTTAAATGTGTGGGATGCATTGGTAAATTTATTACAACAAGCAACGGCTTTAGTCTCAGTAACGGGGTATGATACTGACCTTGCCTTGCCGTTTTGGTTTCTGTTAAGCTTTTGGTCTTCTTATCCATCATTGGTTTCGTCACAACATAATATATGGAAATATAACCCTCGGATCCTTTCTTCATTATCTGAGATCACAGATGCCTATATTACGATTTCTGGAAAGCAAACTGTAACCTATCCCTTGCCAGTAATTAGCTTTAAGCTGATTAAAAAAATACTGTGCGCATTGAATAAGCATGGATATTCAGAAAGTGATTTAATTCAGTTTGTTAATGAAAAATACTTTAGTGCCAAGCCGGGTAGTGGTCTACCTTCTCGTGAATCGGCAACTGATTTTTCACACAGTGGCGATGGAGATGGTTTGAGTCCTGTTTCTAGTGATCAATCGATCAGTGATCTCTCTCAGAGTCATTCAGAAGCTGTGAAAGATCATGCTCGTTCTGATTGGAATCGCTTATTAGCCTTTTTATTAGTTCAAGTTCATGAATTTGAAAATTCATTGCCTTCGACTTCTCCTAAGGGTGATTCTTGTTGTGATCTTAGTACCTATGAAAGTCTTATGATTTTTCGAACTTATGGTAAAGGTCAAGTTGCTCATGCAAAGAAGATGGCAAACTACGCAGAGGGAGTTGCAAAAAAAATATTAGTATTGGTGGGCTCAGGATGTGTAATCCCTCTTTGTTATTCTCGTAATGATTTGACTGATGTCGATGACCAGGCTCCTCCGGAAGCTTTGCGAATATAGTGATTAGACAAGTGTTGTTTTTATTTCTATATGGGGTGTGGTTTGTTTGTTGTATGACGAAGTGCGGTAGGTTGTCAATGGGTAGATGTCTATGCCGTTTGTACTTATATTAAAGAGTAATGGTTAATCATTATCTAGTTCATGTTTGTTACTGGGTGCTTTCCGTGATTTGTTTTTTTTATGTTCTGCTTCGGTCAATCTATTATCACTTTTACAAACTGTTAGGAGATGACTGCTGCGCTTTTGCGATATGGATTACATAGCAATCCTGCACCTTGAGATACGATAATTATCGATAACCGAGTCGGGTATTACCTATCAAAGGATGAGACGCTGGCTTGGTCTATAACACCTTCAGTTTTACAAGGCTCGGTTATCAACCAATTAAGTTTTCATTGATTCCTTCTGGATTTTTTTTTAATCATAATCATGTTATTGTGAGTAACGTTATTGGTGTAACTGGTATAAGGAGTATGTTACTGATGAAGTCATTTTATCAAGGATGTGTTTTAGGTTTGGGGTTATGTGTAGTGCCTGCTATTTGGTGTGCCGATAAGGCAGTAGCGAATTATTCCACGCAAGCCATTAATCAGTCATCAACAGTGTGTGTAGGTTATAATTTAAGTTTAGAGTTACCTCAATTTAAACCTGACTCAATCTATGCAGGTTTAAATCAGGCTATCACTGGCTCGAAAAACGATGAGATTTCTCGCCTGTTATCTCAAGGCGCTCAAGCTAAGTTAAGTAGAGTTGATCAGTCTAGTGATGGTGAGCCGCCACTGAAAAATACTTTGAACTCTCATTATTCAGTGTATGAGAATGCTGGGATTACTAGTGTTGTTATTCACTATGAAGGTTATTCTGTTCCAGCTGCGCACCCTTACCATACGTTGTTCACGGCTAATTATAATACGAAGACGCAATCAATGGTTGCATTATCGAGTTTATTTCGTTCGGATGTTGCTTTTCTAAAAGTGCTCAGCCAATCTAGTCGAGAACAATTGTTGACTCAGTCGTTATCGAATAAAACGATGATAATGGAGGGAACAAGCCCTGTCGCTAAAAACTTTCAGTATTGGATGTTAGCACAAGATGGTTTGACGTTGTTTTTTAGTGAAGCTCAAGTGGCTCCATATTCAGATGGACAAATCAGTGTGACCATTCCAACAGACAAGCTATCTGGTTTGTTATCTGATACTGGTCGACAGATGCTAGGGGTAAATTAGAACGCTACTTTGTTATAGTGTTTTGTTATTCAATTGTAGAATATCACGCCAAATCCTTTTTGCTAATGACTTGGGCGTCATTTGTGATGCTAAATAGGTCAGGTCTGCTAAGGCTTCATACAGGGGCTCTCGTTGTTGATTTGAGAGCTCTAGCTTTTCCTTATGGTCATCTCCACCTAGTTGAGGGCGACCTTGAGGGCGTCTTGTTGTGCGTTGTAGTTGTGCTTTAAATGACACCTTGAGGTAAATGATAATCCCAGAAGCTTTGAGTTGATCAAACACTTCAGGTATAACCACTGAGCCACCGCCTGTCGATAGGACAATGGGATGTTGTTGCATAAGATCTAATAGTGTCTCTCGTTCGCGATCATGGAGTCCTCTTGACCCTTCAATGTCATAAATCCAGTCAATATCAACACCGGCGCGTTTTTCTAATTCTCGGTCAGAGTCAAAGAATGGGAGTTTGGCAATTTTGGAGAGTTGTAGGCCTATACTGGATTTTCCAGCTCCCATAGGTCCTATCAGATAAATATTCTTGTGTGGCATAACTTACTTCATTTGTCATCATGATACCTATTGTAACAGAGCAAGCCGCAAGAACAATTATTATGAATCTGATTGAATATGTGGTGTGAGTAAGATCAATAGTTCATCTTGTTGTTGTGAATGTTGTTGGTCTTTAAATAGCCGGCCAATCAATGGGAGGCTATGAAGGATTGGAATGCTGTGATGTTGCTTGGAGTGCTGTCGAGTGGTGATGCCCCCTAGAGCTAACGTGTCATGATCATGTAGTATGAGTGTGGTTTTTAATTGTTGCGTAGTGATGGCTGGTGCTCCTGCTATACGTAAGTTGCTGACCGTGTCTTGATTTAGTTGTAAATCTAGACGAATACGATGATGAGGCAGTAGCGTGGGTGTGACAGCTAACTTTAAGGCAGCATCTTTAAATGTCACGCTGGTTCCTCCACTGCTAGTGGCCTGTTGGTAGGGGATTTCTTGACCAGATTCAATCGTTGCGGTGTGTTGATCCAGTGTTATCAGTTCAGGGTTAGCAACCATGGTGGCTTCGCCATGTTCGAGTAATGCTTGTAATTGCATGTTGAGTTGAGTGTTGTCAGCTAATGTAAACAGCGGAATAAGAAAGGTATTCGGTTTGCTGTTCGAGGGGATTTTGCGAGAACTGCTTCCGGTGCCATATTGCACACCCAGTGATTGCCCTTTGTGGTGGTTAATCGTCATCAGTTCAGCTTGAATGCGAATTTGCTGAGAGGGTTTATCCATATTGTTAATCAGTTGTTTGATCTTGGATAAGTGTATTGCATCGTCTTCTACCCAGACAGTATGCGTTTGAATGGATTGGCTGAGTTTAGCTTGTGATGAAGTCCAAGCAGCCTGCTTGTCAGTGAGTAATGCCATCAGTGTTTCTGTTGATAGATATTGCAAATGAAAGGCATGTAAGGTGACGGACGTATCTTCAGATGATGGTGTTGCATTCATAAAGGGATTATCACTGGCATGGACATAGCTGATCCAGGTAACCAACAAGAGGATTAACATCGTATAGTGTTTAATCATGAGCATTCTCCAGAAGCAGTGTGAGTTGCAGTTGTGAGTGTTTTTCAGGGCAATGTTGAATATTTATAGTCTGTATCCATGCTTGTAAGGGAGGTTTTGTCCAGTCGACAAGCGTGCGTTTGATATCAGGGTATTTTCCACAGACACGATAGAGGGCATGTTGTTGGTGTTGTGAGGATGGTTCAACGGTACTGTAATGTTCAATGGATACGTGGTGAGAATGAAAATAGCTGAGTAACTCTTCTGCTTGATTGGCAGCAGATGGCGAATGGATCTGATGATTTAAGTAGGACCATAGATATGGTTGAGTGTTTTTATTCAGGGGATGTTGACACTGTTTCCATTCATTATGTTGGTGATCATAGTGTTGTTGTGCTTCTTTTAATAGAGATTGACTCTGTTGCCAGTGTCGTTGTTCAGGGTAGCAGAGGTTGAGGTAAAACAAGACAATATAGAGAGTTGTTGCTGTGACTAATACAACAGGATGTCGTGTTATTACCCATAACTGATTCAGTGTCATGTGGTTTTATCCAGGCAGGTTATTTCGCCGTGTATTTCAAAGTCAAACTGATTTAAATGCATGGCATGGTTGATAGAATTCATTTCACAGTGTGTTAATGAGGTGAGCTTGTTGAGTTTATCGATTAACTGATGCATGGGTTTTGCTGAGGCACTGTGACCTGTGAGTATGAGTTGATTGGATTGTTGTGCTAGACGGGTGAGGGTGATGCTCGTTGGTATGAGTTGAGTCACTTGAGGGAATAGTTGTGTTAAGCAGCGTTGTTGTTTAAACCTTTTCACAATAGCAGATTGCTGTGATAACACAGAGCGTATGGTACTGCATTGATGATAGTCTTGTTGACGTTGCAAATGTTTAACAAGCTGCTGGTAGTTTAGGGTGCGCTGCTGATTGAGTTGTGTCGCTTGTTGTAAGTGGTGCCGAAAACACAGGGCCAGTATGGACAGTGCTATGGCTATCATAAAACATGTTATGACTTGTCGTTTGCAACGTTGGTTTGCACGGTAAGAGCGGTGAGGCAGTAGGTTCATCAACATGCATATGATCGCGATGTTAGGGCTGTAAGCGTGGTTATGAGTTCGTGATGTCGTTGAGTATGGTTATTCTGATTCAGCGTGATTTGCGGCGCTAATGCTTCGTGGAGTGGTATCAGTGAATATGAATCAGATAATTGATCGATTAAAGTATGATAGAGCTGTTCGTTAGGTCCAGTGATATATAGAGTGTCGATTGCTTGAGTGAGTTGTTCTTGTAGTTTAGAGATAAGGTGGTCATACCCCTTAGTAACGGAGTATGTTTCATAGAAGTTGATGTTATCCGTGGTGAATTGGTAGTGAGTCAGTTGCATGCTGTCACAATACAATATGGTATAGGGCGGCGTTCGTGAATGATTGTTCAGTAGATTAAGGTGTAAACCACACAGGCTGTCTATTTGTAATGTAGCGAGCCGGTGTTTTGGTGGAAGGTTGCAGCTAAGGTGCTCTTGAACAATGCTTTGTTTGCAAGCACTGATTAGGTAGGTTGATGTTGCTGAATCTGTTTGGATGGGCAAATAGTCACAATAGAGTGATTCCCAGGCGTGTTGAAATAATGTGATGCTGTGATGTTCAAGGTATTTCGGCAAATAGACGGCTGGGAGCGGGGTGTCTATGGATAGGACTTGTTGGTGGACATACTCCTGGTTGAGTGTGACATGGCAACGTACTTTGCTGGTTGTCTTGTGTTGTGACAAGGCTGACATGAACGGTATTGGGTCATCGTTGAGGGTCATTTGATGATGTGATTGTTCTAGAATGTTGCCAGATCGATGCCGCGAGAGGGTGGTTCCATATAGAATGTTTGGAGTGAGGTATAACCCCAGGTGATGTGTTGTTCGATATCGCATACTGTTCTTTATTTGACCCGATGCGACTTACTATACCGCTTTGACTGTTTGTCTCAATACAGGGGTAAAAACGGGGTAAATATAGTGCTTGATCAGCTATTTGAGCCATGGTATGGCTTGCAAGTGGACTAGCTAAAAAATATACTGTGCGTACTTTTTATGCGTTTATTGGGTGGATTATGGCTCGAGTTAGACAGTTTTTAGGGCGAGTATCAACTGCTTGCTTGAGTGTGGTCATCACATTAGGCATTTTAATGTTAGCTCTGTTGGTCTTCTTGGAGTCACAACTACCCAGTGTCGCTGAGCTGCGTGATATGCACATGCAGGTGCCAACACGTATCTATGATAAAGACCATCAACTGATTGCGCAGTATGGGTATAAGCGTCGTATACCTGTCAGTATCGATGAAATTCCACAAGACCTTATTCATGCCGTATTAGCTACTGAGGATGCACGTTATTATTCCCATCCGGGTGTCGACTTTATTGGTATTGCGCGAGCTGCAGTGGCTGTTGTGGCCAGTGGTCGTAAAGTTCAGGGTGCAAGTACTATCACGATGCAAGTGGCGCGTAACTTCTTTTTATCACGTAAAAAAACCTATGGTCGTAAGGTCAATGAAATTCTGTTGGCGATTAAGATTGATCATGCATTAAGTAAAGACAAGGTCTTAGAATTATATTTGAATAAAATTTACTTTGGCCATCGTGCTTATGGCGTTGCTGCGGCAGCGCAAGTGTATTATGGAAAACCCCTTAATGAATTAACATTACCACAAATGGCCATGCTGGCAGGTTTGCCTCAAGCCCCTTCTAGGACGAATCCCATTACGAGTCCAAAGCAGGCTGTGGTGCGACGTAATCATGTCTTACAGCGCATGTTAGAAGTCGGTTATATTACACAAGAGCAGTATGATGAAGCGTCTTCTGCGCCAGCAACAGCTGCTTATCATCGTCAAAGTATTGCAGTACATGCTCCCTATTTTTCAGAGTGGATTCATCAAACATTACTGAAGCGATATGGCAAAAAACTCGATGAAATGGGCTTGCAGGTTACGACAACCTTAGACGCTCACCTTCAAGTAGCCGCTAATCAGGCATTACAAGACGGCTTAGATGCTTACTCGATGCGTCATGGATATCGTGGCCCTATTCAACATATAAAAGAGTTGTCACAGGATGATCAAACATTACATGATCAAGGGCTAGCTGTATTGGCAGACATTAAACCTATCAACGATTTGCAGCCTGCAGTTGTTACAGAACTGCAGGAAAAGTCTGCGACATTATTATTAGCAGATGATTCAGTGGCAACACTTCCTTGGTCAGGCATGGCTTGGGCAGGACCCGCATTAAAACATGGTTGGATAGGGCATAAGCCTAAGCAAGCCAAAGATGTTTTACACGTTGGCGATGTGATTTGGGTGCGTTCTAAAGCCGGTCATTTGAGTTTAAGTCAAGTGCCAAAGGTGCAAGGCGCTATTGTTTCGCTGGATCCTGAGAATGGTGCTGTTAGAGCAATGAGTGGTGGTTATGCTTTCCGGTTAAGTAACTTTAATCGAGTTACACAAGCTGAACGCCAAGCAGGCTCTAACTTTAAACCCTTTATTTATTCTGCAGCGCTTGCTAAGGGTTATACCTTGGCTAGTATTATTAATGATGCGCCGGTAGTGATGAAAGACTCTGGCGAAAACGCGCTCTGGCGTCCACAAAACGATAACTTGAAGTTTAATGGGCCAACGCGTTTGCGAGAAGGGTTAACTCAATCACGTAACTTGGTTTCTATCCGACTGTTGCAAAGCATTACTATTCCTTACGCACTGCAGTATTTACATCGTTTTGGTTTCCCAGAAAATTCATTGCCTCACACGTTATCGTTAGCGCTGGGGAGTGCGAGCGAGTCACCGCTTAATATTGCAACCGGTTATGCGGTGTTCGCCAACGGTGGTTATCATGTGAGTCCTTACGGTATTGCTGAGATTCGTGATATGGCAAGTGATAAGGTGATTCAGGCCACACCAGCATCGGCTTGTATGGCTTGCGTGACTCAACGTCATGTTGCCGATGAGCAAATGCCTGCCTTACTCGCGCCTCAAGTGATTACACCGCAGAACGCATACTTAATCACACAAGCCTTAAGGGGCGTGATTCAATCAGGTACGGGTCGTCAAGCTAAGAGTTTGCATCGTAGTGACTTAGCAGGTAAAACAGGAACAACCAACAAGCAGGTTGATGCTTGGTTTTCAGGATTTAATAATCATACTGTTACGACGGTATGGGTAGGGTTTGATGATTTAACATCCTTGCATGAGTATGGTTCGCAGGTAGCCTTGCCAATTTGGATGGACTTCATGCGAGTAGCTTTAGCAAAAACACCGCTAGCCACGATGCCTGAGCCGCCTGGTTTGATCCAAGTGCGTATTGATTCCACGAATGGTTTATTGGCTCACCCAGGTCAGCAACATGCGATGTTTGAAACGTTTCGCCAAGCTTATGCGCCTACACAGTACTCACCTGATCAAACAACAGTCGCCCTTGGTGGTGGCAACGAGTCTTCCTCGGACGATCAGCCGCTGTTTTAATTACTAAAAGGCAAAGAGGAATGGTGTAGAATAATTTTTAAATCACCACTCTTTGTTTTGACATATCCAAAGGTGTAGTCAACCAGTGTCTGTTGATCTTTTGTATCGGTGAAGGTGTATTGCCCCATCGCAATGATCATTTCATGATGCGTGTAGATTTGATGATTCTTAAACGTGATGTGTGTCCAGGGTGCGAGAGCAAAGCCTTGGTCTTCTTCATACGCTGGATTGTTGCCTACAAAATACGATAAAGCACCTTCGAAAGTATCACGAAAGGGATTGGTTGATGCTTTGGTTGGTTTAAAGAGAACCACGCCATCGTTATGGTCGTAGTGATAAAGGGTGTGAATGAGTTTCTCTGCGCTAGCCTGATAATCCTGACCCTTGAGATAAGCTTCACCAATAGCGATCAACCCGTTTGCCCAGGCATTTTGAGCGCGTTCAACCTGTGTCAGCATGTTTGCGTCAGTCATTCTCTCTCTCTTCATGTCGGTTAAAAACGGCATTTACTCTAGCATGACTAATTTCACGCACACAATAGGTTTTCTGGTGTTAGATGATCGTTTTGTATACGATAACTCTGACGGTTTAATTGATGAGGAGCAAGGATGCCAGATCAAGTCCCGGTTTTAATTGTTGGCGCAGGTCCGGTTGGATTAACTGCGGCGGCTTTTCTAACGCACTACGGAATTCCTGTTCGCATTATCGATAAAAAATTAGAGGCCACGCAAACCTCGAATGCTGTGGCGATTCATGCACGTACCATCGAACTGTTAGATATCATTGGTTTGAGTGAGTCATTATTATCCGTTGGGCATCTTGTTAAGGCGGGTCATGTTTATTCAAATCATAAGAAAGTCGCATCGCTGGATTTTTCTAATATCGAGAGTCGTTACCCTTTTGTGTGTTGTGTGCCTCAATGTGAAACAGAACGTTTATTGATCGCGCACTTAGAGCATCAGGGTGTCGAGGTCGAGCGGGGTATTACGATAGAGCATCGATTATCCGATGCAGAGCAAGGGATCACTTTAAGTTCTTCTCACGGTGATATTCAGGCGCAATGGGTATTAGCGTGTGATGGCTACCACAGTGTATTACGTGATGATTGTCATGTGCCTTATGTGGGCGAAGATCTGAAGTTTAAATTTATTATGATTGATGCACCGCTAGAATGGGATCATTCATTGGACCCGATGTCGATTGCCTTAGGAGCAACGTGTACATTAGCCTTATTTCCCATGCAGCATTCTGTGAGACTCCTTGCTGAAGTGAGTCGTTCATCTGACTTTAAAGAGGCAGAGCCTACGCAAGCGACATTCAGTGCTATTGTCGAACGTTATTTACCCGGAAAAATGCTGATTAAAGAACCGTTGTGGGCTTCACAATTTTGGATTCATGAACGTTTAGCTGAGCAGTATCGAGATCATCGAGTATTTTTTGCAGGCGATGCCGCTCATGTGCATTCGCCATTAGGTGGTCAAGGTATGAATACGGGCATGCAAGACGTTATTAATCTCTGTTGGAAGTTAGCGTATGTGATCAAACATCAGGCATCGGAGGATGTGTTAAATAGCTATCAAGAAGAGCGACGCCCAGTGGCTCAAGCGGTGTTATCGGCGACCACTCGACTCTCAAAAATAGCCTTTTCTCATAGCGCTATCATTAGAGGATTGCGTAATGTTGTATTGTCCTGCGTAACACGGTTGCCTGCAGTGCAACGTAAAATCATGGCAGCTATGAGTCAAACGGTTTACCAATATTGCAATAGTTCGATTGTCACAGAAGGGCGGTTGGCGCATCTTCAAGCGGGTAGTCGATTTCCTTACTGGATACCCAGCGGATGGCAACATGGTTTGATTGATTATATTGGCAATGCCAAGGAGATGTTCAAAGATGACGATCGGCTTATAGTCATTCCTGCCGATTCGCTGGATCTACCTAAAGAATTAGCACACCTATCCAACCAGTACTGCTTGGTGCGACCCGATGGGTATATCGGTTGTGTGAGTCATGACGCAGAAAAGATTAGGGCCTATCTAGATCAGTTGTGATGCTGTATTTTTTCAATTAAAGTAATTGTCTAGGATTAAATGACACAAGGATTGGTTATGCGAATAGTAAACGTTTTTTTAGGATTAGCGATCGTTATAAGTAGCATCATGGTGATAGCTCAAGGTGCTGAATCAGATCAACAGGCAGATAGTTTTTTTTTGGTACCCTATAATATCCAATCAGTGAGTGATGCCATGACCGATAAGCAGTGCAAGCAGCAGTTAAACCATAAGCTTGAATACCAAATTGTTAATGATAAGCCTGTTTTTAAAGCTAATGATTCATCAATCAAGAGTCAGCAATACCAGCGTTTAACCACTACCTACATCAGCCAGCAACAACGTTTATTTACAGGGGTCTATCAGTTTAAAAAGAAGGATCAAGATAACGCTGTCAAGCAATACGCTGTACAGGTTGCTTTTTTATTAAATACGGATACTCAGAGTATTCGCGGTAGTTGGTATATCCCAGGAGCTTGCAAAGCTAACTTGATTGGACTTCAAGAACACTTAAATGATTGGCATTACAACCCATCATAGTGCAGGTGAAGGTTGTCTCCTAATATTGCTATTCTAAAGCGTGTAGCGGGTTTAAAAAACTTCCACGCGCTTCGTCCTTTTTTGATCGTATATGGACTGTTTTGTGGTTTAAGTCTCTTTAATATTTTTTTTCTACAGTCTCTATTTGCTATTGCGGTGATTGTTTTAGAAGTGCCAGCGGGTGTTTTGTCCGACTGTTATGGGCGAAAACACTGTGTGTGTTATGGTGCTGTCATGGTAATTATTTCAGCGAGTTTGTTCTTGCTTTGGACGAGTTTTTTGGGGTTTGTTCTAGCAGAGTTAGCGTGTGCTATGGCGTTTGTGTTGTTTTCCGGTAGTGATACGGCACTATTATTTGAGTCCAGTGACCGTCAACAGTATTCACATCATGAGTCACGTGTTCAAGCCTATTCTCGATCTTCGGAAGGATTATCCGGTTTCATAGGTGGTCTGGCTTATACGTTATCCATTGTTTTGCTACCCATACTGGATCTTATCGCAGCTATTTTATTGCTGTATCACACCTTGGGCTTGAAAGAGGTTAGATCATCTTACCCTGCTCGGTGGAGTGGTTCACAGCTGCAATTAGCCTGGATAGAACAATGGCGATCTTTAAAGCAGCATTTCATGAGTCCCGATAACGGCTTTATTCGTCTTGTGATACTTTTTTCTGCTTTTGTCAGTACGATCACCTTGTCGATGTTCTGGTTGCTTCAAGTATGGTTTGCCCAGTATCATTTAGCACCTTATTGGATGGGCTGTGTTTGGTTGGTATATCACAGCTGTTCTGCTTTCGCATCTTTGTTGGTCAAGCCCTGCATGGATCGTTTGTCGATCGATAAACTGTTTATAGGCCTATTTTTGGGTTGCACCTGTGTGGTGATGATTGGTGGAGTGGTGTCATCAGAAGGAGTACTGATCTTATTTTTACTATCTGCTTTATTATTTGGATTCAAAATGCCCTTTGTCTTTTGTGTGATCAATCAGTCGGTGTCACATGATAATAGAGCAGGGTTATTAAGCTTGGATTCTTGTGTGAGCAGAGCGCTCTTTGCTGTGATTTCTTTGGTTGTCGGTTACGTTGTTCAGGTATTTTCTTTTCAAGCCGCGTTTTATGTACTGGCAGGGCTGCTAGTGCTGGGTGCTGTTTCACTGGTATTGTTGATTAAAAGTAAGCAGGGTGCTTCCGATACCATATAATCCCTACTGATTCATTCGAATGACCTAAGACTTGGCACACCTATCCAACCAGTATTGTTTGGTGCGACCCGATGGGTATATCGGTTGTTAGTCATGATGTGGAGAAGATTAGAAGCTTCCTCTTTTTGTTGTAGTGTGTACTGGTTCCTTGCCTTCATGAGGAACGCTGACTCCAGTCAATGGAGGTAATGGCCCTTTTGTGCTCCACAGTGATGGACCTGTTCCGGTTACCCCTGTTGCTGCAATGCCCTTGGTTGATCCATCGGTACGCTTTACCTCGATAGAGGGCTCTTTTTTGTCATCAGCATTACTGCTGGATAAGGTGGGTTTTATGCTTTTAAT
This sequence comes from Coxiellaceae bacterium, assembly GCA_011523685.1. Classification (GTDB taxonomy): domain Bacteria; phylum Pseudomonadota; class Gammaproteobacteria; order Coxiellales; family Coxiellaceae; genus UBA9148. The sequence continues at coordinate 264,931 of WTGG01000020.1, read as the reverse complement.
CCCTATAACTTCTACGCATAATTCGTTGGATTCATTGATTTTTACGATGAATGTTTTTTTCTCACCTTCTCGAACCAGTTTCGCTAAGCTGTCTTGTAGTGCTGTTTGTAAGATGCCAACATAGTCTTGTGTAAAACTTGCAGCTACTTCCAGATTAAGTTCTTTAGGTAATTCAGTATTGGGATAAGCATACGCATAGGTTGCAAAGATATTAGCTGTGAGTTGGTCTTGTGTGGATATTGGCTGATCTGTATTTTCGATGGTAGATTCAATTTGACCGGTTTTATAGTCGTATCGTGTAACGGTCTGAAAAGAACGGTTAGGCGCCTTATTTTTTTCATTTGCTGATGCTGTGTGAGTAAGAGTCAGGTTCTGTGTTGTATCTGATATCTCACCCTTGTGTTCTGGGTAGAAGTCTTCACAAAGCGTTTTTAGCTGAGTTAAATATTCCTGGTCAGGCGCACCCGGGAAGGGGGTGTAAATGTCAATTTGAGAAGGGTTTGGTGTGTTTGAGGTCCATTGTTTTATCTGTTGTAATCTTGCGATTTCTCTTTCGTTTAACTGTTGCTTCTGCTCCTGCCTCTCTGCATCATCTGTAACAAGAGTCTCAGCCCCCATAAGGTTTCTCGTTAATTTAACCGATGTCTTCACATTGCTGCCTCTTTTTTTGGCTAGTTCGTGTTTAGCAAGCTCTAATGCAAAGTCAGAGGGGGACATTTTATGTAGGGCTGTATATCGTGCCGTTTGGCTTTCGAGTTTTTCTAAGTCTGCTTTAAGTTGTTGGATGTAGGGAGAGTTGTCAGTTAATGCTGAGGCTTTAATAGGGCTCTTTGGATTGCTAATAAAAGTTTCTTTCAGAAAATTTCGGCTCGCTCTTAGTGATTCAATCTTTTTAGTCACTGTCTCTATCTTGTGCTGATAGTTCTGAGTTATGGCTGCGCTAGATTCCAGATTGCTGGCACTGGCAGAGGATGACGTGTTCTTAAGCTGCTTTCGCTGCTCTTCTAGTTTCTTTATTTTTGATGATATATCGTTAAATAAATAGGCTGGCGTTAATCCGCTTAGCTCTGTTTCTGCTTTTTTAGCTCTCTGTTCCCAACGATTGAGTTGCCTTTGATGTAGCGTGGTAAGACTGAGAATAGCCATTGTTTGCTGAATCGATTGCCAATCAGGGCGAGTGTGAGAGCTATCTAGCTGTAGTTTGTCTAATGCATTAGTCAGTTCTGTGAGCGCGGTTGGGCAAGGGCGTTTGAATCCCTCACGCAGTTTTTTTAAGGAACCGAGATAATCATCCTTTGGTGTAAATTCAAGCTTTTGAATTAATCCTTGGTCTTTAAGAAAGTTAGAATGTGCTTGTATCAATTGATTTAATAAGTCTTTCGGATAGGCAGCTGCATCAAGCGAGCTACTGTCTATATCGTGGAGTGAGTTCTTCGCAATGTCTTTAAGATGGCGATGGATTGCTGTTGTTCTGATTGTTAACTTTGGATCTAATACAAATTTGAGAAATGGTTTGTCTTCTAAGCTACCGCAAATTTCTAATTTCTGCGGGCACAGGTATAAGTATGTTATGGCTTGGATAGCATGCGCTCGTTCATCCAGCTGTTGCTGTTTAAACTGTGGGTGTGGCGGTGTTGATACGCCATGCGTGGGTGTTTTTTGGGTCCAAAATGCCATAGAGCTATCATAACCCACCAACCTTAAGAAAATATTAAAAAATTAGGATTTTTCGGTATTTTCTGCATGATGGCGTTTTGACAGCTGTCTGGTTCACAAGGTTTGCACTGTGGGTGTTGAGTCATTTATGGTGTTTTTACACCGGATCGCTCGGCGAATGATGATCGACGAGGTGATTTTATGGTTTTTTGACTCATATCGCACAATGGCTGACAATTTTAATATTTGCTTAAGCTTGGTGCTGTATGATGAGTGTCAATTAACAACAGATATTTTGAGGTATAAGCTGTGGCAACTGATATTTATTACCTGTGCGAACTCAGTGGTGCAGGACCACGCGACCCATCTATTCCACAGTTTAAGTTGGTTAAGAATGCTGCCGTGTTTTTTGGAGAAAAAGCCCCAAATCCAGAAAATTATACACTCATCAAAAATAAAAAAGGCCAAAATATAACACACAGGCTTGCCTTTGAGGATGGTGTTGAACCTACAGCTGAAATCTTACCGGGTGCCGAAGTTTCAGTTGTTGAAGAAGTTGAAAAAGATAAAGCTGGACCTACTAATGTAGTACGTAGATGGTTTGTTGAGTTTGATGATCATACCACAGCTGGTGATCTTCGCGGATGTCATTTTCTGGATTTATCGGAGGCCAGTGGCGAGGTTAAGATTGGTGATACCTATTGGGACTTTAGTGAGGTTCCTCCGAAATCAAAGACATTTGGTGAAGTTTCTTTAGTGGACGACAGGCCTCATGAACGTGAATTTTCCGATGTATCAACTTGTTTGTATATGAGTAACGTTGAACGTATTTTTGAAGCATTAAAACCTAAAAGTGATAAAGTCTCACCACATGCTTTTGTTTTGAGAGACTCACAGGGCAATCGTTACAATGCACGGTTAATATTTGATGAAGAAAAAAAGGTTTCTGACGTTCAGTTTAAGCAGGCCGATGGTTATCAGTCGATAGGTGATGCTCTTAGCAGAGATTGTTTTAATTTTACGCGTGATCAACTTATTGTTGACATTAATAGTGAAATTAACAAACAACAATACCAAAAACAAAACATAGATAATCTCCGTAGCCAGATTACGTATGAAAGCATAACAGCTGAACAAGTCATCACAATTCAAGATCCAAATGGTGGTTCTGATATAAATTTAACATTGAGTTATGACCACGATTCTCATGAATACAGTTTTACAAATGATAGCGACAGTGTAATAGGCCTAGAGGATCTCAAAGGGTACTTTGGTCAAGAAAAAGATTATATTGTTACTCTTATTTCTAACAAGCAAAAAGAAGTAAAGGCTCAACGTCTCGCAGCTAACCTGGAAGCCGTAAAAACCGCAGCTAAAGTAAAAAGCAGTCCTGCATCTTTTGCGATCAAAAATGAAAAGAATGAAGATGTTAATGTGCAATTGACGTGTGATAAAGATGGTAATGTTAGTGGTCTTAAGAAAAATGCAACAAGCAGCATGTTTTGGTCAAGTCAACGAGATCTATCGTCTGCCGATTACCAAGCGCTCTTTGGTGTCGATGACATAAATCAGTTGAATGTTAAACTAAAAGCAGGTGCTTCTGCTTCCCCTGATGCAAGTACGCTGGGTTATGGCAGCGCGACGCTAAAACGTCGACCAGGTCGAGAGACTCCTGGTGATGATGTATCTATATCTTCTTCTGTTGCAGGTTCGACCCCCAGTGCTGGTGACACTATTGATCCAGGTACACTTACGCAGATGCGCAAAGTTTTAAATACCCATAAATCACCAGATGAAATAACAGCGGGCACTGGCGACCAGGCGTTTACAATTGAACGAACAAAATTCATTGACGGTCTGGATACATCATGCATCGGCAAATTCGATTACACGGTTAACAGAGGCGATGACGGTCCGAAAACAGCATGCGTACAACTGTCGGCACAAAAAAAAGGTTTTCATGCTAAGGCAACAACTCCTCCAGATGGTGCACCGAAAGACGCTCAATTAGTCGCTTGTGCGCTCGCATTGGCAGAAGGGCATCTGGCTGAAGAAGTGGCAAAGGACCCATCAGCTACAGATAATCTTAAGGTGAATTTTACCGTGCACTTAGGTGATAAGCACCATGGCAAAGTTGATTTAATTAAAAATGCGATAGAAGAATTTTATAAAGCACTTGCCGAAAAGAATACAGACTATACCATTAAAGCGACGGTTCAGTTTACTGGTGAAGGCAATAAGCCTATCTCAGGCAAAGATTTAACAGTCGAACCACCCTCCAGTTTTCCTGCTCCATGAGTGATGTGAGGATTCGGACGATGATAATCATTCAGACCCAGACCGCACGACAATAACTCGATCACGGTTTTAGCCTAATAAACACCGTGAGCGATTGATCAGATCGCATCACTAGACTGTCACAGACTCACGCGCGTCTTTGACGGTTGACCGGCTTGTTCAACCACCAATTGCGGCACCGCATAACCGGGTAAGTGTGCTTGCATCGCCGTGTGCAGTGCGATGGCATGCTGTTGATCCATATCAAAATGCGCAGCACCTTGCACGCGATCGAGTAGATGTAAATAATAAGGTTGCACACGAGCAGCCATGAGTGCCTCACTTAATGCAACCAAGGTTTCCACCTGATCATTGACCCCTTTTAATAACACCGATTGATTCAAGCACCAACTGCCTGAGCGATGTAATTGTTGCAGTGCCTCTGACACCTGGGCATCGATTTCTTGTGAGTGGTTGCAATGCACAACAACAATGGACTGCAAGCGTGTCGCTTGTAGGGCGGCAATCAAACTGGGTTGTACCCGTTGTGGGATCGCGATGGGTAGACGTGTGTGGATACGCAATCGTTGTACGTGTGGGATTGCAGCAAAACGTTCAAACAACGCTTGTAACGGTTCATCTTTCATTAATAAGGGTTCACCACCACTGAGAATGACTTCGTGAATGCTGTCATCGTCTCGAATGTATTGCTCAATGGCTTCGAGATGATCGGCTCTTGGGTTGTTGTCTTGATAAGGAAAATGTCGACGAAAGCAATACCGACAATTAATGCTGCAGCTGCCTGTGAGTGTCAGTAAGACGCGCCCTTGATATTTATGCAGTAAGCCAGGTAATGGATTGGCGGCTTGATCACCGACGGGATCTTGACTGTAGCCGGGTTGCTCTATCATCTCCTGTGCTTGAGGTAATACTTGTAATAATAAAGGATCATTCGGATTGCCGGGTTGAATGCGTTGGCAATAAGGTTCTGGAACTTTCAGTGGAAACGCCTGGCATGCAGACTGCACACTATCTGCCCATTCTGTGCTCAATTGGCAGCGCTTTGCCAGTTGGTAGGGGCAGCTGATGGCTTGTGCGAGGTGTTGATTCCACGTCAGTTCATGGGACATGTTAAAGCTCTACGAGTCGGTCTTGAGCTGCGCAGTGTAACGAATGGTGGCCTAGAGCTCAATCGTTGTCGCTGCAGGGTGTTTGAAGTGCTTCTTTGTACTAAGTCGCTTAAATAGGCGCCAACCTAAAGGTTGCCATTTGCATAAGGCTTGTATGTTTCATGGGTAATTCTTGTGTTGGGAAACCACTAAAACTACCTTCGAGTGCCTCTAAGTGGTCGGCTGTTTATAGACCGTGTTTTTAATGTGATGTTCTTTGAAAGTTAAGGCCGTGATATGAGGCCTGTCTTTCGGGAGATAAAATAAAAAAATACATTAAAATTAGATACTTGAGAGTAAATCAAAAAAACTTTGGGGTGTTTGTGCTATAATTAAAATGGTATTTAAATTCGGATAAGAAGATGAATGACAGTAAAATTATCGAACTAATCGGATATAGTTCTAAACCAGAACTTTTAGGTCTTAAATATTGTGTAACATGTTCTGCTGCATGCGGCGGTACTTACGCATAACTGAATGATCGAAGAGTTTTGTCTAGACTATAAGATGCAATATGCTTGGTCTGTAGAAAAACACATTCGATTTCTATATGCTTTATTTCTGGTACGAACTGATGGTAATGAAATTCTAGGTCGCTACGATCAGGATTGGTATGCGTATTAAAAAAAATAATGAAAAATTTTATTGTGGCAGAAAAAAGCAAAGCTCTTGGTCATATTCTCGTTGATCTTCTGGGCTATCATGCCGATGCTCACTAAAATATTCAGAAGATGGCTCATGTGAAATAAATATACTTAATTGGCGTAAGATTTGGCTGCAAAACTGATGGTAGCCTTTTGATTTTTGAATTGTCCCTGGAAAATACTTAAATCAGTTAACTCTGTATACTGACCCTCTTCAATTAGGCTAGTAAACGAATGGTTCTCCCGATCATGCTGATAAAGAATGCTAAATTCAACAAGCATTGTATCAGCTACGTTGTCTTTAATTTTATCCCATATCACTTCAATACCGCATTCATTAACATGCGAGATTAATCGAAAAAATTCTCGCAAGTCTTTCGCGGTATTTGGACTCGCTTGGGATTTCAGGTAGCGTATCGCTTCTTCTCGAACAATAATCGGTAATTTGAGAGATGCCATGTAGTTAGTAATAAATTGAATCTCACAACCTGGGTGAATGGCTTGTAGTTTTTCAATCAGTTTATTAAAAGCCCCCCGAGTGCAAATAGGCCGGTCTTGGCCGCCTTGATCTGAGCCATTATAAGATAGATTATAACCTCGTTGTATTTCATAAAGACCTTCAATAAGTAGTCCTTTTGCATCTTGAGTGGTGCAAGTTAGGGAGTCTTTATCATTTATTGCTAAAAATATTAATGAGAGTAGTTGTCTCGTAGTAATTTTAGATTGAAGATCAGTAAATGTATGCTTGGCCGCTGTAATTCTTAAGACACATCGCTTAGCCGCTTTGTTAATTTTAGAATTATCAGATAAGCAATTCACAAAGGATTTAAGTCTGGATATTATATTTTCTGAACCTTCAATATCTATCAATGACTATAACGCTTTGCCAATCGAATTGCAGATTCTGACGTAGTCTGATGTACCGTATGGTTATGTGTGCTTTGGTTATAATTAATATCTGGAAGGATCTCACGTAGGAGGTCACGTGAAGCTTCATCAATGTGGTTTCGTAAATCCATATTTCGCACAAGAATAAGAAGTGAGTTTTTTAGATGATTGTTATTAAGATGTTCTGCGATAAGGAGGCTTGAACTAAGCGCCTATTTTGCTCTGATATCCATCATAAAAAAGCTTTTTGTATTTCCAAGAAACTTGGGGGGTTCGTCAATACAATATTGTATTTCATTTGCGAATTCTTCTAGGTTTTCATGAATAAGTGAGTTTCTTAACTCGACTAATAAAGGAATATACTCGGTTGGTGGTATGAAAATCCATGTGGTCTGCTCTACGAGTTGAATGCACCGTTGGAGTAAATCAGCTCGGTCGTGTGCTGGCACAGCGTCATTATGTATTTTTTGAAATGGTATAATGCTCTCTCAAATAATGCAGTCCCTTGTGTTCCTTACAATGTTAGATAGCTTTCCAAAATAATCTTAAAATAATCTTAATAAAAATGCTAAAAAAAAGCGGATCAAAGCATTTAGTGATTGTAAATATGCCTATGACGATGTCACTTAAAGACATTGAAATTTAATATTATCTTAACATGCTCCTGCTATTATTATGGTGAATTGTATACCGCTAACATATTAGTAGGATGCTATCCTGGCACAGGATGTCTCAAATAACATGGGTCATGTCAAATGCCTAAGAAAAAAATAACAATAAGCGTAAACCTAAACCTGAATTTAGCTCTGGAAAATTAATATTAATCATGAGCGGTGCAGTGGATTTTGTTGCAGCCATAGAAGCACTATGCAAGGGAAATATTTTAAAACTAGCACAGCACTATTTAATTGCCTCAGGTAATGAAAGTAGATCCTCCTTAGGTATCACTGACATTAAAAACTACGATAACTATAGGAAGTTCTTGTAGCTACTAAAGTCCCTAACATCTTGTACAGATTGCAAAGATGAAAGCAGAATGAGTATTTACGTTACAAGTCAAAGAATACTAAAATAGTAAAAAACGATCTCCTGAAATTAAAAAATAAGTATCTTAACTAGAGGGTAAAACATGAGTACACACAGAAAACAATACCATTTTAGAGCATCCCAAAATGGGCTTCTATCTTGGGATGTAACTCAGCTTATTGAAAAGAGTTCATGTCTGCCTGTTAAATCGGTCAGCTTATCTGATATTCGTGAATTGGATGAGTGCTTTTGGTATGACTTGGGCGGAGCGAGTCCGACGTGTCGAAATATTGTAGAGCATGTGAAACTGATTCAAGCAACCGATTTGCAATATCCTATCATTTTATCAAACGATGGCCGGGTTATGGACGGTATGCATCGTGTTTGCAAAGCCTTACTTCAGGGACTTAAATGCATTAAGGCGGTGCAGTTTAACCACGAAATCCCACCTGACTTTATCAATAGAGAACCTAAGGACTTGCTTTATGATTAAAGAGCATTGTTTTGTTGTGACAGGAGCCCCAGGCAGTGGGAAAAGTGCTCTATTAGACGCCATAAAAGCAAAGGGTATTAGTTGTGTTGCAGAGTTTGCAAGAGCTATTATAGCGCAGCAACGCGCTATTGATGGCGATGGCCTGTACGACAAAAAACCGCAACTCTTTAAAGAGTTGATGCTATCACGCGCGATGAATGACTTTATCGAAGCCGATGCTCAAATACCACATTTGTTCGATCGTGGAATCCCAGACCTATTAGCTTATTCGGATTGTTTTGGTCTTGCACATGGCTCTGAAGTGAAAGCAGCACAGCTTTATCGGTATAATAAGACGGTCTTTTTTACGCCGAGCTGGGAAGCCATTTATAGCAATGATGAGGATAGAACCATCTCGTTCCAGCAGGCAAAAGCATTTGGCGATAATTTAAAAATCATTTATCAAGAGCTAGGTTATGAGTTGATTGAGTTACCTTATGTCTCGGTTGAAGAGCGCGCTATTTTTATTGCTGAGACCATAACGGGTATTGTCAATGAACGTGATACTTGAAACAGAAAGAGTCATCCTCACTGTGCCCCAGTCAGCCGATTATCCACACCTATTGCAGCTCAGAACGGATCCTGAAGTAATGCGCTGTGTTGGCGGTTTTGGGCAGCCTTTTGGTGCGGGTGAGGTGCAAACCAAGGAGCAAGTCCAAGAGCATGTTAGATTAGCTCAGGAATATTATGACAACCATGGTTTAGGTTTTTTTTGTGCTTGGGAAAAAAACTCGCAGGACTTTTTGGGACAAGCGGGACTTTTTCATCACAGTTTTGATATCACACAACCTCTGATCGAATTGGCTTATCGCTTTTATCGTCGTTATTGGGGTAAAGGCTATGCCACTGAATGTGCAAACGCACTAATACAGTGGGGCTTAACCGTGAAAAAAATCCCCGAAATCATTGCACCTATTCATCCGGGTAATGAGCGCTCTATTCGTGTCTTGGAAAAAACGCCTATGATATATAGTGGTACAATACAACATAAAGGCCACCGCCTTCCTTGTTACAGCATCAAACAGGGTGAAGATGAGCGATAAGAACACAGCAGCACAAGTTTGGGTACGTCAATATGTCTTAGAGCGAGGAATAGCAAAGGAGTTGTCGGAGCCAGAGATTGTGATGAGTACTCCTTGGTCTGAAGTTGTTCGGTTTCATACCGATAAAGGCGCGATCTATTTAAAAACAACACCTGATCGACTGGCTCTTGAAGCGCCGATCATTGAGGTCATGCAATCAGAGTATGCTTGCCATGTCCCGACAATAGTTGGTGTTAATACGCCATTACATAGCTTTCTGATGAAAGATGCCGGCGTAACACTGCGCTCACTATTAAAGAGCAACTTCGATACCTCCTTGGCTTGTCAAGGTATTCAGCAATTTACTCAATGGCAAATGGACGTTGCGCACCATCTGTCACCACTGTTGAATCTAGGCGTTCCTGATTGGCGATTAGAAAACATGCCGTCAATCTTTGAGGAATTTATACGGAATCAAAATTTTTGGGAGGCTATTGCTATCGATGAGGAATTATATCACCTATTAATGGCCGTTGTTCCAGCCATACAGGCGCTCTGTGAAAAGCTGCAGTCCTATAATATCCCGCCCAGTTTTGTTCAACCCGATTGCAATGATAATAATTTATTAATTGACTCAACCACACAGAGGATCACATTGATTGACGTGGGTGAGATTGTTATTTCACACCCTTTGTTTTCAGTCGTGAACTACCTGTATGTTTTAGAAAAACATCATAGAGTCTCATTTAGTGATGCAGTTTATGCCGCCATTCGAATGTCTGCTTTAGAGGCTTTTTTGGTGCGAGAAAACGAAGATAGGCTCGTTGATGCACTATCGATAGCCACTCAATTATGGCCTGTGTATGGTGCTTTGTCACAATACCGTTTAGTTCAAGCGTGTGGTAGCGTATTAATCAATAATGGCTATGTGGCGAAATTAATATACACATTGGAAACATTGTTACAGAGCATGAGATGCTAGCAATCAACTTAGTTTGAGATTCATACATTGGTATGACGGATTCTATGATGAATGATGATCACTTAAAACAACTATTGGTTTACTATGATATTGGCTCACTAAGCAGTGATCCGATTGAAATATTTGGAAGTCGGGGCGGTTCCCGGATTTGGAAGGTAACAAATGCTAATTCTAGCTATGCGATTAAGCAATTATCATCCGATCTTGATTGTAGTAGTCAGCAAGTGATTAAGAAGTATGAGCTTACTGAAACTTTAGCCGAGCGTTTTAAATCACTCGGTATCCCGGCTGTTTCAGCGATGGCTAAAGACAACCGTTATCTTATTGCATTTGGCCAGCAAGGCTATTTATTGTATCCTTGGGTAGAAGGTAAGACACTATCTCGATACGAGGTTTCTCTCTCACATGCCAAGACCATCGCAAAAATACTGGCAAAAATACATGCTATGAAAATTGAGCTGCCTAATTTGAGACAGCTTCGTTTTGATAGACACTCGAGTGAGTCACTCAATACACTATTCACTCAAGTGATCAAGCAACAGTTACCTTACGCTCATGACTTGAGTCAGCTACAGACTCAAATCCATGCGGCTAATCAAGCGTACCACAGTGTCATTCCACTGCTTGAGAAAGATACCGTATTAACGCACGGTGACCTTGATCAGATGAATGTGATTTGGTCCAAAGACAATCAACCGTCAATCGTTGATTGGGAAACAGTAAGATACATCAATCAGACGCGTGATGTTATAAGGACTTGTTTAAGTTGGAGTGGGTTTGGAGGCGATGATTTTTCTTTCGATAATTATCAATCCATGATTAACCACTATTTAAACTTCGGTGGAAGGCTCAATCTGGCACATGTACGCCCAGCATTGATCAGTGTATATGGTAGTATGATTCATTGGTTAACTTATAATATGCACTTATCCATGGGTGAGGAGAGTTGCAAGAAAAAAGCTCGGTGCATCGAAGAAATTTTTATGACATTGAAAGCTTTTTCAGAATTGAATAAGAGTTCCCCTGATTTAATCCGTCTAGCAGGAGAGGGTCATGCGTGATAATAGATGTATTCTCTATCCCTGAGAAGCAAAAATCATAAACGATAGCACTGAAGATCATGAGATGCTCAAAAAAGTTTTGGGAAAAACCAAACAGTCCCTATCCGTCTGATAGGCTGCGTGAGATCAATGATTCAATTACGACGGCTAAGATGACTACTATTAAATTTAGCGTTGAAGATTTAATCATGTGAAGGGCTGCGAAAAGTAAAGCTTTTAAACCACTCTGTATGTAATCGTTGTTAGAGCACAGTTAATGAGAGACTGACGTCTTCGATTCATTGAATGTTTTTAAGCTGCCATAACGTTCAGGCTGGTGAAAACACAGCACCAGTATGGCAGAACTTAAACAAAGACCGATTAACAAGAGTATGGGCATGTCATAGTGGCCGGTGATTTGAATTAAAAATCCCGACAGTGTTGGTGCAAGTAAGGTTGCTGTGGAAAAAAAAGCATCCATCACCCCAATAGCAGAACCTGTGTATTCATGAGCAATATCCATGTTGATGGTAAAGTAGGCGGCATTGCCTGCCAGTAATACAGCGACAGAAATCGCTAACAGCGCCAGTGATAATGATTGGTGGTGGATCATGATGACAGGTATCAATAGTAGGCCAGCAATGCATTGAGTAAAGAAGATAACATACGATTTAGAAACACGGGATTTGCCGGTTTTTTTATGTAACCAATCCGATAAGTACCCCACACTAATTAAGCTAATGACGGATAACCCCCAAGGTAGTGTCGAGAACCAGCCGGCAGAGGCAAGGCTCATATGACCCACTTGCTCTAAGTAATTGGGAAGCCATGACATCATGAAGTATAGAAAGTAGCCAAATACAAAAAAAGCATAGTAGTTTACGAGTAAGGTGGGGTTGCTAAAGATAAAACTACAGGCAGTTTTAAACGGAATCTTAGGTGCATCATGAGCCGGTTTATTGATAGTGATAAGGTCTAATTCGCTTGCATTAACATAGCGTGATTCCGATGGTCGGTTTGTGAAAAACAGTAACCAGATGGGTATCCATAGCAGGGATGTGCAACCGAGAATGATAAACATGGCTCGCCAAGAATAGTGAGTGATGAGTTGTGATACGATAGGACCACCTATCATCAAGCCAAAAGGGACCGCAGCTAATGCCCATGAGAAGGCTGAGCTTTGTTGTTTCTGAGGCAGCCAATCTGCCATTGCTCGGGTCATGGCGGGAAAATTAGGCCCTTCTGCCAGACCTAAGATTAACCTTGCAAAATAGATGAGTAAAACAACTGGTGTCAGGCCGGTCATTATCATCGCTATGGACCAAAATAACACGGATACCCATAAGATCAGACGTGACCCTGTGCGGTCAATGATGAAGCCACTGAAAAAAGTCGTAATAAGATAGCCTATTCCAAAAATACCCATCATCCATCCCATGTCTAATGGGTTGAGGTGGAATTCACCAGCAATGGCATTAATAGAAAAGCTGATGGAGTCTCTATCGATGTAGTTCAATACGCAGATAATGAATAGTAAGGAAACAACGATCCAGCGATGATAGGTTTTTTTCATGGTGATCCTCCTTGATCCAGACATGATCATAGCAGTTTTATTGATAGCAGCAAATAGGATACTTTGCGCACCATAAACTATGAATAATTTAGAAAGGTATTGAAGCGTATTAGAAATTAATAGGATGGTATCGTAGAGATGTATTTTCGTGAGTTGTTTATATGGGGTTTTTAGGCGTTTTATTGATTGATGGTGTATCACTATGGGTTTTTTATCGTGCATTTAAGTTGCCGATGGCAATTACATTAAACACTACCTGCAGCTCGATCTCCATCAAATGGCTTGAAAGTGTGTGTTGTTCATCATAGTGTGTGTTCAATAATTTTTATTACAATAATCTTGAATTTGAAGGACTATGACTATGAAACACTTTATTTTTGATTTTGATGGCGTGATTGCACAAAACGCGCAATGGATTACTTATCGGTTATTTTGTAAAGTTATAAGAGCTTATGGTTATGAGTTTTCTATTGATGAATGCTTTGAGCGATTTCTGGGTTTGACGATTAGAAATATCGCCAAGTTATTAAACCATACTCGTGACCCAAAACGACATGATACTATTCCAGTGAATTTTTTCAGTGCTTATGACGAGCAGTGCCTTGAAGATCTAGCGGAATTCGGCACTATCGATCGTTATCTCGTTTCGCTCATTAATCATTGTGATAGCGTGAGTATTTGTTCAGCCAATCGGCAGAGTAACATTACGCATTTCTTGTCAGCAAAACGACTGATGTCCTATTTTTCATCGGAGAGGTTATTTACTTTTGAGTCGGTTGAGCATCATAAACCCGCGCCTGATGTCTATCAAAAGTGCTTGCGAGACTTGCAGCTTAACCCGATAGATGTCTGCGTGATTGAAGATAGTGCGGTAGGTGTCCAGTCAGCCATTGCAGCGGGGTTAACGGTTTATGGGTATACTGCTGGAACACCCGCTCATCTGAGAGATCATCACCGTGCTGAATTAACTGCGCTGGGTGTTGAGTCAGTGATTGAGTGTTTTTCCGAATTAATCCCTGGTCCTTAAATCTTTAAATTATCGTCTTATAAGCGTTCAGAGATAATCGGATAAGATTCAGCAGCACATTCCGATGATTTTCGGTATACTGCCTCTAGGGAGTCAGTCGGTGAATGAAGCATGAAGCAATCATGGAAGGTTAAATGCGTTATTATCGCGTGCTGTTTGTGTAGCAGTGTGATGGCGCAATGGAATCATCCGCACCCCACATCAACGTCCGCTAATACACGCTATAGTTCTTTTGCCGGCCCACCCAAAACTCTTGATCCAGCGAAAGCGTATTCATCCAACGAATTACAATTCATAGCGCAAATCTATGAACCGCTGTTGCAATACCATTACCTTAAACGTCCCTATGTGTTGGAGCCGCTGACCGCGAGTAAGATGCCTGTGGTGAGCTTTTATGATGCGCAGTGGCAGCCGTTGCCGTCAACGACACCTCCTGATGCGGTGACATACAGTGTCTATGATATTCACATCCAGTCAGGTATTCGTTTTCAAGCAAGCCCGGCGTTTGCTAAAGATGCATCCGGTGCATTTCGTTATCATGATCTTCCCAATAATCAAACCTATTACGATCTAACAGCATTTGCTCATGAGGGTACTCGAGAGTTAACCGCAGAAGATTATGCGTATGAAATTAAACGCATCGCTGCACCTTGGGTGCACTCACCGATCTACGGATTGATGAGTGAACATATTCTCGGGCTGTCTGAATTATCACAACAACTCGCTACAGCTCGTGATCAGTCACCCGATGCTTGGCTGGATTTACGACAGGTTGATTTTCCTGGTGTCAAAGTACTTAGTCCCACCCATTTTCAAATCGTATTAAAAGGCGTGTATCCACAATTTATGTATTGGTTGGCCATGCCGTTTTTTGCTCCCATTGCTTGGGAGGTCGATGCCTTCTATCAGCAGCCTGTATTGCAACCGCATAATATCAATTTAGATTGGTATCCGGTGGGTACAGGACCCTATCAGTTAATCGAAAATAACCCGAATCAACGCATGGTGTTATCGCGTAATCCGCTTTTTAGAGGGGAGGCTTATCCCACGGATGGTGAGCAGGGTGATCAATCAGCAGGTTATTTAGCCGATGCTGGGAAAACCATGCCGTTTATCGATCGTGTTGAGTTTCACTTAGAGAAAGAGAGTATTCCGCGATGGAATAAGTTTTTACAAGGCTATTACGATTATTCGGGTATCAGTGCAGATAGCTTTGATCAAGCCGTGCAATTGGATGCGGATGGGGTGCCTGTGCTAACGCCTGCCATGAAGCAACAACACATTCGTCTACAAACCACGGTTAGCCCATCGGTGTATTACTTAGGTTTCAATATGCTAGATCCTGTGGTGGGTGGTGATAGTGATCGCGCACGGTATTTACGACAAGCCATTGCGATGACCATCGATTATGAAGAATACATTGCCATTTTTATGAATGGTCGAGGGATTGCTGCGAACAGTCCTATCCCGCCGGGTATCGCTGGTTTTCATAGTGGTAAGCAGGGTATGAACTCAACGGTGTATCGTTGGGATGGTCAGCAGGCAGTGCGTCGTTCATTGTCAGAAGCACAGGCTCTCATGAAAAAAGCGGGGTATCCAGGTGGAGTCGACCCTGCTACCCATCAACCATTAGTGATTCATTATGATGTGTCTTCTGGTGGGGGCGCTGATGATAAAGCTCGTTTTCAATGGACGCGAAAGCAGCTTGCCAAAATAGGTATACAACTCGATATCCGCAGCACGCAATACAACCGCTTTCGTGACAAAGTCAAAACAGGTCAGGTGCAATTATTTTCTTGGGGTTGGTTAGCAGATTACCCTGATCCCGAAAACTTTTTATTTTTATTGTATGGCCCCAATGGCAAGGTGCAATTCGGTGGTGAGAATACGGCAAATTATAATAATCCTGAATTTAATCGTTTATTTGAACAAATGATTTATCTACCCGATGGTGAGCAGCGCGAAGCTGTGATTAAAAAGATGGTTACCATTCTTCAGCGCGATACACCCTGGGTCTGGGGTGTGCATCCAATTGATTTCACATTGAGTCATACCTGGAATCAGATCACCAAACCGAATGCGATGGCGAACAATACTTTGAAGTATCAGCGTCTAGATCCTAAACAACGACAAGCTGCGCAAGACGAATGGAATCAACCATGGGTGTGGCCAGTGTTGTTGGTGTTGGGGGTTGGTGTGATATTGGTATTACCCTTGGGGGTAGGTTATTGGCGCCGAGAAAGACGCCCAGCGATTCAACGTAAACAGGATAAAACATAATGTGGGTCTATATTATACGACGGGTATTATATGCCATTCCTATTATCATTGGTGTGAATATCATTACCTTTGCCTTGTTTTTTATGGTGAATACGCCTGACGATATGGCCAGAATGCATTTAGGCGATAAGCACGTCTCACAAGCCTCCGTTGAACGGTGGAAGGCGGACCAGGGCTATAACTTGCCATTGTTTTATAATGCTCAAGCACCGGCAGTCGCTAAAATAACCCAGACATTATTTTTCCAAAAGACCATACAGTTATTGTCGTTTCAATTTGGATCATCGAACCAAGGGCGAGATATTGGTCACGATATTGGGCAGCGTATGTGGCCAAGTTTGGCTTTGGCTGTGCCTACGTTATTAGTCGGGTTGATGGTTAATATCAGTCTAGCATTGTTGATTGTGTTATTTCGTGGAACGTACTTAGACACGCTGGGTGTGATTGGGTGTGTGATACTCATGTCGATTTCAGGGCTGTTTTACATCATCATTGGTCAGTTCATTTTAGGGAAGTGGTTACAGCTAGTTCCTATCTCAGGTTATCAAGGTGGTCTTCAAGCCTGGCGTTTTTTAGTGTTGCCCGTATTGATTGGTGTGATTAGTGGGATTGGTATGGGTGTTCGATGGTATCGCACGATCTTCTTAGAAGAAATGCAAAAGGACTATGTGCGAACAGCACGTGCTAAAGGTCTGTCCGAAATGCGTGTGTTATTCAGTCACGTGCTGAAAAATGGCATGTTACCTATATTGACCGGTGTGGTGGTTATCATACCCTCGCTGTTTTTAGGCAGTTTAATCATGGAATCTTTTTTTGGTATTCCAGGGTTAGGTAGTTACACCATCGACGCGATTCAGCAACAAGACTTCAGTGTGGTGCGTGCCATGGTGTTTATTGGAACACTGCTTTATATTTTGGGGTTGATATTAACCGATATTTCATACGCGATGGTCGATCCTCGCGTGCGTTTGGGGAAATAATATGCCAACACATTGGGTGTGGTTGTACAGTGATGGATTACTTTGGTGGTTAGTCTTGCTAGTCATGGTCTATGCGGTCCATGTGTGGCGTCATCCACATTTACAAGCCCCTTGGCGTAAGGTGGCCTCTCATCGTGTCGGCATGGTGGCTGCTGTCGTATTGTGCTTTTATGCGGGTATCTGTTTGTTGGACTCGCTGCACTGGCAAGTCACGGTTAAAGATACTCATGGCGTGACGCAAACACGTACAGTGAGTGCATTGGATCATCTATTGCCGAAAACCATGAGGGAATCAGAGCGTACTTATTCATCGCCCTTATCGCAGCAAGCGTTTACTTTGTCGTCATGGCAAGATGCGAAGGGTGAATCGGTAAGAGGCTATGCGCCTTTGGAAGCAGTCGTTAATACCAAGTATCCTACACATGACGTCATGATGCGTTTGCTGCGAGGTGCTGCAATTGGTATCAGTATTGTCCTGGGGTTGTATCTTTTAGTGAATCTTCTTCAAGGTTTTCGACCAGGAGTCTCGCGATGGCAGTCGATAAAAACCGTATGGTCTGGTCAGTCTGAGTATGCTTGGCGAGCGGTCTGGATCACTCTATTACTATTAAGTGTACTGGCTTGTATGGGCTGGCAATTGGCTGATGGTTATCATTTAATGGGGACCACCCAGGTTGGACAAGATGTTTTATATGAATCCATTAAAAGTATTCGTACCGGTATTGTTATTGGTACGTTAACCACGTTATTTATGTTACCGCTAGCGCTCATATTAGGCTTATGCGCAGGTTATTTTGGTGGTTGGTGCGATGATATTATTCAGTATTGTTATATCACCTTAAGTTCGATTCCAGGCGTGTTATTGATCTCGGCCACTATTTTGGTGTTGCAAGTCACCATTCATCAACATGCTGATTGGTTTCCCACAATGGAAGCGCGTGCTGATATTCGATTGCTGGCTTTATGTTTGATTTTGGGCTTAACCAGTTGGGCGACGTTGTGTCGTTTATTACGTGCTGAAACCATGAAGTTAAAACACATGGATTATGTATCCGTTTCTAAAACATTGGGTGTGAGCTCAGTGCGTTTATTGTGTCGTCATATCCTACCGAATGTGATGCACATTGTGATGATTACCATTGTGTTAGACTTCAGCGGACTCGTATTAGCAGAAGCCGTCTTGTCGTACGTGGGAGTGGGTGTTGACCCAACTACATTTAGTTGGGGAAATATGATTAACAGTGCGCGTTTAGAAATGGCGCGTGAGCCCATGGTGTGGTGGCCGTTGATATCAGCACTCATCATGATGTTTGGTTTGGTGTTGTCAGCGAATTGTTTTGCTGATGCGGTGCGTGATGCTTGGGATCCGAGGGTAAGCCAATGACCACCAGTCCCTGTTTACAAGTGAAGTCGTTAAGCATTGATATCAAGCAGCGTCATGCCTATTCGCGTGTGGTTGATCAGGTGAGTTTTGATGTGCATGCCGGGCAATGCTTAGGTTTGGTCGGTGAGTCGGGTAGTGGAAAGTCCATGACAGCACTCACGACTATGCAGCTATTACCTTCAGCAGCCTATGTGAGTCAACAGAGTCAAGTGTTGCTTAATGGTCAAGATGTCTTGAATTATTCACAACGACGTATGCGAGACGTCCGTGGTGCGCAAATTGGTATGGTTTTTCAAGATGCCAGTACGGCATTAAACCCCGTTAAAACCATTGCTGAACAATTATTTGAGATCTTGTTTTTACATGAGCGCTTATCTAAGAAGTTAGCAACTCAGCGTGCATTATCCCTCTTCGATGAGGTGGGTCTTAAACAACCTCAGCGTTGTTTATCGGCTTATCCGCATGAGCTTTCTGGCGGTATGCGACAGCGTGCGATGATTGCGATGGCTTTGGCCTGCCGACCTTCTGTGCTCATTGCCGATGAGCCAACCACGGCTTTAGATGTAACAGTACAGGCTCAAGTGATTGCCTTATTGAAAGAGTTGCAACAGCATCATCAGATGGCTTTATTGTTTATTAGTCATGATTTATCGGTGGTGTCACAATTAGCCGATGAGATTGTGGTGTTAAAGCAGGGGCAAGTGCAAGAGGCTGCCTCTGCACAGATTTTCTTTACAGCGCCGCAGCATGATTATTCAAAACAATTATTACAAGCCGTACCGGATTTGGTGCCACAACAAACTCTACAAGATAAAGCGCGTTTATTGGAGGTCGATCAACTGCGTGTGTATTTTCCGATTAAAAAAGGATTGTTGCAACGCACAGTGGATCATGTAAAAGCCGTGGAGTCGGTGAGCTTTAGTCTTAATCAAGGACAAACCTTAGCAATAGTCGGCGAGTCAGGCTCTGGAAAAACCACGGTTGCTAAAGCTTTAGTGAATTTAGTGAGTCATCAAGGTGGTCGTATTCATTGGAGCGATTCTTTGGGTGCGGATTTTTCACCATCCTCTGTCGTGCAAATGGTGTTTCAAGACCCTTATGCAGCACTGAACCCGCGCATGCGTATTTTAGATTGTCTGATGGAAGGTGTCTTGGTGCAAAATCGTTCCATGAAGCATCGTGATCAAGTGGTTCTTGCCGATGAGTTGTTGGAGCAAGTGAAGCTACCACTCGAGGCGAAGTGGGCTTTTCCGCATGAATTTTCAGGGGGTGAGCGACAGCGGTTATGCATCGCACGTGCATTAGCCTTACATCCTGCGTGTCTAATCTTAGATGAGCCAACCAGCTCATTAGATGTGTCCATTCAGCAACAAATTTTACAACTACTCATGGAAATACAGGTGTATCGTGGTGTGTCTTATGTATTAATTACACATCATTTATCGGTGGTGGCCGCCATGGCGCATTCAGTGATGGTGATGCACCAAGGGCGTTCTGTTGAGCAAGGTTCGGTAGAAAGTATTTTGACGCAACCTCAACAGGCGTATACGCAACAATTATTACGTGCTGTCCCTCAACGTCCACAGGCCAGTACAACACAAGCGGAGGTGCAGTGATGGTTGATATTCACTGTCAGGAAGTAGCGAATGATCATGGGTCTAAGACCGGTGTCATTACCCTGTCCCGTTCATCAGCACTCAATGCCTTAACGTTCGATATGCTGCATCAGATACGTATTCAGTTAGAACGTTGGGAGCAGGATCCAACCATTCAAGGTGTGGTTGTTCATAGTGATTCAACACGCGCGTTTTGTGCAGGCGGTGACGTAAAGGCGCTGTATTATGATGAGGATGTCTTGCAAGTTGTACCGCATCCTTATTTTGAACTTGAGTATGAGCTCAATCGTTATTTATTCCATTATCCCAAGCCTTATGTAGCATTAATGGCGGGGCTGACGATGGGCGGTGGTGTCGGTGTCTCTTTGCACGGTTCTCATCCTGTTGTGTTTGATTCCACGCAATTGGCCATGCCCGAAGCAAAAATTGGTTTTTTTGTGGATGTCGGTGTGACCTATCACTTATCGCGACTTCCGCATCACCTCGGTCTTTGGATGGCTGTCACGGGTTTGGCAGTGGATGCTGATGATTGTCTCGCCTTGGGGTTGTCCTCACATAAAGTGTCCATGGCTGACTATGATCAGTTGCTGATTGAATTAACTCAGTCTCATTGGGGGGATGATCCCCATCATGGTGTTGATCAGGTGTTAAGTCGCTTTGCTCAGTCAGCTGAAAATTCATCACTCATGCAGCAAGCCAGTCTGATTGAATCGTGTTTTGATGGTAATACCGTTGATGCGATCTCATGTGCTGTGATGGCATCGGATCACGCATGGTTGGAGTCCACGCAACAGGCTTTAGTCTATAACGCGCCTGTCAGTATGCAGCTCGCTTTACTGCAATTAGAGCGAGCACGTTTATCGTCGTTCGATGAGGTGATTGATACGGATTTAATGTTGGTTCAGCAGTGTTTAGCATGGCCAGATTTTAAAGAAGGTGTGCGCGCTGCATTAATTGATAAAGATCGCTCGCCAAGCTGGCAAACGGCTTCGGACATATCTATGAACGTATTGTCGCTCAATTAAGTGGTGTGATAATTTGATAACGGTGTGTGATCGGTCACTGCTTTATGAGTTTTTGTACCTGATGTGTGAGAAGAGTGTTGTATCGAGTTTTTTGGATGGGGTGTGCTGTTGTATGGTTATCAGTCGTCTTGATGATCTACGTGTTAATAATCGCTAAGGATGGTGTATGGGTAGGTATTTTAGAATCGTTGTTGCAAAGTTTTTTTGTATGTGTTGTGCTTCTGTTGCCTGTGCGCAAGATGCTATTCCTGCCTCACCCTCTTTAGAAGAGCCTGAACCAACGCTGCCTTATAGCTTTCCTGTTTCCAGTATTGTGGTTCCGTCTGGTTTTGGTTTAGAGCCTGGTCAATGGGGGGTTGGTCTAGCGGGATGGGATTGTCATTGGGGTGAAGATAATTGTCAAAATGATGGTTCAGTGATGTTTGCCTATGGTCTTGGTGATCAGACAAAGGGCATAGGTGTAACGTTACAGTTTCAGTTGTTGAGCATTAATCCTCAAGATGGTGGTTTTGCCGATAAAGGTGCTGTTGGTTTTAAATTGTCACATTTTTTCGCAGAATCCCGTACCGCGGTTGCTTTTGGTGTCTATCAATTAGCAGGCTGGGAGGAAAGTGATAGCACAGGTTTTTTTCATACCTCTTATTTTTCTTTGACACACTTTATGCGGTTTCATGAGCCCGCTGAGGAAGATTATCGCTATCCTTTCTCGTTTACAGTGGGTATCGGAAATCGAATGTTTGGTCAAACGGATTGGGTGTCTATTGATGATTTACCTTACAACAAGTGGTTGCCGTATTTTGGAGTAGGTTATCGTATCAATAATTGGTGCGATGTGATTGTTGATGAATATTCAGACGGTGTGGTGTCAGCAGGTCTGTCACTAAAACCGATTCAAAAGCTGCCTGTACGGTTGTTTATAGGTGGTTATGATTTATTTGTTGCTGAGGATGAGCAAGAGCGTGCCTCGTTTATGTTAGCGTTTACTGCTGGTTAGTCGTGGTGTTAGGAAGTGCGCCAGATTGAATGTGCTGGCGCATTTTTTTTAATTGGATGGTGCTCCAACTCCTAGGGTTAGATTATTGTTGGCGGGGTTGGCAACCGTTGATGTTCCTCCGGTGCTGCACGCGGATAAACCTAACGTCAATACGATGGCGCTGCAAATAGCGAGTATTTTCATGATTATTCTCCTTAATATCATGGTGTGGATGTTTTAAATTCATGCGGTATTCAAACAGTGATGAATTTAATCGGTTAGGCTTTGACTAACCTGATATTTACTATACCAAACGTGTGGTGGTCTGCAATGTCATTAGTTGAATCAAATAGGTGGTGGCTATGCCTGGACTTGAACCAGGGACCCCAGCATTATGAATGCTGTGCTCTAACCAGCTGAGCTACATAGCCATTGCGAGGACGAGAGATTTTGTCTTGTTAGCTTGATGATGTCAAGGGGGTTGAGTCGATCAATATATTAGACATTAAAACGAAACAATATAATGTCACCATCTTGAACAACATAGGTTTTACCTTCTTGTCGCCATTTCCCCGCTTCTTTTGCACCTGACTCGCCTTGGTGAGTGATGTAGTCATCAAAACTGATCACTTCTGCTCGAATAAAGCCACGTTCAAAGTCTGTGTGAATGACGCTGGCGGCTTTGGGGGCTGTCGCACCTTGGGGGATGGTCCATGCGCGGGTTTCTTTGGGTCCTGCGGTGAAATAAGTTTCTAGGTTTAAGAGTTGATAGCCGGCTTGGATAACGCGGTTGAGGCCTGGTTCAGTGAGTCCTAGGCTGCTGAGAAACTCGGCTTGCATGTCACTGTCGAGCTCTGCAATCTCAGCTTCGATCGCAGCACAGACTGGGACGACGTGAGAGCCTTCTTGTTTGGCATGTGTGATGACTTGATCTAAATACGGGTTGTTATCAAACCCATTTTCATCAACATTAGCGATGTAGAGCATGGGTTTGGCTGTGATGAGTGCTAAGTGGGTTATCTGTCCTTGCTCATCATCTTCAATGGATAGTGTGCGTACAGGGTGACCAGATTCGAGATGGGCTTTAATGCGTTCGAGTAATGGGGCGAGGGCGTTGGCTGCTTTGTCGCCACGTTTAACATCTTTAGCAATCTTTAGACGTTGTTTTTCGATCAGTTCAAGGTCAGATAGAATTAGTTCGGTCATAATGACGTCAATGTCCTCAATAGGGTCAATGCCGCCAGAAACATGTGTAATGTCGTCATTTTCGAAGCATCTCACTACATGAGCAATGGCTTGAGTTTCACGAATATGCGCTAGAAACTGGTTGCCTAGCCCTTCACCTTGTGAGGCTCCTTTTACTAATCCTGCAATATCCACAAAGGTCATTGTGGTGGGTATGATCTCCTTGGATTGTGCTATAGCCGCTATTTGGTCAAGGCGACTGTCAGGCATTGGGACAATGCCCACATTGGGTTCGATGGTGCAAAAAGGATAATTGGCTGCATCGATACCCGATTGGGTGAGTGCATTAAATAAAGTGGATTTTCCTACATTAGGTAGGCCAACAATGCCGCATTTAAAGCCC
This sequence comes from Coxiellaceae bacterium, assembly GCA_011523685.1. Taxonomy (GTDB): domain Bacteria; phylum Pseudomonadota; class Gammaproteobacteria; order Coxiellales; family Coxiellaceae; genus UBA9148. The sequence continues at coordinate 241,249 of WTGG01000020.1, read as the reverse complement.
ATGGTGTTATCCTCGCTAGGGGGTTAGTTGCTATGCAGTTGATGCATAGCTTGTTCAGTGTTGCCAATAATAAGTGGTTCAAGGATCGATAGCCCGTCGTCAATGGCCTCTTGGATAAGTTGCTTGTCATGTTTTGAAGGTGCGCTTAAGACGTAAGGTGAGACATCATCAGGTTGTCCGGGGTGCCCAATGCCAATACGAAGTCGCAGGAAATTTTTAGAGCCAAGTGAAGTGATTGTATCTCGTAAGCCATTGTGTCCACCATGTCCGCCGCCTTGTTTGATGCGAATGGTGCCAGCGGAAAAATCAAGCTCATCGTGTGCAACTAAGATGGATTCAGCAGGGATTTTGTAGAAGCGAGCTATAGCGGCAATGGATTGACCGTTGTGGTTCATATAGGTAGACGGTTTTAGGAGCCAGCATGACTGAGAGTTAATCTGTATTTTTGCTATAGAGCCTGAAAATTTAGATTCATTTTTTAGTGGGGTATGGTGTTGGTTGGCTAATTGTTCGATCAGCCACGCTCCTGCGTTATGGCGGGTGTTTTCATATTGTTGGCCCGGGTTCCCCAGGCCAACAATCAGTTGGATAGGATGTGCTGACATCCGAATGATTCCTTATTCTTCACCCTTAGCTTCTTCAGAATCGGTAGAAGATTCTTCGGTGCTGTCTTCTTCAGCTGTTGCGCTGGCTTTTGGCTTGTGGATGCTGGCAACGGCTAGGTTATGCTCTTCATCCAGTTCGCCGGATGCGAATTCTACACCTTTAGGCAGTTGGATGTCTGACAGGTGGAGTGTTTGATCCATTTCGACGTTGCTTAGGTCGATATCAATAGACTCAGGAAGATCTGTTGGTAAACATTTAATTTCGAGATCTGTCATGAGTTTAGACAGTACGCCGCCTTGTTTGATAGCAGGGCAATTGTCTTCATTAAGAAAGTGGATCTGAGTTTTCATTGTGATGGCTTCTTTGCTTTTGATGCGCATGAAGTCAACGTGAAGAATCATAGGCTTGTACGCATGGCGTTGGATGGCCTTGAGGATCACTTGTTCTTTTTTTCCATCAACAGTTACAGTCAGTACGTGAGAGTAAGCTGCTTCATTGTTAAGTAATTTTTGAATGTTTTTATGTTCTAAAACAATCGATTGTGGGTCTTTTTCAGCACCATAAATGATAGCTGGTATTTGATCTTGGTGGCGTAAGCGACGAGCGTCACCTTTGCCTGTGTGGTTACGAACTTCAGCGTCAATTTGAAAATCAGTCGACATGGTACTACCTCTTACCGTCATGTGTATCAATTGGTTTTATTACGAAGAATAAGACCAAGGGATTCTACCGAGTTTAATGAAAAAGGCAAGCCTGAAACGCGTTTATGCGTCATCAGTGAACATGGAGCTCACGGATTGCTTTTTGTCGATGCGTAGGATGGTTTCAGCTAATAGGCCGCTGAGCGTGACTTGTTGTATTTTTGAGCATTTTCGAGCTTCTTTTGATAGGGGGATTGTGTCTGATACGATGATTTTATCAAGTTGAGATGTACTGATATGTTCTAGAGCTTTACCGGACAGTACTGGGTGTGTGCAGAATGCAGTGATAGTTGATGCGCCAGCTGCTTTGAGGGCTGATGCGGCATGATTGAGCGTGCCTGCGGTATCGACAATGTCATCCATAATGATGCAGTCGCGTCCAGAGACATCACCGATAATGTTCATGACTTCTGATTGATTGGCGCGGGCTCGTCGTTTGTCAATGATAGCCAGGTCGGCGTCATTGAGGCGTTTAGCAATGGCTCGTGCTCGAACAACACCGCCTACATCTGGAGAAACGACCATCGGATTAGTGAATTGTGAAAGAATTGTATCGGTGTCAACCATAGCATGGCTGGCATAGGTGTTATCGACAGGTATAGAGAAGAATCCTTGAATTTGATCGGCGTGTAGATCAACAGTGATCATTCGTGTAATGCCAACAGATGCCATCATATCGGCAACCACTTTGGCAGTGATAGGTACGCGAGTTGATCTAACTCGACGGTCTTGTCGTGCATAGCCAAAGTAGGGAACAACGGCTGTGATGCTAGCAGCGGAAGAGCGACGAAAAGCATCGGCCATAATGATTAATTCCATTAAATTATCATTAGAGGGGGCGCAAGTTGATTGAATGATGAAAACATCGCGTCCACGCACGTTTTCATTGATGCAGACTTTAATCTCACCATCACTAAAGCGTGATACTTCACAATCACCAAGTGGGACACCTAGTTCATCGGAGACTTTTTGAGCAAGGATAGGGGTTGCGTTGCCAGAAAAAATTTTAATATCAAGCAAGATAACAACTCCTATGGGTGATTGTTAATAGAGTTAGGTGGCTGGGGTGGCAGGATTCGAACCTGCGCATGACGAGATCAAAACCCGTTGCCTTACCACTTGGCGACACCCCATAATTGACCATCTAAAGCTTCGAACAAAGGGGAGGTATTCTTCCCTTTTGTCACAAACGTGTGACAATTCGCCGGAGCTAGGCTGGCTATTGTACTGGCTTCTTCCCGAGTGTCAAATGTTCCGTACATCACAGATCCCGTTCCTGTTAAACGTAGCTGGGTGTGGGGTTTGAGGGTCTCTACTAGGGTCTGTAAGTGTGGAAATTGTTTAATCACCAACGCTTCAAAATCATTGCTGAGAGTATTAAATGCCGTAGTTGGTTGGACCGGTCGGTTTTTTGGGGGATGTACAGAGAGCTGTTGAAATAATGCAGCTGTTTCGATGTGGATGGGTGGTTGGACCAGTAGGTACCAGGGCTCGTTGGGTGATTGAGGTGTGAAGCGGTTGCCAATGCCTTCAGCCCAAGCTGCTTGGCCATAGACAAAAATGGGTACATCAGCGCCCAGTTGTGTGGCTAGGTTCAGCAGTGATTCTTGGGAAAGGTTCAGTTGCCAGAGTTGGTTCAGTGCTATTAATGTTGTTGCTGCATCTGAGCTCCCGCCTCCTAGGCCTGCGCCCATTGGTATATTTTTTGTGAGTGATATGTCGATGCCGGTGTTACACCCAGTGTGTTGTTGTAATAATTGAGCGGCCTTTACGATAAGGTTGTCATGAGTTGCGACAGACTTCAGAGGAGATATCAGGTGAATGGATGAGTCGTTTCGTCTCTGAAAGCTGATCTCATCGCATAGGTCAATAAACTGAAAAGCCGTTTGTAAATTATGGTAGCCGTCAGGTCTGCGGTTGAGAACATGCAAAAAGCGATTCACTTTGGCTGGTGCTGGAAGGGTGAGAGTCTGTGAGTTATTCATCGTGATGTTTTGATTGTTTAGGGGGTGAAAGGTCCCACTGTTTGATGACCAATTTAATAGCGAGATGATGCCCATTGAGTCGAATCAGTTGTGGTAAGTCTACATCATCCTGGTGGGTGTAGTTCAGGAAGGTAATGGTCCAGCCATCTTGTTTTAGTTGTGTGAGGTGTCCGTATTGATTATAAGTGGTTTGTTGAGTGCCAGGGGCGGGGAGGCCTCTTATCCAGTAGTAAAGATTGGAGATGGGGAGGCTGTATCCGAGTGCTTGTTGCATTAAGGATCCGGGATCGTTGGCGACGAGAGGTTTATTTTGATCTTTAATGAGGGTGACGTGATCCCCAGATTGTGTGATATGCAGTTGATAGACATTTAATGATGATGCGATGTGAATGGTGTAGTGAGTTTGATCAGTTAGGTGCCAGGTGTAGTTGGCAATTTGAGCTTCTTGTGGTGTGGTTATGCTGAATGCGCCACGGGTAGTCCAGTGTGTAATTTTGTTTAATTTTTGTGCCCTGGTAGTCTCGTGTTGTGTATTAAAGGAGGTGGCTCCAGCCGGCGGTGTTAGGTTGACGCATCCAGTCAGTAAGCTGCTAGTGATGATGCATAGCAGGAGTCGTCTATAGAGTAATGATTGTAAAAAAAGCTTGTGAAACATATATCTACATTACTGTCGGATTAGTAGTAAGAATACTATCGAGAAACCCGTTGGGCGTGTCAAGTTTCTCGTTTGGAGGATCAGTTAATTGTTAGATGTTTTGTGCTATGATGCGCGCATCTTACGGTTCATTTCGAGGGTTGCGTAGTGGTGCTACAGGCATGCGGATTAAATTACAAAACGGCACCCGTTGAATTGCGCGAGCATTTTGCCTTTGATGAAACACGCTCTAATCAGTTGATGCAGACATTGGTAGCTCAGCCAGCAGTCGATGGTGTTGTGCTATTGAGTACGTGTAATCGCACGGAAGTGTATGTTGATGTCAGTCAGCCAATAGACTTAGCTGGATGGGTTGAGTCTCAAGGTGATGTACAGTTGCCTCTAATGAATGAACACTTATATACCTTAGAAGGTGATGATCTAGTGCGTCATTTAATGCGGGTTGCGTCGGGATTAGATTCGATGGTATTAGGTGAGCCACAAATTTTAGGGCAAATGAAAGCTGCCTATGCTACAGCTGATCAGGCTGGTTATGTGAGTCCATCATTAAAGCAGTTATTCCCCGCGGTATTCTCTAGCTGTAAGCACATCCGTCGAGCTACACATTTAGGTAAATGCCCTGTGTCAGTGGCTTATATGGCGATTAAGCTCATAAAAGAGCAGTTTGAGGATCTATCTCAGTGTCGTGTGTTATTGGTCGGTAGTGGTCATATGATAGAGTTGGTTGCAACGCACCTGCAAGGTCAATCAGTAAAACAGATTACAGTAGCAGGCCGTCATTACGAGTCTGTACAAGCCTTTGCGGCCTCTTTTCAAGCTCAAGCTATTTCAATAACGGAGCTTCCAGATGTGGTGGCGCAAACGGACATCATGATATGTGCTACGGCTAGTAGGGAGCCCATTGTGAGTACACCGATGCTAGCGCCGATCATGCAGCAGCGTGTACATCGTCCTATGTTCATTGCCGATCTCGCTGTGCCGCGGGATGTTTCTGAGGATGTGAGTCATTTGCCAGGAGTGCACTTATATAATATCGATCATCTCCAGGATATTGTTGAGAATAATATAAAAGGTCGTGAAGCGGCAGTAGAGCAGGCGGAATCCATGGTTGCTTTACACGCTGAAAATTATCAGCGTCAGTTGCATGTATTGAACCATTCAGATTTAATCACTCAATATCGGCAGCGTGTTGATGATATGCGAGAAAATGAATTGCAAAAAGCGCTTAACTTATTAGATAAGGGGCATGACCCTGAGGCGGTGCTTCGTCAGTTCTCACAGGCTTTTACTAAAAAGTTACTGCATCAACCAACGAGAAAGTTACGAGAGTTTGCTTCTCAGCAAATGGTAGGCGCACTGCGGGTGATGAAAGAGTTTTTAGAACTATAATGTATTTATTAAATTAAGAAGAGTGATGTTATGAAGCCATCATTGGAACAAAAGTTATTATCATTAGCTCAGCGCTATCAAGACCTTGGAGCTATGCTCAGTGATATTGAAGTGATGAATGATCAGGATCGTTATCGTGATTACAGCAAAGAGTATGCAAGCTTAGAGCCTTTGGTCGAAACGTTTACGCACTATCAAAATACTGTAAAAGCCATGGCTTCTGCAAAAGCCGTGTTAGAGGAAGAGTCTGATGCTGAATTACAGGCGCTCGCACAAGAAGAGTTGACCATGCTGCAGGAACAACAGACTGCTGCTGAATCTGAATTAAAAATCTTATTATTACCAACAGACCCGAATGATGAGAACAATGTCTTTTTAGAGGTGCGTGCTGGAACAGGTGGTGATGAGGCTGCATTATTTGCAGGTGATTTATTTCGTATGTATAGCCGTTTTGCAGAGAAAAAAGGTTGGCGTGTTGAATTACTGTCTATGCATGAAGGTGAGCATGGTGGGTTTAAAGAAGTCATTGCTCGAGTTGAAGGGCAGGGTGTTTATTCTCAACTAAAATTTGAGTCTGGAGCTCATCGAGTTCAGCGTGTTCCTACAACGGAATCACAAGGGCGTGTTCATACTTCAGCATGTACTGTTGCAGTAATGCCTGAGGTTGCTGCTGTTGAAAATATAGAGATTAATACGAATGATTTGCGTGTTGATACTTTTCGCGCGTCAGGTGCAGGAGGGCAGCATGTGAATAAAACGGATTCGGCAATTCGGTTGACTCATATTCCAACGGGTGTTGTGGTTGAGTGTCAAGATGAGCGCTCTCAGCATAAAAACAAAGCGCGTGCGATGTCTTTATTGCAAGCAAAACTATTAGATGCGGAGCAGTCAAAGCAAAGGCAAGAGCAAGCGGCTACTCGTAAAACCTTGGTGGGTAGTGGGGATCGTTCAGAGCGTATTCGAACCTATAATTTTCCACAAGGGCGTGTAACCGATCATCGGATTAATTTAACGCTCTATCAGTTGGATGATTTTATTGCTGGCGATATGGATGTGGTGGTTCAGCCATTGATTCGAGAATTGCAAGCTGAGTTATTAGCAGAGTTGGGCGATGACTAATAAAGCATGCTCACTAAAAACCTTAGCGACGGTTAAGTCAGAAGCGCTGGAGCAGCTATCAACTGTGGATGATTCTATCGTATTGGATGTTGATTTGATCATCGCTAAAGTATGCCAACTCTCACGGTCAGCGTGTTATGCTTTTCCTGAGCGCTTGGTATCAGAAGTGGAGTATCAGCAAATTCATTCCTGGATCTCCCGCCGTGTTAAAGGAGAACCTTTAGCCTATATTTTTCAAGAAAAAGAATTTTGGTCTTTATTGTTAGAGGTTAATTCATCAACTTTAATCCCAAGGCCAGAAACGGAGTGTTTGGTAGAGTGGATCTTGAACTGTTATCCGAAAGAGTCAGCATTAAGAGTGGCTGATTTAGGAACTGGTTCAGGTGCTATTGCTATTGCATTAGCCTCAGAGCGGCCACATTGGCAGATTGATGCTATTGATTGCAGTGATCAGGCGCTAGAGGTTGTGCAGAGAAATATACATCGATATCACTGTCGTCATGTGGCGTGTTATCAAGGTCATTGGTGTGACGCATTGCCAGATACTGCTTATGATTTAATTGTTTCTAATCCACCTTATATCGATGCGTCTGATGTTCACTTAAAAGATTTGCAGCATGAGCCATGGTCTGCTTTAGTGGCAGGGGATGCTGGCCTCAGTGATTTAGCTGAGATCATTCAGCAAGCTACTAAATACCTGTTGCCAGGTGGTTGCTGTATAGTAGAGCATGGATTTTCACAAGCGAGTGCCGTCATTCGTCTTATGGAAGAAGCGAAATATACTAGAATAAAAGGGTATTCAGACTTGTCGGGATTAGATCGGTTTGTGGTGGGTCAAATATAATAAGTACAAAGCTGAGGGGAAAAGTGTGAAAAAATTTAAAGAAATTGTTGATGGTAATAAGAAAGTTTTGTCATTAGAAACTGCACTAACCGGAAAGTTATTGTTAACAACACCTGAGTTAAATAAAGGCTCAGCTTTTACACATGAAGAACGTGTACGTTTAAACTTGGTTGGTAAGTTGCCTGCTCATGTCGAGACACTAGACGAGCAAGCTCAACGTTATTACGAGCAATATAAATTGCTCCCAACTAACTTATCAAAGAATAAATATTTAAATAGTTTGCGACAGCACAATAATGTCGCTTTTTTTAAGCTGGTCACTCAGCATCTAGATGAGATGTTGCCGATTGTGTATACGCCAACGATTGGGGATGCTGTAAAAAATTATAGTTTTCAGTTTGATTCTCCTCGTGGGTTGCATTTTTCCTATGAAGAAGCTGAAAACGTTGAAATGATGATAAATAGTATCTCTTATCCTGATGTCGAGCTCGTTGTTATTAGTGATGGTGAAGGTGTCTTAGGGATTGGTGACTGGGGTGCTGGAGGGGTTGATATTTGCGTTGGTAAAGCGATGGTCTATACCCTCTGTGGCGGTGTTAATCCGCGTCATATTTTACCGATACAGATTGATGTTGGTACAAACAATAAAACATTATTAAATGACCCGATGTATTTGGGTTGGCGTCATCCTCGTATTGAGGGTAAGGAATATGATGCTTTTATCGATTTAGTCTTTAAGGCCATTGTTAAGAAATTCCCAAAGGTATTTATTCATTGTGAAGATTTTGGTATCAGTAACGCCAGGAAAATATTAAGTCACTATAAAGATCAACTGTGTTTATTTAATGACGATATACAAGGTACCGGTGCCACTGCTCTAGCTTGTGTGTTATCCGGTCTTAAGGTGACAGGTGGCCAGTTAGCGGATCAACAATTTGTTATCTTTGGTGCAGGTACAGCAGGTGTTGGTATTGCCGATCAACTCGTGAATGCCCTGATATCTTCCGGTTTATCTAGAGAAGAGGCCTATCGTAGATTTTGGTTGATCGATAAGCCTGGATTACTTTTGGATAGCATGAGTGATCTTCATGATTTTCAGCAGCCCTATGCACAACCTTCCGCGGAATGGAGTGCTTATGACGGATCAACTATTCGTTTGCAAGATGTGATTGAAGTGATTAAGCCAACGGTATTGATTGGTTCATCGGCAGTTGCTGGTGCTTTTAATCAGGCTGTGGTGGAGTCTATGTTAGCTGCAACGCCTCGCCCGATGATTTTTCCATTGTCTAACCCAAACTCTCGCGTTGAGGCAACGCCCCAGGATATTTATCAATGGTCGAATGGGAAAGCTATTGTTGCAACAGGGAGTCCCTTTGATGATGTGGTCTTTAATGAGAAGCGGATTCGTATTTCACAATGTAATAATGCGTTTATTTTTCCCGGTTTAGGTTTGGGTATCTTAGCGTCAGGGGCTAGTCGTGTGACAGCTCACATGATTTCTCAAGCAGCTTTAGCCTTGGCAGATTGCTCACCTTTGATTCATGATCCTGATGGATCATTATTACCTTCATTTGATCGAGCACACTCTGTGAGTCAAGATGTAGCGTTAGCAGTAGCACAAGCCGCTGCCGAAGATGGTGTGGCTCGAATTACTCCAGATGTGGATTATCAAGCGCGTATAGCAGCAATTTATTGGGAGCCTGAATATTTGCCGTATCATTTAAATCCAGGGTTAATGCACGATGACTAATTTAAATTCTGTATCTCAACCGACTAAAGGTGTGTTGGTTATTAATTTAGGAACCCCGAGTGCTCCTGATACGCGTTCGGTGAGACGATATTTAAAGCAATTTTTATCCGACCCAGCAGTGATTACAATTCCTGGTTGGGCGCGATGGTTGTTATTGAGACTGATTATATTACCTTTTCGTTCTCCAAAGTCAGCAAAAGCCTATCAGTCTATCTGGACTGAAGAAGGTTCGCCGCTTATGGTACACAGTAAAAATTTCATTCAGCAACTGCAAAAAGAGATGAATGATATGTCAGTGGTGTTGGCAATGCGTTACGATGAGCCATCGATTGAATCAGGATTAAGGCAATTAGCCCATTGTCAGAAGATCGTGATTATTCCTATGTATCCTCAGTTTGCTAATGCGACCACACAATCCACCATCGATGAGGTGGAGCGTGTGGCTAAAAAAATTAAGCTAACGTCACAGATGATTTGGATTCGGGAGTTTTATCATAAACGTGAGTTTGCACAAGGATATGCTAACCAGATTCGCACGGTGTTATCGTCAGAGCCTCGTGCCCATGTGTTGATGAGTTATCATGGGCTGCCAAAGAGTCATTTGCCAGCAGACTGTGGTAAAAAATCTTGTTTTAGACGAGATGAACCTTGTCCCTCTGTCGGTGGAGTGGAGCAATGTTATCGCTTGCAATGCTATTATTCATCAAGAGCTATTGCGAAAGAATTAAAATTTACTGACGAAGACTACTCTGTTTCTTTTCAGTCAAGGTTGGGTGCGAATGCGTGGGTTCAACCGTATACCGATAAGATCCTGGTCTCATTGTATCAGAGGGGGATTAGGCATTTAGCTGTGGTGTGCCCAGCGTTTGTTGCCGATTGTATTGAAACTTTAGAAGAAATAGCAATCGAATTACATGAGCAGTGGAAAGCTATGGGTGGTGAGTCGTTGATTTTGGTGCCGTGTTTGAATGCAGAAACAGGATGGGTGCAATCCGTTGCGGGTTGGGTTTATGAAAAATTTAAAGATATGGAAAAGGATGGTGCATGAAAATTGTATTAGCAACAGGGAATATGGGAAAGGTTGAAGAATTCAATAATATGGTTCAAGACTCAGAGATAACCTTTATTGTGCAGAGTGAATTAGGTGTGAGTTCTGTTGAGGAGACTGGTCTAACTTTTGTGGAAAATGCTCTCTTAAAAGCTCGGCATGCCGTTGCCCAAACGGGTTTGCCTGCAATTGCAGATGATTCTGGTTTAGTGGTTTCGGGGCTAAATGGCGAGCCAGGTATTTACTCAGCACGCTACGCGGGTGAACATGGGTCGTTTGAGCAATGTATTGATAAAGTGTTGAAAGGATTAGAAGGAAAAGAGGGAGAGCAGCGACGAGCTTTTTTCTATGCATCAATTGTTTATATGGCTTATGAAAATGATCCAACCCCTTGTGTTGTTAATGGGATATGGCATGGTGAAATTTTAAAGCAACGACAAGGCTCTCAAGGTATGGGTTATGATCCTATTTTTTACGTGCCAACACATCAGTGCTCAGCAGCAGAGCTGGATGTATCATTGAAGAATCGTCTGAGTCATCGTGGGCAAGCCATGCAGGCCTTAAGTCAGCAATTAGGGTGGAAAGTTGTGGCGCAACAGACAAGCTAACTGTCTGTTTGGTGACTAATGTCATAATGGTGTAAACATCATAGTTGAGTGAGAGTGGGTTATTAGTAATAAAGGGGTGTAAATTCATGAAAGGTCAGTTATTTAAAAGCAAACAGATGTTCTTCTCGGGTGTTATTGTCATAGTTGCATTATTGATAGCGTTCATTGGTCCAGATTTTCATCACGCTCATGTGGGGGTAATGCCTGCTGGTCGATCACATGGTTTGTCGCCGTTCCCGGTTTTTTCAGTGATCTTTATGTGTATTTTTCTTCGCCTTATATGGAGTTGTAAAGGTAATATTCGTGTTGTTCGTGATGGAATTGTTTTGCTAGCTCTTTTTCAGATCTATCTCGTGGTTAATGCAGATGTCTCGTCTTCTCATATCCTCAATCCAGGTTGGCCAGGTCATGCAAAGTTTCATGATGCGTGGTTAGTGTCTTTGATTGTGATTTGTCAATTAGCAGCTATTTTGTATGCAATTAGAATAAAAAGCGGTGATCATGTTTCAAAAGATCGTATTATTTTTTCTTGTTTTTTGGGTGCTTCATGTTCACTAAGTGTGATTTTCCCCGTTATTTTTATGCCATTATACAATGGGAGCTTTTCGATTGCCGGTGCTCCTCCTGATCCAACGGTGATAGGCATTAATATTGTTTTGTTTTTCTTTTTAGTTTTACTATTGACTTGGCTGGCTTTTTTATCAGCAGTGATGTCTTATGTGCGGTCTCTTGATGATGTAAAGTAAGTCGCTTTGCTTAAAGAGGGGCCTGCTATTGTCGAGTCGGCTCTCTCTTTTTATGACTTGGCTTTTATAGTTTTTGAGTGTTTAGTTAGATATTAAAACGGTAGAACTATTTTTTGGGATAATCCGAGTAATGTTGAAAAGTAGTTCTAATGCTTCAAATGTTTGTTTAGAGTATTCATCATCGTTTGAGATGTAATACCAGATCCCTTGTTTCTTAATGGCGACATATGCTTCGTCTGGCTCTTTTTTGCATGTTTTGATTGAAAAAAAGTTCCTGCTGATAATTGGTTGAATGGTTTTGATAGTGGGGTGGTGAGGGACATCTTCGATCATATTTGATAAGTATTTAAGTGTCGACACTAAAGTTCTAGGTGTGATTTCTATTGTGTTTGGGATGTGGTCGAGACTAAGACTTAATTTGATACTTTTACTATTATTATCAATTTTCAGCGGCTTTAATAAATTGAGTTGTTTTTGGTTAAATGAAAAGGTGTTGCTAATCGGTATGACTAGAGCTGTGGATTCCTTAGCTTGCTTAGACTGATTTTGATTGGTTGTTGCTGAGATTTTATTAAAATACAGTCTATGACCATTATTAGCATACACTTCTTGTATAGTATCGCAGAAGCTCTGAAAGTTTTTTTCATTTTGAATAATATTGTTAAGGTTATGTTCCATCGGGATCGGTGGGTAGTTCTCCCATGGCCCAAGCTTGCCAACTGCTAATCGCAGTAATAATCCTATGTTATTTTCAGCATAGGCAATCTGCCCAATGTTTTTCATGGATAAAGGATTTAACAGCTGATTGGCATACTCTGACCCAGAATTAGGTGTGAAGGTTATATTTGGGCTGAAGCTAATACCGTTAGCCGTCAGACTTCCTGTGGTATTTCCTAGTAAGTTAGCTCCTGAAAATCCTTGTTGGCTAATTGAAATACTTGGACTTTGAAGGCTATTACTAGTTGTAACTGAGCTGATGGCTAGGAAGTTGGGGGCTTCATGGTTATAAGATCTTATGATATTCAGTAGTATTTCATTGGAGGTCGCCTTGGATACGGCAATATTATACACATTGTGAGTGGCTACTGCTTGATTAGTTAGCTGTTTGTTGCATCCGTTTAGTGTAAGTAATGAGCAAATGATTACTGATGATCTTAATAATGAGTTCCATTCCATTATTTTTTCCTATTTTTCCATTGGTTGTTATACTACCTATGAGCGGATAAAAATTGCAACATCCTGTTTTAATACAAATTTATATCGTTATTGAAAAAGTGAGCCCGTGATAGGCTCACTAATGATCTTATTATGCTGTTACAGCAGCAGTTTGTGCTGCAAAGCAGCTTTGCTTCAGTGCGTGTAGTATAGATGCTATTCGGAGTGCTTCTGTGATTTGTTCATCATTAAAGTGTGATTGAAGTTGTTTATAGTGAGACTGTAAGCATAATCCACAACCATTAATAGCTGAAATGGCAAGTGACATGAGTTCAAATACGGCTGTATCAATGCCGTGCTGTGTAATACCTTGCATGCGTAACCCAGCTGGTTGTTGCGATAGCGTGCTACTGTTGATGAGATGCGTGGCACGATAATAAACATTGTTCATCGCCATAGTGTTGGCAGCTATATTGGCAGCATTTATTAAGTTCTCATCCAAGTTTTTACTATAGTTATATGCATGTTCAATGATAGTTTTATCTTGAAGTGCCAAACTTACACTCAGTGTAACCGCTTTGTGTATGGCCGACTCAATGGGTTTGTCTTCATCAGTTGAAAATATTTTTTTAAGATTTATTTTAAGATCTTTATTATGAGTATCTTCTGATAGTAGGTGGTGAAACGTCATTATGCTTCCTCCGTTGCTTGTAAAGATTGGGTGAGTGTTGTTTCGCCTGGTTGCCAGTTGCATGGGCATAGCTCATCAGTTTGTAATGCATCTAAAACGCGTAATACTTCTTTTGGATTTCTACCGACATTGGAATCCGTAATCATGGAGAATCGGATAATATTGTGTGGATCGACAATATAGGTTGCTCGTTGCATGACGCCTTCTTCATTCAATATGCCTAGTTCTGTTGCTAGCTGGCGTTGGATATCTGATAGCATAGGGTAGAGCAATGATTTTAGGTCATTATGTTGTTGTCTCCATGCCAGATGTACAAATTCGCTGTCTATACTTCCGCCGAGAAGTACGGCATCTCGGTCGGAAAAGTCTTCATGCAGGTCGTTGAAGGCTTTTAGTTCGGTAGGGCATACGAAAGTGAAGTCTTTGGGCCAGAAGAAAAATACTTTCCATTGATTGGGGTAGCTTTGATCTGTGATGGTTTCAAAAGCGGTTTGTGGGTCATTTGTAACAGTTGCCAGTAAATTGAAGTTTGGAAAAGGTTGTCCGACAGTTTTCATCTTATTTCCTCTAATGTTGATGTTGATAACAAAACATACTGTACGCGTCACTTGTATATTGTTAAAATCGATTGTTTTTATTATTATGATAGTCATAGGCTATGATCATTTTTTAATGAGTGTGTGTCATGAATTTGAGAGATTTACAGTATTTAGTCGTGTTGAGTGAAACCTTGAATTTCCGCAAAGCATCAGAAGTATGTTATGTCAGTCAACCTACGTTAAGTATGCAGATTAAGAAGTTAGAAGAAGAATTGGATGTGGTCTTGTTTGAACGAGATCGGCGGTTTTTGAAGATCACATCTGCCGGAGTGACAATGGTGGCATATGCAAAGCGAATCTTAAGCAATGTCGATGATATGAAAAAGGCTGCTAAAGCTTATCAAAACCCTTTAGGAGGCTCAGTGTCACTAGGTATATTTCCGAGCTTAGCGCCTTATATATTACCTAAGATTATACATCGTTTGGATATCTCACTACCTGAATTGTCATTATCTGTGAAGGAAAAAATAACCGCAAGGTGTCTCCAAGAGCTTCATGACGGTGATTTAGATCTTGTAATGTTAGCAAGTCAGTTAGAGGATCCTATGCTTTCTCAGCAAGTGTTATTCGATGAGACTTTTTATTTAGTGTGCAGTGATAAACACCCACTATCTTCCTGCGAATCTATTCATCCTGAGCAAATTCCTGAAGATCAGTTATTGTTACTAGATGAGGGGCATTGTTTGCGAGAGCAGGGGTTGGAATATTGCCAGAGAATTGGTCGTCGCCATAATACGGATATAGCGGGTACCAGCCTATCGACGGTATTGGCGATGGTGTCATTGGATCGAGGAGTGACATTATTGCCGGCTTTGTCTTTGCCAGCAGTTGAACATTTGCCAGTCTCAGTGAAGCCAATAGCCGTTGATCCGCCTAGTCGAAGAGTGTCTTTGTATTGGCGTTCGAGTTATGAGCGGTGGGCGTTGGTCGAGTGTTTAGTGGGGGTCATTAAGGCGGGGGTGCAATCGGTCAGTGGTGTAGTGGTTGTGTAAAAAAATCTTCCAAAAAGCCACTAAATAAGATATAATATTGTCTTAAGGAACATGAATTTTACTTAACATATTGATATTTAACATTTTTATTTCGAAGAGGTCTTTTTAGTGGGTATTTTAAGAAAAAAAATAGCGCTTTGGCGTATACCATTTATGGTTACTCTATTGAGTAGTCTGATGTGTCTCATACCATCGGTACAAGCAGCAAAGGCGCCAGTGACTGATACCATGGTTACATCAACGCAACAGCTGAAGGCTTTCGATAGTATGGTGGTTTCTGGCAATATAAAAGTCACAGTGTTACCAGCAAGTCGATCAGGCTCGCAGTCGTTAACGATTACACGACCTTCATCGCAGAGTTACTCAATTAGCGTTAAAAAACGTGTTCTTACTATTCGTCAAACAACACCTTGGTGGGTATCCACTCAGCCTGCAAAAATCACAGTTGATGTGAATACACTCAAGAAATTATCGTTGTATGATGCTGCTGCTGTTTCTGCAAAATCATTTAATACGACATCACTGGCGATTGATGCAGATACATCAGGTGATATTAATCTTGATGGTAAAGTAGATTTGACGAGTTTGGTGTTGAAAGGCCCTGGCAATGTTCATGTTCGTTGGGTTGATTCACCCAGTTTAAATATTGATAGTACTGGTGATAGCGCGATTGATTTATCCGGTACGGTAGGTCAGATGCATGTGCGTCTATCAAACCATAGTTCATTGCAAGCTGAATATATGAGAGCAGATTCAATAGCGATACAAACCTATCGTTTTGCAAAGGCGCAAGTGATGCCATTAACTACACTGAATGCTTATGCGCATGACTTTAGTAATATTTTTTATTATAAAACACCAAAATATTTTACGCGTTTTATGTCGCAGTCAGGTAATATTTTACAAATGCAGTGGCGTGAATCATAAGTTTGATATGATTGAAGGAGTAAAAGCGCTCATCCAATATGATTGGATGGGCGTTTTTTTTTGCTGATTTTATTTTGAATATTTTATGGGTTAGTGGGTAGTGACAAAAAGATATGCGACTGTAGAAATGCGTTTACAGTATAACGATATAGATTAAAGTTCTATTGTGAAGAGTTGCGGTATGCTGTATCACTAAAGACGATTATTATATGTAGTAAAATTGGAGGGTGTTATGTCAGATCAGCCAAAAGGTGAATTAGCTATTCGAACATTAGCTATGCCAGCAAATACCAACGCCAATGGTGATATATTTGGAGGATGGATCGTCTCGCAGATGGATTTGGCGGGAGCCTATGTGGCTAAACGATATGGTCGTCATAAGATCGCCACCGTTGCGATTCAAGGGATGGATTTTATTGCTCCCGTGAGTGTCGGTGATTTTGTGTGCTGTTATGTTGATGTTGTAAAGGTCGGAACGACGTCGTTGCACGTCAATATAGAGACATGGGCATTAAGAGATTCAGCATTGCATCCCCATAAGGTCACCGAAGGATGTTTTGTATATGTAGCTTTAGATGAGGAAGGTAAGCCTGAAGTGCTGCGACAACCTGAAGCAGGTTGAGCACAGCACTATGATGTGCTGTAGGGTTTTAAGCTGCTTTGCGATGTTCTTCCAGTTGTTCTGAAAAGTGATCTAGTACTGGTGTAAAGATAGCGCGATTAATGCTAGATAAACGCTCTAGGCAGCCTAGGTAGAGTTGTTTTTGATCATCAGAGCCGTAGCAGACAACAGATTTATTGCATTCTAGGAGTTTGTCTTGCAGTTGTTCGGTATGCTGAAATCCAGGTGAGCTGACCATTTGAATAACTTCTAATAGAAGATTGGAGGTGTGTTGAATTCGGTGAATAATACGGCCATCAGAGACAGTATAGTCATCAACAAACGTTTTGAGTTCGGTGTAAAATTTTTCTAGACCGGAATAGGAATAATAGCCTTGTTCCGGAATATTTCCGTTTGACTCAATGTCTTTAAGAATTTTCCAGGCAGTGTTGTATAGAGACAAATCGTCACTGTAGATGGTAACGGATTTTAGGTCGAGCGCTTTTAGTCGATTCATACGCTCAACTTGATTGAGTGATTTGCGTAGTAATAAGCGATAATCACTAATATATTGTGTAATTTTTTCTGCAAAAACAGATGACATTATGCGTCCCTCCTGGCTCCGAAAAATATAATAGTTAAGTTAACTCTAATAAAACTAACCTTTATTCTATCAGTCAAACATTAAGGAATTCTTAATTCCGGGCAAAAAAGCGCAAATTACTTAAACAAAAATTTTATATTATGATCAGATAGTTAGGGTAACATTAGGGGTTAAGTATGACTTGGGGATTAATAATAGATATTGATTTGATCATTTAATGAGCAATTATGGTTGATTCAGTGATTTTTTAGAGTTCAAGGTGGTTAAGTCGGTGACATCGCGGATGCATTACTTAATAATAGTATTTTTGTACATGGGGGGTGATATTGGCAGTACGACAGGATACTGAGTGGGTCAGTTGTCTATCTCAGTTGTCGATGGAATTGACGGCGTTACAAAAAAAACGACTGTCAGACACCGGCTCATTAACACAGTTTTTACAGTCACAAGAATCCCCTGAATTGAGATTTGAGTTATTGGGTATTGATGAGATCGATCTATCCTCAGAGAGTCATCACATTGTTTCTGCTTTAGGTCGGGCATCGGTGTGCTGTCGAACAATACTTTGGGCGCATCAAACAGTACCTTGGGTGTATGCTGAAAGTTGGATTCCAGAACCGGTTATTCAGACTCATCCTGCAGTGATGAAGAGCGAAGCTCCTTTAGGTAAATGGTTGTTTAACGGTCAGTCTATTCAATATTCTGCTTTTGAGTTTGCTCTATTATCATCAGATAACGCTTTAATTCAGCGTGCTGCTTGTAAACTGAGGTGTCAGATATCAGCATTGATTGCTCGACGTCGTCAGTATACGATGGCAGATCAATGTTCTTTAGTGGTCGTTGAGGTGTTTTTTGAGAGCTGTATGCAATACTTTTCTCAATACGGTATGGCAATAAAATAACGAGACATGAAAAGGTAAGTTATGAATATACGAGGTGAAAAAAACCTGACAGACTCCCCCTGTGTAGGAATTTGCAGTGCGACAGCATTAGGTGATGATGTGTGTATTGGTTGTGGTCGCACGTTCGATGAGGTGCGCTTGTGGAATACTTTTTCTGATGAAGACAAAGTAGCGATTAATCGTCGATTGCAAGCAGCGCGTTAAGATAACCCCACCGATTGTTGGTGCCAGGCATCTAAGTATTTTTTGGATCCCATTTCTATCAGGCGTGAAGCTGTGCGTTCAAAATCACTGTGTAGTTTTCCCTCTGGGTAAATTTGAATAGGGGTGGTTGCTGCTGAGACAATCAGGCGTTTCTTAGCGTCATATAAGACATCAACGAATTTAATCAAAGGGATGATAAGGTGGTGTTCTTGAGGGTTAATGATTGGGATGTTACTCACTAAGAAGGTGTCGTACTGTTGGCTGAGTTCTAAGTAGTCATTTTGTGAGCGAGGTGTATTGCAAATGACATTGAAGTCAAACCAAATGATGCGCTGTGAGGCTTTGATGATGCTAATCGGTCGACCTAAGATATGGATATTGTCGGTAGATATGGCTTGTTGATGTGTCAGGAGCATAAAGGTTTCTTGTAATTGTTGCTCTGTTGTTGGGTTGATCGGGGTAAAGTAAGCACCGGTTCGCAGTAGATACGTTTTTCGATAGTCTTTGATGCTCTGTTGGTGAATAACCGTAGTATAGGTTTGTAACAGGGTGATGGCAGGTAAGAATTGTTCGCGTTGAATGCCATTGAGGTAGAGGCGATTGGGTGCTGTGTTTGATGTTGTGATGAGGCATGCGCCATAGTAAAACAGCGAGCGTAATAGTTGAGCTAAGATCATCGCATCCGTAATATCGGCCACAAGGAACTCATCTAAAAAGATGACTAAATGTTCATCGGCAATGGTTTTGGCAATCTGCTCCAGAGGATTTTCATGCCCTTGATGTTGAGTGAGTTGGTGATGAATGAATTGCATAAACTCATGGAAATGCATGCGTAGCTTAGGAACAGGAACTGTGTCGTATAGGATATCCATAATATAGGTTTTTCCAATGCCAACACTGCCCCAGAGGTAGAGTCCCTTAATAGGGGCGCGTGGTTTAATTTTTCGGCGAATCTTTCCTGCGGTGGATGAGCGTTTTTTGTAGCGTTTAATCAGCTGTCTATGAATAATATCTAAACGTTTAATCGCCTGTAGTTGATAAGGATTAGGTTCGATGCGTTGTTCGTCGAGGTGTTGCTGATAGATCGCTAAAGGTGTCATGGTAAGCTACTGTAGAATGAGAGCAAGATTGGCGAGTCGTTTTCCAAATGCTTGGCATAAGGTCTTTTCGTCTTTTGTCAGTTGGTTGCCCTGCTGTTCTGAAGCAACATGGCTGGGTCCATAGGGTGTTCCACCTGAGCTTGTGTTGCTGAGTGCGGGTTCTGAGTAGGGTATGCCTACAATGACTGCGCCGTGATGGAGCAGGGGTGTCATCATGCTAGTGAGTGTGGTTTCTTGTCCGGAATGTTGGCCGCCTGAGGAGGTAAAACAACCAGCAGGTTTATTCACGAGTGCTTGTCCTTGCCAAAGACTTCCTGTTTGGTCAATGAAATACTTGAGAGGTGCTGCCATATTGCCAAAGCGCGTTGGGCTACCTAACGCTAAACCAGAACAATGCTCTAGGTCGTCTAATGTTGCATAGAGCGGACCGCTGGTTGGGATATCGGTATCGACTTTTTCTGTTGTGGCGGAAATGCTAGGGACGGTTCTGACACGTGCTTCAATGCCATTAACACTTTCCACTCCACGAGCAATGTCTTGTGCCATAGCAGCAGTGGATCCAGTGACGCTGTAGTACAGAATAAGAATATAGGGTGTGCTCATGAGTGGTTATCTATAGTTTATTAGGCGTGGACACCATTATGAGGGATTCAAAACAGTCATTCAATAAGATTCATGGTTATTTAGCTGTCTGTGCAGGACAGGATGATAGGAGTTGGTTATACTGCGAATCATCATGGGTCATGGTTGGAGTAGTCTATTGCGTCACAATGGAATGGAGATACGGCATTTTTGGGTTTTGTATTGGCGACGTTTTTTTAGCAGTCATTGTACTCGAATGGCAGCGTCATTGGCTTATTCCACTCTGCTGACATTGGTGCCGCTGTTAATTATTTTGTTTGCTATCCTAGCGTTGTTCCCTTGGTTTCAGGGGGTTGGCCAGACCGTTCAGCAGTTTATTTTAAATACGTTTATACCCAGTTACGCGCAAGAGATTTCCCAGCAGATTAACACGTTTGTTTCTAATATGAAGCAGCTCTCTTGGTATCGTTTGATCTTTTTTTTCGTTGTTTCCATATTGATGATTTATAATTTAGTGAATACCTTTAATCGAATTTGGGAAACCAGTATTCGAACGCACGTGACAAGTTCCTTTTTATGGTATGCCATTGTGGTATTAGTTTCGCCTGTTGTCTTAGGTATCCTGTTTTTTATTGGTCCGTATTTGAATACCTTGCTAGTGGATTTTGAGCATGTCACGCATTGGTCAATCGAAAAACCTATTATTCTAGCATTACCTTACGGTGTTTCTTGGGCAACTTTTATTGGATTTAACTGGTTGATACCTAATGCGCGTGTGCCTTTTAGATCAGCTTTTTGGGCGGGAACACTGACAGCGGTGTTGTTTGAGTTAGCCAAGATAGGGTTTGCTGCATATGTGTCTCACGTATCCTACTATCATGTGTTATATGGTGCTTTGTCAGTGATTCCATTGTTTTTAATTTGGTTGTATGTGTCATGGCTGATTATTTTGGGTGGGGCTATATTCTGTTGTTTGTTAACAGAAAATCAGTGACAGAGCCATTTTTGCATTAACGTTTTATTAATTCACGACATGACCTTGATCGCCAACCGTCTTGTGATACATTACAGACTGTATTTTATACTCTGCAATAAATAAAAAATAATTGCAGGATTATCAGTGAGTTGCTAGTAATTCTTTTCAGCGATCAGTTCATTTTTATTGGAAATTATGAGCTTCTGATAGCAAATATCTTTTAGAGGCGCGTATGTTAGATCCTAAGTCTATTAAACCTGTTGTTAAAGAAAAAAACTCTGATTTTGTTGCAAAACAAGATGTTGCTGGAGCCATGAGCAGCAGTTCTGATGATATTGAACAAGGTAACAAAGGTAGCAACGGTAGCAGTATGTCTGGGAAAACCAGTAGAGATGATTGCAGCGATAGTGGCCACTCTTCTGCTGTAAAAACTTGTAATGAAGTGTGGCATGTTGGAACTGACGATCGAAGTTCTTCTGAGGGATCATCTTCACCGAGCAACTCACCATTGCAAGGCGTCCCTGATTCGTCATGGGTCAGTATATTAAAGTCTTTCGGTTTATTGGATGGTGATTCTAATGAAATCAAGCAGTCGGATGTTATTTTAAGGTGTTCTTCTTCTGTAGCCGCATTATTTATGACCTACTTATATTTTAAGTTAACCTGGGAAAAAGAAAGTGACTCGTCACCCTATATTATTTGGCCTTCCTCAGTGTTAAGTGGTTTAGTCAATGGCGGTCTCTATGAGTCTTCGATGAGAAAGTTCGGCCAGTTGATAGCTTTTAACGATTTAAGCAAGGACTATCACGAATTTTGGAAGAATAAATCAAGAGTTGCTCGTGTCGGATCTCTTGTTCTTTTTAGCATGGGCGCAGCTTTGCCTGCTATGCCTTTATATGCTGCTTGCGATAGTTTGAAACTCCCATTGTATTTATCTCTATCAGCATTAATGTTTAGAACACTCACGACTGCAATGGCTTTACCAGAATTTTTGACTATTATGCGAAGTTTCTTTAACTCAGAAGTGCAGGATGATCAATCAGGTTATGCAGCTTGGTCATCGAAATTTATTGAGGCGTTACCTTTACATCAGACTCTTGTAAGTTTCTTTGATATGGCAGCATCATTATTTTTATTGATATGTGCGATCTGGTATTCATTAATTCAGCATGCCCCTATTTCCAGCGGGTTTAAGAGTTTTTTCGATGGCTATGGAAGTTTAGGATCTTATCGCTACGGCATAGAAGCGATTGGTGTGCTAGCTGTCATGCCATTTAATATGTATTACGTGAGGGAAGGTTGGTACTATTTGAAACCCTTTATGATGATTATGTTGGCAACTCCTGTATTGGCTACCCAGGGTATTCTTAAGCTATTAGGTGCACTGTGTTCTTATTGTGCTACTAATGGCGCTGTTCCAGACACTGAGGAGCCTTTACAAACTCTATTACTGGATCCTTTGATGATTGAGGATGATGATTCGCCAAGTGATCTATCAAGGTTGATGAAGGTGTATGTTGTTCTGATGGTGTGTGCTGTCACGGGTGCCCCGGCATTGGCGATGGCAGATGCCTCTAATAATGATTCAGACTCTACTATGTTTGCGGGTGAAGCAGATCTTCATGGTCTTCTTTTCTGGGTTCCTCTGATCGTTGGAGCGCTCATGAATATCGGTTCATTCAGTAAAAATATTGAAAAAAGTCCCACTGGGTTTTTGACACAATTCATTAGAACTACTAGTACGCAAGTAGTGAGGGTTGCCAGTGGTTTAACTCCACAAGGCTCTTCCTTTTCTTCCTTTTTCGGTTCGCTGACTGAAGGGGGTAATAATATACCACCATTAGGAGAAAGAGATTATAATCTGCTGCGAGCTTCGTAGTCTAGTGTGTTTCTTTGGATGGGTCTTCTGTAATCAGTCCTACTTGGTCAGCACCTGCCTTTTGTAATAACACCATGGCTTGTACGACAGCGCCATATTCAACCGCTTTATCACCTTTGACATACACATCCAAGTGTTGATGGCGTTTTTCTGCAGCAGTGAGTTTGGCATTGATGGTGCTCATCAGCTGTTGTGCACTCAGTGCTTGGTTGGCATTTTTAGCAACGTTTAAGAAGTATTGACCATTGCGTGTGACGCTGATGATGAGCGGCATTGCTTGTTTGGGAGGTAAGGCTTTGGCGCTGGTTTTGGGTAGGTTCACATTAACACCTTGAGTCAGTAAGGGTGTAGTGATCATGAAAATGACTAATAGAACCAGCATCACATCGATGTAGGGCACAACATTGATGTCTGCCATAAAGCCACGACGTGATTTACGTGTAGATCGAGAACGTTGTCCCATGGTGTGCTCCTAACGTTGTAAGCGATGTGCATCACGGTGCAGTAAACGAGTCAGTTCATCTTGAAAGGATTCGTACTGTGTTTCAATGCGTTCGAGTTGATTAGAAAAGCGGTTGTATGCAATCACTGCAGGGATTGCAGCAAAGAGCCCGATCGCTGTTGCAATCAGTGCTTCTGAGATACCGGGAGCAACCATAGCAATGCTAGCTTGTTGCACTTGTCCAAGCGCACGAAAGGCATTCATAATGCCCCAAACAGTACCAAATAGGCCAATATAAGGGCTGGTTGAGCCGATAGTCGCCAGGAATGATACATTTTTTTCCAATTGTTCAATGTGTTGAGTGCTGGCTAAGCGCATTGCGCGTTCTGCACCTTCGATCACCGCTTCTGGTGAAATTTCTGCGTGCTGATTCAGCTTTTGATATTCTTCATAACCGGCCGAAAAGATGGCAGCTAAACCTTGAGGGTTGGTGTTATTCGAAGTGATTGTGCGATGCAGTTCATCCATGTGGGTGCCAGACCAGAATTGTTTTTCAAATTGTTTTGCTTCGCGTTGAGCTTGTCCGTAGAGAGAGAAACGCTGCAAAATGGTGGTCCAGGAAAAAACAGAAGCAGCAGCTAATAGTATGAGTACACATTTGACGATAAAGTCAGCGTGAAGAATAAAGTGCCAAATAGAAGTATCAGTGGTCATGGGCAAGCTCTCTTAAGGTGGTTAACAAACGTTTTGGTTTCATTGAGGCATCTAAGCATGCTACTAAAATATCCGCTTTGCAATAGATAATATCAGAGTTTTCAGGGTCTACTAGGGTTTGATGAAACCACAGTGAGCAGGCTTTGCTCTGTGTCACGCAGGCTGTGGAGTGAACTGTTTGGCCTAGGCGTAGTGGTTTGATGTAGTTGATGGTTGCGGTTTTGATAGCAAAGAGGGTGTCTTGTTCAGCTAGGGCTTCTAGAGGTAATCCTAATGAAGCTAGCCAGGCCGAGCGACTGCGTTCAAAATAATGGAAGTAATTGGCATGATACACCACACCGGTGACATCGGTGTCAGCAACGTAAATGGTAACGGGCAGTGAGAATGCAGGTGCGTGGTTCATGAGGTAGCGTCTGTGTTGTTTGTCGTTGGTGTTCGATTAAAGTGTTGATAGGCTTTAAGTGTGGCAACGCGTCCACGGGGTGTGCGCAGTAAGTAGCCTTCTTGTAACAAGTAAGGTTCAATCACATCTTCAATGGTGCCGCGCTCTTCGCTGATAGCAGCAGCGATAGTGTCTAAGCCCACGGGTCCGCCATCGAATTTATCCATTAGGCTGAGTAAGACTTTTTGGTCCATCACATCAAAACCAACATGATCAACATTGAGTAAATCCAATGCCTGTGCAGCTTGTGATTGGGTGATGGTGCCATTGCCTTGTATTTGAGCGAAATCACGAGCACGCCGTAATAAACGATTTGCAATTCGTGGTGTGCCGCGAGAACGTTTTGCGATCTCATACGCACCTTCAACTTCACAGGGTGTATTAAGAATGCTAGCGGCACGTTGCACGATAGCCGTTAGATCGTCTTGAGAATAAAACTCGAGTCGTTGCACAATACCAAAGCGATCCCTTAAGGGTGATGTGAGTAAGCCTGCACGCGTGGTGGCACCCACCAGTGTGAAAGGAGGCAGGTCAAGTTTGATTGAGCGTGCGGCAGGACCTTCACCAATCATGATATCAAGTTGAAAATCTTCGAGTGCGGGATACAGTACTTCTTCGACAACAGCACTTAGACGGTGAATTTCATCAATAAAGAGGACATCGTGTGGTTCTAGGTTGGTGAGTAATGCGGCTAAATCGCCGGCTTTTTCAAGCACAGGGCCTGAAGTTTGTTTGAGTCCAACGCCCATCTCGTTAGCAATGATATTGGATAAAGTGGTTTTACCCAATCCAGGAGGGCCGAAGATGAGGGTGTGATCCAGTGCTTCTTGACGTTGTTTAGCGGCGTCGATAAAGATCCGCATCTGATTTTTAACAGCAGGTTGACCGACATAATCATTGAGTGTGTGTGGACGAATGCTGCGTTCGACGCGACTTTCATCCAAATTAGTATTATCTAATTCTGCATCTATCATGCGCATATCAGAATTCATGAGGTGACTCCTGTCATTAAGTATTGTAGCGCTTGTTTAATTAAAGACTCGGTGGTGTGATCGTGAGCTTGGCAGTGTTCAACAGCACGTTTGGCTTCATGGGATTTATAGCCAAGTGCAGTCAGTGCGCTCAAAGCATCGTGTGAGATGGGTTGATGAGGTGTTTGTGTTGATGGGGTATTGGCTGTGTCTAATGATAGTTGTTTGAGGCGATCGCGCGTTTCAACAATTAAACGCTCAGCGGTTTTTTTGCCAATGCCTGGAATATTCACCAAAACGGTTGTGTTGTTTTGATCAATCGCTTGAACGAATTGATGTGGCTCGAGACCCGATAAAATCGTGATGGCTAATTTGGGGCCAACACCATTCACTTTAATCAGTGCTCTAAACAGTTCCCGTTCGGCATCGGTTAGAAAGCCAAATAGCAGGTGGGCATCTTCACGCACAATAAGATGCGTTAACAGGGTGGTTTCTTGTTGTTCTTTGAGGTGATAGCACGTGCTCATGGGTGATTGGACTTCATAACCCACACCCTGGACATCCAATATAATGGTGGGTGGTTTTTGTGAAATAACTAGGCCACGTAGTTGTCCAATCATGCACCATCTCCTGCTGTTATCTGTGAGCGCTTCAGTGTATGCGTTAATCGTTGTTGATGGCAATGGCAAAGTGCAATCGCAAGCGCATCAGCCGCATCCGGGGGTGGTGTTTGTTGTAATTTGAGCAAGGAACGCACCATGTGTTGCATCTGTACTTTAGTGGCGCCACCAAAACCGACTACAGATTGTTTGACTTGTCGTGGACTGTATTCAAAGCACGGTAAGTCATTGTGTGCTAAAGCAGCAATGGCAGCTCCGCGAGCTTGTCCCAGTTTTAAAGCAGATTGCGCATTTTTGGCAAAAAATACCGATTCAATCGCGAGCACATCAAAGTCATGTTGTTGTGATAGGGACAGCAGTTGTTGATGAATGGAATACAGTCGTTGGCTTAATGCATCGCCTTTGGTGCGGATCACACCAAAATCGATGGCGCACTGAACGCCTTTGTGATCATTGATAATGCCATAGCCAGTTAACCGAGAGCCGGGGTCAATGCCGATAATGATGGTCATCCTGAACCTTAATGATAGTGATGGCTGAATAGTATAACCAATGCATCGCGAATAAGACCAGTGATGCTATGCGGTGATTATGAGGTGTTTGATGTGGAGCATAGAGCATTGGGTCTTATCCCGTGAGTTTGTTCTGGGAGGGCTGAGTTTGACTCAGAGGATGATTATAGGGTCAGTCATGTCTGAGGGGTTAGTTTAACTATGTGATTATAAATCAAAAAAAATGAATCATTTCTACTATAATGTGTTTGTGGATAAGATGATTAAGATCAGTAGAGAGGTAAGTGTGATGAAATTATTATTCAGCAGTTTGGTAGCAATCGGCCTCACAGTTGGGGGGGCTTGTGTGTATGGTAACAGTTGTGCCGATCCATGTCAGGGGCAGTGTGACTATGTATATGGAAGTGCTATGAATCAGACGTGCTATTGGAAAGGTTTTGACACGACGTCAAAAATGAAATGCTGTTATACGGTAAATAGCGATAATACATTAACAGAACAGACCAACACGTGTGTTGGCGTATAGTGGGACTGGTATGAAAAGAGGGGTAAGTATGATGAAATTATTATTCAATGGTTTGGTAGTAATAGGTCTTTTGGTGGGTGGGGTTTCTGTATATGGTGATGCTGCTCCTCCTAAGGATCCGTGCTCTTGCAAATGTAATGACAATCAGGCGTGTTTTTGGCTCGGAGGAAACGCAGCCGAAATGGGCTGTTGTAAAGTTGACAATAGTACACAAAAAATCACATGCCCTCAGTGAAATGCATCGCGAATAAGACCAGTCAATCACTGTAGTTTACGTAGTCGGGACGATCACTCGTGAATGCATGAATCATTCGTAAGATAATCCTTGAATCATTAGCCATCACGCGGAAAAAGGATGGATAAGCACTGTTTTCGATATGATTGCTATGTTTATTAATACTTACATAATGTTTGTCATGTATGGTGGTGGGTTATGAATATTTTTTCGTGGAAAATATATGATGAAACCTGTAACAGTCGATCAGCGAAATAATAGTAAGAAAACCTTGATTCAGCGTGCCATGGATATCGTTGAACATTTTAAAACTGATGCTTCAAATCTTGGGGACTTATCAAGCTCCTTTATGATTCTTAATAGTGATCTGGAGCGCTGGGTAAAGAGTGATTTTAAGGTGCATGATGGTGATAGTGGCACTGTTGAAACAAGTGGGTTATCGAAAAACGATCTATCGATAGGTGAAGGTGATGGTGAGATAACATTGTTACCTGTGTTATTACTGATTGCGTATCATCGGATGCGTGATCGTGGAGATAACTTACATTACTCGCCAGAGGTGCTTCAATTTCGACACCCTCATTTGGTCCGGGTCATACACATGTATCTTGATCCATCGTACGCATCTTTTCGTCCTGATAATGATAGGATTCATAAGGTATATTACGAACGCTTGGGTATCGAACAGATTACAGAGCGCAGCTTTCGTGATTGCTCGTCATTTTCTGTCTGTGATTTTTTAGAGAGCGATGAGGCTAGTAAAATTAATTCCCTTTTTAAGCATGAGTCAAAGAGGTTGCGAGAGCTTAATGATCAAGAAATTATTCGGATGATTGGTGTGATCAATGCAGCTTGCAAGACTGTACCTATTAGGCAAAAGCAACTAAATGATATGCTGGATAATTTTAAATTATTGCAAAGACTATTGATGCAACCCGATTCAAATTGTATAGAGACGAAGAGTGAGAAAGAGAGCATCGAAAATATGATTCATAAGTATATTATTCATACTATCCTGTTATCGTTAGATCAAAAAGGTAGTGACTTACAAGAAAATCTTTTGTGTAAATACAATTCAGAAGGACCACGATATTTTTCATGGATGCGATTTTCTTTTATGCATAAAACAACTTTGTTAGGAATCAACGTATCACAGCGGATATGTCAGCGTTATAGCGACCCGTCCTCTACGACAAGAACGGCGTTCTTATCGTTATTTGGAAATTCAAGACAATTAGTTGAGAACTGGCTGGATAAATCAGAAAATATGGACTCTATCAAAACAACACTATCTAGCGGGAAATAATCAGTATAAAAACGACTGAGGTTATCGATAGGCTTGTTGACACACAGGGTTAAATAACGTTTAAACCCGTCTCTTTAGTTTTAAAAAAGTATTTATTGTTGTAACAAGTAGGTGTGTGATGATTTGATGTCATTCGATGCCCCTAATTATTGTGGATGGTGATTTTTGGTGTTTTAGGGCTAAAAAGATCAAAAAGACTTTTTTTTCGAACGAATAATATGCATTATTTCAGTAATATATACCAATATTTAGTAATAATTCATGAAAAATGACTATATTTTTACTATAATAACATTGATAAAGGTAACTTTAGGGGGTGTATCATGACAACGGTCTTTATAGCCCAATTCCTGGGTTTGTTTTTCTTATTAGTATCCTTAGGAGCATTATTTAATCAAGATCATGCCGTTAAGGGTAAAGATTCATCAAGTTACGTTGGTACCGGTGGGTCAGCGATCATAGGTCTCCTGTTAGGTTTGTTTGTGGTTTTAAATCACACAAACTGGGTAGGGTGGGATATTGTAGTCACACTGACAGGGTGGTTTTTACTTGTTATGGCAGTGATTAAACTATGGTTTCCTCATGGATATAGTGAGTGTGTGAAAAAATGTGGTGCAGTAACACCAAAAATGAAAGCCTTGTTCTATTTCGTGCTGGGTCTACTGTTACTATACGTTGGCTTTGTGGTTTAACAAAAGCCTTGTGGTCTTCAAAAAAGCCACCTTAGGGTGGCTTTTTAGTTAGGCTGCGGCTGCGGCTATCCTGTTACGACATTGGTTGAGCTGATCTAATTGCTCACACCAATGATCTTTTCGTTGTTGTCGTTGTATAAATCCTGATGTTTTACTGAAAAATAAACAACTTGCAAAATAGCTATTGCACATCATCTCCCAGTGGGTTGATTGCCCGTTGGGGCCAAAATTTTTCTTAAATACATTTAATCGGTTTAGTTTTTCATATTGTTGTTGTGTCTTGTTTTTGATGGCAGTAAAAGACTCAGTATCCTCATCAGCGTTTACCGGTGAATCAGTGCTCGCATTTCCAGTGAGCGATTCTAAAATATAGGTTCCTAAGGATCCGCTATTAAACGTTGTTAGTGTCCTTTCTAATAGAACTTTTAGTGTATTGAATGCCTCTCTTTCGTTAGAAGAGTCAATGTTGATTGACTCAAGTTGTGTTAGAAGATGATTAGCTCGTGCTATTCCAGTCGTTTTCAGCCATTGCTCGCTATGGTTTAGGATGTATTGCTGAGTGCCAGCCTTAGCAAGTTTGATCCACCGCTGTGCAAGTACGTGAAACTCCTTGAGTTCTTTGCAAGCTGCATGATGTGTTTGATGAGCCTCTGTTTTCTTTGGATGAGTATCTTGAAGAGCCGTTAATGAGGTGTTTAAAATGCTTTTATGTTTTGGGTATTGTTTAGTGATATTATCGATTGGTGTTTTTATATCAGACGGGGTCATCTCAGGAGTGCGCTTCATGTCATTAATCAGTTTATTGATTAATTTTTGTCTTGAAGATTCACCAAATGATGGTGTAGCTTGTTGGATAGCTGTGATTTGATCTTCGGTGATCCAATCTTTTGTTGAGAGAAATGGTAAATATTCGGATGATTGTTTGCCCGATATTTCACATAAACAATCAATAACCGGTGTTTCATTAACAGGGTTGTGTAAAGCATGTTCGTAGAGATCATGGGTCAGTTGTAGTCTGTTTAATAATGTTTGAGGAATGACTGCTGTGCTAGCATCAGGATAGTAGCCTGGCTTTTCAACCAGTGACTGAATGGCGGTCGGTAAGGTTTTAAAGGCATTGCGAGATCTTGGTGACATCCGGTAGCCGACAAGATCGCTTTTCTTAAGGTTGTTCGCTAAATGGAATGATAATTCTCTGATATCTGGTGTGTTTGGATCAGCCAATGGTATTACTCCTTCCAAAAGTATACCTAGGTGGTTCATTTGATCTCGGGTAAATAACTTTTCTAGGTGTTCTTGAAGGTCGCATTTGCAACCATGAATATTGTAGCCAAAACGGCTCAGTATTAAGTCTTTAGGTAGAGTGTTTCTTAACGTGCTGATTATGTCATTGCTGATACCAGGTTTGACGCATTTTAGATACTCAACGATATACGCTGATATTAGGCGTGCAATAGGATCTAATTGAGGAACGTCTCTTGAATAGGGCTTGGTGATTGGTTCGCTGGCTCGAGTGGGTGATAGACCTATGAGATCGGGTAAACCCTTCATGCAACGATAAAATCGTGACGAATGTGATGTATCTTGGATGACTTCTTCTAGAGATGTTTGTATGGATGCTTGATAAGCCGATCTAAAGTCGTCTGGTGATTGGATGTGCTTGAGCAATTGTAAGGAAGGTGTTTTTCCACGAATAAACGCATGTGCCAGGTCTTTAATACGAGACTGTTGATTGCCATTCAGTGTAATATTTCCGATGGCTGTTATGTTAATGTCAGCATCAATGTCGGTGGTTTGGCAAAGCCATTGTTGATAGTTGTCGATAGAATAATGTTCTAATGCATAGCGTTTTCCTGCATCCTCTGCTTCTCTTTGGCGATCGTTAGATGAGTCAGTGGGTCTATGAGCTCTATATATTTTTTGGTGATAGTCGATGCTCAGTTGTATCAAATACTGTTGAATATAATATGCGGTTAAATAAGCGCAGTCTTCAACGATTGAAGTGTTTTTAATGGAGGCATTTAAAGTCGATAACGACTTATGAAGTGTATCAAATAATCGATGTTCTAAATGTGGATAATCAACGGTGTGATACTCTGAATATCGAATGCCATCTGTGCCTAGCTGCTCTTCATTCGTTGTGTTGGATTCTCTAAGAATACTGTTTAGAGTTGTTAGTAATGCGTCATAATGTTTCTTATAGTTTTCATCGGCAGATTCTTTTTGTTGTAAACTATCATTGTACTTTTCAATCAGGTTTTTATAGTGTTCAGCAATCGAAAGGCTTGTTTGAGTAATGTGTTGATGATTTTCAGTAATATCTGATTTTTCGAGAGTATCATCTTGGTCTTGAATGATACCCCTAAGTTGCTGAAGAAGATTAGTGGTATTGGTTAATCCTTCGTCCGAAAAAGATTGCTCTAGAAGTGGTTGTTCAGAATCACTGAAAGTCGAAGATTGACTGAGTGAACGCATGATTAAAACCTCCATCATGTGTGATGCAGTTTTTAATCCATTAAAGCTCTTTCGTTAAGAGTGACAGTCCGTGTCAGTGGCTCACAACGGTTATAGGATTATTTAAGTACTTATTCACGTTACATGATTCAGATTAAGAAAAGCTTAAAAAGAGATAGTATCGCTAATTTAATTTTATTTTAAGGATATATGGCCTGGTTGGTCGTTTTTTAGGTTATTTTTTTATAGTTTATTGGTATTGAAGTTATTTATTGCTGTTTTGGAAACAACGATTCAATCTCGTCGAGTGTAAATGCATATTGATCATTACAAAAATCACATTGCACGATCAGTGGTGAAGTGTCTTCGAGTGCTTGTCGGGCTTCTGTTTCTCCCATAGCAATGATCGCTTGTTGCATTTTTTGTAAAGAGCAGCTGCAGCCAAAGTGAACCGACTCTTCATCGTAGAGGGTGTACTCTTGATCCAATAATAATCCACGCAGTACTGCGGTATTGGATTGTGTAAAGTCGAGTGCATTTTCGTCGAGTGATTCAATAAAGGTTGAGAAGTCAAATGACTCAGGGGGTGAGGGCATGACTTGAAGCAATACACCATAGGCCGACTCACAATGACCTGAGATCCACAATTTAGTGGGGAGTTGCACGGAACGCTCAAAGTAATCTTGGAGTGATTCAGTTAATCCTTGTGGATGTAAGGGAATGATACTTTGATCAGGCTCTGCTTTATGGTTGTGTAATACAGAGGTGATGAGTTGACCGGATCCTAGTAGCGATGAGTCGGTTGATGGTAAGGGGTCGTTCCATTGAGCCATGCCGGTGATATGGTGTTTGTGCGTTGCTTGAGTAACGAGTAACGATAAGCAGCCTGTACTTTGAAATTGCATAATCAACTTACCTTCCCAGCGCATGGTACTGGTCAGTAAGAGGTTGGCAATCAGGGCTTCAGTTAACACCTGTTCGACAGCAAGCGGATAGTGATGTTGTGCGAGTACGGTTTGTAGTGATTGATTGACGCGCACGATGGTGCCTCGAACAGGTGCTGATGTCAGCATGAAGCGTTGTAAGCTGTCTTTAGAATGTGTTGTCATGCGTTGCTCGATAATAGGTGAAGTGTTAAGTCGATAGAGGTTGTTTTTTTTGAATCCAATGGTCTAGTCGGTGGGGCAGTCTGTGTTGATATTTTTTAATAACGATGTGACATGTCCAGTAACCGAGAAAAGCACCCATGATGACATCACCTAAATAGTGAGCACCAACAATCATGCGTGAAACACCCATGATGATAATGGCTAAAGCGCACCAAACGCGAAACTTTGGTCGAGTGATAGCAATGAACGAAAAGAAAGTGCTGGCTACGAAAGTATGACCTGAAGGAAAAGACCAAAATTGTGAATGCCATTCAAAAAAATGAAAGCCGTAATCATGGTGATGGAAAAACTCACCGGGGCGTGCTCTTGCGAATACGATTTTAAGTCCAGTGCATATGAAGATATTGATGATAAAAATATAAGTCAGCAAAATGCAGTCTCGACAGAGAGGTGTGTGGAGTCGCTGTTTGAAATAGCAATATGCAATGATCAATAGTGGTAGGAGGTAAAATGTTTGTGCTTCAAAGTAGTGCGAGATGCAATGAGCCAACCAGGTTGTTGCGGTAAGGGTATGTTGGTGTAGCCACACGGCAAGAGCTTGATCAAAGCAGCTGTAACAAGCAATAAACAGTAAGCTGACTGCCGAGAAAGCTAATAGCATTTGGCGGGTGTTTGATGTCATCTCTATCCTTTTTGAGTTGGTTCAATGAGTGTTAATACAATGTGTCGGCCATGATTAAGGTTGTACCCTGGTAGAATAGCACCAATACGGTATGAGAAACCTTGTTGGTCAGCATAGGCTTTGAATTGTTGGTAGTCTTTTTTTCCCAGTAGGGCGAGTGAGCCATGATCCGTGGCATAGGCTGTTTCAATGTGATGCAGAGAGGTAAACTCAACGGCATCAGTGCCGACTTCGAAGATGAGGCTAGGTTCATGGTAGCCAGTGACGAGGAGTGGGTGTTGGGTGAGTTGTTGGTGAAAGGTCGGCAGCTGTAGGACTTTAGCGACGCGTTGTGAGTTCCATAATGACGATAAGTGAGGGAATGTCACGCTAAATAGTAGGGTGTAGACAATGATTGCAGTGGTAGCATTGCTAATCAGAGACGCTATCGTGCGTTGTTGTTGAAAGCAGAGGTAAGCTAGTAGCATGTTGATCAGTACCGTCAACGAGGCGACAACTACGGGTAGTAATATTTGATGAGTGATGGAATAAGGTAAATAGATAATGCCAATCGCAAGAGCAGTATTATAGATAAACCATACACTGCCTTCGCAGAGGCGAGCCTTACGTTGATAGGCGTGTGCTAGAGGTGACAGCAAAGTCATAGCAATGAGTAAAGCTATGGCAGGGAATATCGGCATTAAATAATGGATGAGTTTGGTTGGAATTAATTCATAGATCATCCAGTTCGGTAGAATCCAAGCCAGTAAGAATCGTATGGTTGGATTTGACCATTGTCGCTTCGCATAGTTAAACGCTGATACAAAATACAAGGACATCGGCCAAAACAATAAAGGCATCAGTAGGAGGTAGAACCCCATAGGTTGTCCATGACCTTCTTGCCCGCCAGTCACCTTGTGCACAACATCTTGTGAGATCATATCCCATAAAAAATTACTGTGGCTTGCTAGCGAAAATGGAATGAGCCAGCCCAGTGTGAGTAGCAATACGCTAAGTAGTCCTAACCCTGGGTGCAATGATCGAATCCATCGCCATTGACGATCAAATAGGCATAGGGCAGTAATAGTTCCTAAAGCAAAAATGGGGGCAATACCTTTTAGAAAGATACCAACTGCCATGCTGCCCCAGAATAAGATTGGCCAGCGATCATGGGATGGGTGATTATTACGATGATTTAAGTAGACTTGTCCTAATGCCCATTGCATAACAAAAATACTAAGCATCAGGCAGGCATCAGTCGTGCTAAAGCTAGATTCAAAGGCAACGATTAAGGTGCTAGCAAACACAATGCTGGCAATAAAGGCTGTTTTACGTCCCAATGTGGGTGCGCATAATAAGAAAATGAGGCATGTAGTAGTGGTCGCAGCAAAGAAAGAGGGTAAGCGATAACTAAATATTTGGTTGTACGGCGCTTTTTGTGTGGATTGGGTGATGAGGCTTTGTAACCAGTAAATCGCAGGGGGTTTAAGGTGGCGAGGTTTGTTTTGAATATTGATGTGCCAATAATCGTGTGTTTCCACCATTTGTTTGGAGGCTTGTGCAAAGCGAGCTTCATCGACATCGGTGACAGGAACTTGGAATAAGCCCGGCAAGAATAAAGCCATGCATAGCAGTACAAGAGCGACCCAACTAAGGTGTTTGGTGAGTGATGACTTTAACTCGTGTTGTGTTTGTTCCATAGGATTGCTCATTGTGCTGTTGCGAT
Source organism: Coxiellaceae bacterium (assembly GCA_011523685.1). Classification (GTDB taxonomy): domain Bacteria; phylum Pseudomonadota; class Gammaproteobacteria; order Coxiellales; family Coxiellaceae; genus UBA9148. The sequence continues at coordinate 206,176 of WTGG01000020.1, read as the reverse complement.
ATCACTTTTATTGATGGTGGTATGCCCCTTACGCTCTAGTCGTTGACGATAAATAAAATATAGGTTGCGAGCATAAATCAGAATGCCTGTGCTTTGCCCAAGAATAAAAACAGGGTCTTTTTTATGGATGGCGTAAGTTAATAAAATCAACCCACCACTTAAACTAAAGTACCAGAATAAATCAGGCACGATACTTTGTTTGACGCGCTCACTGGCCAACCATTGAATCAGGAAGCGAGCAGAAAACATGGCTTGTCCTAATAAGCCAATGCCAATCCATAATACATTGAGGTGATTACTGAGAAAGGTGTTCATGGGTGACCTCTTGTTGAGTAACGGTTTGTTGATGCGTGTGTATTCCAGTGACATGAAAGGGACGTTTTCTCAGCCAAACAACACCTATCATGTCGCTAATGCCTACCCATAGACGGTTGTTTAAACCGTATTTTGAGCGACCATGTTCACGGTGGTGGTGTTGCACGGGTACGTTAATGGTAGTTATACCTAGCGCGTAAAACATAGCAGGGATGAATCGGTGAATGTGATTGAAGTGCGGTAATGCTAAGAACGGGTCTCTTGGAAAAAGCTTGATACCACAACCTGAATCAGGGCAGTTATCTTTGAGTACGTAACCGCGTACTTTATTAGCAATGCGCGAAGAGAGTTTTTTGAGCCAGCTGTCTTGTCGGCTGACACGATGTCCTGCGATGACATAGGCTTGCTGTTGGTTGGGTTGTTGAAGAAGGGTGTCTATCAGTTTTGGTATATCGGCAGGATTATTTTGGCCATCACCATCGAGTGTGGCAATCCATGGGTGCCGAGCGGCTTTGACGCCCGTAATAACAGCTGCACTTTGGCCAGCATTATGAGCATGCTGCAATATTCGAAGTCTAGGGTATTGTTGCGTGAGTGTAACCAGGGTTTGCCAGGTGTTATCTTGGCTGCAGTCATCCACCACAAGGATTTCGTAGTCAAGTACAGATGGTAATGCGGTGTCGATAGCTTTTACTAAGAGAGGAATACAATCTTGTTCATCATGAACAGGGATGACGATAGAGATTTGTTGGTTAAAAGGTGTTGTTTGCATAGTCAGTAAACCGTGGGTTATGAGAGTGATTGTAATTGCGCTAGAACGTCTTCAGCGATGTCCGCATTAGTGTATACATTTTGAACATCATCTAGATCTTCTAGAACATCGGATAGTTTGAGTAAGGTCTGAGCTTGATCAAGGTTGACGTTCACTTGATTGGAGGCTATGAGTGTGACTTCGGCATGATCAGGTATGAGTTCAGCAGCGATGAGTTGATCTTTGACGGTGACAAAATCATCGGCTTCTGTGATGATTTCCATGGATTGGTCGTCGTGTGTAATGGCATCAACGGCACCGGCTTCTAGTGCGGCTTCAATCAGTGCATCTTCATCTTGAGGTTGGGAAAAATGCATAATGCCTTTTTTATCAAAGATATAGGCGACAGACCCAGCGGTGCCTAGATTACCGCCGTGCTTATTAAATGCATGGCGGACTTCAGCAACTGTGCGGTTTTTATTATCGGTTAAGCAGTCCACGATGATGGCGACACCATTTGGGCCATAACCTTCATAGCGAATTTCCATCATGTCGGCACCATCATCACCACCGGCGCCGCGCTTAATCGCGCGCTGGATGGTGTCTTTGGTCATGTTGCCACTTAAGGCTTTATCAATCGCAGTACGTAAACGAGGGTTGTTAGTGGGGTCTGGATCACCCATTTTAGCAGCAACAACAATTTCACGAATCAATTTGGTGAATAATTTGCCACGCTTGGCGTCTTGCGCCCCTTTGCGATGTTGAATATTATGCCACTTACTATGCCCTGCCATGGTGATATGCCCTCGTCTGGTCTTGCCAAAAAGAGAGCGCATACTATCATAAAACGGGCTCAAATAAAGCGCTTTTGAGGAAACTATGAACAATCCAGCCCCGTTATTACTGCCTGAAGTCGGGAATTACTTGGGGGAACACTGTGTCCGATACCACCCTGTAGCACAAGCACTGTATCAACACACACAGGCTACGGTGTCATTCTCACAATGGTTGACCACACCTGAGCAAGTTCAATTTTTAGCCTTGCTTATCAGGATGTTATCGGCTAAGCGGATTATTGAGGTGGGGGTTTATACAGGGCATGCCACCTTAGTGATGGCCGATGCGATGGGTAGTGATGGGCAATTGATAGCGTGTGATAAATCGGATCAGTGGCTAAAAACAGGTCAGCCCTTTTGGCAGGAGGCGGGTGTGGCAGAGCGTATTGATGTTCGTATTGCACCGGCAGAGGAGACATTGCAAGCGTTATTGGATGACGGTCATGCAGGCTGTATGGATATGATGTTTATTGATGCCGATAAGATTCATTACCCTATTTACTATGAGTTAGCTTTGTCTTTGTTACGACCAGGTGGTGTGATGGTGTTGGATAATGCGTTGTGGATAGGTGAGCACACGTATCAACAATCTTCCCCTGCAGCACGAGCATTGCATGCAGTTAATCAAAAGGCGACACAAGATGATCGTGTTTGGTCGAGCTGTTTGCCGTTAGCCAGTGGGTTGTTGTTGGTGTGTAAATGTTAGATTCGGCTGCTGAAGAGTAACGTTTAACACCCCCAAGAACGAATGTTAGTTTTTCGTTGCAAGGTGATGTTTGAAGCAATACCAATGATGAGCCAAATGATGACATCACTGATGGCTGTGCCAACCATTCCATACATAACGGTGAGTATTGGGCAAAGGATATAAAAAATCACTAAGCTACATATCGATATCTTTAATGCGGAATCTTCATGGCCGGTATATTTTAAACCATTGGAGCTATATCCCAGTAGCATATAGGCCAGTGGTGATACGCACAAGATAATAAGCGTCGTATAAGCTGAGGTGAATTGTGATCCGAAGTGATTTAAAAAAACATGCCCAAAAAACACGATAATAACAAACATACCAAGAGTAATCGGAATGCCGGTTAATGTGGATTTTAGAATCACGCGGTTAAGGTGTTGACATTTTTGAGTGTCATTAAAATGACTGGAAGTTAGCGGAGCAACAGCATTGTAGCTGTTACTAACAATCAGCCACATGGCTTGCGAAATGACATTAGCAACGGCAAAGAGTGCAGTCTGGTGTGCATGTTTATAGTCATGAATAAAAAAAGAGGAGGTAAAGAGAATTAAAATATCGGATTGAATAATAATCACTGTGGTCATATTAAATAAGGCAATTTTGAGTGACGATTTTAACCAGCTAGATCGTAGTTGATTAGGAATGGTTTGATTCCAATATTTAAATAGCTCAACTTTTTTCTTTTGATAAAAGTAATAGCAAGTGATTACCGTAATGATTGAAAGAATGATATAGCTAATGCCATAAAATACAAAGACAGGTTTGATGCCAAAAGTATATACGGGGTTTATTAAGAATAAACAAGCAATGCCGAGCAAGAAGACATTCAATGCTGAGTTTTCTGTGAAAGTCGCCAGCATGTTGCGTTGTAAAGAAGAAAAATAAGCGCTGATCAATAAGATGCAGGCGGAAAAAGGTGAGAATAAAATAAAAAAGAAGGTGATGTATAGTCGCGGATGATATGCCTGTGCTAGGTGTTCAATCAAAAATATACTAGCAATGAGGAATATATCAATAATGATCAAGAGGAGGCTGTTTTTGAGGAGAAGTCTCAATGACCAATGCAGAAAATGGTGGGTGTGAGAGGTCTCATTGTTAAATAGGTATTTAGCCAGGTATTTTTTTGAGGTGGTGTCTGTGCCAATCAGTGAGAGGGTCCCTAGGATGTTCAACAGTGAGATGGCTGCAGAAATTGCCCCGTAGTTATTCGGTAGCATATGTCGTGTGAGGAAACAGTTAAATAAATAGGTGGCTATATAGCCCATCACACTAATTAATAAAATAAAGAGTTGTTGGTGCTGAGTTTTTGAGTAGCGTGGCATAACCGATAATCTCCTTGTTAGTCGGTACTAGGATTGTAAGCAATCATATTGTTGTTTTGTTATGGTTGTATAATTCTATCCCAGGTGGCTAATAGTTGATTGCAACAATGGATAATTCTGTTCATAGTAAAAGCAATAGCATCGGCTTGTTGATGTTTTTCTTCTTCTAAAGTAAACGCGTCCAGTGCTTTGGATGCGGTAATTTGTTTGTCTTTGAGTGCATCAAGATGCTTATCTTTACTGCTAGCGGGCTGCTCTATTTCAACATCACTTAATAGGTCAATAAGTATAGTCATGTAATCTTTAATGTAAGGTGCCAGTGTTGCCATAATAATGGGTGTGTTGCGTTTTCCATCGGAAACAGCTGTATCAATAAATAAGACATAATGAAAAATAGCACGCTGATAGCGAATGATAAGTAACATTTCTTGTTTTAGGATGTTTTGACGGAATGACTCATATCGCATGCCTTTTATGATTTGACGTTGTTTAAATAGATTTTTGCTGATTTTAGCATCAAGTTGGACCAGCTCTGTGTTGCTGCGTCTTTCAATTCCTTCAATGAAAACTTGATAAATAAAAGCATGTAATTGTTTGCAGTTACGAGCTGTTGCAATGACAAATGCTCTACGTGAATTGAGAGGAAAGATAAATTTAGAGACAAACAGACTGATTAGAATGCCTAAAATAATATCAATGACACGGAATCCTGCATCTAGGTATGAAGGTGTCTTAGTGAGCGCAATCATGGCAAAGGTAGCCATGCCTAACGTTCCAACGTAGTTTAGGTCATTTTCACCGTAGGTTATCACGGAAAAAAATACAGAGGCGACAATGATAGACCCAATAACGATGTAGTGGGTATGTGGTAGTGTGATGGCTAGTAAACCTAAGCCTGCACCCACAATGGTGCCGAGTAAACGTAGTAGTGCACGATTGACTTGTAAGCCAATGATGTTTTGTGAACCCATGAGTACTGCAATGGTAATGATCACCCATTGCGATTTGCCATCGGGGAGGAATTGCATGGCACCATAGCCCAGTAAGAACGCAAGTACATACTTTAGGGTGTGAATCGTGTTTTCTTGATGCTCGTAATAATATTGCCTGAGTTTTGAGTTCATCGTTTCCCCATGTGCGATGCCTGAAGTGTCATAGCACTGATGTAGTGTAGCGGGTATCGAGCTCTCAATAAAGCACAGTGCTTGTGTTATGAGTCAGTGGTTGGTCTGTATTTGAGTGATAAAGTCAGGGTGAATTGAGCAACAGGTTTATCGGATAATGTAGGCACGTGTGCCGTAATAGACAGGGGATGATTCACTCGGTTGCCTGTTTCCAGTGTGTTTTGAATCATTGACTGAATGTGTTCACCATCACGGCAAATAAAATGCGTGTCACCATTGGCGCGTCGTTTAAAATCAGCGGTGAAGTCTTTAAAGAGTAGTTCGATGGGTTGTTGCGATTGTTGAATGGCCATCATGGCTAAAAATCCTCCTGTGATATCAGCTCCCACAGACAAGGCGCCAAAATATAAACAGGCTAAATGATTTTGCGTGCGTTCATTCAGCGGTAGCATGACTTCGCAATGAGCTGCGGAGATATTGATCAGTGTGGGTGTGCAAAAACCAATCATTGGGACTTGTTGGTGAGCAAACTGGTTGAGGGATTGTTGAGCTTGTTCCAATGAAGTATTCATCACAGTGCATCCTTGTCGTTTGTCAGTAGCGGTCAGTATGCCACAACACTGATTGAAATCTAAGCGATAGGGGGAGAATGAGTCATTGATCGATTGAATTCTGTGCTATCGCATTGAAAACACTTGCACTCTTGCTAAAATCACAGATAATAGAACACCATTCTTCTGGGGGCCTATAGCTCAGTTGGTTAGAGCAGGGGACTCATAATCCCTTGGTCCTAGGTTCGAGTCCTAGTAGGCCCACCAACCTTATTAACAACATGATTTAAATAGATTTTTTGTCAATATTGAGAATTCTCGCGGACTTTTGGTCTATTTTTTGCGTGTCATTGGGGTCTATGAGCCTGATTGTATAGCATTTTTCCAGCTTTTTTAAGATTTCCTTAATCTCTATGGTTTATCCTGTAGTTAGAAGTATTTTATTGAGAGTAGTGATTGCATGGCGTTATCTAAGCAACAAGAATTCAATCTTTATAATTTGTGTCTAAGTCTGTTTCCATTGGGTCAAGTGCAATCCCTCGAAATGTGTCACTTGAAACGGTTGTTACCATACGTGCAGTTTGATAACCCAGAGTTTCGCAGTTTGGATGTAGTTAAAATGGATTTGTCTGAAATTAAAAAAACGCCTAAAGCTATTGATGCAATAATTGATGAATTTTGTAATTTATATCCAATCAACATGTGGACTGCTCGAAGACAACTTGAAGAACCGCTAAAAGACCCGACTATTGCTGATCTCTTGGAGCAGCATGGTTCGGGATGCAATATAATTACGCAGAGCGCCTATTGGTTAACTACGGATGATATGTCTGCTATTTGTGCTCAATTTAACACAGCAATAAAAAATATACCGGACCTGCATATCATAGAGCCTCAAGCATCATCGAGTAGTACCAGAAGTGATGCAGTAGTGCTTAAGGTAGACGGTGGAAAAGACCAGGAAGTTTCGTCAATTAAACAGCAAGCACAGGACCACTTCACCCATTATCCACAATGCACAACCGTATTGGCACCCTTTCTGACGGGGGGATTGGGTGGAAGGTCTATCGCTGGGTCTAGCGCTTCACACTGGAATCTGGATATTTATACGAAGGATCATTGCGGCAATTTACAGTGTAAAACGGTAGATGTTCCTGGTGATGGCTTTTGTGGAGATTGGGTGTTACAGGAAATCGCCACAAGAATTCCAGCTGAAGTTTCATCGCAGCTGACTACGGGCTACACTAGCACAAAAAATAATGTAGAACTTCGTCAGCACACAATTGCTCGGTTGCGTGATCACAGTCCCCACCAGTCCATGCTTGCTAGTCGTGAATACATATCGCAAATGGCTCAAAGCCTCGATATTCAAAAGTCCTTAGATAGTTCTAACGCGAGGTCAAGTGATGTCGTCAAGTCAGGACCTACTCTATTTAAATCACAACCGCAATCTCCAACGGTGGGAGTTCAAACAAAACCAGAGGACTTAGAAAAATTCAAAAGTGAACTTATTACATCTTTGAGCAAAAAACCACGCTTCGAAACTCCAATAGGAATCAAAGATGGTGTATCTTTTAACTACCAGTACTCAGAATCAACGCCTGAAAACAGTAGTGATACAAGCTCAACACATTCTGATGTTACCGATGGGGAATCTGACTCTGGTTCAGATGTCTCATCGGTAACATCAGAAACAAAAACAAAAATTGTGGGTATCATTGCAAAGCCCACAAGTCAGGGTGAAACATTCTCAGTGGCACCATCTAGCCAATCTCAATTGACTCGTCCAGACCAGCAAATGGCGTGTTTGATGCAGATGGTATTAGAAAAACATTGCCTATTGGAAGGTAAAGAAGCATTGGAACTTGCTATACCTGAACAGTTTATAGATACGCCGGTTAATTCGGATTGGGTTTTAGAGCAAATACAGTCGTTGAACTCACGAGGAGGAGGTGAAAAGCTGAGTGACACTCTCACAATCACGGTGAATGATACGGTCATGGTTACGAATGGTGTAGTTAAAGCTCCAGCTCTTACTGCAGCACCCTAACGCACAAACACGAGGTGATGAAGTGATGAGTGCTCTTCGGAATACGTATAATCCAACCCATTAAAGTCACATAAGCTTGCCGGTGTTTTGCACGCCTTTTGTGCTAAATAACGTGCCATTGCACCGCGTGCACGTTTTGCGTTCATGCCTAGCGTTCTGAGTTTACCGTCTTTCCGGTCTTTAAAGTCCACTTGAATCACTGTGCCATCCAGTTGTTCGGTATCAATCGCAGAAAAATATTCTTGCGATGCCAGGTTGACTAAATAGCGTGTGTTGCACTCAGCTAAACAGGCATTAATGGCTGGTGTCACGCGAGATCGCCATACATCATACAAATTATCGCCATAAGTATTATTCAACGAGGTGCCCATTTCCAAGCGGTAGGGTTGGATCAAGTCTAACGGTTTTAGAAGGCCATAAAGGCCCGAGAGAATACCCAAGCGATCCTGTAAGCGTGAACGTTGTTTTTCGGTTAGTGTTTGCACTTCGAGGTGTTTGTAGACATCACCTTGAAATAAATACACTGCAGGCATGGCATTTTTGTCGGTGTATTGACGCGGTTTAAAGGCCTGATAACGTTCGAAGTTGAGTTGGGCGAGCTTGTCACTGATGTGCATTAATTCACCCAGTTGTTTCGCACTCAGTGTTTTGAGTTGTTGAATCAGTTGACTAGTTTCTTTAGCAAAACGAATCTCCGTAGTTGGACCTTGGTAATCGACTTCGGTGGCGAGTTTTTTCGCGGGTGAAATAACGGCAAACATATTAACCTCGTAGCGTGTGTTTAAAGTGAGCGGCGGATTTAGAAGGGTTACATCTCAAGGCGTTCTAACTCCTATCTACAGTTGAGTGTTCGTTGGGTTGTGTTCATGAGTGATTAGCCCAGTGGTGTTTCTTGGCTGATAGTATAACCAGAATAATCGGAAAGTGTAGCTGGGTTTGCGACTCTAGTGGTTAGTCTTCTTCGTCTTTGAATGATTCTAAGAAGTCAGCAGGGAATTCCTCAAAGGATGTTGGCTTGTCTAATTCGTCGGATATAGGAGTGATATTATCCTGAGTGCTGGTTGTTTCATCATCAAACGAGGCTAGGAAGTCACTGGGGAATTCTTCAAAAGATGCTGGTTTGTCTGATGTGTCAGATATTGGAGTGACATTATCTTGAGTGCTGGTTGTTTTATCGTCAAATGAGGCTAGGAAGTCACTGGGGAATTCCTCAAAGGATGCTGGCTTGTCTGATGTGTCAGATATTGGAGTGACGTTATCTTGAGCGCTGGTTGTTTCATCATTAAACGAGGCTAGGAAGT
>WTGG01000020.1:0-197075 GCA_011523685.1 Coxiellaceae bacterium | reverse complement strand
GGAGTGACGTTATCTTGAGCGCTGGTTGTTTCATCATTAAACGAGGCTAGGAAGTCACTGGGGAACTCTTCAAACGCCTTTGTCTGTGTTTGCTGTGTTGGTTTATCGTTGGGTGTGCTAGTCATGTCATTCTCAAAGGCCGCTAAAAAGTCTTGTATCTCAGGGCTGTTGGTTATTGGTGTTGAGCTGTGTGATGGCTGCTGGGTAGTGGTCTTGTGGCGTGATGTATCAACGGTGCGTTCTTGGAGAAGCTCGGCCAGTGGTGGTAGTGGGTTATCGATACCTTCAAGTACGGGCGATATTACTGGGGCGGCAATCAATGCGGGGGTTTCTTGCTGATTGGGATTGGGAAGCGCTTGCGTGTGTGTTGCTGTTTGAGGGCGATGCTTCGTTTCGCGAGGCAGATAGATCCACAGTATTAGGTATACCACCACAGTGAGCTTGAACATGAGTAGGCTGATTAAAAAGGCAATCCTGATCCATGCGGGGTCGATATTAAACACCTTGGCAATGCCACTGCACACGCCGGCAATCAGGTGATTGTCTTGTGTGCGGGTCAGTGGAGTGTAGGTGATGTTTGGATTCATAGGTCTCACATTGGGGGGTAAAATAATGAACAGGTTGAGTGTAGAGGATTTGTGCAATCAGGCCAATATCTGGTCGATATTTAATCTTATCTTAAGGTGAAAACTGAGGATTTTATACCTTTATTTAAGATTGCCTTAACCTAATTAGGGTATAGTTTGGATATTATATTGTTCAAACTTTATTCGGATTATTATTATGCGTGGTTCTTCTTCATATGAAAATTTGTCTGATGCTTTAGGGACACTTTCAGGGACTCCTTCGGGGTCTCCTGTTCCAGAGTTTTCTACTTCAGTAGAGGGAGCCACACAATCAGGTAAGGTTTATGTGGGTACTGTAGAATTTCCTTTATATCCTTATAACCCCTCAGAGGCAACGCAAAGACAGATTGATGGTATGGAGATGAGGGGTAGAAAAAACAGTGGAAACACTTCTAGCGCGACTACTTCCTATCAAAACGATTTTTTGTTGCCACCTTGTACTGAAGATAATCCGCATGGGATTATAGTCCACTTAGATAGTTATTGGGATCTTGACGATCGTGAGGCCATAAAAATAAAACTTGAGAGCGCCCTGGAGGTTGAAGTTAAACTGTATCGATTTGTGATTACTCAAGCGGGTGTTCTAGTCTGTGGTTCTAATGAGGTCGGTTTGAAGTATGATCACAGTGCATTACGTGCTCGTTGGTCGGATGAGCCCTCTGACAATGCTGTTTTAGCTGCAGGTGAAATGGGTTTTGATCGCAATGGCAAATTACGCTTTGTCTGCAACAAGACGGGTCATTTCCAAGTTCCAGCTGATACGCTGGATAAGGTATTATATCCTGCGTTGCTTGCTCATGGTTATACTAAAGAATCCATAGCAGAGTTATACGTTGAGAAGTTTAATGGTGATCGCGATGATCATGACACGGATGCCATAAAAACAGTAGATTTACAATTGCCTGCTCAAGGTTCTGATACAGAATTAGAATTACGCCATTTCTTTCTAGCAGCTCGAGAAGTCGCTGCTCAAGAAGCAGGTGATCGAGCTAAGAAAAAACAAGGTTTTCAAGGTGATCTATCAAATAAAGAATCCTGTCGATCTACGTTCACTGATACCTTCGGTAACAGCCGTGCTGCTGAAGATGAGCCTTTTAATATCCTTCTGGGTGATTCTACTGAGATTGAAGGACCACCGAGGGGGGGGGTGAAGAGAAAATACACCGGTGGTGTTACTTGTTTTGGAAGTAATAGTAGTAGCAGTATTGGCAATAGCCTCTTACTTCCACCTGGCGGTGCTGCACTGTTACAACCGCGTCGTCATCCTTGGGAAGAAGCATTACCATCTGGCAATAGCTTCTCGCTTCGAGCTGGCCATGCTAGTACAGGGAGCTTATTCGGTGATTCTCTTGGGGGGGAAGGGTTTTCGCTTGACGACGAACGAGGCCAGGGCGCATCAAATCAAAGTAAGGCAGCAAGTGGTTCGCTGTTTGATCCCCCTTCCTTGCGATGAAATTAGAACGGTTGGCCCTCGGAGGCCAACCTTGTTACATCATGTAGTCTATTCTCATTGATAATTGGATGGATTAAAACCGATAAATTGAAAGTTTCTTTTTTTCAGGTTGATTTGATCAAAAAGGGTCACGCCAGGATTGCGAAAAGGATTTTGATAAAGAATGAGGTATGCTGAACCTTGTTGATGAACAAAACAAAAGACTTGCGTCGATTTGTTGTTTGATTGTCAGTCTTCATTATATATGCATTTTGTAAATGTAATCTTAATTTATCTTTCATGGGTGGTGCTTGTTGTTCATCGAGTGATGTAAGGATATAGTTATAACCTTTGTTTTTTATAGAAAATATTCAATACTTTATATAGGCTTTTTTTCAAAGAGCACGTTTTTTCATTATGTATTAAAATACACTCTTTATCGTTCAGTCTATTGTCTGTTCGTCGCTCATCACTATCACTGAATTATTAGGGTTGTAGTTCATCATGAATTTGATGATTGCGTATCCACCTGGTAATAACACTTTAGTCAGTATTTTTAGTCCATTAATTTGTTTAAATACTGCATGACTGTCAATCTATTCTCTCGTTTAGCTTCGTCATATGGTGTTGCTCCCCAGCGGTCACGAATATATAGCGGATGACCATGAGTGACTAGATAATGAACTGCAGCTAAGCTCCCTTCTGCAGCAGCCAAATGAAGTGCTGTACGTGAGTCATAATCACCAGCATGTACCGGTACTCCTTTTGCAACCAACTGACGAATACCGTTCACATTATTCTCAGCAGCAGCGAACAAAAGCTCAATAACCATCAACTCATCATCAAAGGTGGCCATCTGATCAGTTTTACCATGAATGTTCTCTACTAAGTGTACTGGTTGCGTATATGCGATGGGGAGTCGATCGAAAACGTCAACGATTTTTTGATGATTATTGTTTTGTGCATCCGCAATAGGGAACCCGCCCCAGCGGTCAGCGATGGGTTGAACACCATGATCGAGTAGAAATTCAACTACCTCTAAATGACCCTCTGCAGATGCCAGGTGTAGTGGTGTTCGGCGATCATAATCACCAGCTTGAAGATCTCGTTGCTGATTCACCAAGCGTTCTAGTGTGTGTATACTTCCATTACTTGCTGCCCAAATAGCTTCTGAGCAACTGTTTGCACGCCAACGGGCAATGGGGACTTTGGGGTCAATACGATTAGCATCAGTCATAGTACCATCAAATAAATGGACTAGATATTTTGATGTGATACGCCGTGCCATCTCAATACCACGCACACTATTCCCATGTAGATCAAGTCTCGGTGAAAAAACACAAATTCCCATTAACTGAGGTACCACTAACATAACACCTCCACCGACACCACTTTTTGCGGGCAAGCCAATCTCTTGAAAAAAATGCCCGCTACCATTATACATTCCACACATTTGAAGAACAGGCATACAGTTCCTTACCGTTTCTTGACTCAGAACTCGATCTTGTGTGATGGGGCAGACACCGCTATTTGCCAGAGTAGCTCCAGCCATTGCTATATCCGTGGCAGTCATTTCTATAGAGCAAATACTAAAATATAATTTTAGAGCTCTTGTTACGGCGGGTTCAACATAGAAATCAAATTCATCGGGGCTATCTTGATGTCTATCATTAGGTAATTTCGACTCAGAGTATGGTAGATTTCCGGTTGCCATTAGCAAAAATGCTGAGGCAAAATTATTGTAGCCTTTAAAATTCTCTTGTCGTGCCATGAATTTGTTGAATCTCGGCAAATCGATGGTTGAAGTCTGATTTTCCTTCCATCCTATTAATCGACCAAATTGCTCTCTAACAAAAGATAATCTCTGGCTATTTGATAATTCGGGTAGTAATAATCCTGCGGTCATAATGGCGCCTGAATTGACCATTGGATTAAATGGAACTTCGCTATTCTCTTTTTCTAAGTCATATTTGGGATTCCTCTGCATCAAAGTGAGATCATTAAATTGGCGACCAGATGGCTCTTGACCAACATGATGATGCACTGCCTGAAATCCTAATTTCTCCATGGCAAAGCAATAATTAAAGGGTTTACATATTGATTGAATCGAAAAATCCACACAGGAATCACCTCGCTGATATATCTGACCGTCTATCGTCACTATGGCTACGCCAAACTGATCTGGATTGACTTCAGCCAATGGTGGTATGTAAGACGCTAGGTCACCATTAATGAAGGACTCTACTTCATCAAAAATGAGATCCATATTTTTTGAAAAATCAATGAAATCAGGAATGGCTAACTCACCCCTCAAGGCTTTCTCAACCAGCAAGCCTGAGGTTCTTAATATACTACTAAAATCATCAAAATTGATGTTATCTCCGTGTGCATCTAATCCCTCAAATAGCTCTCTTAATCGATCATCGTTTTTTTGTAGTCCAGATTGTTTCAGGGCTTTTTTGAAATCTTCTTTTAAGACATACTCTTGTTCATCCCTACAAATAGAGAAAAATAAATTTGCTTCGCGCTTATGTTTTGATTTTAGCCATTTTAATTGTGGCATTTCATCAGAACGCTTAGGTTTTTTTTTATCTGCCATGAGTTAATCCCCTTTCTGTAGAGTGTTAGCTGCTTTACTATTGTCAATGTCGTTATCTGTCTCTCTAAATATAGTAAATCTAAGGGGATTTTTTCAAATTTCTTTAAAAAAATGATAAGCGCTTAGTAGTACGATGTGTTCTGATAAAAAGGAGTTCGGCTTAATGCTGTGTTTTTTATCGGAAAAATCAATTTATCAGGGCATAACTTCAAAAAATTTTAAATAATTTACTCTCTCACTCTGCATAAATAGAGCTTAGGCTCACTGCTCTAAGTGGACTGCCACACTCTCACTGGGCCCCTCGACAATACCTGTCTTGTCGAGCCGACTTTTTTCAGTTATAGGTGGTGGTCTTTTTGCCATTAATTGCTTGTAGTGTCGATTCCGGCTGCAACCTATCTTTTACTGATGCTCGTCGTGGTTGATGATTATTCGGGTGTAGTAATAGGACGCTTACATTCGTTCTTTCTCTTTTAATTAGCTGAGTTAAAAAAATACAACATTTGATCGTTATTTTGTAGGCATTAACTTCCATCCATAAATTTTTTAATCCTAATAATCAATACCTTGGGTTACATTTACATGATGCCAGCGCAGTTTTTTGAGCGTTGAGCTTGTTTCTTGGGTGCTTTGTACTATGATGGAGAACATAGAGAGAACCAAAAGAGAACAAGAGGTAAGCCATGACTCAACATTGGTCACGTATTATTCTTCATGTCGATATGGATGCATTTTTTGCTCAGATTGAGCAGCGTGATGAGCCACGTTATAGAGGTAAGCCGGTATGTGTGACTAATGGTCAATTGGGGAGTTGTATCATTACGTGCTCATATGAAGCAAGGTCATTTGGCATTAAGACAGGCATGCGATTGAGTGAAGCGCGTCAATTATGCCCGCAGCTCATACAGTGTCCATCACGCCCCTCGGTCTATGCAAGTGTATCAACCCAAATCATGACTATCTTAGAAACGGTATCACCGGATTTGGAAGTCTTTTCGGTGGACGAAGCGTTTATTGATTTATCCCGTTGCCGTCATTTATACACACATGCTAAAGCGGTCGGAGTCCATATTCAGGAAGCTATATTCTCAGCCACAGGGTTGACGTGTTCAGTTGGGGTGAGTGGTGATAAAACCACGGCTAAAGTTGCCTCAAAACGTCACAAGCCCAATGGTGTCACTGTGATTCCACCTTGGTTATCAGCCAGTACCTTAGCACCACTTAAAGTCACCGATATTTGTGGTATCAATAAAGGCATTGCACGTTTTTTAGCACAGTACGGCGTGTATTATTGCGGTCAAATGGGAACATTGCCAATCGATGTCATGGCTAAGCGATTTGGTTATTTGGGGCGGCGTTTATGGTATATGTGTCTTGGTCAAGATCCAGCACCTGTGACACCACATATTCAACCCCCTAAAAGTATCGGTCATGGAAAAGTCATGCCACCTGATACACAAGACCGTGCGGTGATTTTAAGTTTTTTAGGGCACATGGCTGAAAAAGTAGCCGTGCGATTACGTACACATCATATGACATCACAACAGTTTTATATTGGATTAAAACTGCGAGAAGGTTGGTTGGTTGAAACCTACAAAACGGTTCAAGCAACCGATGATGGTGCTTTAATTTTTCAATTAGCAAAAGCATTAGTGGAACAGCACTGGCAAGGTGAGGGTGTCTTTCAATGTCAGGTGACGGCATTGCGTGTGCAATTAGGTAGTGGCCAACAAGATTTATTCAGTCCCAATGCCAATAAAGCATCAGCGGTTAATCAAGTTATGGATGAAGTCAATCAGCGCTATGGTGTGGGTGGTGTTGTGCGTGCGCATTGTTTGCAACGATTAGCCATGCCCGACGTGATCGCTCCTGCGTGGCGTCCAACCGGGCATCGTGCATCCATTTATATTCG
Organism: Coxiellaceae bacterium; assembly: GCA_011523685.1. Lineage (GTDB taxonomy): Bacteria > Pseudomonadota > Gammaproteobacteria > Coxiellales > Coxiellaceae > UBA9148. The sequence continues at coordinate 190,506 of WTGG01000020.1, read as the reverse complement.
ATCTGATCGATCATCGTAGTGTTAAGGTGACAAGACTCTTAGGTTACGGTTTAATGAGGTCAGTATTAATAAGGATATGTAACTCATGAGTCTCGCACTATTGGTGATTGGATTTATTTTAGGCTGTACAGTACTGACATGGGGCGCAGATCAGTTTGTGAAAAGTAGCACAGTGATTGCAAGGCATTATCAGGTGTCACCCTTAGTGGTGGGTATGGTATTAGTGGGCTTTGGTACATCCTGTCCTGAATTGATTGTGTCATTACTAGCCTCTTTAAAGGATGCTCCAGAGATCGCCATCGGAAATGTCTTGGGGTCTAATATCGCAAATAAAGCATTGGTTGGTGGAGTGGCAGCATTACTCATGCCGTTGACTATCCATTCGCGTGTTTTATTTCGTGAATTTCCTTTTTTAATGGCGGTCACTGTTTTAGTAGGTGTGATGTTTTACTTCGGCACTTTAACACAAATCGAAGGAGTCATATTACTAGTGTTGTTTGCGGGTTATATGGCTTGGATGTTTATGATGGCGAGAAAACCAATCGCTCAGCATGACGAGCTACTGGAAGAAATGGAGCATGAGATACCTGTTGTAAAGTCTTCTTTAACTCAAGCGGTGTGCTGGTGTGTGGTCGGATTGATTCTACTTTTGGTGAGTGCTGAGGTTGTTGTGGGGTGTGCTTCTGGTATTGCGGCATGGTTTGGTTTGAGTGATTTAATCATTGGTTTAACCATTGTCGCTATAGGTACATCTTTGCCTGAATTGGCTGCTACATTAGTCAGTTGTGTGCGAAAAGAATATGACTTGGCAATAGGTAATGTTGTCGGCTCGAGTTTATTTAACTTATTACCTGTATTAGCTATGCCAGCTTTATTTTCACCAGGGAAATTATCACCGGATTTAGTCACCCGTGATTATCCGGCTTTGTTGGGTATTACGCTGTTGTTTTGGTTATTTGCTGTGATGCCGCCTCGTCGAGGTCGCATTGGTATGTGGGGTGGTTTGTGTTTATTGTTAGCTTACGTAACTTACATTGTCATTTTAGTGGTTACTGCATTAACTTAGTTTAGAGGCAATATTTTACATAAAGAATCAGTCGACCCAGTAGTCGTTGGTACCAAGGGCGATGTGTTTTCCAGCTATTTAGCGATAGTTCTTGAGATTCAGTCAGGTCTGCAAGAAATAGTTGCTTCACAATATCTTTAGACGTTTGATTGCGTAACCGTACATCAACCTCAAGGTCATGCAGTAAGCTGCGATGATTGAGGTTGCTGGAACCAACTAATATCCAGTTATCGATGATGACCGACTTGGCGTGTAAAATAGAAGGTAAATATTCATAGATTTTAACACCAGCTTTGAGTAAGTGTTGATAAAACATAGCAGAGGCCCAAGGTAAGGGTAGTAGGATATGGCATTTTCTTGGGATGAGAATGCGTACATCAACACCACGTTGAGCAGCTTGGCATAAAGCTTTGAGCATGCGATGTTCGGGAATAAAATAAGCATTCGTGATCCATAGGCGTTTGTTAGCACCGATCATCTTACTGAGTAGTTGTTTGTAAAGAACACGCCGACGATGACGAGAATGATTAAGCCGAAAGAGCGGGTCTGTTTGAGTATGACATAATGTTTCATGTATGCGATCTTTGAGGGTTTTATGTTCCCAGGCATAGTCAAAGGCTTCGGTTAATGGTGCAAGATTGCAATGCGTAATTCTAACGGCGGTATCGCGCCATCCCAGACCATTATCGGTCATCATGAGGTGATTGCGTACAGCATTGATACTGCCCACAAAAGCAATATTGTCATCAATTATGCAGGTTTTTCGATGATTTCGGGAGTTAGCATTCAGTAGAAGATAAATCCATTTTACCACCCAAGGTATTTTGACAACACAGCGACTCCAATTCCAAATTTGCCATGGAAAGGGATGGTAAACGCGAGTTTGAGCACCGGCTTTTTCTAAAGGTCGGGCAAACTGAGCAGACCAGTAAGGGCTGCCGCATCCATCAACTAGAATTTTGACGGTGACGCCTCTTAGGGCGGCTTGTTGTAGGGCGTTAGCAAGGCGGCGGCCTAGGTGATCATTTACAAAGATAAAGGTTTCAAACAGAATTTGGTGTTGTGCTTGTTGGATATCATTGATGAGTGCGTCAAAGAAGCTAGATCCGTTATCATAAATGACTTCAGTGTCTTGATGACTGAGGCCATGAGCCTGTTGTATGTTTGTATTGAGTTGTGTGTTGGTCATGAGTTTGGTTCAATGTCTGTGTTATCGCAAATCTTAAGGTGATTGTTTTTTGCGAAATCTAAAATGGATTGGTATAAAACCGGGTTGGATTCTTTGAGTTTTGGATCAAGTACCACACATTGATGGCCATCTTTCGTGGTGGGTTGAAGTAAGGGTGAGTATTGAATACGTCGCTTTTTAAAGGTAGACATGGATTCGCTCATACGCTCTGCCCAGTTACTGGGGCGAAAGGTTTCCCCGCTGTCTGCATCAACGCCTTCGATAATGATTTTTTTAGACTCCTCACTCATGCTATTTTCTTTGGTGTGTCTATGCACAATGTGGTTGGTTTTACTCTGATAGAACTTTCGTTTAGAGTGTCGCTGACTGGTTAGGCAAGACCCTGCAGAATGACTCACATGGTACCATTGATTGGCTAATTGTGCTATGGGCTTTCATATTGGCTTGTGTATTCTACGCTGATGAAGCTATCCAGTTGATTCAATATCATTTATTATGCTATTTGCCATTAGGGTGGGTGAGAGTATTCCATTAAACAGTAGGTAGGACAGTATGAATGAGCGATCGGAAATGACAGCAAGACGTAAGCGATTTAGACGCGGCATCTATCTGTTGCCCAATTTATTCACAATGGGGGCAATGTTTGCAGGGTTTTATGCCATCATTATGGCAACGACAGGCCGTTTTGTGCAGGCATCGGTAGCTATTCTTGTTGCTATTGTGCTTGATGGATTGGATGGGCGTGTTGCTCGTATGACACGAACGCAGTCTGAGTTTGGTGCTCAGCTCGACAGTTTATCCGATATGGTTTCTTTTGGTGTAGCCCCTGCGATTATTATGTATTTATGGTCGCTTTACGCTTTAGGTAAGTTAGGTTGGTGTGTAGCATTTATCTTTGCGGTTTGCGGAGCCTTACGTTTGGCACGATTTAATGCCGAAAGTAATTCTAGTAAACGTTTTTTTTATGGTCTTGCTATTCCTTTGCCTGCTGGTTTAATTGCCAGTGGGATCTGGTTGTGTCATGACTATCAGATTGCGGGTACTTGGGTTCCTTATGTGTTAGCAGTGATCGCTGTGCTCTTGGGTTTTTTAGAAGTCAGTGTCATACGTTATCGTAGTTTTAAAGATTTGGATGTTGGAGGGAAAGTCCCTTTTCAGTGGATTGTGTTTATTGTTTTATTATTAGTCCTGATTGTTTATAACCCACCCGTTATGATTTTTATCTTGAGTTGTTTGTATGCTTGTTCTGCACCTGTACACTGGGTCTGGAGACGCTGTTTCAGTAAAAAAATCACACGGGTGCCATGATTGAGTTAACTTGTTCTATCAGTGTTAGCTATCAATACTATCTGGAGTATCAATGAAAGCGCTGCGTTCTTTGTGTAATCGCCGTATGCAAGCTGTGTTGTTAACCAGCTTTGCATCAGGTCTACCTATTGCGTTAACAGGTAGTACACTGCAAGCGTGGTATACCGAGTCGCAAGTCAATTTAATGACGATTGGATTATTAAGTCTAGTTGGGTTGCCTTATTTACTGAAAGTCTTGTGGGCGCCCTTGATGGAGCGCTATGTGCCATTTAAAGGAGGTAAGCGAGCTGTTTGGATCATACTGTGGCAGTTATGTATGGTCTTGTGTTTGTTGGTGATGTCGTGTCTATCACCTATCTTGTCACCTCACTTGATGGCTGTTGTAGCGTTGATGGTAGCTTTTTCGTCAGCCTCGCAAGATGTTGTGGTGGACGCTTATCGAACGGATATTTCACAATCGAATGAACGTGGCTTTGCAGCTGCACTACTCTCTGTCGGTTATCGTTTTGCTATGCTGGTCTCAGGGGCCTTTGCTTTAGTAATTGCCAGTGCTATGGGTTGGATGATCGCATATCGATTGATGGCCTTATGTATGTTGCTGAATGTTGCTGTCAGTTGTTATCTCCCACGAGTCCCTCAAGAGTTAAGCCGACCGGCTTCATTAAAGGAAGCTATTATAGAGCCCATGGCAGACTTTTTGCGACGAGATCAAGTCTTGTTGTTATTAGCCTTTATGGTGCTCTATAAAATTGCAGATGCTTTAGCATTAGCACTGAATACGACCTTTCTTTTGCGAGGAGTCGGTTTTGATTTGGTCACGGTTGGTCTGTGGAGTAAAACCATTGGGTTGGCGGCAACATTAATCGGCGGTGTTGTTGGCGGGGTGCTTTATCCTTGGTTAGGTTTGTATCGCTCTTTATTGGTGTTTGGCTTTTTGCAGATGAGTTCAAATTTATTATTTGCAGCCCTTGCTGTTGTTGGTAAGAGTCATGTTTTGCTGATCATTAGTATCTTTGGAGATTATTTTTGTGGTGGTGTAGCCACAACGGCTTTTGTTGCGTTTCTCATGTCATTATGTCATCAGCGCTATAGTGCAACTCAGTATGCACTATTTTCTGCGATTGCATCTATTGGTCGTATTGTGTGTGGGCCACTGGCAGCAAGTATGGTGAGTGCTATGGGGTGGGTGGAATTTTTTATTATGAGTTTTTTAATTGGGCTGCCAAGTCTATGGCTGTTAGTGTTGTTAAAGCGTCGCGATTATTTTTCAACCAATATGGTGACTATAACTGCCTAGCGTTTTTTCAGGCGTTGGATGAGGTAGGGGATAGAGCACCAACCAATTAAGCCTTCAATCAGTAAAATGATGCCAATAATCATAAAGGCATGTCGGCTTAGACCAAAATAGGCGCCTAAAAAAAGAAAGATGCCAATAATGGATCGATTAATACGATCTGTTTTGTCTATGTTGCATGATGTAAAAGGCATTGTAATACCTCGTTTAATGATTTAATTGAGTGTCGTATCTGGGTTTTGTGTGTAGTGCATGAGTAACTGTGTTGCTTGTCGATGCTGGTGGAGTAAAGAGATTTCAACGGGCATTTGACCATCAGGTTCTGTTTTAGAGAATAGGCTAGCGCCAGCTTCAATAAGTAAAGGGATGCAATTGAGTGAATTATGTTGCGCTGCATAATGCAGTGGAGTGACTTTAGCTTGATCTAAAGAGTGGTTAGGGTCTGCGCCTTCACTGAGTAATTGTTGGACCTGCTCTGCGTTATTTTCCATCACAGCGCTGATAAGGTCATAAGTGAGTTTGTCATGATTCATGTGGATGCTCTTTAATTAAGTATCTTCTATTGATCAATGGGTTAAGTCCTTATTTTTCTATCGAGTACAATATATCAATTCCATTGCTATTGTCTAGTGAGTTTGATTCAGTTTGTAAAACCCACTGAGGTGTAATAAATAGTCGGAATTGAATGATATCATTATTGTCCATCAGTCCTTGGCTGTATCGCACATAGATCTTTGGTGCAATAAATTTACCAAGAACAAAATAGTTTTGTTGATCCAGTTGATTGCCTACAGCATCTATGGTTGCGCTATTCTCCACGCCAAGCTCAGAGAGTCCGAGCGTACGCTGAATGTTCGTGCTGATGCCGCCAGAATCTGAGCTGGATAATCCTGTTTCTCCGAGTTTGATCGTATCTAATATATTTGCTGTCGTGTTGGCGGATTGTTGTGTTGTGTTGTCTTGTGGTGTGGTGTTGGGTGCGTGGCCAAGAATAAGATATGAGAGAATATCCGACTGCGATAAGTTCGCAGGAATAGAAAATAGACCTAAGATCGGATGATTAAGCATGCCTGTTACTTCAACACCTACAGTAACACCTGTGCCTGAAAAATCCTGTTGGTAGAGTGAGTAGGTATTAGAGATTTTTTTTGTGGCCTTTAAGTTAAGTGATGGATTGGTTATCGGATTATTGTTATAGGTAAGTTCAGAATTTGGCGAAATAGTAAGTTTATGGCCGTAAGCTTCATAAACACCATGTACTGAAATATGCCCATTGCAGAGTGTGCTGCCTTGAGATTTTTTAGTGATTTGAACTTTTCCATGAGCATGCCCGCGAATACCAATAATGCTTAGATAGATTTGATCGCCTAAGGTAGTATTAACATTACCATGAATAGTCCACGGGTTTTTTGAAGTGTGTGAGCTGTATTGAATGTCACTATGCGGTAAGCGTTTAACATTTTTGGCTTGATAGGGTTTGATAGTGGCTTTTGGTATGTTGATATTTCCTGTGATTCCTATGTCTTTATTTTTCAATGTTAAGGTCAGGTCAGGGCTAACGACTATTTTATATTCATGGCTATCCATCAATAAAAAGTTATTTCCGTGTAATTTGAGATTAGTGAGCCAGTCTTTGTTTTTATAACGGGTTGTTCCATTAAATGTCATTGGTGATTTTTTGGAATAGAGTGTGCCTGTGTAAGTTGTTTCATGTCCATGGTTAATGATATTGAAATGGATGTTTGAAATATCTAATCCAATATTTGGTAGAAATAATTGAATATTATTCAGGGAGGTTTCTCCGGTTACTTCAGGGGCGCTGATAGTTCCTTGAATATTAAGTTTCGAATTTAGGGTGCCATTTTTTAAGTCTACATTGGGAATAAATGCACTGTATGCATTCAGGTGTTGGGCTTGAATAGATAAAGACCCTGAAATTCTTTGTTTGTCAGTAGGCCATGTCAGGTAGGGTAAGTTATGTATAGTAAATTTTCCGGCAATGTGATTGTTTGTATGAAGCTCAATATTTGTATCAGTTGTGAGAGTATGTTTTTTGAATACCCAGTGAGTCTCTGCCATCTTAATGGGTGTAGTATGTGTTTCTTTTTGATTTATGTAGGTGAGTTTGCCATTGTCAATGGTGCTATTGATTGAAGCACTTTGAATATGACTAGATTGACCTGATGCTGTTGCTCTGAGAGTTAAGCTTCCGTGAAGATGTGTCTTTGATGGAACTATCTGGTATGTAAGTGTATTCAGATTGGTCCCTTGGCTGTCGATGGATGCAGACCATTGATGATTGGCTTGCCAGTGAAAGTTGATACAGGTTTGATTGGGTTGTGGTTGTTTGATAGAAAAACAGAGTGGCTCACTCTGAATCTGAGAGCTGTTTGTATGGATGGTCGAGGGGTGAATAAGCTTCCAGTCTCCATAGTTTGCTGTATTTAGTTGAAATGTCTGTAAATGATGCTCCCAGCTGGAACCTTTTTTGCTCCCATTAAAACTAGTTGATGCAGTCCCAAGTGTGTGTGTGATTTTAGTATAAGCTTCGTATCCGAGTAAGTTACCGGATGATTGTAAAGTGAAAGCCTGTATCGGATAGTTGAAAATGCGCAGTTGAGATCCTGATATTAGTAATGATGAACGCTGTTGTTGGCTAAGATCAATTAGACCATTCGTTTTTAGTGATTGAATATTAATATCTTTAAAATGAAATCCAGTAGTGGATAAGTCTGCTTTTATAGTGGGCAAGGTATACGATCCTTTGACTTGTCCTTTGGTATTGATGGTTCCTTTTAGTTGAGGGTAGAGTTCATGGAGTGATTGACTTTGAAAGTTCCAATGAGCATTTACAGTCTCCCGTGCTTCTCCATACAGTGCTAGAGATGATTTTGGCGTGTTTCCTTGAATATTGAAGCTCATGTTAGGGTGGTTTTTTTTGAAGCTGCCTTGGCTATTAACGGTGAGATTAATAGATGAAGGCCAGTTAGTGTTCCATTGATGTAGTTGTATGTTTTTTGCATTTAAGTTAATTTTCCATGATGGATTAGGCGACCACTGATATTGAATGTCCGATTGTAGTGAGCCTTGAGATAGTTTGTGATCGGTACTGTGGATTTTGAAGCCTTGAAGATTGCCGGTACCTTTCCATTGCAAATGCGATTGTTCTCCTTGTACGTTCGCCAGAATAGTATAAGCATTAGGTTGGCCAGTGATATCAAGCTTGTATTCACTGGAATAGGGTTGAGTGAGTGTGGCATGTGCATTGATGCTTATTTTCTTGGGATGTATAACAGCACGTAATCCGATTTTTTGTACTTGAATGGTGTGTTGCAAATGCGTTTGTAACGTTAATTGTCTGATGGTTAGGCGATCGATAGATGTATGAAATTGATGTGTGTTTTTAGATGAGTGCCGTTTTTTCTTATGTGTTGTATGAGCTGAATAATTTTCTGTTAGTGTGATGTGATTAATTTTAATATCGTTGATAGAAAAATGTCGAAAAAATAGTTGGCTTGGGCTCCACGAAAAATACATTTGATCGATGGTGATGCAACCTTTATTTGAGCAGGTATTGAGTCCTTCTACACGGATAGGCCCTGTGATGTTTCCCTGTAATGTTTGATAGTAGATTGGATGACTGGTGAAGTGATTGTTGATGCGTATAGCTGTTTTTAATCCTATGGGGCTAAATATAAAGATGAGCAATAAGCAGCCTAGTAAGAATATAGTTAATAGCAGCGAGGTAAGAAATGTCTTCATAGTGCAGGGCCCATTGAAAAGTCAAAATGAATGCCATGGTCTTCTTTTGGTAAAGGGAAGGCTAAATCAAGCTCCATCATACCAAGTGGCGATAGCCAAACAATCCCGGGTCCAACACTGGATTTGACATCATCAAATAGATTTTGATCTGAGACATTACCGGCATCAATGAAGGCGGCCACATACCATGATTGGGAGTGGGGGAAAGCTTTTTGAATTTCAAAGGTGCCTGTGAATAAATTTCTTCCTGGTCCAATGGAATTATAGCCATAGCCCCGGATGCTTCGGCTGCCTCCTGCAAATAACTGTAAAGAGAGAGGGAGTGACGAGAGGTTATCAATTTCAGTTCTACCAATACTATTGCGTAGTAATAATCGAGTGGTCTTGTTGTTAAAGCTAGTCAAGTAGGTTGAGTCTAGGCGTATTTGAGAAAACCCTGAATCTTGTGAAGATAAGAAGCTGGGTGTACTAGAGATATTAAGAACCGTAGCTAGTCCATGACTAGGGTTAAGTACACCATTAGCTTTACGCCGTGCCCAATTGATACTGGGGTAAATCATGCGGGTATTGGTTTTTGGAAGATCAGTGATATCATAATTTTCATCTAATGCATTGATTGCCAATATCCGATGCCAATAGTTTTTCGTGGTAACACGACTGAATGAAACTTTTTGAACATCACTGGTGCCCGTATTTTGATCGATATGTCCTATTCCCGCACTGATAAGGTTTTGTTGTGAAACAGGATTACTGCCAGGAATTTTATAGGTGGCGGTAAAGCTATTGTTTTCTTGTGAGGCTTGCAAGAGTGTATCGAGTTGTTGTCCATTATCGGTAAGGTGGCGAAAATGGGCGCCGATGGTTCCCCGAATGCCAGTATCTGTGCCGTACCCTGCGCCTAAGAGGTATTGTTTAGGTTTTTTTTCTTGCAGAGTGATATTGGCATCAACGGTTTTTCTGGAACGATTTTTTTTTTGAGTTTGAATGATAACATTGTTAAAGCTATTCGTATTGATAAGATTTTTCTTGCTTTGATCGATGTCTGTCATGCTGTAATACTGATTAGGCTTTATCTCAATGAATTTTTTAATATAGTTTTCGTCATAGGTTGATTGGCTGATGGTAATCTTATTAAAACGATATCGATCGCCTGAGTTAAAGTGAATAATGATTGTGGCTTGCAAGAGTGGCCGGTTAATAATGATCTGACTTTTTGTCATTGTGGCATCAAAATACCCTTGGGCTGCAGCAAGGTTATACAGTTGGGTCTTGAGCGTATCGTAATTTGCAGTATTTAATGGTGAGTTAATTGCGGGTGTGAATTTTTTTTTGAGTGCAATAAAGCTAGGATCATATTTAGCAGCTCCTTGAATCACAATATCAACTGTCTTTACGCGGACTATGGGTCCTAGATGAATGTTTGTGTTGAGACTGAGCGCATCGTTAGATAGGGTCGCTGTTGTCTGTACTTTAGCGTTAAAATACCCATAAGGCTTAACAGCTTCTGTAATGCGATCATCTAATTCGTCAGTGATAGCGGTCGTGTCTGTAAGGGTTTTTTCGTTGTGTAATTTCTTTTTAAGGTTTTTTAGTACAGTTTCAACATTTTTATAAGCTGGGCCATCCTTGATGCCATGAAGTTCATAATTCACAGGCAAGGCGAAGCTGGGGCTCAGTATGAACACCCCAGATAAAAACCAGCTTATTTTAACTAACCATTTCATGCCATTGATTGTACTGAAATATTCATTGATCAGCTAGCAGCGATAGCAATCAATAGTACGGGATTTTGAAATACAGAAAAAGTCAGCATATACTGCCACCGCATGAGTGTATCGTTCTGTTAGAACGGCTGATTGATAGGGGTAATGTTAGTGTGTAAAGAGCAATATTTGCCGCGAACAGACTGGTTATCTTGGGTCGCTTTGCATGTTCCAATGATTTCGGGGTATGAGCAGGCTCAGCAGCGGTGTTTGCGTGAATGTGCTATGACAGAAGAGCTTATGAATTTCGTGTTGTTACCCTTAGCGGCGATGATTTGGCAGCGATATCATCAGTGTGCAAAAAGGCCTTTTATCGTCGGTATTGCCGGTTGTGTCGCTGTTGGTAAGAGTACATTGGCACGCGCATTGCATGCCTTGTTAGCTGCATGGATGGGGGATGATCACGTGGCCTATTGCTCGACGGATGATTTCTTGTACCCTAATGCAATGTTAGATAGTCAAGGGTTGTCGCATCGTAAAGGGTTTCCTGATAGCTATGATCTGACGGCCATGCGATCCTGTTTTCAGTCAGTTCGTCGCGGTGAATCGGTTGTGACGCCTGTGTATTCTCATGCTAGTTATGATCGTTTGACTGATCAACAGCGTCATATCAATCAACCTTCTTTGCTGATTGTAGAGGGAGTCAATGCACTCTCTTGGGGGGTAGAAACATCATGTGTTGATTGGGGTGTGTTTTTAGAGGCTGACTTGATGGCGATAGAAGGATGGTTTATTCATCGAGCTGAACAATTGGCAGCAACAGAATGGATGGACCCCTCAGCTTATTTTTATGGTCTAAGTAGGCTTTATCCTGAGCAGCTACGTGAGTATTTAATGCGTGTTTGGCAAGATACTAACTTGCTGAACTATGAAGAGAATATTGTTATTGAACGGTCTTTGGCAGATTGCGTCATTACGAAAAATGTGGATCATTCTTTACGAGGTGTGTGGCTTAGAGGCACATAACTGGTTACAATGGCCGACTTTTTAGAGTCATATCGATAGGGTAGGTATTATGGATCAAATTACGACGGTTCGCACACGTTTCCCCCCAAGCCCCACTGGTGATTTACATTTAGGTGGTGCTCGTGTTGCATTGTTTAACTACTTATTTGCACGACATCATGGTGGTGAGTTTATTTTGCGAATGGAAGATACAGACCGAGAACGTTCTTCTTCGGCCTCGGTGGAATCTATTTTGCGAGGTATGGAATGGTTGGGTTTAACTTATGATGAGGGGCCGTATTACCAAACTCAGCGCTTAGATCGTTATCAGGCTGTCATAGAGCAGTTGTTAGCCGAGGGTAAAGCCTATCGTTGTACATGCTCAAAGCAGCGATTGGATGAATTACGTGCTTCTCAGCAGGCAAATCAAGAAAAGCCGCGTTATGATGGTCATTGTCGTGATCGCGAGGTCAACCCTGAGCCTGGTGTCCCCTATGTCGTTCGTTTTAAAACACCATTAACTGGAACCGTGAGCTTTGATGATCAGGTGCTTGGAACGATTCAGTTTGATAATAGCGAGCTGGATGATTTGGTGATTGCGCGAAGTGATGGATTTCCTACGTACCACTTGACGGTGATTGTCGATGACTGGGATATGCGGATTTCCCATGTTATTCGCGGTGTCGACCATATTAACAATACGCCTCGACAAATACATTTATTGCAAGCATTAGGTGCAACTATACCAACATATGCTCATCTACCGATGGTATTGGGTTCTGATGGTAAACGGTTATCTAAGCGTCATGGTGCTGTCGACGTGATGCATTATCAGAAAGAGGGTTATTTGCCGGAGGCTCTGCTCAACCAATTAGTTCGTTTGGGTTGGGGTTTTGGCGATCAGGAAATTTTTTCGTTATCAGAGATGGTCAAACATTTTTCATTGTCAGGTATTACGCGCTCTGATGCTGTGTTGGACATGGATAAGCTTAATTGGTTGAATCAGCATTATATTAAGTCGCTGGATCCGGATAAGATATTACCAGCTCTGGCCCATCAGTTTGCTGCTTTGGGTGTCGATTGCACGCAAGGTCCTGCTTTGGCAGATGTCTTGGCTTTGCAAGCAGAACGTTATAAGACTTTGTCTGAGTTAGCACAAGCCAGTCAGTATTTTTACGGAGATATTCATGGGTATTCATCTAAGGGTCAACAGCAATTAGTAGCGGATGCGCTTCCGCTCTTGGGGGCGGTGATGGAGCAATTAGTTGCGCTTGATTCATGGGCGTCTGAAGCTATTCAGTGTGCATTAAAAACGGTGGTAGAAGAGTGTGGGGTTAAATTTGGACAGGTGGCACAGCCAGTTCGAGTGGCGGTCACGGGCGGTACACAGTCCCCTTCTATGAACATGACCTTGTGTGTATTAGGGCGTGATGTGGTGCTTCATCGACTGCAAGTTGCAATGGACTATATTAGTGCTTGACATGTGGCATGGCCCTTTCTAGAATGCACTTCTTTTGGGGCTATAGCTCAGCTGGGAGAGCGCAACACTGGCAGTGTTGAGGTCAGCGGTTCGATCCCGCTTAGCTCCACCAAAAGAAAACAGGTCCCCTTCGTCTAGAGGCCTAGGACACCGCCCTTTCACGGCGGCAACACGGGTTCGAATCCCGTAGGGGACGCATTTTATGGTTTCATGCCATAAGGTTTATACCGTATCATCGGGTGAATTTTTTTCTGCTATTATGTCCAATAAGTGAGCTAGGAGAAACGCGTGAAGCTGTATTGTATGCGTCATTGTGAAGCATTGTCGTCTCAAGAAGATCCGGAGCGAGGGTTATCCGTACAAGGCCGTTTAGATGCGACGAGTATGGCTGATTTTCTAGCGTCCACGCATGCTATTATTGGTCATGTCTTGCATAGTTCAAAATTACGTACCAAGCAAACTGCAGAAATTCTTGCGTTAGCATTACCTATAGAGAAAATTACAGAGTGTGACACTTTATTGAGTGAAAATATGGATGTCATGCCGTTAGTGGATATGGTTGAAACATGGGATTCCGATACCTTATTAGTAGGGCATATGCCATTCATTCCTCGGCTAATTGCTGCTTTATGTCAGGTAGACGCTCAGGAGGTGATGGCACAATTCTCCACAGGCACTATGGCGTGTTTAGAGCAGAGTGATGAGGGCGATTGGCGGCTGAATTGGATGCAGTCTCCCGAAGATTTGCAGTAAGTTTAACTCATGGTAGGCTGATAGTTATCATTTAGGAGTCAGCCATATGCCAACACCCTCAGCTTCCATGATCACGTTACGTCCTTCGCGGTTATTAGTCTGTCTGTGTTTTGCCTTAGTCACGGTTTCTTGTGGGGCCTCTTGGCAGTCTCAGTTATCATTGCCATGGCTCTTAGTGGCGACACTTAGTGCAAGTGCTTATGGGGTGTATTTAATGCTGCGTTATGCACTGTTAAAGCATCCGTTGAGTATTACCGCATTGAGCTTCCAGCGTCAGAGTCAATCCTGGATGGTGTGTGTGAATCGAGAGCGATGGCTATCAGCAAAGTTGTTACCACAGACTTGGGTGACACGATTTTTTATCGTGTTACAAGTTCAGTGCGAGGGAAAGCGACACGTTGCCTTGTTAGTTCAAGACAACGTGATGCATGGCTTATTTTCAACGCTTCAGCGACAGTTGTTGTTTTGTGTGTGATTAACTCCAGCTGCCTGTGCTATTCATAGATTCGCGTTGTCCTTCTTCTTCAAGAAGGGGCTGTCTCCCTTGATCTAACGCAGCACGTCTCTGGGGGATTTTTTCAGCAAGAATAGCAAATAAGCCAGATCGATTTTTTGAGTTTTCTTGTGGCGCACTATGTGATTTTCCCCTAGAACTTTTCAATTCCTTCGCTCCCTTTTTGAGTAATTCAGCAAATGGGGCTCCTCTCGGGGGAGCATGTGGTTCGTCAGGGCTTTTTAGGCCTTTTGCTCCCATTTGGAGTAGTGCGGCAAACTCAGCCCCCCTTGATGGTTCTCCTTCTTTAACACCCCTTAGTGTTGTACTCGGTCCATCAATAGTAGTCGTCTCTTTAATGGTGCTCCCCTCTTTTTTCTTAGGCGGAGGCGGAGGTGGTATGATAGTTGTGTGAGGAGTAGTTATTGATGAAGATATCCTCTCTGCCGATAAATTCACCTTTTCCTCTTCTTTTTTCTTAGGTGGGGGCGGCATAATAGTTGCATCTTGATGATTAATCATTCCTGGTTCCTCCGCATCTAATCCATTACCATCCAAGGATTGCGGTGGATCTACAGTTACTCTTTTTTTGGAAGTTGGTTCCTTGGCAGCTGATCCAGTGCTGCCCAAAGATTGTGGTGGATCCAGAATCACTCTTTCTTCGGGAGTTGGTCCCTCTGCAGCTAATCCAGTACCGTCTAAGTATTGTTGTGGAGCTACAATAATCCCTCTCTCTCTTACACTTGTGATACTTGGTGTATCTGTTGGCGGAGCTGGTGGTGGATACTTGGGGGCTTCCGGTATTATAGATGGCCGTCTTTCTGTTGGTTCTTCATACTCACTATCTTCTTCATAACCACTGTCATTATCCTGTTGGTCTAGGTGTCGACCAGTCCTCCAAAGTGGTTCTTGAGATGGTTGTAATTCATCAATTCCTTTTTTGAAAGCACTCTGTCCTTTAGTCAGGTCGTGCGGTCCAAAGCACCCAGGAATAACTGCTGATCTTGAAACTTCTTGATCAATATTAGGTATGAAATAACCGCTAGTCGTTATTTCTTGTGTTTTTTGACGAGTTTGATCTTGAGTATAGCGCCAGCAGATGTCAGCTATGTGATTGGCTGTTGATAGTGATCTTTGTATTGCTTGAATCATGCCTTGACAGGCTGCTCGCTTATCAGAGCGATCTTTATTTGCGTCATCCTTATATTGATCAATAATCCTGGCCATGAGAGCTTGACGTTTTTCACCGCTACAATCGAGTAATAGTGTTCTGATGGCTTGTATTGATTGAGGGCTTTCAAGCTGAATGTCTTGCGTTGGCATGGTGTGCCATTTCTGTTGAAAGCTCAGAGGATCTTCTGTGTGGCCAAAGAATCGAAGTAATTCATCATTCAGCTTGCTTCCTATTTGGTCAAATTTTTGATTAATCTTGAGTTGTATCAGGTCTTTGATTTCTCGTAGTCTAGCGAGTTCGACTTCCGATGTCGCTGGGAGTCTTGAAGCTTCTTGAATGCAATCTAATACCAACGCTATACGATGGATATTTTCAATTTCTGGTAATAAAAAATTATAGAGATGTGTGCATACGGCATGATTAAACTGTTCATCAGTGTCACTAGTGGTTGATTCCCATAATGGATTTAAGGTCTCAGAAAAGTGTTGCCAGTAGCGGTGTAATAGGTCTTGGAAATGTTGGCTGTGTTGATGATGCCGCCAATGTTGTTGAATGAAAGTGACTAGAAAAACCGGACTCGTGTTGTCTTCCTGATAGAAAAAAACTCCGGTTGAAGCTAAATCTTGTTGTTGAAATGTTTGAATGGCAACTTCGATAGCCTCTTGGCATTGCATGAAGTTTGGGTGTTTTTTTCCGTTATAGGTGGACGTTCTTTTTTTGGTTTTTCCCTGTTTATTTTTTGGGGAGGTTCTATCTTGCATTTCGATGCAGCAGGTTATAAGTGCTTGTCTTAGGTGTTCTGCAGGTGCTGAGTTAAAAATACTGAACTGATGATCATGCAGATACTGGCTTAAAATCAGTCGTATGAGTTTTGAGAAGGATTCTTTTAAATCCTGTTTGTCTGCAGGTGAAAGTGTTGTTCTTTCTAGAGGGTCACTAAAGTAACGGAGGCACTCATCGTGTGTTAATTGAATTAAGGCTATCTTATCGTTCAAGGGCAGGTTAGGTGTTTGAAAGTGTGAGTCAAGGTACTGTAGGTGTTCTAGCACAATGAGATTGCTACATAAGCTGTGTGTTTTTTCACTGCAGCTACTAAGGTCGTCTTTTGTCTTTTCGTGGTAGTACCTTAAATCAGTCAGTAGAGTTTGGTAGTAGTGCTTGAGTGAAGCTGCTGGAGTAAGAGGTTGATCTTCTGGCATGGCGCTATACAGCCGACCGGAGCGGCGATGGATTGGGTACTTGTTTTGCCAAACTTCTATACTGTTCTTAAATGTCTTGTGTTTGCCGATGGACTCAAAAGCGTGATCACCGAAAAGAGCATCGTCGAGCTGGTTAAGCTGATCTTGATTCAAAGTGAGGAGAGCGTTTTTTAGAGAAGATAGAGTCGTAGATGGGGTTGGGTTGTCAGGGTGCAGAAAACCCGTAATCCCTAGTGTTGATAGGTGGTTTTCAACGTAACTAAATAGTTCTTTTTTGAGGTGATTGCTCTGGTAAATCTTAATGAAATGCTCAATAGCACTAAACAGGAGTTCTGCGTGGCGATCATGTTTTAATTGATCAATCGAGTGTTTTATTAGCGCTGTTTGTTCGGTAAAAGATGAGGTATTTAATTCTGGCATCGCGTTATCCTTGATGATAAATATTCCGTAGAAATATCGCATAAAACGCCGGTAATTGCTCTTTTTACGTGAAAAAATAATTTAAATTATTACAAATAAGCATTTGTAGGTTTTATTGATTCTAATTACGATACAATCAATGGGTATTCTTAAGGTATATGACAAAAAATAAGTGCGTCTGATTCTATAGTCAATCCATCGAATGGTCATTTGTAAATGTAAGCTGGTTGTCAATTGATGGACATTGACTGCATCAAAGTTTTGTAAAAAAAACAATATAATCAATAGGTTGCTATATTTTCAAAAGGGTTGGAGATTTTTTAGCTATAATTAGTTTTAGATAATTTAAGTAATGAGGGTGTTACATGAAAACAATCATACATTATGTCTTATTGGGTGTGTTTATTTGTTCACAAGCTGTCTCTGCGTATGAGGAAAGTTTTAATAGATTATCGAAAAAGAGTTGGGGGCTCGCGTCTCATGTTTATATTAACTCTGGTAGTTTTCAGGTCAATCCAATATTGTCTTTAGCTAATTATGCAATGCCATCTGGAAGCTCAACCTATTTCGTAACAATCCTTGAAAAAAATACCCAATATTCAATTTCTGGAAAATTGACTCAGGATGATAATATTATATTTTCAAGTTTGACTATCTATGACAAACAAGGAAATATTGTGACAAAGAAGGATCATAAGCAAACATGGAACATGAGAAATAAATCCGAGTTTAAAGATTTTGAATTCACAACTAACAATGAAACGAATTTTCTCATTCAGCGATTTTATAGAAGTCATGGTAACGATAATTTACAAATTTTCTCTTCAAAAAATAATAATAATTATCTTTTAAAAATAAATAAATCTGGGTCTCCATTGCCTCAAGCTTCAATACGTAGGGTTGAGATGGAAACCAAGGCTTTACAAAATCTACTAACTAAAAAGTTGTCAGAAATTAAGCATGCAGTACCCAGCACTTCCCAAATGAATAAAGACTTTAAAATTCCGAGTAAAACATCGGGTTTATTTGTTAATGCATATGCACTCTACGCCATTGCATCACCATCTCCAGATGTTGAATATGTCAAAATTTCTGGCATTATGTCACCTAGTGGTCAGGCTAGCGAAAAAGGCATAGTTTTTATCTCTTTTATGGCAGTGGATTACCAGACAACAAAAACTCTCGCTGCTATTTCATCTGAAGATCTAGGTGGATTTAATGGTAAAAAATACGAGTTTTATATTGCTAAAAGTCAAGAGTCTATAAATACGATTAGGAAAAAACATCCTAAAGCTATTGTTCTATATTGGGGTAATGACGTTACAAAGCCTGGTGTCGTTTTTAGAATGCTGGGTACGAAGATGCCATCTGAAAGTGACTTTCAAAACTATAAGCCTAGTATTGAATATTATAATTCCAACGGAAAGTTGCAAAAAGGCAGCGACGTTAACTAAGAGTTCGATTCATTGTTCCAGTTTCTTGTGGACAATGACATTAGCCTCTGGATTCGAATAGATGTGTCAGCGTTTGTGGCGACACATCTTAATCTATCCTGTTGCTAGCAGTTGTGAGTGTAGGCTCAGCGTTCGTCGTCTTGATCCATGAAGCTGTGCAGTTGTTCGGCGCGCGATGGATGACGAAGTTTACGAAGAGCTTTGGCTTCAATTTGTCGAATCCGCTCACGAGTCACGTCAAACTGTTTGCCTACTTCTTCTAGTGTATGGTCAGTGTTCATATCAATACCAAAGCGCATACGCAGTACTTTAGCCTCACGTGGAGTGAGAGATCCGAGAACATCTTGTGTGGCTTCTTTAAGGCCTGCAGCTGTAGCAAAATCTAGAGGGGCTTGTGCTGCGACATCTTCAACAAAATCACCTAATGTGGAATCTTCATCTTCACCGATCGGTGTTTCCATAGAGATAGGTTCTTTAGCAATTTTAAGCACTTTACGAATTTTATCTTCAGGCATTAGCATGATTTTCGCTAATTCTTCAGGTGTTGCTTCTTGACCGGTTTCTTGCAAAATTTGACGTTGGATGCGATTGAGCTTATTGATAGTTTCAATCATGTGCACAGGAATACGGATGGTTCTGGCTTGGTCCGCAATGGATCGCGTAATGGCTTGGCGAATCCACCATGTCGCATACGTCGAGAACTTATACCCTCTTCGGTATTCGAATTTATCAACGGCCTTCATCAAGCCGACGTTACCTTCTTGGATAAGGTCAAGAAATTGTAAGCCACGGTTGGTGTATTTCTTAGCAATAGAGATCACCAAGCGTAAGTTGGCTTCAATCATTTCTTTTTTAGCGCGTCGTGTTTTGGCTTCACCGATAGAAACGCGACGGTTGATTTCTTTGATATCACTGATGGCTAAGTTAGCCCTTTCTTCAATGTCAGCAAGCTTACGCTGTGCACGTTTAATTTCTTTTTCGTAAGCATACAGTGCTTCGGCCTGTTGGCCATGTTCTTTAACGAGTTGGTCAAACCATTGAGGGTCTGTTTCACTGCGTACAAATGAATTGATAAAGGATTTGCGAGCTACTTTTGCTCGTGTTACGCAGTAGGTTTGGATAATTTTTTCTTGTTCGCGAATTTCTCGTAAGTAAGAACGTAGCATATGCGTTTGACGAGAGAATGGTTTGATTGCGAGTTTGAATAAAGTGTATTGCTCGGTAAGTTTTAATAGGTTTTTTTGTGTGGTTTTATGTTTTTTGTCATGTTTTGCAATAGCTCTGACGTATTGATCATGGTATTTACGTAGCAGGGCAATTTGTTCAGCAGTGTACACAGGGTCTGGTCCAGATTCAGCTTCTTCATCATTGTCATCAGATTCGTCAGTATTACTGTCGTCAGTGTCTTCTTTTTCCTCTGCGTCTTTATTGTCAGGCTGAGTGGGCTTTGAGTCGGATTTTGTTGCTGGTGATGCTTCTGTTTCTGTCTCAGATGTGCTTTTTTTAAGGTTGGGTGCGGGTTGGGGCTCATCGTCAAAAAAGCCGATAATGAGATCTGATAAGCGGCCTTCGTTTTCAATGAGTTCATCATATTGGTCCAGTAAGCTTTTAACCGTTTCAGGGTAATGGGCTAGAGCACTCATCATTTGTCGAATACCATCTTCGATGCGTTTAGCGATGATGATTTCACCTTCACGAGTAAGAAGTTCTACGGTTCCCATTTCGCGCATGTACATGCGGACGGTATCTGTTGTGCGATGGATGGCCTCAATTTCCATGATGCTTTCTTTGATATCATCTTCAGAGACATTGGCACGTTCTTGAAGTTGTTTGAGGCGTAGATCATCTTCAGAGGGTTGCGTATCAAATACGTCAATGCCACGTTCTTGTAGGCTAGAAATAATACGCTCGAGGTCATTATTAGAGTCAACTAATTCACTAGGGAGAAAGTTCAGCAAATCTTCGTGTAAAAGATAACCTTGTTCATTTGCTTTTTTGAGTAGTGCACCAATGCTTCGATTTTCTTCGGACATTTTTTGATCAACCCTGTCGTGAATATAGTATGAAAGACAGCGCATTTTACAGATAAGTAGGTGATCTGGCTAGTATTATCCGAGTTTGTTTTTGTTCATTTGCATCAATATGTGCTGTAGTTGCTTTTTTTCATCGAAACTTAAGCCTTGTGACTTAGATCGAAGGAGTAATTCATCCGCTTCATGCTGATACTGTTGTTGTTGTAGGTGCATGATAGTTTCTTGAAGTGTGTTTTCATAACTGCTTTCGCTGAGATCTAAGGGGGTACTAGCTAGTTGAGATACGTAGGGTTTTAGAGGTGTCGTTTCAAATTGAGCAAATAATTGTCCGGTTGTTAGGCTAGGCTGTTGGCGAAGGGTGGTTAGCAGTTGGCGTAATAGGGTGAGCTCGTCTGTGTCTGTCTGGGTAACGTTGAAGTTAGGGTCAATGGCTGTGATGAGCGATGGATGATGCAGTAGTAGTAGATTGGCTTGTTCAATGGCCGGTGTGATTTGGATGCGCCCAGTAGGTTTTTTAACGGGTATGGCTGTTGGTGTTGGTGTTTTAGTATTAGGTGTTGAAGAGGATAGCTGTTCTAGTTGGTCACGGTTTAAGTGGAGTTTTTCTGCAAGTGCATTAATCATGAGGTCATGATAAAAGCCTGTAGGGATTAGCTTAATGCACTCAAGTGCTTCATGAGCAAATTGAGATTGGTTGGCGATATGGTTAAGTGGGTATCGTTGTTCTAGTTCATAAAATAGTTTCTCCGGAAGTCGGGGGGCTTGTTCTAAAGCTTGTTTAAAAGCTTCTCGACCTTCTTTGCGTAAATAGCTATCTGGGTCTTGTTGCTCAGGTAGTGAGAGGAACTTCACATCAACACCTTGGGTGAGCGCTGGTAGTGTGGCAAGTAAGGCCTTCCAGGAGGCTTGTTGGCCTGCGCGATCACCATCGAAACAAAAAACGACGCGTTTGGTGTAGCGAAGAATTTTTTTGATGTGAGTGGCATTGACGGCAGTTCCTAGTGTGGCAACCGCCATCGGAAATTGGTATTGAAAAAGAGCGATAACATCCATATAACCCTCAACGACAATAACATAAGGTAACTTGGGATTGGTTTGTCGAGCTTCATAGAGCCCATACAATTCATGATTTTTATGAAAGACGGGGGTTTCAGGTGAGTTTAAATATTTGGGTTTGGCATCCCCTAGAGATCGTCCGCCGAAGCCAACGACTTTACCTTGAATGTTTCGAATCGGAAACATAATTCGATCACGGAATCGGTCATAGCGTTTTTTATTCTCAACCATTAGGCCGCAAGTGAGTAGTTGTGTCTCAGTGGTTGATGAGGTGTTGAGTGGTTTTAAAGCGTGCCAGTCATTCGGAGCATATCCGATAGAGAAATGTTTCTGAGCATGTGTGTCAATGCCTCGAGATTGCAAATAGTGGCTAGCATTAGGGTGTTGAGGAAGTGCTTGTTGATAAAGAGAGCTGGCTTGTGTCAGTAAAGTGTATAGTGGCTCATACTGAGTCGTTTGTGGGTGGGTGTTGCCATCCTCATAAATAATTTCGAGACCCGCTTGGGAGGCAAGGTCTTGGACTGCTTCAGGAAAACTTTGGTGATTAATAGCCATAAGAAATCCAATGGCATTACCGTGTGCGCCGCAACCAAAGCAATGGTAGAACTGTTTTTCGGTGCTGACTGTAAAAGAGGGGGTTTTTTCCTGATGAAAAGGGCAGCATCCAGAGTGGTCTTTGCCTTTAAGTTGAATAGTCGTGTGCGCACTAACAACGTCTGCGATATTGATGCGTTCCAGTAATTGTTGGATGAAGGTTTGTGCAATACGCCCGCTCATGAATGTCCCGTAATCTGCTAGCTAAAAAAATGAGATTATAGTATGCAGTGTTTTATGCGCTGAGCCTAGTCCGGACATGTTTGCTAACAATGCTCATGTCAGCCTGGCCTTGAAGTTGTGACTTGAGTAATCCCATGACAGCACCCATGTCTTTGATTGATTGAGCGCCTGACTCAGTAATCGCTTGATCGATGGCAGTTAAAATAGCCGCTTCATCAAGTTGTTCTGGTAGATAGGCAGTTAGGATATTGATTTCAAGTTGTTCTTTTTCAGCAAGCTCTGGTCGTTGTGCTGCAAGGTATTGCTCAGTTGATTCTTTGCGTTGTTTCACCATTTTGTGGATGATAGTTAATGCATCTTGATCAGTTGCGATAGACTGTGTGTCGATGTCGCGCTGTTTGATGGCTGCTTTGAGCATGCGAAGTGTCGTCAGCCTTTCGGAATCTTTAGACCGCATGGCTGACTTAATGTCTTCATTGATGGTTTCAATCAAAGAGGAGCTGCTCATGATAGTGGCTTAGTAGCGTACGCGTTCACGTTCACGGCTTTCTTGCTCTTTTTGTAGCTTTTTAGCATGACGTTTCACAGCCGCTGCTTTTTGGCGTTTACGCTTAGATGTGGGTTTTTCATAGAATTCCATCTCGCGTAATTTGCTTGGAATACCGGCTTTTTCGCACATACGCTTGAATCGGCGTACAGCAACGTCAAATGAACCTTGTTCTTGAATTTCAACTTGTGGCATGAGGATATTTTACCTTATATAACGTGTTACACATAAAATGAGGGAGCCATCATAATCACTTTAGTTGAAAAATGCAAAGCCTCTTTTTAGTGGGGTGTTTGTTGGCTGTGTGAAAATGGATAATTTTATATTAAATAGTAATTTTATCAATTAGTTAGGTGGTCTATGGGGTATTTATCGGATGTAATGGTACTCTAGCCATCGAAGGCTAGCGAAAAAGATCTCAGTAATAGGGCTGCGTTGATAATTCGTAAAAGGTTTGGTGATATGGATGCCTTTACAGCCAGCTTGGCAGGCTGCCAGCATGCCAGTGAGTAGTCGATCATCTACTAATGCGATTTGGTGAGGGGGTATACCTGTTATACGAGTAATAGATTGTAAGCCTTCTGGTGCCGGTTTTTTTTGAGTTGGGTCTAAAATATGCATGCACGGAAAGTGCTGTTTGAGATAGTTAATTCGATCGGGGCGGTTATTGTTGGAGTGGAGATACAGGTGATCTTCTCCAAAAACCTGGCCACAAGTGGTTAGCCATGCCTTCACAGTATCAGGTACCTCTGTTGCATTGTGATAGTTTAAGACACCATCAAAGTCTAGGGCGAGCACTTGAATACCTTCGGCTTTAAGTGCAGCAGGATCGATGGATAGTACAGACGTGGCAGAGTAAGAGGGGTTATGTGTGATGTCTTTTAATTGAGATTGATATTTTTTAATGCATTGTAGGATGGTCATAATGAGGTATAGCTTTTAGTTTAATGTGTACGGTGTGTGAACCTAGCATGCTTTGATAGCGACAACAAATCGCGATAGCTCTATTGAGGCGATTCCATGGATTTACGAGCCAGTGTTTGAATAGTTGAGCCTTGAATAATTAAGGCAAACATTACCACGGCATAAGTGAGCGTAACAATAATGCTGCGGTAATCGCTAGTGGGGAGTGATAAAGCCAGTGCGACGGCTAATCCGCCCCGAAGTCCGCCCCAAGTGAGTATAGAGACTATATAAGGATTATGTTTTCTAAATTGACCTAGTATTTTCATAGGTATGCCGGTTGTGACCCAGCGAATAATGAGGGTGATAGGGATAATTAAGATGGCTATGATGATTTCAGCATTACTGGCATGTAAGCTCAGTAACTCAAACCCAATAAGTAAAAAGAGAATCGCATTGAGCAGTTCATCGATGATTTCCCAGAATTTTTTTAAGTCGTGGAAGTGCAGTTCAGGAATTTTATGATGAAGATGGCAGCTGACATAGATGCCTGCAGCGACCATGGCTAATGGACCTGAGATATGCAGTTGTTGAGCGAGACTGTAGCCACCGCATACAAATCCAATAGTGAGTAAAATGATAGCATTAGCCTCTTTTAAGGGTTTGGCTAAGGTGGATGTTAGCCATCCAAGTATAATGCCGAAGATAATGCCACCGAGAGCCTCTTGACAAAATAGCAAGATCACACTGGAGGGTGTAAAGGAAGCGTTTGATGATGTGCTGAGTTCTAACAGTGTGATGAATAAAACGATACCAACGCCATCATTAAATAATGACTCTCCTGCCACGCATGTGGAGAGTTTTTTAGAAACACCTAGTCGCTTAAAAGTTGCTAGTACGGCAATGGGGTCGGTAGGAGAGATAAGTGATCCAAATAATAGGCAATAGATATAAGGTATGGGTAACCCTAATACACTTGATAGGTAATAAAGGGCTGTGCCCACTAGGCAAGCAGAGCTAACGGTACTGATGGATGCTAGGATTGCAATTTCCCATTTTTGAGACTTTAGGCTGTTGAAATCAATCGTCAAAGCACCAGCAAATAGCAAAAAGCTGAGCATGCCATCTAATAGTAGCTGCTCAAAGTGTGCCTGGAGGACCAAGTTTTCTGCATGAAAGTACAGATTGGAGATACCTAGGTGTTGTAGAATAATCAGTGCGGTTGCTACGATCAGTGAGCCGCTCATGATAGCTATTGTTGCTTGCTGTTTGAAAACACGCTCGTTGATATATCCCATAAAAATGGCTAGTGCGACAATTAATGAAAAGAGTGTGTAATTATTCATCGCTACTTAATACCTGAAAAAAAATCCCATGTCTATAGGCTTGTCATGAGATTGTACATTGTTATTTTTAATGAGAGTGATTATAGTTCGTCAAAAAGGCATTGACCGAAAGGCAGTGACCCGATGAATAGGTGTGATTTAAAAGACAATCAATACTCACAGAAAAGCGAATGGCTTTTTTGTGTCTTCATCGTTTGGCTGCTTAAGGTTTGTGCATGTGTTTTTACCGTAAGCAGTAGGTGATGTTTATGACTATTAATGATTTTTATACGCGATACCATGCCAATCAAAAAATTAGCATGGTGACTTGTTATGATTACACCATGGCAACATTGATCAATGAAGCGCCAATAGATGCTGTGCTAGTGGGCGACAGCGCTGGTATGGTGATGCATGGTTATGATACCACGTTACCAGTGACGGTTGATCAAATGGCTTGGCATACAGCTGCTGTAGCCAAAGGTTTATCCCAGCAATTTGTGGTCGCTGATTTACCCTTTTTATCCTATCGACAGGGGTTACAATCTGGTATGCAGGCTGTGTCTCGTTTGATGCAAGCGGGTGCTCATGCTGTCAAATTAGAAGGAGTCTCAGGTAATTTAGAGTTTATTACGCATTGTGTCGAATCGGGTGTTCCGGTCATGGGGCATATTGGTTTAACACCTCAATTATTGCATCAATTGGGCGGTTATAAAGTTCAAGGGAAAACGCATGCGGCTGCTGAACAGTTGCAGCGTGATGCGTTGCTTTTACAAGAGGCAGGGTGTTTTTCTATTGTATTAGAGTGTGTGCCTGCTGAGGTAGCTTGTTCAATCACAGAGTCATTAGATATTCCAACTATTGGTATAGGTGCAGGCCCTGATACTTCAGGGCAGATTCTCGTGCTGCAAGATTTATTAGGTATGAATCGTTCCTTTTCACCAAAGTTTGTTAAGCAGTATGTTGATGGTGCCGGTCTCATTCAACAAGCATTGGTCGAATTCAATCATGAAATAAAGTCGGGCGATTTTCCGGTATTAGGTCAACATACATTTCAGCGATTAACAGTGTGTCAAGAGGAGGTTGCATGATTATTCTCAAAACTCCTGAGGCGCTTCAACAGTATTGCCGTAACAGCTTAAATGATGCTTTGTCTATCGGTTTAGTCATGACGATGGGCAACTTACATGAAGGTCATGCTTCATTGGTTCAGCTGTCTTTGCAAGAAAATACAATCACCGTGGTGAGTATTTTTGTGAACCGAACGCAGTTTAATCAATCATCGGATTATGAGAACTACCCTCGTACGATCGAGGAAGACATTCGTTTATTAGATGCGTTAGGTGTTTCTGCAGTGTTTGTGCCAGAAGAGTCAGCGATGTATCCGGACAATGCTCATTATTGCGTCGATGAGTCAGTATTGAGTCATCAGATGGAGGGTCATTATCGCCCGGGGCACTTTAAAGGGGTGTTAACTATTGTCATGAAAGTGTTGTTGTTGTCTCGTGCTACTCGAGCTTATTTTAGTGAAAAAGATTATCAGCAATTAGAGCTGGTGCAAGGCATGGCGGATGCGTTCTTTTTAGAGACACAGATTATTGCTTGCCCTTTTTTACGGGATAAGAAAGGCTTGGCATTGAGTTCTCGTAATTCACGGTTGACAGCGAGCGAGCGTCAGTTGGCTTATCAGTTTGTAACTTGTTTACATGAGTCTACAACAGCACTATCGGCTCAGAAAAATTTGGAGCAATTAGGTATTCAGGTTGACTACGTCACTGATTGGCAAGGGCGTCGTTTTGCTGCTGTATGGATAGGAGCTGTGCGATTGATCGATAATATACCTATTCAAGATCAACCCATTTTAATGCAGTAAGGAGTTTATTGATGTTAATACAGGTTTTAAAATCTAAAATAGCCTATGCCACTGTGACACAAAAAGAATTACATTATGTCGGTAGTATTACTATCGATCGTTATTTAATGTCAGCTGCAGGTCTCGTTGCTAATGAACAAGTGCATATTGTGAATTTGAATAACGGGGAGCGTTTGGTCACCTATGTTATTCCGGGAGAGGCGCACAGTGGAGTGATTGGTTTAAATGGACCTGCAGCTCGTTGTGTTGAGCATGGGGATCCCATATTTATTATTGCTTATGCTCAGGTTGATGTGTCAGCAAAGCCTTTTCAGCCTAAAGTGGTGCATTTGAGAGAAAATAATCAAATTGATGAAACGATCGAGGTGTGATATGGATTTGTGTTTAGATGTTGGTAATAGTCATGTGGTGGCTGGCGTGTATTTGCACGGAGAGCTGCAAGCAACGTTTCGTTATCCAACCATTCAGACGTTGGTTACTTCTGATCAGTTAGGAGTGTTCTTACTACAAGCATTGCGAGAGCGTGATTTAGACCCGAAGACAGTAAGCCGGATAGGATTATGCTCTGTCGTGCCTTCATTAGATTATTCCATTTTGTCAGCGTGTCAAAAATACTTTCATCAACCTGCTTTTGTTGTGAAGGCAGGCGTGAAAACGGGACTAAATATACGTGTTCAACAACCTCAGGAAGTGGGGGCGGATAGAATTGCTAGTGCTGTTGGTGCTATTGCTCAGTTACCGGATAAAAACCTTATTGTGATTGATTTAGGCACTGCAACCACGTTTTGTGCTATCTCAAAACAAAAAGATTACTATGCAGGCCCTATTGTCGCAGGCTTGCGGTTGAGTATGAGTGCGCTACAGCAGCATGCGGCACTTTTACCTGCAGCCAATATCGTGCGTTGTGAGCGAGCAATGGGAAAAAATACCGAAGAAAATATTCAATCAGGGTTGTTTTTTGGCCATTTAGAAATGATAAAAGGGATTGTTGCACGGTTGAAGCAGGAAGTTTTTTCTGATCAATCAGTGACGATGGTTGGTACTGGCGGGTTCGTTGGATTGTTTGAAGAAGAGGCAATCTTTGACAACACCATCCAAGACTTGGTTCTACAAGGTATCGTGACACTGTTAGATAAAAACTCGTCCATGTAGTAAATGAGTTAGTTTTGTTATTTGCTGTTTGATTTGTAATAATCAGTATCGGATTAAGACCTCATGGATAATATGATAAAGGGTTAACGCATGCGTATTAAAATGTTGAGAGAGTTTATTGTTTCAGAAACCATGGCGGGTTTTTGTCTTTTCTTGGCAGCTGTTTTAGCCATTATCGTCGATAATTCATCTTTGGCACATTATTACCACGATATTTTACATCACGTTTGGACACTACATTTATATGTTGTTGTTTTATCTAAGTCATTACATCATTGGGTGAATGATGGCTTGATGACCATCTTTTTCTTATTGGTAGGGTTGGAGATTAAGCGAGAGTTGTTTGAAGGTGAATTAAGTTCATTTTCTCAAGCAGCATTGCCAGGTATTGCAGCTATTGGTGGAATGCTTGTTCCTGGCTTGATGTATTGGGTGATTAACCATGCAGATGCGGTAGCGCTGCGAGGTTGGGCGATACCCACTGCAACCGATATTGCATTCTCCCTAGGTATTTTATCATTGCTTGGCCGACGAGTGCCTTTATCACTGAAGGTTTTTTTAATGGCGCTAGCAATTTTTGATGACATGGGTGCTATTTTAATTATCGCTATTTTTTATACGCCGCATGTGCAAGTGTATTTGTTAGCTGGCGTTGCTGTCTTATTTTGTTTGTTGGTGTTATTGAATCGTCTTCGTGTGCATGCACTGTCTTTGTATCTCATTATTGGTGCTGTGCTTTGGGTGTGCTTGCTGCGTTCTGGTGTGCATGCAACTTTGGCGGGGATATTATTAGCCTTCACTATTCCATTGAACCATAAGAATTCTCATCGAGCATCGCCACTACATCGACTGGAGCACATCTTAAACCCATGGGTAGCCTTTTTTGTATTACCATTATTTGCTTTTACTAATGCTGGGATTAATTTTTCTCAATTACCTCTAGGTCAGGTGATGTCATCCGTCCCACTGGGTATTTTCGCAGGCCTTTTTTTTGGAAAGCAGCTTGGAATAACCGGTTTTTCATGGTTGGCAATTAAATGCGGTATTGTTCAGTTGCCTTCTAATATTCGCATATCCAGTATTTACGGTGTCAGTTTATTATGCGGTGTTGGATTTACCATGAGTTTATTTATCGGTAGTTTGGCATTTGACTGGGTCAGTGAATCTTATGAGCCACTAGTGAGAATTGGGGTCATTGGGGGGTCTTTGATTTCAGGTATTCTAGGTTATGTCGTGTTGCGATGTGTTTATCATAAACCACAGTGTTCATAGTATTTTACGGCTGCATCAGGTAATATGGCTGTCCTTTTTTAGAGCTGACAGGTTAGGTCTAGTATTATGAGTCAAGATGTTACAAATAATCCCGTGGTTTATCTAAAAGATTATACGCCTGTGAGTTTTTTAATCGATGAAGTGAACTTGCATGTGGATCTTCATGAAGATCACACTCGTATTGTTAGTACCTTGTCATTACGAGCTAATCCAGCGGCTGAGTCTTGTACTGAACTATTTTTAAATGGTGAAGACCTTTTGCTAGAAGCCATTGAGTGTGATGGTGTTGCTTTATCTCAAGATGCCTACACGGTTAGTGAACACGGAGTCTTGTTGCATGACTTACCTTCAGAATGTCAACTGACGACCACAGTGGTGATTCATCCTGAAACGAATACGTTATTGATGGGCTTGTATCAATCAAGCGGTAATTTTTGCACACAATGTGAGGCAGAGGGGTTTCGACGCATCACGTATTTCTTAGATCGTCCTGATGTGATGTCTCGTTATCGTGTCACGATTGAAGCTGATCAAGCACGCTATCCCATGTTGTTATCCAATGGGAATTGTTTAGCAGAGCGTCAACTGCCTAATGGTCGTCATGAAGTGGTCTGGCAAGATCCTTCACTGAAGCCGTGTTACTTGTTTGCTTTGGTTGCTGGTGATTTTGATCTCATTGAAGATACGTTTACCACATGCTCAGGTCGTCTAGTGGAGTTGCGCTTTTATCTTGAGAAAGGGTTTAAAGAGCAAGGCTATTTTGCGCTGGATGCCTTGAAGCGCGCTATGCGTTGGGATGAAGAGGTCTATCGTCGTGAGTATGACCTGGATATTTACATGGTAGTTGCTGTGAGTGACTTCACCATGGGGGCGATGGAAAATAAAGGCCTCAATATTTTTAATACTTCTGCTGTATTGGCGAAACCCGATACCGCAACCGACGCAGATTATGCTTGGATTGAGGCGGTGGTCGGCCATGAATATTTCCATAACTGGTCCGGTAATCGAGTGACATGTCGTGACTGGTTTCAATTAACTTTAAAAGAGGGTTTAACAGTCTTTCGAGAACACGGTTTTTCTATGGATATGTGTTCTGCATCAATGATGCGTTTGCAGCAAGTGCAAGGTATGCGAAATGCACAGTTTGCTGAAGATGCAGGTCCGATGGCTCATCCCATTCGTTCAGCTTCGTATATTGAAATTAATAACTTCTACACAGCAACCGTTTATCAAAAAGGTGCTGAAGTGATCCGTATGGTTGAAACATTTTTAGGAAAAACGGTTTTTCAGCAAGGTATGGATCTGTATTTTTCTCGCTTTGATGGACAGGCTGTTACCACAGAAGATTTTATTGCGGTGATGGAAGAAGTGTCAGGTCGTGATCTAACACAGTTTAAACGCTGGTATGATCAAGCTGGTACCCCTGAGTTAACGATCTCCCAAGATTATTCAGCGGATGATTGCACTTGGAGGCTGCATGTTAAGCAGCAATGTCCAGCGACCCCTGGTCAAACTGAAAAGCAACCTTTTCAATTACCACTTGCGATAGGGGCTGTTGATCATACAGGTCAGCCAATTGAGTTGTCACTGGATGCGAGTAATGAGTCATCAGAAACGTTAGTGTTAGATGTTACCCAGCCTGAACAATCATTTACGATTGAGGGCGTTTCATCTCAGCCAGTGCCCTCGCTATTGCGCGAGTTTTCAGCACCGGTAAAAGTGCATTATGATTACACGGTGAATGAGCTGTCTACTTTGATTCAACATGATTCCGATCCTGTTGCACGTTGGGATGCTGGTCAAACATTAATGACTTCGGCACTGACGACCATCGCACAACAATATGAGTCTCAACAAACGTTAGTTATGGAGCCCGCATTGACTCACGCATTAGGTCAAGTGATAGAGCGTGCTGTTGAAGACCCTATGATGGCAGCACAACTGCTGGCTTTTCCTTCCATGGCTTATCTCATGCAGATGGACTCTACGATAGATGTTTTGTCGTGGCATGAAGCGCGTCAGTTTGCTGAGCGAGTGGTGGCAGATGTTTATGAAGACGTATTATTACAAGCTTATCATCAATCACAATCTACAGAGCCTTACCAATTCAATGCTCAAGGCTATGCGCGACGTTCTTGGATGAACACATGTCTAGCTTATTTAGTTAAAACGCAGAAAGCATCACACTTAAAACGTGCCTTTGAGCAATATGAGCAAGCTGATAATATGACAGATACCATGGCTGCTTTACAGGCATTAAATCATCAACAGACAGATTTGCGTGATAAAGCTTTAGATACCTTCTATAAACAATGGCAACACGAGCCTCTGGTCATCAACAAATGGTTAGGCTTGCATGCGTCTACCACTTTGCCGCATTGTTTAGATCAAGTCCGCGAGTTAATGCAACATCAGGCCTTCCATTTAAGTAATCCCAATAATGTGTATGCCTTGATTCGTGGTTATGCTGGAAATCCTGTTGGTTTTCATAGCCCCGTAGATGGTCAAGGGTATGCTTTCATTGCTGATCAAGTATTAGCGCTGGATGCTATCAATTCTCTTGTGGCGGGACGTATTGTGAGAGGGTTAATGAATTGGCGTCAGCTCACAGATGCTCGTGGTCAGTTGATGCGTTCGCAGCTTGAACGTGTGGCTAATACCGCAGGTTTATCCAGTGATGTCTATGAAGTGGCACATAAAAGTTTGTGAGTACCAGCTTTTTTAATTAAGGATAGCTATTCATTATTGATTAATGGGTCGTGTGATTAAGTATTCTTCCATAGCTAAAAGACAATAAGAGCTCGGTTAATTCAGATTGTTGCTTCAGTATCTAGTCTCTGATGATTTTAATTCATCATTCTTAGTAGCTAGTGACAGATGCTGGTATTGATGGCTAAGGCCTTTTGCTGGTCAAAGGCTCGAGTTGCTTGATCGGGATTTGGGAATTCGGTGTGCATCAATTGATTGTTATTAAGTGCGATCATGCGATTGCTCATGCCTTGGAGGAGTATTTCAACGGCTTCAGCACCCATGAGAGTACCCATGATACGATCTTGGCTAGTAGGTGATCCTCCTCGCTGTATATGACCTAGGACGCAGACTTTATAATCGTATTGACAGTGTTCTTGTATATCTTTCGCTAGTTGAAAGCTATGGCCAGGTTGGTCGGCTTCCGCTGCAACAATTAAATGGGTGAGTTTTCTGCGGTTTTTATGAATGGATGAGCAGATGTCTTTAATTGTATAGGGTTCTTCTGGAATTAAAATGAGCTCAGCGCCAACGGCAATCCCAACGCGGGCGGCAAGAAAGCCAGAATTTTTTCCCATAACTTCGATAATGAAGTTTCTATCATGGCTTTGCGCGGTGTCTCTGATGTTGTCAATGGCTTGTATGGCTGTGTTACATGCCGTATCAAAGCCTATGCAGTATTCCGTACCGACGATGTCGCAGTCAATGGTACAGGGGATGCCAACCACTTTAAGATCGCTATTTTTAGCGAGGTGATAAGCACCCTGAAAGCTACCGTTACCACCTAAAACAATTAAACCATCAATGGACATGTCATGTAGGAAAGCTTTTGCCTCGTCTTGTATGGCTGTTTGCTCAAATTCGGGGAAGCGCGCTGTCTTGAGGATAGTGCCGCCTCGTTGAATGATGTTGGCAACAGAGCTGCGATCTAATGAGAATAGTTTTTTTTCTGCAAGTCCTTGGAAGCCTCTTTGGCAGCCAAAGACTTCAATGTTATTTTCTCTTGCCATGCGAACAATAGAACGAATCGCTGCATTCATGCCGGGAGCATCACCACCAGAGGATAAAACAACAATTTTTTTGATAGGTGTTTTCATGCTAATTAATCCTTGTGATTGTCATGTAGTTGAGGTTGTGTCCATTCGAAGAGTGCTTGACTACTATCAAAGTAATGATCGGCTTTCCAGTCTGCTGGGTTGTCGCTTGGTTTATGGTAGCCATATAGGACAGCAATACTTTGCATGCCTGCCCGTTGCGCTGCTAAGCAGTCTGTATGTGTGTCGCCGACGTAGCTGCATTGAGAGGGGATCAGGTTTAATAGTTCACATGCGTGTAATAAAGGTTCAGGAGATGGTTTGGGGTTGGGTAGGCTATCACCGGATAAGCATATCTTCGCTTCTTGAAGTAAGGGAAATGCTTCAATGATTTTTTCAGTGAGTCGGCTGGGTTTATTGGTGATAATCCCCCATGGAATGTCGTTTCTAATGAGTAGTTTGAGAATATTGTCGATATAAGGGTAGAAGTGTGTGCGCTCTGCAATATTGTTTAGGTAATGCGAAAAGAATTCTTCTCGGATGATTTTAAAAGTGGGGTCTTCCATCGACAAATTAAGCAATGATGCAAGTAGCTCGCAACTTGAGCCAAATAAATGATAATGCTGATCAATCTCTTGGTGCATGGCTAAGCCGCGCTTATGCAAGGTCTTTTTCATAGCGTATGCAATGTCTGGCGCGGTATTTAATAACGTACCGTCGAGGTCAAAAAAGATGGGGTTTAGTGTTTGTTTACGCATGTTCATCAAGTTTTTGGTAGCACGCAATATAGTTGGTATGAACGGTATTTGTCAGTCTCATGATTTTTGAGAGTGGATTGAGTGAAATTCCCTGGATGTGTTGAAAAGTAAGATGATGTTTATTTGCCCATAAGTGTAGTTCTGAGGGGCGAATAAACTTTTTATATTCATGAGTGCCTTTAGGTAGGAGCTGTAGAATATATTCTGCACCTACTATAGCGCCTAAGAAGGCTTGAGGTGTTCGATTAATTGTTGAGAAAAAGATTTTTCCACCTGGTTTGAGAGCAGAGGCGCATGCCTGAATAACCGCCTCAGGGTTAGGTACATGCTCAAGCATTTCAAGACAGGTGATGATATCAAAATGATTTGGTTTTTCGTTGGCAAGGGTTTCGGCTGCCATTATTTGGTAGTCAATTTGCAGCCCTTGTTGTTTTGCATGTTCAGATGCAACTTGGATGGCTGAATTATTCATGTCTATCCCTGTGACAAAAGCCTTCTCATTGGCTAATGCCTCAGAAAGAATACCGCCTCCGCAACCAATATCAGCGACTTTCATGGCTTTTAGTGTGGCGTGAGATAAAATATATTGGAGTCGTACAGGATTCATTTGATGCAGCATTTCCATAGGACCAGACAGATTCCACCATTGCGCATTTTCATTAGTAAATTTTTTTATTTCTGTGTCGTCAACGTTGTCATGGTGCATGATAATGAGACTGATAATCTAAATCGAGTGCAGTATAAACTTAAACCGACCCTAGTGCTAGTCAAAGTGGGATTTTACGAAGCAGCTGGCAGATAACTGGTTGTTTGAATGGCAAGTAGTGTGCGATCAATTTCGTCGAGTAGTGCATTAATTGTTTGTTGAGAGAGTGTTTGCTGTTGTGAAAGTTTATTTTCTAATTGAGCAAGCATACGTTGTAAAGAGTCTGCACCACAGCATGCGCATGCGCCATGTAGTTTATGAATGTGTTGTTGTAGATTGGCGTTTGATGATTCTTTTTGGGCTTGTTGAATGGCTAATTTATTCTGAGGGAGCTCTTTGGCAAGCATGTTGAGTAAGTCGTGTGCCAAAGTGGCATTGTTATTGCATCGTTGTAAGCAGTGATTCCAGTCAATAGGCGGTTTTGTGTGCGACATTCAGGACCTTTGATAACTAAATTCAGTATTTCATATTATCTGTTCTTATGTGAAATTACTATAGTGATTATAGGATGTAATCTTGACCTGGATTTCCTCGAAGTTGTGATAAGCATTGCAGCAGGTTTTGAGGGCCTTGTAGAAGACGTTGCAGTAACGGTTTCTTTAACTCGTAGTTGAGCTCAAAAACATCGTATTGATGGTGTGCGGCTACAACAAAGTCATCACTGGTTTGAATGTGGTCAACAAGCTTCAGGTTGATGGCTTGGGTGCCATACCAATGTTCGCCGGTGGCTACGGTATTTAAATCGAGCTCTGGTCGATAGTGACTAATGTGAGCTTGGAATAGTTGATGAGTTTCTTCTAACTCTTCTTGTAACTTTTCACGACCCTCGGTTGTATTTTTTCCAAAGAAGCTCAAGGTTCTTTTGTACTGTCCAGCGCTGACTTGCTCAAAGTCAATGGATTTACTATCCAAGTAGCGATGAAAATTAGGGATTTGAGCGAGCACACCGATAGAGCCAATAATGGCAAACGGTGCGGCAATAATCTGGTCAGCAACGGCAGCCATCATGTAGCCGCCACTGGCTGCTACTTTATCTACAGCAACGGTGGTGTGGATATTCGCGTCACGTAGGCGTTGTATTTGTGAACTGGCTAGGCCATAGCTATTGACGAGTCCGCCGCCGCTTTGAAGTTTAATCAATACACGGTCATCGTTATGAGCACTCAAGATGATGGCTGTGATGATTTCTCGTAAACTGTTTGTTTCGTTAGCATTAATATCACCGTCAAAAGAGATGACAAAAAGTCTGGGTTGCTCATTGTTGGATTTGTCTTTTTTCTGTTTTGGCTCTGTTTGATTCTTTTTGAGTTGTTTGATAGCTTTTTTGGATAGTGTGTTTTCAGCAATCAAGTCTTTGGTGTCACTAAACTTTTTATTAAGCTTTTTAACCGTTATTTTTCCAAAGGATTTCTGTTTGCCTTTGCTGGAAATCGCGATAATTGCTGCTAGTGTGATAATAATAGCAATGACCAAGGTTGCTACTTTGGCTAGAAAGAAAAGGTAAGCAAGTAACAGTTTCATAAGTATGTCCTATGTGAGGCAATAGCCAGATGGAGCTATGTTAGCACAGGGCCCATAAGTAAAGGAACTGTTAGACCTTTTTTAAGCAAAGCTATTGGCATTGGCTTCTTGCCAATGACTGTTGTAGAAGGG
This sequence comes from Coxiellaceae bacterium, assembly GCA_011523685.1. GTDB lineage: Bacteria > Pseudomonadota > Gammaproteobacteria > Coxiellales > Coxiellaceae > UBA9148. The sequence goes on along the minus strand of WTGG01000020.1, from coordinate 154,369 downwards.
ATGGATGTCACCTGATAGAAAGTGACCAGGCTCTATGAAGTTATAAAAATCATCACAGGTTGTTGATTTTCCATCGGGTTGTCTGATATAGATCAGGTGAGCATGTAGTTCATCTGGGTGTTGTATTCCCATCGCGCCCATCATTTCGAGAAAGCTGTTGATCGTGTTGTTGTGAAAATTAGCAACATGTTGCGATTTTTTCTTAAGATTGATGGCGTAAGCACGTGATTTTTTCGTGGTAGCAATGCCTGTTGGGCATTTGTTGGTGTTACAAGAGACTGATTGCACGCAGCCGATAGCAAAAAGCATAGGTCTGGCAAGATTACAGGTGTCTGCACCTAGTGCGATTCGTCGAATGATGTCAAAACCTGAAACAACTTTTGCACTGCTGATAATTTTAATATGCTGTCTAATGTTTGCTCCAACGAGTGTGTTGTGCACAAAAGCCACTGCTTCGTCAGCTGGCACGCCAAGGTAATTCGTGTATTCCACCGGTGCTGCACCTGTGCCGCCTTCAGCACCATCAACCGTGATGAAATCAGGAAAAATATTTGTTTCAAGCATGGCTTTGCAGATCGACATGAACTGTCGTCGATAGCCAATGCAAATTTTGAAGCCAATAGGTTTTCCGTTGGAAAGTTCTCGGAGCTTTTGAATAAAATGCATCATTTCAATGGGTGTTGAGAATGCGGTGTGTGTCGGTGGTGATATACAATCTTGTCCTCGTTTAATGCCGCGTATTTCAGCAATTTCTTTTGAAATTTTAGCGGCAGGTAAAACGCCACCATGTGAGGGCTTGGCTCCTTGGGAGAGTTTAATTTCAATCATTTTGACGGCAGGTAATTGAGATTTTTTCTGAAAAGTGGTTGGATCAAAATAACCATTTTTGTCTCGAGTTCCGAAATAGGCAGTACCCAATTGCCAAATTAAGTCTCCACCTTCTTTCAGGTGATGCTTGCTAAGGCCGCCTTCGCCTGTATTGTGTGCCATGCCTGCTAATTTGGCGCCACGATTTAGTGTGCGTATCGCTTTAGCGCTCAGTGCGCCATAGCTCATAGCTGATATGTTGATAACAGAAGCGCTATAGGGTTGTTGGCACTGTTCGTTGCCAAATAGCACGCGTTTTGAGTCCTTGGAAGGGTGAACAACGTGTAAGGAGTGTTGTGCAAAGGTGAAGTGGGGGTCTTTGATGTTTCGTTCGGTTCCAAATGGGTGGGTATCAATGGAATTTTTTGCTCGTCGGTAAACCAAAGATCGCATTTCACGCTCATAGGGATGGCCATTGGAGTTGCTTTCAACAAAGTACTGCTGTATCTCCGGACGGATTGACTCGAAAATATAGCGTAGGTGGCCTGTAATTGGATAAAGTCGGAGGATGTTTTTGGATGATATGAAGTGATCATAAAGCCCAACGAGAACTAAGAAGCCCATTAAGGCAGTAAAAAGATAGCCGTGCTGCGTGTAGATACAGAACATCAAACCTGCTGCGAATAGCAAGCACACAATAAAGAAAACAATAAATCGAGACATGGCCTGTCCTTAGGTTGTTGTCGTGAGTTTGAATTATACGGCTAGTTACTTCTGTCTGTAAAGTTTTGTAAAGATAGGGGTTTTTTAGAAATGTCTTCGAAGAGCAAATTGGACTAAGTCTAATAGGGTTTGTCTGTATTTAGAATCAGGGAGTGGTTCGATAGCGGCAATGGCAAGCTTGCCTTGTTGTTGTGCCTGTTCATGGCAGCGCGGGATGGCTTGTGATGATTCGATGCAGGCTAGGATGCTCGGCAGCGCTTCCTCTGATGGTTGTTTAATGCTGTTGTGGATGTATTGGCGTTGTTCGGTGTTGGCGTTTTCCAGTGCGTAAATTAAAGGTAGTGTCATTTTTCCTTCAGCAAGGTCATCGCCTATGTTTTTTCCTGTTTTTTGACTGGATCCAGTGTAGTCCAGTAGGTCATCAATAATTTGAAAGCATAAGCCAAGATGGCGACCATAGTCAGCCATAGCGGATTGATATGGGGTGTCAACAGCAGCTATTTCGCCAGAGGATTCGAATAGTTTTGCGGTTTTTCGGTAGATAACATCAAAGTAATCTGCTTCTGTTAAGGAAGCATCCTGACGATTCATCAGCTGAAGTACCTCTCCTTCAGCGAGTGTGTTAGTGGTGTCGGCTAGAATACTCATGACACGAGTGTTATTAACTTCTGTCAGCATTTGGAAAGCGCGTGAATAGAGAAAGTCACCAACCAGTACGCTAGCGGAGTTCCCCCACATGGTATTGGCTGTTCGATGTCCGCGTCTTAATTGGGATTCATCAACCACGTCGTCATGGAGTAGTGTCGCTGTATGAACAAATTCAATGATGGCTGCCAGTAAAAGGTAATCTTTTGGGGGGGATGTGTGGCAAGCATGAGCGCTGAGTATCACTAGAAGAGGCCGTAGTCGTTTAGCCTGCCCTTTCAGTATATGAGCAATAATGTCTTCGATCAGGGGGATAGTTGAGCTGAGACGATCAATGATCAGTTGATTCAGTTGCTGGAGGTCGGTGCCGCAAGGTGCTGTTATATCAGCCAAAGTTGGGGCATTTTTGGTGAGCGTTGAATTCATGCGCCAATCCTAGGAGTATCCTGGTTCTGTGTCAAGACAGGTTAAGGATTCTGTACGTTATTGATGTCCTTTTTTAATCACTCAGGGTGGATAATTGCTTGCTTGCAGCGATAAGATTCCGTACAATCCACCGACTTAATAGTCAGAACGTGATGAGGAAGGCTTATGTATGCAGTAATTGCCAATGGTGGAAAACAATATCAAGTCGCTGAAGGTGATGTGATTCGTTTAGAAAAGTGCGCTGCACAAGTGGGTGAGCAATTAGAGTTACCCGAGGTGTTATTGGTTTCCGATGGTGAAACACAGCATGTTGGTGCGCCGCATGTGTCGGGTGCAAAGGTAACCGTTGAGGTTGTTGCCCAAGATCGCGCAAAAAAAGTACACATTATCAAGTTTAAGCGTCGTAAGCACCATATGAAGCAAATGGGACATCGTCAGTATTACACAGCGGTGAAGGTTGTTGGTATCAGCGTTGCTGCTTAAGATCAGCAGTTTGGTATATTAATTTAACAAAGAGGTAAAAAATGGCTCATAAGAAGGCGGGTGGTAGTACTCGTAACGGTCGCGATTCGAATCCTAAGTTTTTAGGGGTTAAACATTTTGGTGGCGAATCTGTCATTCCAGGTAATATCATTGCACGTCAAAGAGGTACTCATTGGCACGCTGGTGTTGGTGTTGGTATGGGGCGTGATCATACGTTATATGCACTTGTACCAGGTAAGGTGGTCTTTTCTGTTAAAGGCCCTAAGCGTCGTCGCACAGTTTCTGTGGAAGCGGTCAGCGCCTAGTCTGTTTGCAGATTGTTTTGTATAAAGCCTCGTCGTTGTGATGAGGCTTTTTTATATCTATTCAAAGAGATAGATGGTTTGTCAGTTTTTTGGGGGGTATATGAAATTTGTCGATGAAGCGTTAATTCGTGTCGAAGCAGGCAATGGCGGTGCAGGCTGTTTGAGTTTTCGTCGTGAGAAGTTCATTCCTCGCGGAGGACCTGATGGTGGCGATGGTGGTGATGGCGGTAGTGTTTTTCTTGAGGCTTCTGAAGATATTAATACCTTGATTGATTATCGTTATAGTCGTTTATTTAGGGCTAAAAATGGCCAGCCTGGTATGGGACGTGAGCGTACAGGTAAGGGTGCAGATGATTTAATCTTGCAGGTTCCAGTCGGCACGGTGATTTATGATGCAGATACCGAGGAATGTATTGCTGACTTATCTGAATCTGGTCGGCGTGTTCGTGTTGCTCAAGGAGGGTTTCATGGGCTGGGGAATACGCGCTTTAAAAGCAGTATTAATCGAGCTCCTCGCCAAACAACCAAGGGGTCACCAGGTGAGTCGCGTAATCTTAAGTTAGAAATGAAGGTGCTAGCTGATGTGGGTCTGTTAGGTTTGCCAAATGCTGGGAAGTCTACCTTTATTAGCCGTGTTTCTAATGCTCGACCTAAAATTGCAGATTATCCATTCACGACGTTGTATCCCAATTTAGGTGTTGTGCGCATGGGGCATACGAGTAGCTTTGTCATTGCAGATATTCCTGGGTTAGTAGAAGGTGCTAGTGAAGGTACTGGATTGGGGGTTCGCTTTTTAAAGCACTTAAGTCGTACCTGCTTGTTGTTACATTTAGTCGATATCAGCCCTATGGCAGAAGACCCTATTGAGTCAGTGAATACTATCGTGAAGGAGCTGGCTGCACATGACACAGAATTAGCTCTGAAGGAGCGATGGTTGGTGTTGAATAAGATCGATACAATTCCTGAAGATGAGCGCCAAGCTAGGTGTGAGGAAGTGATTCAAGGTTTAGGTTGGACAGGCCCTGTATTTATTGTTTCTGGGGTGTCTGGTGAGGGTTGTGATGAGGTGTGTCAGTCTATCGCGGCGTACTATAGTGACCCTGATCGTGAGCTATAGTTTGAGTAGTAGATAAAAAAATCGCCAAGATAAGGATTATCGAGGCGATAATAATGTGTTTCAAACAGGTTTTAAGCCTGTGTGACTTTCTTTAGTTTTGCAACTAAACGACTTTTGAGTCGAGCAGCTTTATTGCGATGAATAATGTTGTGACTAGCAGCCATATCTAATGTTTTGATAGCTTCTGCACAGGCAGTAGGCGCTGTAGTTTTATCTTCGCTTGTAATAGCTTGTTGTGCTTTTTTGAGGAAGGTGCGCATTTTTGTGCGTTGTGCCATGTTATGGTCGCGACGTTTGTCAGCTTGGCGTGCTCGTTTTCTTGCTTGTGGGGAATTGGCCACGGAGTGCTCCCTTAGTGTTAATAGTTATTTTCAAGCCCGGCAATATGCCTGGTTTGGTGGAATTTGTCAATGCGCTGGAGCCGTTAATATCCGTCGCTTGTCTTGTGAGTATGACTTGGTTAGCATAGCGATTCAGTTATTGATCCTTATATTAGGATCACTTTTCTAGGTATAGCCCGATTATGAGTAAAAAATTGGTAAAGTCCACGGGTATTGTGGCGACTATGACGATGGTCTCTCGTGTGTTGGGTTTTATTCGAGATGTGGTGTTGGCGGGTTTCTTTGGTGCCGGACCTGCGTTTGACGCCTTTGTGATTGCATTCAAAATTCCTAATTTTTTCAGAAGGTTATTTGCGGAAGGTGCTTTTTCTCAAGCGTTTGTCCCCATTTTAACGGAATATAAAGTTCAGCAATCTGAGAATGACGTACAGGCATTTATGGGCCGTGTTGCTGGTGCATTATTGGGTGCATTGATGGTTATTGTAGTATTGGCTGAGATAGCAGTGCCTTTGCTGATTATCCTATTTGCCCCAGGTTTTTTGCATCACCCTTTACGGTTTGAGTTATCTAAAGGTCTGTTATATATAACTTTTCCATATTTACTTTTAATTTCGATGGCTGCTTTTGCAGGAGCGGTGCTTAATGCCTGGCAACGATTTGCTGTTCCAGCTCTATCGCCAGTACTGCTAAATGTTGCCATGATTACAGCTGCTGTATTTGGTGTTGCCTATTATCATCAGCCTATTTATGTCTTAGCTTGGGGTGTCATCATGGGAGGGCTGTTGCAGTGTGGTTTGCAATGGGGAGCCCTTTACCGTGTTGGTCTGATGCCACGGCTCAGGTTCGATTGGCGTGATGCTGCAGTATGGCGTGTGTTGAAAAAAATGGTGCCTGCTTTATTCGGTGTGTCTGTGGCACAGCTCGGATTGCTGATTGATGGCTTTTTTGCTTCTTTTTTGCCCTCGGGTAGTATCTCGTGGTTGTATTATTCCGATCGACTAACATTTTTACCTTTGGGTGTGATTGGTGTGGCATTGGCCACTGTCTCGCTGCCGAGTTTATCTCGACATTTCTCTAGTCAATCAGAACAGGCTTATTCAAAAACACTTGATTGGTCGCTACGGACTTTGGGGTTAGTTGGTTTGCCGGCTGCTGTAGGTTTGTGTTGTTTGGCTGGCCCTATTTTAGCTACGTTATTGCTGCATGGAGAGTTTACGGTAAGGGATGTCAATATGGCGTCGATGAGTTTAATGGCGTTTGCTGCGGGTTTGCCAGCTTTTATGTTGGTTAAAATTTTAGCTACTGCTTTTTATGCCCGTCAGAATATCCACACACCGGTTAAAGTGGCTGCAGTCGCTTTGTTGGTTAATGTGGTATTAAATATGGTATTCATTTTTCCACTGCATCATATCGGATTGGCATTAGCCACATCGTTAGCATCATATTGTAACGGGCTATGGTTATTGCGTGTTTTGTTGCGTGATGGTCTGTATCAACCTCAGCCTGGTTGGTTCCTCTTCATCGCTCGGTTGTTGGTCGCTAACGTTGCATTGGCGATAACAGCATTATGGTCTGCTGGTGTGTTAGCACAGTGGATTGTGTGGAATACTTGGATGAGAAGTACGCACCTTATGAGTGTTATTGTTTTGTCTGTCTCGGTCTATACCGTTGTTTTATGGGTGACGGGTGTTCGTTTTAATGATTTAAAATGGGTGGGTGGCGAGTGAAAGTTCTACGGAGTATCCCCTATAAAACACAATCTTTTTTTAAGCGCGGTTCAGTAGTGACATTGGGCAGTTTTGATGGCCTGCATTTGGCGCATCAGCAATTACTGCAAGAGACGATAACATTAGCAAAGCAAGAAAGAGTACCTTCGGTCTTGCTGACGTTTCAACCTCATCCTAAAGATTATTTTTCCGGCGGTGAAAGTCAGGTGCGATTAATGCGACTGCGTGAAAAGTGGTTGGCATTGCAACCTTATGCGTTAGATTTTTTGGTTTGTTTGCGATTTAACCGTGCAATGGCCACTATGCCTGCCATTGATTTCGTTAATCAGTTTTTAGTCGATCGACTGAATGTCAAGGCGGTCATAATTGGGGATGATTTCCGTTTTGGTGCTTCGCGTCAAGGTGATTATGCTTTATTGGCTTCTTTGGGTGAGCAGTATGGTTTTCAGGTGCATCAAATTCCATCAATGACAGTTCATGGTATGCGAGTCAGTAGTACTCAGGTACGACAGTTATTGAGTCAGGGTAATATAGCAGAAGCGCAAAAGTTGATGGGGCGTGCTTACAGTTTGTATGGTCCTGTCGTTCGGGGGGATCAACGTGGTCGAACTTGGGGGTTTCCAACGGCAAATATTCCGTTGTATCGTACATTATCACCCTTAACGGGGGTATTTGTGGTGCGTGTGCATGGCCCGGGTTTTGTAGCTCACGGTGTTGCCAGTATTGGTTATCGTCCAGTTTTTAAAGTTGAGCAGCCTTTATTGGAAGTGTTTATCTTAGATTTTAATCGAGAGATCTATGGTGAGTATTTGAGGGTGGAATTTTTGCACCAGTTACGAGAAGAATTAAATTTTGATTCAGTGGATGATCTGGTAGCGCAAATTGGTCAGGATGTGGTCGATGCGAGAGCCTGGTTGAGATAAGGTATTCTTAAGATATTATGACCCGATTCTAGTTGGGTTGATGCGTTTTTTTCAGTATACTTGACTCCCGTTTTTAGTTGATTATTAGTAAAGCGGGATTCCTATGACAAAATACATTTTTATTACGGGCGGCGTGGTGTCTTCTTTAGGGAAGGGTATTACTTCTGCATCGTTAGGGGCGATTTTAGAGTCACAAAATCTGAGTGTGACCATGATGAAATTGGATCCCTATATTAATGTTGATCCCGGTACCATGAGCCCTTTTCAGCACGGTGAGGTATTTGTTACTGATGATGGTACTGAAACCGATTTAGATTTGGGTCATTATGAACGCTTTGTTCGTACAAAAATGACGCGTAAGAATAATTTTACCACAGGGCAGGTGTATGCTGAGGTGATTCGCAAAGAGCGTCGGGGTGAGTATTTAGGTGCGACGGTTCAAGTCATTCCACACATCACAGATGCCATTAAAGCTAAGATCGCAGAAGGTTCTAAAGGCGCTGATGTTGCTTTAATTGAAATTGGCGGCACAGTCGGTGATATTGAGTCACTGCCTTATCTTGAAGCCATTCGTCAATTACGAATAGAGCGAGGTGCGGAGCACACGCTATTTGTTCATTTAACATTAGTGCCTTATATTGCAGTTTCTGGTGAGATCAAAACCAAACCCACACAACATTCTGTCAAAGAGCTGCGTTCGATTGGTATACAACCCGATGTATTGGCGTGTCGATCGCAAGATGAATTATCCGATGAATGCCGCAAGAAAATTGCTTTGTTTACCAATGTCGCCATCGATGATGTTTTTTCTTTGCAAGATGTCAGTAGCATTTATGAAATCCCCTTATTATTACAGCAACAAGGGATGGGTGAACGTATAGGGAAGAAATTACAGTTAGAGTGTTCATCAGCTAACTTATCTGAATGGCAGCAGGTGGTTGACTGGCATAAGCATCCAAAGCAATCAGTCACTTTAATCATGGTTGGTAAATACATTGATTGTGCAGATGCTTATAAATCACTTAATGAAGCCTTGATTCATGCTGGTATTCATACTCAAACCAATGTGAACATAGAATATGTTGATTCAGAGGCGTTGGAGCAAGAGGGTGTTACTTTATTAGAGCATGCCGATGGTATTTTAGTTCCTGGAGGTTTTGGTGTGCGTGGCGTTGAAGGCAAGGTGATGGCTGCGCAATACGCACGAGAAAATAACGTGCCCTTTTTAGGAATTTGTTTAGGCTTACAGATTGCAGTGATTGAATTTGCACGTCATTGCCTAGCAATGAAAGAAGCGAATAGCACCGAGTTTGATGAAAAGGTATTACACCCTGTGATTGCCATGGCTAATGAATGGGTGAATCAATCCGGTGAAAAGGAACTGCGTGATAAAGATCAAGATGTTGGTGGGACAATGCGTTTAGGTGCTCAAGTGTGTCATCTACAGCCAGGTTCTAAGGCTGCTGAGTTGTATGGTTCTGAAAAAATTACTGAACGACATCGTCATCGTTATGAAGTTAATCCAGCATACGTTGAATCCATAGAAGCAGCAGGGTTGCGTGTTTCTGGTCAATCAGTTGATGGACAGTTGGTTGAGGTGGTCGAGATACCAGATCATCCTTGGTACATTGCCTGTCAGTTCCATCCAGAGTTTACTTCTAATCCTCGTGATGCCCACCCTTTATTTTTAGGATTTGTTAACGCCATGCTGGTGGATCATTAAAAATAAAAGGGATGTTTTATCTAGAGGTACGGCTGAAAAAAACATTGCCGCTCATACTATCGTGCATTGATTGTCTCGCGTAATAGTTGCGTTTATTAAGTTGAGCTTGGCGCCTGGTTTACTTCACCTAAAAATAAAATATTATTAGAAGTTCGATCGTAGACTACAAAAATAAAAGGATGATTGGCATTAAATACAATCCGTGGAACTGGTATGGCATTTCCTGGGGTGGCTCCAGCAGCCATTCTTGCTACAGTGGCTGCTGCGGCTTTAGTGCCTGATTCATTCATAGTGATTTTGCACTTTTGTATGATATCGGTTAAACGTATCGAAGATGGCGGTGCGTCTATCATTTGATTTATAGGTGGATTTGAGGGTAGTTGAGCCATTGTGGTGAACGTGTTTAATAAATTCTTCCATTTTGACTGTATGGTGAAGCTAGGCAGCGATAGGTCAATTTTAAAATGAGTTGTTTTAAATGATGTTGCTAGTTTAGAAATTGAAGGTATGGTCGATCGAATCGAGGCTAGTGTTGTTGTTCGGTTTTTAGGTAGTAATATGATCATGCTAAGGTCAGAGTTGTTGTAAGGTAGCATGATAGATTGGAAGTTATCGTCGGAGTAGTAGGGGAGGTCAATATCTCCATTATGCATCATCGATGTCAGAACGGGTTGTTTAGGTGTTTCGTAAAAAGGTTCGTTTCTTGTATTTTCTTTTTTAAAGGGTGTCTCCCATGTTGCTTTGAGGTATAAAGTATCAATCAGAAAAGCTTCTGCTGCTGGTGTTATATTTTGTGGTTCAATAACCTTGGTGATCATGCCTTGGGTGTGATCATAAATCCATTGATTGATTATTTGAGCGCTTTGATCAGCTTGGTGAGCATTGAATGAATTTAGACTAGTGTTATTCAGCGATTGAATTAAGGTTTGGTATTTTTTATTGAAGGCATGCTGGTTGTTTATCCAGGCGGAGTTATTGATGAGTAGCTTGTTTTTTGAAGTTGTTGATTGATTCGGTGGGTTATTTATTATCGCTTTATTGTCATTGGCTTGATTATAGGGGGTGGTTTTTATTGGGTGGTTGATAGATTGTTGCAACAGTTTGTATTCTAGGTTTAACGCATCAACCAATTTAGAATCCGTTAGATGATAGTTGAGAACAGCATCCATTTTTTCTTGTATGTTCGCATCAGCCCCCATATAAACAAGCGCTAAACATTGACGTAAGCTAAAAGGTGATATAGCAAAATTGTCATTTTTACTGGGTAATGCTTGGTATAAGGCATATGAAAATGCAGCGTTAGACGGTAGCTGTGGAGGTGTGGCCTGATTAGCTGGTTTTGCTAAGGAATTAACGAGATATATGGATAAAGCAATGACAGCAATTCCTTTGAAGGCATATTTAAACATTATAGTGTCCTTGATGTTTTTTTATAGTCTCATGTTAACTATGTTGTATTTATTTTTTCAAGGTATGAATATTTCACTGAGAGGGTGAAGCTGGGTTGGCTCAGTAATCTGCTCTCTCTGCAACTGGAAAAATACGAGAACATGTTTGCTACTGTGTCCAGTATTTCGGTGATTCAAATTTTAGGAATTGTGAAAAAGTAAATACGCTATCGGTAACACACATGATAATTGGTGAATCAGTACAAGAGTTGTTGTTGTTCCTCAATGGATAGTTTTATTTGCTCGTCAAATACGATCTAGTTATTACGAGTTTCATGAATAGTTTATCAAGGTCAATTTTACATAGGGCGATGCTAAGGTGCTCTTTGTATTCGAGCTGATGTTTTGATGGCCCTTTTGATATTGATTGTTGTTAGGTATTTTTTTATTCCTTAGTGTAGCGATACAATAGAATTGTAAAAATAATATTAGCTTAATCTTTTATTTTTTTTGTGGATTAAAGTGCTGATTTTGATTTTTTTTTTGCCAATTAAATAGATGGCTTTGTCCATTAATTTCAGTATTGATTTATAAAGAAACAGACTTTTTTTTTATTATATTCGATCTATTAATGCGGATATTTATCACCTATTTTAATTTTTTTTATTTTGCTAGGATGTTGCCGGTTTTTAAACGGAATTTTTTATATTCGTCATCTATAAATCAAGGAGATTACATTGAAGGGTAAAGATGAGGGTGCATTGCAAGATTCAGATAATGAACTTAATGGAGTGGATGCTAATCAAGGAGATATTGAGCAAGGTGTTTTGTCAGGTGAGGTTGAGTTAACCTTCCGTGGTAATGAAATACCGGGAAATACACCCAATGGTTCAGATGATGGTTCATCTGACTGGGGTACGTTGTCTTCAGAGGGAGAGGCAAATCGCCCTTCAACTTTATTGACTACAGCACGTGTCATCAGTGTGCCAACATTGCTATATTGCTTTGTGGTGGGTCTAAAGCTTGTGGGTAATGGCGCTAAAGTTGCAGGCGGTCGTGATTCAGCGGGTTTATTTGACGTAGTGCATGACCCTGCGGGTGCTATCGCAATCGGTGAGTTGGTGACGGTGGCTTTGCAGAGCTCTTCGACAGCCACATCGCTCATTGTCAGTTTAGTCGGCGCTAATGAACTAAACCCTTTCCTTGCTATGTACATGGTTTTTGGGGCCAACATTGGTACTACCATGACAAATAACTTGGTGGCTTTGTTTTGGTACAAAAAAGCATTAGATGAAGATGATCAGTTTGCCAAAGGTTTTGCGACATCAAGTATGCATGATTTCTTCAACATGTGGTCCTTAATGATTGCTGTTATCCTTCAGACCTCATCAAATTTCTACTGGACAGTGTCACGTAAAATGACTGAGGGTATATCAGACTCAGGAAGTGGTGAGGAATACGAATTTTTTGATCTGATTGTCGATGATCTGATGAAACAATTAATTTCACCCAATAAAGATTTCATTAAAGCCATTGCGAAGGACCCACGCTATGCCAGTTGTACTAACTTAAGTGCACTAGGAGGTGGGGTTTTTGCAGATATGGGTTTAGATGAATCCGCTGCAGGTGCCTTGTCGATTATTTTGGGACTATTTACGATCAGTGTGTGTCTCTATGCGCTCACTAAAGTTTTACGTCAATTAATCCAAGGGCAAGTTTTGGATATCTTTCAGCGTTCATTAAATGTCAATCCGTACCTCAATATGGTGTTAGGTTGTGCCTTAACGATCTTGATGCAATCAAGTTCTGTGGTCACATCTGTACTGACAGCACTAAACTTGGATGGTTACATTACTCGCGATCAAATGTTCCCATTGCAAATAGGTTCTAACTGGGGAACAACGGTTACTGGTATCCTTGCTGCGATGTCTGCATTATCTAAGCGTCGTGATGCGATGACGGTGGCATTGAGTCATTTATTATTTAACTTAATTGGAACCGTGATTTATCCGGTTGAAAAAGTGCGTGATAACTTAGTGATTAAGCCAGTGGATTATTTAGAAAAAAAGATTCAGGAACGACCATGGGGAGCATTTGTTTATCTGGGATTATTATACGGCGCGTTGCCTGGTGTTCTATTAGCGGGATCTATGATTGCCGAATCAGTAAAGCCATCGGGTAGTGACCAGTCATTATTTAATAACGCTACTGCTTCTAACTCAACTGAAGCATTTGAATGTACGCTGGATCGACGTCTGTTTGAATTAAATTAAATCGATCAGTTTTCAGTGACTTTCCGATTAGAAACAGATCGTTTCAGATCATTTCTGAGATGTAATTCGTAAAGTCACTTAAATCTATCGATGCATTAAGAGTGATGATGGAGAGTTGCCAGATCTAGAAGTAGATTATACGCCAGGTTAGATTCACCTCTGGCGTATGATTAATCGAAGTCCTTTTTTTCAGATGATGTTCCTTGAACGAAATAACAAGGTAAACTTAGTAACAACCCTGATTTTACTGAGTATTTTTATAGTGGTGCATTTAAAGGTTGCTTACGTGATTGCCCAACAAGTTGTTAACCATCATAGTTGTTAAATATCTTTCTCCAGCAACACTTCCCAGCGCTGATAGAGGGCATCGTGTTCTTGTTGCAGAGATTCAAAATGATCAATTTGTGGTTGTGTGACGTCTTGGGGCTGCTGATAAAAGTCAGGTTGATTGAGTATTGCTTGTGCTTGCGCTATTTTCGCTTCGAGTTTTTCAATTTTTGTCGGCAGCTTATTTAATTCTTTACGCTCTTCATGGGTTAACGTGCTTTTCTTAGTATTGGATTTTGTCGTTGTTTTTTCGCTAGTGGATGAAGCTGTCTTGGGCGTATCGATGAAGTGATCCATGTGTTCGGTGATATGGCCATTGTGATCAAACCGATAGGTTTGTGTCACAACGTTTTCAATGAAGGTGCGATCATGGCTAACGACAATCACGGTACCATCAAATTCCACCAAGTATTGTTCGAGTAACTCTAAGGTTTCGATGTCTAAATCATTAGTCGGTTCATCCAGTACTAAACAATTAGCTGGTTGTGAAAATAACTTAGCGAGTAATAAGCGATTACGTTCACCACCCGAGAGTGTTCGGATTTGGCTGCGAGCTTGTAAAGGTGAAAATAAAAAGTCTTGCAGGTAACTCATGATGTGCTTGGATTGGCCGTTGATTGTGATATGAGAACGACCTTCCGCCACGACATCCATTGGTGTGGCATCAATGTCTAAGCTATGTCGGTGTTGATCAAAGTAAGCAATATCCAGTTGTGTCCCTAAGGTCACTGTCCCTCGGTCAGGTTGCAGTTGACCGAGTAAGCAGCGGATTAATGTGGTTTTACCACAACCACTATGACCAATGATGCCGACCTTATCTTTGCGTTGAATAATGCAGGAAAAGTTTTTAATGATCGTTTTTCCATCGAGATAGATACTGATGTTGTCGGCAACACAGACCTGTTTGCCGCTATGGGCTTGTTCTTGTGTGTTGAGCTTTACTTGGCCGCGTTGTTCGCGACGTTGCGCTCGTTCATATCGCATTTGTTTAAGTGCGCGCACGCGACCTTCATTGCGAGTGCGGCGTGCTTTAATGCCTTGTCGGATCCAACGCTCTTCTTGTGCCAGGCGTTTATCGAATAAGGCATTGGCTCGTTCTTCGACTTCTAGTTGTTGAGACTTATGTACGAGAAAGCTTTGGTAGTCTCCGGCCCATGTGGTGAGTTCGCCACGGTCAAGTTCAGCAATGTGAGTGGCGACCTGTTGTAAAAAACTCCGATCGTGGGTGATGAGAATGCAGGTGAGTTGCGATTGTATTAGATAGTTTTCCAGCCATTGAATGGTTGGCATGTCCATGTGGTTGGTTGGTTCGTCAAGTAGCAGCACATCAGGCTCTTGGATTAACGCTTGAGCGAGTAAGCATCGTCGTATTTCACCACCGGATAAATCGGCTAGCTCTGCTTGTGGGTTAAGCTGGAGTTCTTGAATGATGCGATCGACCGTGTGTGTGGATTGCCAGGCGGCTTCATCACCTAGACTATTGACTAGGAAATCGTGAACATTGCCGCTGAGATTGTCCGGCACGTTTTGTTGCAAGGCGGTGATGGTATGCGCTTGCCCTTCGATCAATCCGGTATCGGGTTGCACGATTTTTTGAATAACTTTAAGAAGCGTTGATTTCCCAGTACCGTTGCGACCAATAAGGGCGATACGTTGTTTTCGTGACACCTGTAATGATAGGTCATTGAATAAAGGGGCTTCTGCGAAGCTTAAGTGGATGTTTTTTAATTGAATCAGTGCCATGGGTGCGAGTGTACCACAGGCGGTAACCTTGCAAAACCGCCTTGATCCAGTATGATTCGAGTTCTTTCAGATTGCTTCGGAGGCAAGAATGGCCAATATTGGTGCTGATCGCATTGGGTTGAATGACCCCCTATTAATCATCGCAGGACCATGTGTGATTGAGAGTGAAGATTTGGTCATGCAAGTGGCCACAGAGCTCAAGGCAATGACGGATCAGCGCGGTGTCCCGTTTGTCTTTAAAGCGTCTTTTGATAAGGCGAATCGTTCTTCGATTCATAGTTTTCGTGGCCCTGGTTTAGAAAAAGGCTTGGCCATTCTAGAGAAAGTGAAAAAGACTCTAGGTGTACGTGTATTAACGGATGTGCATGAAGATACGCCTCTTAACGAAGTAGCCGCTGTGGTCGATGTCTTGCAAACACCTGCTTTCTTGTGTCGCCAAACCAATTTTATCACCAAGGTGGCTGAAACAGGCTTGCCAGTGAATATCAAGAAAGGGCAATTTTTGGCACCTCAAGACATGATGCACGTGGTCACAAAAGCGAGATCTACTGGTAATCCTAATATCATGGTCTGTGAGCGCGGTGCTTCATTTGGTTACAACAACTTAGTTTCTGATATGCGTTCTTTGGCTATTATGCGTGAAACGCAAGCACCAGTGATTTTTGATGCTACTCATTCGGTGCAGATGCCAGGTGGGCAGGGCAGCACTTCAGGTGGGCGTCGTGACTTCGTGCCGGTACTGGCGCGTGCTGCTGTTGCGGCAGGCGTGAGTGGTGTGTTTATGGAGACACATCCTAATCCTGATCAGGCACTCAGTGATGGGCCAAATTCCTGGCCTCTAGACAAAATGCCAGCATTGCTTGATACGTTGTTAGGTATTAATCAAGCCGTTAAAAGCGGTATTTGGTTAGAAGACGAAGTAAAAGCACACAGTGCTTAACAATAAATGACACTTTACAAATTAAGGAAATTCAATGACAAACATTACATCAGTTGACGCGCGAGAAATCTTAGATTCACGTGGTAATCCAACTTTAGCGGTTGACGTAACTCTGGACTCCGGCGTATCCGGTACAGCTATGGTGCCATCCGGGGCTTCTACGGGTAAACGAGAAGCATTAGAGTTGCGTGATGGTGATGCAAAACGCTATGGCGGAAAAGGGGTATTGAAAGCAGTTGCCAATGTGAACGGTCCTATTCGTCAGGCGCTCGTTGGTCAGCCTTCGGATGTTCAAGAAACCATTGATATGGCGATGCTGGAACTTGATGGTACGGAGAATAAAAGTCAGTTGGGCGCTAATGCTATTTTGGGTGCTTCACTCGCGGTAGCGCATGCTGCAGCTGCTGATCATCAATTACCACTATACCGTTATTTAGGTGGTCAGGGCCCTTATACCATGCCAGTTCCCATGATGAATATTATTAATGGTGGCGCACATGCCAATAATAATCTGGATATCCAAGAGTTTATGATTTTACCCGTTGGCGCACCTTCATTTTCAGAAGCGCTGCGTTATGGTGCTGAAATTTTTCATGCACTGAAAAAACGTTTGGTACAGCAAGGCTTGGTGACAGCGGTTGGTGATGAAGGCGGCTTTGCGCCTGATCTACCAAATAATGAAGCGGCTATGGAGTGTATTCTAGAAGCCATCAGTGATGTGGGTCTAAAAGCCGGTTCTGATATCTATTTGGGGTTAGACTGTGCTAGTTCTGAGTTTTATCGTGATGGCTTATATCATTTGTCCTCTGAAAACTTACAATTAACTTCAGAACAGCTCATTGACAAAATGGCAACTTGGGCGCGTGATTATCCTATTTTATCCATTGAGGATGGTCTGGATGAAGGTGACTGGTCAGGATGGTCTCTGTTAACTAAACGTTTGGGTGATCAAGTGCAGTTAGTCGGTGATGACTTATTTGTCACAAACCCTAAAATCTTCGCGCAAGGTATCGAGCAGCACGTTGCGAATGCCATCTTAATTAAATTCAATCAAATAGGCACATTATCTGAGACATTGGCGGCTATAGGCATGGCTAAGCAGTCGGATTACGGCATAGTTATTTCTCATCGCTCTGGTGAAACTGAAGATTCAACGATTGCTGATCTTGCTGTGGCTACCGCTGCGGGTCAAATTAAAACGGGTTCATTATGTCGTTCTGATCGTGTTGCTAAGTACAATCGATTATTAAAAATCGAGCAAGAGTTGGGGCAGGATGCTGTCTATGCTGGCATGCAGGCGTTTGTGAGTCTTAAAGAAAAAGCAGGTCATAGTTAAAAAATGCAGTAAAATGAGCTGAATAGCTGTTTTTTTTAATGTCTCTGATATATTATCGATCATAATAGACTGTGATTTTGATAATGGTGAGAGCATGATGACACGATGGTTGGGCTCAGGTCTGATAGCAGCATTGCTTTTTATGCAGTACCAGCTTTGGTTTATGCCAGGCGGTTTGAGTAGCGTCTGGCATCTCAGTGATGAAATTCAGCAGTTAGAACAGAAAAATCATGTGTTACATGAAGGTAATCAGGTGATGTTAGCGAATATTCACCAGCTGAAGAATGGTCATCATGCGATTGAGGCAGAAGCTCGCAATGAGCTTGGTATGATTAAGCGCCATGAAGTGTTTTATCAGGTTATTGACGATTGAACTCACATTTAAATCACCAGCCAACGTTTTGGGCGGTCATTCCGGCTGCGGGTATCGGACAACGTTTTGGTGCTGATGGCCCTAAGCAATACGTTTCTGTGTGTGGTCAGCCTATTATTCAACACACCATCAATAGCTTTTTACAGCATCCGCAAATAGAAGGTGTGGTAGTGGTGCTGCATTCAGAAGACAGCCATTGGTCTACGATTTATCCAGTTGAGCCACAAGGATTATGGGTGACTGTAGGCGGTGAGCAACGTGTTGATTCTGTGTTGCAGGGTCTTATTGCTCTTGAAGGCAAAGCGCATGAGCATGACTGGGTTCTAGTGCATGATGCTGCTCGGCCATGTCTTCGCCAAGACGCGATACAACGTTTAATCCATGAGTGTCAGTCTGATGCGGTGGGTGGTTTATTAGGTCGGCCCGTGACGGATACATTAAAACGTGTCAATCAAGAACAAGGTGTTGAAAAAACACTGTCTCGTTCGGGTGTTTGGCAAGCACAAACGCCACAAATGTTTCGTTACGGTCTTTTACGAACAACGTTAGATCATCTTACTGATCAGGATAGGTCGCGGATAACTGATGAAGCCAGTGCGATTGAGTTACAGGGGTATGTGCCTCGAATGGTGCTGGGTGATGTATCTAATATAAAGGTGACTCATGCTGAGGACTTAGCTTTGGCAGAGTGGTATCTACAGCAGGAGAGTGTGTCATGATGCGAGTAGGTTTTGGATATGATTCTCATCGCTTTTGTGAGGGTGATCATATTATGGTAGGTGGCGTTAAGGTGGATCATCATGCTGCATTTGCCGCGCATTCCGATGGTGATGTGTTATTACATGCTGTGGGCGATGCATTATTGGGTGCGGCGGCTTTGGGGGATATTGGGCAACATTTCCCTGATACCGATTCAGCTTATGAAAATGCTGATAGTGCAGTGTTAGTTCGCCATATTTTAGCTTTGTTAACAGAGCGTTCTTTTTCAGTGCATAACGTTGATGCGACATTAATTGCTGAAGAGCCTAAGTTCTCTCCACACATTGTCGATATTCGTCACTCTTTGGCTGATATTATAGGTTTGCCAGTTTCTCAAGTGAGTGTAAAAGCGACCACCAATGAAAAAATGGGTTCTTTGGGGCGTAGTGAGGGTATTGCTGCTCACGTGGTGTTATTGATCTCCAGTGATTGATATTCATTATCTTTGTGTTATTTTTCAGCAAAACAAGCAGATTGATCGGTATTTTTGTGTTTTACGGTATTACTCGATATGCTTTTGCATTGATGTGTTTTTTTCTTTAATTACAGGGAGTTAATTATGAGTTCAAGTGTTGATGTGTGTCGTTTGAAGCCTGTTGCGTTGGGTCTAGCAATCGCTGTGTTATCGGCTTTGAGTTTATTGTTTGTGGTTTTTACTGCTTTATGTTTTGGTGTTGGGGTTCCTTGGTTGGGGATCATCGCCTCTATCTATGTCGGTTTTAATCTAAGTTTTATCGGTATTATCATTGGGTTAGTGTGGGCGATCATTGATGGTTTTGTCGCAGGTATTATATTAGCTTGGTTATACAATGCGTTTTCTTGTTGTGGTTGTCCGATGAAATCGCGTAAAAGCAATGCTTAAAGCTTTAAGTTGTAATGACAAAAGATACCCAGTGTGAGCTGGGTATTTTTTTATCTGTCATTTGCCGGTATGATGCGATCATTATTGAATCGTTGGATAAAAAACACGTGTTTGATCAACCTTTACAATTAGGTTCGTTGACCTTAGGTAGCCCTTTGTTGCAAGGACCTTTGGCGGGTTATAGTTGTGCCCCTTTTAGAAAATTAGTATGGGATTTCGGTGGAGTAGGTTATTGCACCACGGAAATGTTATCTGCACATAACATTGTTCATCGTCCTCATCAGCCAGCACGTTATCGTCTCCGTGATGACAGTGAAACTATCTGGTCAGTTCAGCTCGCAGGCAGTCAGCCTGAAATACTGGCTCGTGCAACTGAAATTGTGCACGGTTGGGGAGCTGAGATTATCGATCTTAATTGTGGTTGTCCTCAACCTAAAATCCGTAAACGCAAAATGGGTTCGCGTTTATTGAGTGACCCTGAACATTTATACCGTTGTGTCAAAGCGATTCGAGATGCCACTGATCGTGTGCTTACGGTCAAAATTCGCATTGAGCCTGATGATAACGAGGCAAACCGACAAGTGGCAGAGGCGATTAACTCTGCTGGAGCAGACGGTTTGATTGTGCATGCCAGACACTGGACGGAACGATATGATGTGCCAGCACGTTGGTCAGCCATTCAACCGTTTGTCGATTGGGTTTCTATTCCTGTGATTGCTAATGGTGATGTTGATTCGTTAACAAGCTTGCAAGCAGCACAACAGGCTTCAGGTTGTGCTGGTGTGATGATTGCACGAGCTGGCTTGGGTCGACCTTGGTTATTTCATCAGATCTTAACCGAGCTTCATTCAGGCGAGACATGGTCTGTTTCACCAACTGAGCAGGCTGAACTATTAATACAACATGTTTCTGGGTTGATGGCAATTGAAGGTGAGCACTTGGCTTTACTGCAAGCACGCAAATTGGTTGCGTATTATTTTCCAATGGTTACACTATCGGATCATTGTGTGGCTATGAAAAATCAGTTGTCCACATTATCCGATTTAACATCATTGTTAAATGCCCTCTTATTACAGAATTAAAATGGAAAAGGTATGTTAGAAATTAATCCCTTAAGAGAACAACTAAAAGACCTTACTGCACGTTTGGAAGCGCTTAGGGGGTATCTTTGACTATGCTGGCAAAGCTCAGAGACTACTAGAAGTTCAGCGTGAACTTGAAAATCCGGACGTCTGGAATAACCCCGAGCAAGCTCAATCTTTAGGTGTTGAGCAATCTCAGTTAGAGCATGTGGTAAATGGTACCGATGATTTACAAACACGTTTAGCTGATGCGACTGAACTATTAGAGTTGGCTTACAGTGAGCAAGATGTGGATACTGTGAATGAGGTGGAAACTGATACTCAAACATTACAATCAGCGATTGAGCGTATGGAGTTCCAACGCATGTTTTCTGGCAAGATGGATGCCAATCATGCTTTTCTAGATATTCAATCGGGTTCGGGGGGAACCGAAGCACAAGACTGGGCGGAGATGCTACTGCGTATGTACTTGCGCTGGGGTGAAGCACATGGTTTTAAAACCACGTTGATGGAGGTATCGCCTGGCGAGGTCGCAGGTATCAAAAGTGCTACGATTCGTTTTGAAGGCGAATATGCGTTTGGTTGGCTTCGTACAGAAAATGGTGTTCATCGCTTAGTTAGAAAATCTCCTTTTGACTCAGGTGCAAGACGTCATACATCATTTGCTTCAGTATTTATATCGCCAGAAATTGATGATGATATTGAAGTTGACATTAACCCTGCTGACATTCGTACCGACACCTACCGTGCTAGTGGTGCAGGTGGTCAGCACGTCAATAAAACGGACTCAGCGATTCGCTTAACTCATGAGCCCACTGGTATTGTTGTGCAGTGTCAAAGCGATCGTTCGCAACATAAAAACCGCGCACAAGCCATGAAACAACTAAAAGCTAAGTTGTATGAGTTAGAAATGCAAAAGAAACAAGCTGATCAACAAGCACTAGAAGCCACTAAATCTGATATCAGTTGGGGTAGTCAAATACGCTCTTATGTATTAGATGCATCGCGCATTAAAGATTTGCGCACCAATGTAGAAACCTCGAATACACAGGCGGTCCTTGATGGTGATATTGATCAATTCATTGAGGCTACCTTAAAGTTACAAGGTAGTACTGAGTAGTTTTATTATTTATTACTCATAGGCTAGTCGACGATATCTTCCAAATAATTTTCGAAGAGCGTTTTAATGATGGCTAGCACCAGCGTAAGAAATAGAAGTAGGCCAAAGACAAGATAACCGGGTTCGTGGACAGCCATAGCTAGTGCAATGCCTGTGGCCGGTGGGTGTGTGATGTGTAGTAAAGAAAAGAGGTAGAGGGTGATAAACATCGCAATAAAGATCATTGCTAGCGTCAGAGTAAAGGTCTCGATGTGTTTTATCTGGGAAGACAACTCGATGATAAAGGGTAGAGTTTCACGTAATACGAGAGTGACTCCCAAGGCGATTGCGTAGCTCAGTAATAACTGTCTATTGTTTGCACTCTCTGAATCTGGGGTGAAAAATAGAATGGTGGCACTGGAGGCCAGTGACGTGGCACCGATGACCCAGAATAAGCGATCATTAGAGAGGTGTTTAAGAGTGATCAGGGTAAATAAAATAAATCCTGTGGTTGCAAGAATTTGTAAAAAACGATGCAGTTGATGAGATAAAGATTTCATAATATTAACCGTTCTTAATCAATAGCTTAGTCAGTATGGCTAAAACGCTTTTTGTGTTCAAGTTTTTCTGATGATGGTTGTTCAAGTCGATTTGAAGTATTGGTTCAGTTGGTTGTGATTACATGCTCGCTTCGTTATGATAGCTCTCTTTTTGATTGCAATACGGGGATTTCACGTGGCCAGTAGTGATACAGCAGACTCAAGTAACGTTCTACCTTCTATTAACGAGCAAGTTCAACAGCGTCGACAAAAATTAGCTGCTTTGAGTGAGATACGTCACGCGTTTCCCAATGACTTTAAGCGTGAGCATGTTGCTGTAGATTTGCACCAGCAATACGGGCAACAGGATAATGAGAGTTTAGAAGCTGATCCTATTCCTGTCGTGGTCGCAGGACGAATGATGTTACGTCGTATTATGGGTAAAGCGAGTTTTGCTACATTACAAGATATGACCGGCCGTATTCAATTGTATGTTGCACGTGATGCCTTACCAGAAGGTGATTATGCTGCTTTTAAACAATGGGACTTAGGCGATATAGTTGGAGCGCGAGGTGAGTTATTCAAAACGAAAACGGGTGAGTTATCAGTTAAAGTTATTGAGATTCGATTATTAACGAAATCTTTGAGGCCTTTACCGGATAAATTTCATGGTTTAACAGATCAAGAACAACGTTTTCGTCAGCGTTATTTAGACTTGATGGTGAATGAGAAAACACGTGATATTTTTCATGTACGCTCTGCATTAATAGCCTGTATGCGTCGTTACTTTGATGATCATGATTTTCGTGAAGTAGAAACACCGATGATGCAGTCACAAGCGGGTGGTGCAATTGCTAAGCCATTTATTACGCATCACAACGCCATGGATATGTCTTTATTTTTGCGCATTGCCCCCGAGCTTTACTTGAAACGTCTTGTAGTGGGTGGTATCGAGCGAGTCTATGAGATTAATCGTAATTTTCGTAATGAAGGGATTTCTACCCGGCATAATCCAGAGTTCACTATGCTAGAGTTCTATCAGGCATACGCAGACTATACTGACATGATGGACTTTACAGAAGCATTGTTTCATCACCTGGCTAAGACGGTATTAGGCAATCCTTGTTGTCCTTGGCAAGGTAGTGAGATTGATTTTTCGCAAGCATTTGCTCGTATGAGTATGAAAGATTCAATCATGCATTTTCATCCTGAGATCACCGAAGCGCAATTGATGGATCGTGAGCAAGCTGCAGCAATTGCGCTAAAACATGGTGTAAAGGTCACTGATGCTATGGGGCTAGGTAAGTTGCACATGGAGTTGTTTGAAGTTTTAGTTGAAGATCAATTAATTCAACCAACGTTTATCACTGAGTTTCCAAAAGAAGTGTCGCCATTGGCACGAGCGAATGATGATGATCCGTTTATCACTGATCGCTTTGAGTTGTATATTGGTGGTATGGAAATCGCTAATGGTTTCTCGGAGTTGAATGATCCCGATGATCAAGCTGAGCGTTTTCGTCAGCAATTAGCTGATCGCGAGGCTGGTGATGACGAAGCTATGGGTTATGATGAGGACTATATTACAGCTTTGGAATATGGATTACCGCCAACGGCGGGCGAGGGTATTGGTATTGATCGTTTAGTGATGTTGTTTACCGATTCGCCCTCGATTCGTGATGTCATATTATTTCCTTTATTGCGCACCAAACCCTCTCAGTCTGAATAGCTAAGAGGGCGAGTGAAATATCTATTTGGGATATTGTCTATCTGTAATATCAAAGAGTCGCCGGCTTTTTCAGTGGGTCACGGTTCTATGGTGTAGCATTGTCTGGCATCTGTGAGTAGATGATCGGGTATCACAGCCAGTACTTGATAAGTATGATCAGACAGCGTGGCAACGCTCATGACAATGCCTGCTTCACGCTCATCAGGAAGGCGCAATGCACCTCCTGCAAGAGGTGGGGTTTGCGCGTTTAACGTTAGCGTGTGAAGGTGCCGTTTGAGTTTACCTAAATGTTGGGTGCGCGCAATCACTTCCTGTCCAACAAAGCAGCCTTTGGTAAAACTCACAGCTCCTAGTTTTTCAAGATTTAGCATTTGTGGTAAGCATTTCTCACTAGTGGCAGGTTCAATCAGTGTGATTTGATGTTCTATCAGCCAACGTTGCCAGTGTTCGGCATGACACTCGGAAAAGCCTTGTGTTGCGTAGGCGCTTTCAAAGCTAGTTGTGTGTTCATTAGTGATGATGGAAAACTGGAATGGACTGTTATTGCTGAGTGAGAATTGCATGGATGTTTGTTGAATGCTTGAGGGAAGGTTAATCGGTTGTGTACTGCAATAGTAGTGACAATTGGGTTCTGTGACGCTTAAGGTGACCTTTGAAAAGGGTGCGTAGCGACCCAAGATATTTGTCAATGTTGGGATGTTCGATTTAGGTAAGAGTAAGCCGTATTTTTCCTGCCAAAAGAGTAAGAAAAAGGTTGCAATCACTCGTCCTTTGGGGTCACAATACGCGCCCAATGTTGCCTGGCCATTGGATAGTTGGCTAACGTCACAGCTTAACTGACCTTGTAGGAAACTCTCAGTCTGATCGCCCGATAGGCTGACCCAACCCAAATGATTTGGCTTACACACGAATGGAACACTCGCTCGTGGGGTGTATTCATTGCCTGTGGTTTGATGGTTGTGTGAGTGAGGGTGTTTAGAAGTAGTCATAGCGATATGCTAGCGATTTTTACAAAGATGTAAAGCAGGCAGTGGGATATTTTATTAAATCGCTTAAAAAGCAAAAAAAGATCAAAAATTGGTTGATTTTTGATCAAATGTGAGTAAGATGTGCAAAGTTTTGCACTTTGGTGTGTTTGTGACCAGTAGTTGAGAGGGTCTAAGTCATGAGAGAAACAACTATTTCTGTCAAAAAAAATGGTGTTTTTTCACGTCGTAGTCGAGGTGCGCTACCTCCTGGCCAGCGTTTTTCTCATAATACTCGCGCTTGGATGGTTTGGATTATATCATTAGCCTTTGTTTTATTTCAGTTTTTTCTTCAGTTATCCTTTGGGGAAATGGTAGGCGCGGTGATGAGTAGTTATAAGCTTGGTGCTACTGAAGGTAGTGTCTTAGCCAGTAGCTATTACTTTATATATGTCTTATTGCAAATGCCTGCTGGGATGTTGATTGATCGTTATGGTCCACGACGTGTTCTATCCGTAGGTGCTCTGGTGGTGGTTGTCGGTTGTCTCATGTTTGCTGAGGCACCTAGTTTTCTCGTGGCTATGTTGGGGCGTCTCCTAATGGGTACGGGTGCTGCTTTTGCATTTGTTGGTTCACTCAATTTGGTGTCTATGTGGTTCCCGGCTAATCGTTTTGGTGTGATGGCCGCTTTAGCTGAAACAACAGGCATGTTGGGTAGCATTATCGGAACGATTTTATTGGCTATGTTTGTTCACCAGGTGGGTTGGCGCGATTGTATGCTGTTTTCTGCTGGATTAAGTCTCGTGTTGGCTGTGTTGTTATGGTGGGTGGTTCGTGATACTCCTGATAATGTGACACTCATTACGCAGCGTTCATTCAGTGCTTGGTGGGTAGATGTTAAGTCATTGTTTAAAAATAAAATTGCTTGGTTAAATGGTGTTTACACGGGTTTGCTGTTTCTAATGATCACAGTATTTGTCGCCTTGTGGAGTGTGCCTTTTTTGCAAGTGGCCTATCATATGAGTTTGGTGCAAGCTACCTTGGTGAGTGATGTTGTATTTGTGGGTGCGGCCATCGGTAATCCATTGATTGGTTGGATAGACGCACGTATTAGTAATCGTCGGTATATTTTGGTGACTTTCCCATTAATCTCAGCAGGGTTGTTGGCTATATTGATGTTTTCACCGCAATTGCCTTTGTGGGAAGTTGTGGTGTTGATGTTTGTGTTTGGACTATTGGTCTCTTCTTATATTTTGCCATATGTTATTGGTAATGAGTTGGCGCCACATGGTGCACGTACAACCAGTTTGGGGTTTGTGAATACATTATCAGTGGGGTCGGCTCCTATTATTGGTCCACTGATTGGCTGGGTATTGGATAACCCAATGACATTTGGGGTTCATCATTCAGTGGCAGCAGGTTCCTTAGGGGCTTACCAGCAATCCTTTACTGTATTTTTAGTGTGTTTGTTGCTCGGTAGTGTGATTGGTTATTATTTACCAAAACGTCCTGTGCTTGCTGAAGAGGAGGAGCTTATGGCTCAAGGTCAAGGGGCTGATCATGAAGAACTGGATGAGTTGGATCAGATTATCTAACTCACTGATAAAAAGGTATAAAAAAAGCTAGTGCGGTGACCCGTACTAGCTTTTTTTTTAATCGGTTAAGATTATTTCTTAATTTTTTCTTTAATGCGTGCTTTACGTCCAGTGAGGTTGCGTAAGTAGTATAGTTTAGCACGACGTACATCACCACGGCGTTTGATAGTAATGCTATCAATTAGTGGGCTGTAAGTTTGGAAAACGCGCTCAACTCCAACATTATGGGAGATTTTGCGTACTGTGAAGGCTGAATTAATGCCACGATTACGGATAGCAATCACTACGCCTTCGAAAGCTTGTAAACGTTGTCGATTACCCTCTTTCACTTTAACTTGGACAACCACTGTGTCACCAGGGCGAAAGTCAGGGATGGTTTTGTCGTTGATCTGTTCAGATTCAATGGATGTAATAATATTGCTCATGAGTTGTGTCTCTCTCGTTACTCTGTGACAGGGGGTGAATCTAGCTCATCTTGAACCTGTCGTAAAATGTCCTGCTCAGCAGACGTTAGGATGCGTCTTTTTAACAGATCTTTGCGCTTTTGCCAAGTGTTTCGTAATACAGATCGTTGTCGCCAGCGTTCAATCGCTGCATGGTTACCTGTTAGAAGAGTTTCAGGTACATCGTAGCCATCGATACTAGGTGGTCTTGTGTAGTGATCATGATCTAAAAAGGGCTGGAAGGAGTCTTGTTGATTCGATTGTGCATCTCCCAGGGTGCCAGGAAGCATGCGGGTAATTGCGTCTATAAGAACCATAGCGGGGAGTTCTCCGCCACTTAAGACATAATCACCAATGGATATTTCTTGGTCAATATGATGGTCGATCACGCGTTGGTCAATACCTTCGTATCGCCCTGCTAATAGAATAAGCTCGCTGTGTTGGCTGAGTATGCCAACCATCGTTTGAGTTAAGGGCTTGCCCTGGGGAGAGAGATAAATCACCGGTGCTGTTGATCCCTGCGTGCGTTGTTTAGCAGATTGAATGGCATCAACCAGTGGCTGGTATTGCATGACCATGCCAGGGCCTCCGCCATAAGGGCGATCATCAACGGTTCGGTGTGGGTCTGCAGTAAAGTCCCTAGGGTTGATGGTGTTGACGCTGATGTTTTGGTTATGGAGGGCACGTCCAATGACACCATAGTCTAATGTGCGAATAATCTCTGGGAATAGGGTGATTAGGTGAAATTGCATAGGCGGTTTGCTTTAAAAGTTGGGGTCCCATTGGACGGTAATGAGCTGATTGGATAAGTCGATGTGTTGGATGGTGTTGTCTGTGTAGGGGATGAGGTGGCGTTGGTTGTCATCTTGGATAATCAGGACATCATTGGCGCCGGTTTCAAGCAGTTGTGTGACAACGCCTAGGGCGACGCCTTCAGTTGTGACAACTTGGCAGTTAATCAGGTCATTCCAGTAGAACTCGTCTTCCGGTAGTTCTGGTAGTTCGTGCTGATAGATGGCAATGAGGGTGTTGGTCCATTGTTTGGCTATTTCTGGTGAGTCGCAGTTGGGAAGTTTGGCGAGTAGTTTGTTGCCTTGAGTTTTTGTCTCTTCAGGCGTTAATGTTGACCAGGATTGGCCACGTTTAACTTGCCATACTGTGTAGTTGAGGATGTTGGCAGGTGGTGATGTGTGAGAGGTGATTCGAAGCCAACCATGGATGCCTTGTGGGGCTCCAATACGCCCCAGGATAATGCGTTGGGTCATGATGGTTGGCTCTGAATGGGATATTAGGCAGCGTCGCTAACGTCGTCAGCGTCATTGTCAGATGCTGCGGCAGCAGCACTTTTCGCAGCAGCTTTAGCAGATACTTCCATTTGGGCTTGCTTGTATTCAGCCATAGGGATAGCTGAAGGACGTGCGCCTTTTTTGTGTTCTTTTATTAGGCTATTGATGCGGTCAGTGGGTTGAGCGCCTTGCTTGATCCAGTGATCAATACGTTCTTGATTGAGTTCTAGGCGAGTTTCACTGCCACGAGCAGTTGGGTTGAAGTAGCCCAATTGTTCAATGTAACGGCCATCGCGCGAATAGCGAGAATCAGCAGCAACAATATGATAAAAAGGATTTTTTTTCGCTCCCTTGCGAGCTAAACGAATAACGACCATGGTGTTTTCTTACCTCATTTAATCTATGGTTCTCGGTGCACCGAGTGCTAAGTTGCGCCATTCTACGCACATTTTATTCATATTGGAAGGATTATTCGGCCTGCATTGCATATCGTGTTATCCCATAGGGGGGAGTTTATCGATCATGTCAGGTGGTAGTTGCCCTTCAAGTTGTTTTAGGCGTTTTTGCATTTTATTGCCTTTGAAGCGTTTGATCATTTTTTGCATTTGGGTGAATTGCTTAGTGAGCTTGTTGATGTCTTGTAGTGTCGTACCAGAACCAGCTGCAATGCGCTTTTTTCGAGAACCATTTAAAACAGCAGGGAAGCTTCTTTCTTGAGGGGTCATGGATTGGATAATCGCTTCCATTTTATTGAGTAGTTTGTCATCCATCATGTCTTTTGCCGCTTGAGGCATTTTCCCCATACCGGGCAATTTGCCCATCATGGATTGCATGCCGCCCATTTTTTTCATTTGGGCGAGTTGAGCTAGAAAATCATTAAAGTCAAAGCGCTTGCCTTTTTGTAGTTTCTTAGCAAGCTTGTCAGCTTCTTTTTTGTCGACTTTAGATTCAGCTTCTTCAACTAAAGAAACAATATCGCCCATGCCTAAGATTCGTGAGGCCATACGTTCTGGATGAAAAGCTTCTAGTGCATCTATTTTCTCGCCAACACCTAAAAACTTAATGGGTTTTCCGGTGATCATGCGCATGGATAGTGCAGCACCACCGCGAGCATCACCGTCGGCTTTAGTTAAGATCACCCCGGTCAGTTCTAGTGTGTCATTGAAGGTTTTAGCAATATTGGCTGCATCTTGACCGGTCATGCTATCTACAACTAATAGGGTTTCGGTCGGTTGGCTAAGCTGACTGATGTCTTTGAGCTCGTTCATCAGGGTGTCATCGATATGGAGACGACCGGCAGTATCAATGATCAATACATCAGCGAATTGTTGTTTAGCTTGTTTTAGAGCGCCTTTTACAATGGCTTTAGGGCTTTGTTTGGGGTTGCTAGGGAAAAACTCAGCATTAATTTGTTGGGACAGGGTTTCTAGTTGATCAATCGCTGCAGGCCGATAAATATCTGCAGAGGTTAGCATGACCTTTTTCTGCTCTTTGTCTTGTAAATGTTTTGCTAATTTGGCGGCCGTAGTGGTTTTACCTGAGCCTTGTAAGCCCGCCATAAGGATAACCACAGGTGGTTGTGCATTGAGTGATAATTCACTATGAGATTCGCCCAATAGGGAGGTCAGTTCATCGGAAACAATTTTAACAAAGGCATCACCTGCTTTAACTTGAGAGGTGGTTGTTTGACCCAGTGCTTTAGCTTCGATGTCCGTAATGAATTGTTTGACAACAGGAAGAGCGACATCGGCTTCAAGCAGTGCTTTTCGAACCGTTTGTAAAGTTTCTTTGATGTTGCTGCTGGTGAGCTTTTTGTTTCCACGTAAACTATTGAGAGGTTGGCTGAGGCGTTCTGATAAATGATTAAACATGGGAGTCTCGTAGTGTAGCAACAAAATGAGGGTGCATTATAGCGCGTATTAGCGCAAGAGCAATCATTGCATAGGGTTGTTAAGTCTAGTGTGCTAGAATTAGGGTAATGATGCGCGGCATAGTATGAGGAGGAAGCTGTGGGTTTTTATGGGTTATTAGCGGTAGTGATGTTACTAGTATTAGTCTCAGCTTTTTTTTCAGGATCAGAGACCGGGGTGATGGCAGTTAATCGTTATCGTCTCAAGCACTTAGCAAAGCAGGGTGATGTGAAGGCTATGCGTGTCAGTCGTTTGTTGCAACGCCCCGATCGTTTGTTGGGTATTATTTTAATTGGGAATACGTTTTGTAACGTTTTAGCATCAGCTGTCATGACTTACTGGGCGATTACCTACATGCCAGATTTGAGTATGGTATTAGTGTCATTGGTATTAACAGTGGTGTTGTTGATTTTTGCTGAAACAGCACCAAAAACCTTAGCGGCTTTGTATCCGCAGCGAGTGGCTTTTACTGTATCGGCTATTTTAGCTGCATTATTAAAAATCTTTTACCCTATCGTATTGTTAGTTAACGCTATTGCTAATTTTCTTTTGCGATGTTTTCAAGTGCGTATTACTGGTCATGCGGTGGAGCCGATGTCAGCAGCCGAGTTGCGTAGTGTTGTTTTAGATGCTTCAGGAAAGATTGCGCCAAATTATCAGCAAATGCTATTGCGTATTTTGGCATTAGAAAGTGTTACCGTAGCAGATGTTTTAGTGCCCCGTAATGAAATATACGGTATCGACTTAGATCATGATTGGGATACGATTAAGCAACAGATCATTGATTGCCCGCATACCCATCTCGTGGTTTATCGTGGTGATATTGATCATGTTGAGGGTATGTTAAATCAACGGAAGGTGTCGGCATTATTATTGCAATCTGAAGTAATGGAAGAAGCATTGTTGTCTGTGTGTGAAGCGGTTTACTTTATTCCTGAGAGTGCACTATTAAATCGGCAGTTAGTGCATTTTCAAGATCAGCAGCGTTCTGTTGGCTTGGTGGTTGATGAGTATGGCGACCTGGTAGGTTTGGCGACATTGCGAGATATTATTGAGGAAATTGTGGGTGAATTTGTCTTGGATCCTGAGCAAGATACATTGCAAGTTAAGGTTCAAAAGAATGGTAGTGTATTGGTCGATGGTCGCATGTCTTTACGTGAACTTAATCGTCAAATGGAGTGGTGTTTACCAGTCGATGGTCCAAGAACGATGAGTGGTTTGGTAGTGGATTATTTGGAAATGATTCCGCAGCCTGGCGTAGGTTGTCGTATAGGTGGCTACCCTATGGAAGTTATGCAGATTGAAGGTAATATGGTGAGTTTAGTGTGTGTATGGCCTGACTTAGCAGAGCATGATCGCCCTTCGTTGATATGACCCGATCATATTCCTGTTCTGGCTTTAGTGTTTTAGAAATGTGTGTTGTTTTGATCATGGTCTCTATCTTGGCTGGTCTATCAGCACCTGGTGTGAGTCAAATAATTCATCATTTCGAATGGCGCATGGCGAGTCATCGATTATTTAGTGCACTTCGTTTCACGCGATTATCTGCGGTATCTCATCATCGCTCTGCTGCGTTGTGTGCGTTAGATGTGCATGGCGATTGGTCAAGGGGATGGCAAGTACGTGATGCCATAACGTCTCATGTCTACCAGGATTACCCCGGTTTAAGCGCCCAGCTGATATTGCATTGGAAAGGTGGTTTTTTATCACGCCAGTGTGTGATTTTTGATGGGCAAGGGTTTGCTTCGGGTTCCCAAGGGCGATTTATATTATCTTCACCGGATCAGAGGGAGGTAGGTATCGTTGTGAGTCGAGGAGGTGGTGTTCGTCTTTCGCGCCCACAGCGATCACGCTAAATCTTTAGCTGGACAGGGTGGCCATAATCGGGTATTAAATGCTCCTGTCTTTTTTTGGTTCATCTAAGGAGTTATTGCATGCGTATTATTTTGTTAGGACCACCCGGTGCGGGTAAAGGAACGCAGGCACAATTATTGAGCCAGCAGCTGTCGCTGCCACAGGTCGCAACGGGTGATATTTTACGGGCGGCGGTTAAGGCGAAAACTCCTTTGGGGCAAGAAATTGAAGCGATCATGAAGGGTGGTTCATTGGTGTCTGATGAGATTGTTGTTCAGTTAGTGAAAGATCGATTAGCGCAATCAGACTGTCAGTCGGGTGTCTTACTCGATGGTTTTCCGCGTACTTTGGCACAAGCAAAGGCATTACAAGATGCGGGTGTTGAAATCGATTGTGTGATTGAGATACAAGTCCCAGATGAGAATATTGTTGAGCGTATGTCAGGTCGTCGCATGCATGCAGCTTCAGGGCGCGTGTACCACGTGACACATAATCCACCTCAGCAGCCAGATCTTGATGATGTAACCGGTGAGCCATTAATGCAGCGTGATGATGATCAAGAAGCCACGGTAAGGCATCGATTGCAGGTCTATGCTCAGCAGACGGCACCCTTAGTGAATTTTTATCGCCAAGTGAGTGAGGCGGATCCATCAAAATGTGCATATTTACCCGTTGATGGGGTGGGTGCTGTGGATCAAGTGAAGCAGCGTATTCAGACTGCGATGTCTGCTGTCGGAATATCTTTGTCCTCATAATGTGCTTGGCGTATTATCTATGCTGTTATAATTTACTGAGGGGGATCAATAATGTTGGTCTTAACAGAATCCAATTTTGATGAAGTTGTACACAGTACGGAGTGTTTATTAATTGAGTTTTCTGCTTCATGGTGTGGCCCTTGTAAAGCTTATGAGCAAGTTTTAGCAGAGTGTGAAAAAGCATTCCCAAACTTTACGTTTGCTAAAATCGATATTGAAGAGCAGTCAGGGTTGGCTGAAGAGTTTCAGGTGCGTTCAGTGCCTGCCACTATGATTTTGCGAAACAGTGTGGTGGTCTGCATGGAAACAGGTGCATTAACACAATCAGTATTGGTTGGGCTATTGGAGCAGGCCGGTCAGCTGGATGTCTCGCAATTACCTCGCTAGTTGAACCAGCCCAATAGAATAAAAGTTTCCTTAAGAGAGCATTATATTCGTAATTTTTAAGCGAATAGCGTGTGGTATGTCCTATACTGAGGAATAACAATGACCGATGAAAGTGGTCATGTTAGGAGGGTGTATGATACGAATTGCAGATTACTTGACTCATGATACCGTTAATTTCTTTACTGGGTTAAGAGAAAAATTCAATGCAGGAGATACTAATTCGCTTGGGTTGCATGGTCGTTGGCTAGATCATGTCGCTCATCTACCTTCCTCGCCATTGGTATTTGAACTTGAGTTTGCTTGTCAAAATGAGGTGAATCGCAAGGAGTGGTTGGATGCCTGTATTGCCGAGGGCATGATTGCCTTATTTGATGAACGGGGTGAGTTAAGGTCTTCAATACGTCAACGTTTAGCAGGGCTTGCAGGTATCGATAAAAAAGCTCTGGATGATTACATCTATAACGGGCTCCCAAAAGATAGTGTTCACATGCAATGGTTAGCTAGCTATTGCTTAAGTCTGATGGATAGGGCGTATCGCGCACTGCCGAGCGAATTTTTAGTATGCCCAGATGATGTTGATCCAAATAATTTTTTACCCGTGACGACGAGTTCATGGGTCAATGCTCAACTGGCTCATAAGGCCAATCATCCTGAGTTATTTAATACAAGCCTTCGAGATGCCTATCGTAAACGGGATCAGCAGCGAGATAGTCAGTTGGTTGATTATTGGCGACGTGCTCAGCAGTGCGCATCAGAGATGACACCCAGTAATGTTTCAAGTCAGAAAATCTTCCTAAAGGCTGTTAGGCAGTTACATATGTGTTTGATCCTTCATCTTAGGGATCAAAAAGGTGATGAGTTTAGTCAGGATGATGTTTGCGAAGAGTATGAGCGTATTCAAAAACATTCAGGTGTGGTTGTTGAATTATCAGAAGCTAAATCTGCTATGGTGTCCCAGCTTTGCGAAGGTATTAGCCTGTTTTCTTCAGGTGGGGCTGGGCTCGATGTGGTGATTGACTACAATCATGATTTAGAGGAACACTTTAAAGATTCATCATTGGATTTGAGCACAGAAAAGCATCTACTGTGGCATTCGCTGGTTTGTTTTGCATCGTTTGGTTTGAAGAGACAGGGAGGTGATGGAGTCAATGGAGAGGTTTTAAATGTTGCTGAAGACACTGCATTGATTGAGCCTGTGGTTGAGTGTCTAAAAGAGAGAAAAAGTCATCAAGATCTAGCGCAGTGGACTGTTAGTCGATCACCGGTGAGTCAATCATGGGTTTATCGTTTTTTTGGTTGGATGCTGCCGGATATTTATCGACTGGAATTAGAAGCCCATCAGATTGCCGCGCTGCGCATTGAAGATGTTGGGGATAAGAGGCAGTTTTACATTAATCGATTGAATAAAATGAATGAACTGTTGACGCAATGCCAGTGTTGGATGTCACGTCATGAAGATCTTAGTTTATGGGAAAAGCTCAGGGGCTCGCATAAGCGACAGGTGTCAGTGATGGGTTTAATGCACACTTTACGTACTGAAATAAAAAAAGACATGCATGAAATTGATGTTGTAGGTAATAAAATATTTATCGAAGAGAAAGCAGCAAGAGATGCGATTAATGAAAAATTACCGTCGCCCGTAAAGTCGCCCGTAAAGTCGCCATCAAGTCCTATTGTAAAATCTGCGAGTGGTTTGGGTGTTATTTGTATGAGTTATTTTTTATTGTCTTGTTTAGCACGATGGGTTCCGCACCCACATATGGCTCATTTCGCTGGGTTAATGATGCAGCTGGGTTTTTCTGGTGCCGCTGGCGTGGCTTACACTAGAGGATGGTTGTCTCGCTTATCATTATGGCAGCGTCAATCTTCAAGTCATTGCAACGAAGTAGTATCTAACGAAGTGGTATCTAAAGATGCTGCTGTGGAGCTGTCAAAAGATGATAATATCAATACTGAGGGTATTGAATTATCGACAACTGCTCATTCACCATAACTGTATCGATAAAATACTTGAGTGATTGTCGTGCTGAAGATATTGTAATCTCATCTTTTTTGATTCAAAGGGTGAAATAATGAGAATGATTACTTTGCGTTCGGGTTTTAAAATGCCTGCTCTGGGTTTGGGTACATGGAAAACCAAAACGGCAAAAGTCTACGATGTTGTGCGACAGGCCATTGAATGTGGTTATCGTCATATCGATTGTGCGCCCATCTACATGAATCAAGAGGCTGTTGGTCGTGCTTTGCAAGATGCTATTCAGGCTGGTGATGTCACCAGAGAAGAGTTATGGATAACCTCCAAGTTATGGAATACATCACATGCGCCAGACGCGGTATTGCCTGCGTTCGAATCAACCTTGAAAGAGTTACGACTGGATTATCTGGATCTTTACTTGATGCATTGGCCAGTTGCCATGAGGGAAGAATTAGGTTTTGGTCATGCGCGTTCGGGGCAGGATTATATTGCCTT
Source organism: Coxiellaceae bacterium (assembly GCA_011523685.1). Taxonomy (GTDB): domain Bacteria; phylum Pseudomonadota; class Gammaproteobacteria; order Coxiellales; family Coxiellaceae; genus UBA9148. The sequence goes on along the minus strand of WTGG01000020.1, from coordinate 119,037 downwards.
AGAGGAGTTACCCTTGATCGATACTTGGCAAGCCATGGAGGCATTGCCTCAGGAGTGCGTTCGTACTATTGGTGTATCTAATTTTTCAGTGCAGAAAATTGATCAATTGTGTGAATCTGCAAATAGGATACCAGCGGTTAATCAAGTGGAGTGTCATCCTTACTTGCAGCAGCAGAAGCTGTATGAGGCATGTCATCGACATAATATTCATCTGACAGCCTATTCGCCGCTTGGTTCAGGTGATCGTCCTGATGTGATTAAGCAAATCGATGAGCCAGTGGTGTTGCGTGATCCCGTGATTGCTCGCTTGGCGGCTCAATTAGGAATAACATCAGCTCAGTTGATATTAGCTTGGTTGCAACAACGTGGGTGGTCAGTGATTCCTAAGTCTTCTCATGCTGGCAGATTAACTGAAAACCTAGCATCTGCTGACGTTGTGCTATCAGAAGAAGTCATGGATGCCATAGCGGCAATCAATCAAGATTATCGTTTAGTATCTGGAAGCTTTTTTGCTATACCGGGTTCGCCTTACAGTGTTAGCTCCATTTGGGATGAGTGATATTGATCCAATGAGTTAGGTTGCTGTGAAGTTTTCTTCGCTGCGTTGGGTGAGTACTTCTACGCCCGTTGGTGTGACAGCCAGTGTGTGTTCCCATTGAGCGGAGAGTTTGCGATCTTTGGTGATGACTGTCCAGTCATCGTTCAGCAGTTTGACGTGTCGTTTGCCAAGATTAACCATGGGTTCAATCGTGAAAGTCATGCCTTCTTGGAGTGTTAGGCCGGTGCCTGGTTTTCCATAGTGGAGCACCTGAATGGCTTCTTCGTGAAAGGTGGTCCCAATGCCATGGCCGCAATACTCGCGTACAATGCTGTAACGATTTTTTTCGGCATGAGCTTGGATGGCTGCTCCAATATCCCCTAGTTGAACCCCAGGTTTCACCATATTGATTCCAAGATAGAGGCACTCTTGAGTGATGTCGATCAAACGTTGAACATACGGAGGTACTTTTCCAACAATAAACATTTTGCTGGTGTCTCCGTGCCAGCCATCTTTGATGACCGTGACATCAATATTCACTATGTCTCCGTTTTTTAGCGGTTTTTCGTTGGGTATGCCGTGGCATACAACATGGTTAACGGAGGTGCAAACTGAACGTGGGAAGCCTCTGTAATTCAATGGTGCTGGGATGGCTTGTTGTTCTTCGGTGATGTAACGGTGACATAAATCATTCAGTGCTTGCGTGGTGACTCCGGGTTGAACATGTGGGGCTATCATTTCAAGGACATCAGCGGCGAGTTTTCCAGCAATGCGCATAGCTTTGAGGTCTTCTTGAGATTTTAGGTGAATGGTCATGAGGAATCTTGTTGTTGTTCAGGGGGTTCTATGGTATAAAGCAACGCTGTGATTGGCAACCGTTTAGCGGCCCTTTCATGAAATTAGACACACAGGCCCTAACGTTATCTGGGGTGCTGGTCCTTGCAATGCATGAGACTGGTCAGGTAGCGGGTTCTGTGGAAGTTGCAATAATGCATAACTAACCCGGAGAATCGCAATGAGTTTGCAAGATATTTCTATGCGCCAGATGTTAGAAGCTGGTGTTCACTTTGGACATAAAACCCGTTACTGGAACCCTAAAATGAAGCGTTATATTTGGTCTAGTCACCAAAAGCTTCATATCATTAATTTAGAGCATTCATTGCCTATGTTTCGTGATGCGCTGAGCTTCATTGAAAATACAATAAAAAATCGTGGAAAAATTTTATTTGTAGGAACTAAGCAGTCTGCTTGCGAAGTCGTTCGTGAAGAAGCGATTCGTTGTGGTATGCCATACGTCGATCATCGTTGGTTAGGTGGTATGTTAACCAACTACAAAACTATCCGTTTGTCCATTAAGCGCCTAAAAGAACTGGAAGCTTTATTTGAGCAAAGCGAAATTAAAGGTTACACCAAGAAAGAAGTACTGAATTTATTGCGCGAGAAAGACAAGCTATCTAACTGTTTGTCAGGTATTAAGAACATGGGTTCATTACCAGATGCATTATTTGTGATTGATGTTAACAATGAAAAAATTGCTATTCGTGAAGCTAATCGTTTAGGTATTCCGGTGATTGGTATTGTTGACACAAACTCCAGCCCTGATAATGTCGATTACGTTGTTCCTGGCAATGACGATGCGTATCGTGCCATTCGTTTTTACTGCCAGTCAGCAGCAAACTTGATCATTGATACACGCGGTTCTATGCAGTTAGAAGAAATTAAGCCAGTTAAGGCTGCAAAAGCGCCTGCAAAAGCTAAAAAAGTGGTCATTAAAGAAGTTGAGCCTGAAGCACCTGTAGAAGCTGAAGCACCAGCTGAAGCTAAAAAGAAAGTGGTTCGAAAAGTGACTAAAAAAGCTGATGAAGCAAAAGCAGATAAAGCTGAAACAAAGCCTGCGGCTAAGAAGGCTGCTAAAAAGCCAGCCGCTAAAAAAGCAGCTACTAAAAAGCCAGCAGCTAAGAAACCTGCCGCTAAAAAAACAGCAGCAAAGAAAGCTGCTAAAAAAACAGCAGAATAATTTAAACACATTACAGCCCCTGGCTGCTCATACTTAGTCAGTGATTAAGGTGAGTTGGTAGGGGTTCTTATTATAAACAAGGGGTGTATATTATGGTGAAAATTACAGCACAGATGGTAAAAGAGCTGCGCGAAATGACAGGCGCAGGCATGATGGAGTGTAAAAAGGCATTAACAGAAGCAGAAGGTAGTATCGATAACGCTGTTGATATTATGCGTACACGTGGTCAAGCAAAAGCAGCTAAGCGAGCTAGCAAAGTTGCGGCTGAAGGTGTTGTTGTGACACGTTGTAGTGAAGATGGTTTGTCAGCAATGATGATAGAGGTCAACTGTGAAACTGATTTCGTGGCGCGCGACTCTAATTTCCTTGATTTTGCACAACAGTTAGCGAGTTCTGGTCTAGAAGCAGGTGTGACTAGTGTTGATGCATTAATGGCTTTATCGCCAAGTGGTAATGAAACATTTGAAGAGCAACGTCAGGCATTGATTAACAAAATCGGTGAAAATGTCAAAGTGCGTCGTTGTCAGCTGATGACATCAACAGGCATTGTAGGTTCTTATAACCATGGTAGTCGTATTGGTGTGTTGGTTGATTTAAATCAAGCAAATGCTGACCTTGCAAAAGACGTTGCTATGCATGTTGCAGCATCTAACCCTCAAGCTATTGACGAAAGTGGTGTTGATGCAGCATTGATTGAAAAAGAAAAAGCTATTTTTTCAGAACAAGCGAAAGAGTCTGGGAAGCCTGATAATATTGTTGAGAAAATGGTTCAAGGCCGTGTGAGTAAATTTTTAAAGGAAATTTGTTTGGTGAGTCAGCCGTTTGTGAAAGACCCAGACCAAACTGTGGGGCAATTGCTGAAAACAGCAGATGCTAGTATTGCACAGGTTGTTCGCTTTGAGGTGGGTGAAGGAATTGAGAAAGAAACGATTGATTTTGCAGAAGAGGTAAAAGCACAAGTAGCAGGGAGTTAATACTGATGACAACACAGCAACCGGCGTATGCCCGCATACTATTAAAGATGAGTGGTGAGGCATTGATGGGGGGAGGAACTTCTGCCATTGAGCCTGCGACTATTGATCGTATGGTTTCTGAGATTAGCGAAGTCCAAGCCCTAGGTGTTCAGGTTGCTATTGTTGTTGGAGGCGGTAATTTCTTTCGGGGTGCTGCATTATCTGAAATCGGCATTAGTCGAATTACAGGTGATTACATGGGTATGTTAGCAACCATGATGAATGCGCTGTCTTTAAGGGATGCCTTTGAGCGTCAGAATCTTCCTGTCAGAATCTTATCAGCAATCCCTATGAGTGGGATTGTTGATCATTTCAATTGTCGTAAGGCGATTCATCATTTAAACGAAGGTCGTATTGTCATTTTTGCGGGTGGTACAGGGAATCCTTTAGTCACTACCGATTCAGCCGCTAGTTTGCGTGGTATTGAAGTCGAAGCAGATGTCATTTTAAAAGCGACTAATGTTGATGGGGTGTATTCTGCTGATCCTCGTACTCATCCGGATGCCACCTTATACGATACGTTAAGTTATGAGGAAGCTTTAGAGAAAGAGTTGGCGGTGATGGATTTATCGGCTTTTTGTCAATGTCGAGACCATGGAATGGCAATTCGTGTTTTTAATATGAAAAAGCCTGGTGCTTTATTGCGTGTAGTTAAAGGTGAATCAGAGGGCACTCTGGTAACGAATCAGGAGTAAAAAAATGATCGATGACATAATGGCTGATGCAAAACAGCGTATGGAAAAAAGTGTTGATGCATTGTCACATGCTTTCTCTAAATTGAGAACAGGGCGTGCACACCCCTCAGTGTTAGAACATTTAACGATTGATTATTATGGCTCAGCGACACCTCTGAGTCAGGTGGCGAATATCTCCGTTGAAGGAGCGCGTATGTTAGTTGTTACTCCCTGGGAAAAAAACTTAGTCGCTGATATTGAAAAAGCCATTATGACATCAGACCTAGGTTTAAACCCAAGCTCTGCAGGAACCGTTATTCGTGTGCCATTGCCACCATTAACGGAAGAGCGTCGGAGAGGTTTGGTTAAGTTGGTGCGTGAAGAAGTTGAAAAGGCGCGAGTGGCTATTCGTAATATTCGTCGCGAAGCTAATCAAACCTTTAAAGAGCTTGAGAAGGAAAAAGAGATTACCGAAGATGATGTTCGTCGAGCAGGTGAGCGTATACAGCAGCAAACTGATACCTTCATTGCAAAGGTTGACGCCATTGCAGAGCAAAAAGAAAAAGATTTGATGGAAGTGTAAGGTTTAAATATATAAGCGTTTATGGCAAGGATGTAACGTTATGCAAATTAATGGTGATCTAAAGCATGTCGCTATTATTATGGATGGCAATGGGCGTTGGGCAAAGAAGCGTCATTTGCCACGAGCAGCAGGCCATCTGGCAGGCATTAAAGCCGTTGAGAAAGCCATTCAGTTTGCTGTCAAACAGCAGTGTCGTGTATTGACATTATTTGCGCTCAGCACTGAAAATTTTACGAGTCGACCTGATGATGAAGTGACACATTTAATGGGGTTGTTTGTTAAGCAGCTTCAACAGCGTGTGAAAGACTTGCATAAACAGCAAATCAAATTGTCTTTTATAGGCGATCACTCAGTACTACCCTCATCTGTTCAATCTGCAATGCAAGATGCAACCGCTTTAACAAAGCATAATAATGGTTTGCAGCTTGTTTTGGCGATTAACTACAGTGGCCAGTGGGATGTTACTCAAGCAGCCCGACGAATCGCTAAAGATGTGTCAGAGTCAACGATTAGCTTAGATGATATCTCTATTGATACGATGAGCGAGCGAATAACGTTGCATCATTTGCCGCCTTTAGATCTTTTGATTCGAACCAGTGGTGAATTGCGTATCAGTAATTTTTTATTATGGCAGTTAGCTTATTCTGAATTATATTTTACGGATACCCTATGGCCTGATTTCAACGAGCAATCCTTTGAGGAGGCTGTTGCGTCATATAATAGTCGCTGCCGAAAATATGGTAAAACCCCAGAACAATTGGAGAATGATGGTGTTTAAACAACGTCTAATCACTGCTTGTATAGCTATTCCTGTGGTGTGGTTTATTATCTTTAAATTAAACCCGGTGTCTTTTTCTGTTGTTGCTATGTTGTTTATGTTGTTGGCAGCGAACGAGTGGGCTGTTTTAGTTGGAAAAACGTCTTGGGTTTTTAAAGTATTATTATTTTTATCTATTCTTTCGACAGTGTTTCTAGCAGCTGCTTTTATGTGGGTGGCTTGTACGGTTTTATTAGTGAGTGTTGTGGTTTGGTGCTGGTTGGCTGTTGCTGTTTTGTCTTATAACAAGGGTTCATCTCCATGTGGAGTTGATAGTTATGTGTTGAGAACCTTCATGGGTTGGATCGTATTGACTGCAGGTTGGCTGTCATTAACGGTTATGAAGGTGCATCCTACCGAGGGGCCGATATGGTTGCTTTATGTGTGTCTTCTGGCTTGGGTTGTTGATTCTGGTGCTTATTTTGCGGGTAAGTTGTTAGGTGCTTCACCGTTAGCACCACGAGTTAGTCCTAAAAAAACCTGGGAAGGTTTTTTTGGGGGTTTGCTGAGTGCATGCATCCTAATCGTCGCGGCTAATTTTTTCTTATCTGGTATTTCAAACCATCGATTGATATTCATAGGTCTATCGTTATTTGCCGCTGTTGCTAGTGTATTTGGTGATCTCTCTATTAGCTTGATGAAGCGAATAGTGGGTGTTAAGGATACTGGATCATTATTTCCTGGTCATGGTGGTGTGCTAGATCGCATAGATAGTCTATTACCTGTATTCTTGATTTTTGCCTGTTCCGCAGTTTTTTTTAATTTATGGGGTTCTTGATGTCGTGTCGTCAGGTTACGGTATTGGGTGCGACAGGTTCTATTGGTCAGCAAACCTTGGCTGTTATGGCATTGCATCCTAATAAATTTCAAGCCTATGCTTTATGTGCTAATCAGAATGTCGAGCAACTCTATCAGCTGTGTATGACTCATCAGCCAAAGTACGCTGTAATGGTGGATGAACCTTCGGGTTTAGCACTGAGGCAGCGATTAGGAGAGGCGTCATCAATCACCGTATTAATCGGTTCACGAGCTTTAGAGGAAGTTGCTGCGGCATCTGATGTTGATATTGTCATGTCAGGAATGGTGGGTGCAGCAGGGTTGTTGCCGACTATGGCTGCTTTGCAAACGGGCAAGCAAGTCTTGCTGGCCAATAAAGAGTCTTTAGTGATGGGTGGTCCTTGGATGATGGAGGCGGCCCAGAAGGGTGGTGGTGTGTTATTGCCTGTTGATAGTGAGCACAATGCGATCTTTCAAGCGTTACCCACAGGCTATGTGGTGGGGGATCCCTTAGAAGAAGTTACTTCCTTGGTTTTGACGGCCTCTGGAGGTCCTTTCCGTCAGCTGCCAGTAGCTGATCTCGCACAGGTGACGCGAGAGCAAGCACTTGCACACCCTAATTGGTCAATGGGTCCAAAGATTTCTATTGATTCAGCCACGATGATGAATAAAGGGTTGGAAGTGATAGAGGCTCATTGGCTATTTGCTATGCCATTGAAAAAGATTGAAGTGGTGATTCATCCGCAAAGCGTTATTCACTCTTTGGTGCGTTATCGTGATGGTTCTTTGTTGGCTCAATTGGGTGTATCTGATATGCGTATTCCTATTGGGTATGCTTTATCATGGCCGACACGACAGGATACCGGTGTTGGTGACTTAGCGTTAACAACTTTAGGCTCTTTAGACTTTGCGCCGGTTGATATGAAGCGTTACCCGTGTTTGCAATTAGCCTACCAAGCATTACAAGCTGGTATAGAAGCAACTATCGTATTGAATGCTGCGAATGAGGTTGCGGTACAGGGGTTTTTAAATGGCTGTGTTGATTATTTAAACATATCCAGTGTTGTCGATGCTGTATTACAGTTGGAAAGACCTGATAATCTTAGCGGGTTAGAAGATGCCTTACTCCTAGATAAACAGGCTCGGGATCAGGCATCTAAGGTATTATTACGGTTTCAGTAAAGTGTAATTGATTTAAAAAATTACAGCTTTAATCACCTTTTGGTCTTTCGTGTAATTAGTGCTAGGTCTCATTATAGAGCTAGGTTATAATGCTGGACTTTATCGAGTTAGGACTAGGGCATGAAGCATTTCTTAAGGTCGTTAAAACAAGCAGTGGGTATCATTCTTTTGCTGTGTTGTTTGGTCTCGACTGCATGGGCAAATACCTTTCAGATTAAAAGTATTCAAATACAAGGTTTACAGAGTTTATCTAAAGCCACGGTATTAAATTATTTGCCTGTTAAAGTGGGCAGTACTTACACAGATCAAAGTAGTGCTAACATCATTACTACATTGTATCGCCTTGGTTTTTTCAGCAACATTCAAGTGTCCTCAGAAGGCTCTGTGTTAATTATTAAAGTCACTGAGCGGCCAACGATTGGTAACCTCACCATTACGGGTAATAAATCCATTACAAAGAAACAATTAATGCCCGTATTAAAACAAATGAAAGTTGAAGAAGGTGCATTTTACAATCCTTCAAATATTAAGCAGCTGACAGAAGGCTTGCAGCAACAATATGCTATGCTCGGACGTCATGCAGCTAAGATTGATACAACAGTTAAAAACTTGCCAGGACATCGTGTTTCATTACACATTACCGTGACAGAAGGTCCCGTTGCGGTCGTGAAAACACTGAAAATTGAAGGGGCGCCACAGTTCTCTCAGCGTCAATTAAAGAAAAACTTTACATTAACAACTACGGGGCTAACAACTTTTCTTTCGCATAAAGATCGTTATTCCGAGCAGCAACTGGATCGTGATTTACAGCAATTAAAGGTGTTCTTTCTCAATCATGGTTATTTGGAATATAAATTAGTTTCTAAATCAGTGACGATGACAGATGATCATAAAGCCGTAAAGGTTATCATCACAGTATCACCTGGAGCGGTATACACTATCAACCAGGTGCATGTGAGTAAGACGATTCAAAATAATTCGTCATTATTAGCATTAATTACATTAAAGCCTGGTGATACATTTTCTCGCGAAAAAGTCATGCAGATCAATCAGGCCATTGGTGATACTTATGCTAATCAAGGCTATGCTTTTCCTAAGGTGCATGTAGTTCCAACCCTTAATCAGAAGAAAAAGACGGTGGATTTATCTTTTTCGATTGATAAGGGTCGCTTGATGTATGTTCGTCATATTGGTTTTTCGGGTAACACGATGACACAAGACAGTGTTTTGCGTTATCAATTACGTCAAAATGAAGCTGCACCATTTTCACTAAAAGACGTGAATGAATCTAAGCGTAAAATAGCGTTATTACCATACTTGAAGAATGTCAATGTGAAAACCACTCCGGTTCCAGGCGAGAATGATCAGGTCGATCTTGATTATAGTATGGAAGAAGTCAAAGCAGGTTCTGCCTCTCTGAGTGTGGGTTATTCCGATGTTGATGGTTTTCTTTATGGTATCAGTGTGTCTGAACCAAACTTTCTAGGAACAGGGAAATTTGTTTCCCTCGCTTTTCAAAAAAGTGATTATTCATCCCGTTACACGTATAGCTATGTTAATCCTTTTTATTCAATTAATGGCATTAGTCGTGGTTTTAACCTCAGTATTGCGCATTATGATCCTTCTGATGTCGACTTAGACACCTACGATATGGATCAGTACACAGCTGGCGTTAATTATTCCATGCCGATCAGTGAAAATATGCGTTTATCTTGGGGGGGTGCTTATAAATACGTCGATATTGGCACGTTACCTGATACTGTCTCACCCACAGTAGAAGAGTTTGTTGATGATAATGAGCCTCCTTATAACGAGTTTAATTTAATCAGTGGCCTTTCCTATGATGGTCGTGATCGTTCATTTTTTCCAAGAGAGGGGAGTATACAAAGCTTTAGTGCCACGCTGAGTCTGCCCATACTAAATTCGAGTTTGCCATATTATTTATTGCGCTTTAATGGAGCCTGGTATTTTCCCATAGGTCACGGCATGATTATTAACCCTCACACGACCTTGGCTTTTGGTGATGGTTATGGCAGCAATGATCAATTGCCTTTCTTTGATAATATGTATGCTGGTGGAATTGAAACACTGCCAGGGTATGAGCCCGGTGGTTTGGGGCCTTACTATAAGTACACAGAAATTAATTCTGATGGAACAACGGATGGCCCTTACACGTCATCATTAGGTGGTAATGTTGAAATTATTGCTGGGTTTAATTTTATTTTTCCAAACCCTTTCCCAGATTCTGTTAGAACATTATTAACCTTAGATGCAGGTAATATTTTTCAAACTTATGACCTTGCTAAGGAATCCACTAATTCGAATGTCGATGGTACTGTGACGCAAGAGTCGATTCAGTTAAAGAATTTACGTGTTACAGCTGGTGTCATGGTCCAGTGGCGTACTTTTATGCCATTAAACTTTAGTTTGGCCTACCCGTTAAACGAGCAGTCGGGTGACTTGACACAACCATTTACATTCAGTGCGAGTGCTGCCATTTAAGTGGCATTGAGGAAGATTTTTTTAACGAAAAACAGGAGAAAATAATGAAAAAAATAATCAGTATAGCTGCAGCCAGTGCTGCTTTGTTGGTGTCTGTTAATACATGGGCTGCTGATATTGGTACAGTGAATATGGAAACAGTAGTGACCGATTCACCACAAGCTAAGAAAATTAAAGCTGAGATGGAGAAAAAGTTTGGTCCTCAGCGCACTCAAATTATGGATATGGGAAAAACATTACAATCTGATATCCAAAAATTGCAAAAGGATCGTTCTGTTATGAGTAAGAAAGATCTAGCAGCACTGCAAAAGAAAATCGGCGAAGAACAATCTGCATTGCAAACTCTTCAGCAAAAGGTGCAGTCTGAATTATCAAAAGAGCAGAATGCAAAAATGGATGAGTTTATGTCTGCTGTGAAAGCGGCCACGCAAAAAGTTGCGAAAAAAGAAGGTATGGCATTAGTATTGCCTGAAAATAGCGTGATTTATGCTGAGGATGGTTCTGATATCACTCAAAAAGTGATTGATGCAATGTAAATAAGATACTGTGTTATCAACGCCTTCTTGATTGAAGGCGTTTTTTTATCTGCTATCGTATTATGTTTTCAAGATTGAGGAGGATGTATGCCAAGTTTTTCAGCGGAACAACTGGCTCAACACGTCAATGGTACTGTCGTTGGTCATTGTCATGAAACGATCACGTCTGTTGCTGCACTAGGTTCAGCTAATTCCGGACAGATCTCTTACATGGTCTCCCGTGCGCATCTTAAAACCCTGACTTCAACACGTGCTAGTCTCGTAATGATATCAAAAGAATTTGCATCCGAATGTCCTGTGCCTGCCTTGGTTGTGGAACACCCTGAAATGGCATTTGCACAAATCGCTAAACTTTTTGCTCGACCAGCAACACAAATACCATCAGGTATTTCTGAGCAAGCGTTGGTCGCGTCATCGGCAATCATAGATCCTACAGCGCGCATTGGTGCTCGTTGTGTGATTGGTGAAAATGTTGTGATTGGTGCAAACACAGTGATTATGCCAGGGGTTGTGATCGGTGATCGTTGTCAACTCGGTATGGACGGTATGATTAACAGTCAAGTCACTTTGTACCATGATGTGCAATTAGGTGATCGTGTGCTGGTGCACAGTGGAGCTGTATTGGGCGCTGATGGTTTTGGGCATGTGCTAGATCCACAAGGACAATGGCAGCCTATTCCACAACTAGGTGGTGTAGTAGTGGGCGATGATGTTTCTATTGGAGCAAACACAACCATCGATCGTGGTGCTATTGATGATACGGTGATTGAATCAGGTGTGAAATTAGATAACCAAATCCAAATAGGGCATAACGTTCATATTGGAAAGCACACCGCAGTAGCGGGTTGTACAGGAATTGCAGGCAGCGTCACGATAGGTCGGCATTGTATGATTGGTGGTGCTTGTGGTATCAGTGGGCATCTTTCCATTACCGATAACGTGATATTAACAGCGATGTCAGGCGTGAGTAATTCCATTAAGAAACCCGGAGTTTATTCTTCTGGCACAGCTTTATTTGAAAATTTACATTGGCGTAAAATGGTCGCACGATTGCACCAGCTTAATGACTGGGTGAAACGTATTAAACAATTAGAGAGGTTACACGATGATAACAATGGATAATGATCAAGTTAGGCATTTTCTTCCTCACCGTGATCCATTTTTATTTTTGGATAAGGTGATTTCATTGACTGATGAAGCGGTTGTGGGTATTAAAAACGTTTCAATTAATGAGCCTTTTTTTCGTGGGCACTTTCCTAGTAAGCCTATCATGCCTGGTGTTTTAATTGTTGAGTCTATCGCACAATTATCAGGTATTTTAACCTACCATATCTTGGGTATTACTACGCCTAATCCTGAAACCGATATGTTCTACTTTGCGGGTATTGATAATGCACGCTTTAAGAAAATGGTTCGACCAGGTGATCAATTACGCATGGAAGTGGAATTGGTTAGGCATCGTAAAACATTATTTAAGTTTAAAGGTCGCGCTCTTGTTGATAGTGAATTGGCTTGCGAGGCTGAATTTTTAATTATTAATGAGTAAGTAATAGCCATGGGGGTTCATGATGATCAGTGATCTTGCACAAATACATCCTTCAGCAACGATAGGAGAGCATGTAGAGATTGGACCGTGGACTGTGATTGGTCCGCAGGTTGTGATTGAAGATCGTGTGCGTATTGGATCGCACGTGATTATTCAAGAGAATACACGTATTGGTCATGACACGGTGATTCATCCACAATCAGTGATTGGTGGTGACCCTCAAGATATCACTTATCAAGGAGAGGAAACTTGGCTTGAGATTGGTCATCATACAGTGATTCGAGAATACACCTCGATTCATCGTGCTTCTACCAAAGACGATAAGGTCACGCGTGTTGGAAATAATTGCCACTTGTTTGCCTACACCCATATTGCTCATGACTGCCAGATTGGTGATCATGTGATGTTTATGAATAATGCCACATTAGCTGGGCATTGCGTGATTGATGATCATGCTATGATTGGTGGTTTTGTGGCATTGCATCAGTTTTGCCGCGTGGGTAGTTATAGTTTTTTATCACGTGCAGCGAAAGTGGTTCAGGATGTTCCGCCCTTTTTGTTGGTGGTGTATAACCCAGGACGTCCTTCAGGTCTAAATGCCGTTGGATTAAAGCGAGCAGGTTTTTCACTAGAAGCATTGCGACAACTTAAGCGAGCTTATCGTTCATTGTATCAAGAGAATCGTCCATTGGCTGAGGCGTTAGATATCCTATCCGAGCAGGCTAAGACGTCATCTGAAGTGCAGTTGTTGTGTGATTTTATTCAGTCATCAAAGCGCGGTATTGTGCGCTAGTCTGCTCTACCATGCAATGACTGACAGTAACCGTCATAGTAACGACACCTTTTCGTTTTATCGATGATCAGCCTATAAGTCCGAATAAATTAGAAACTCAGACCAATGTATGCGATAAGCCAATTGGTGACAAAGACAGCATGTACATCTCTGCTGCGTAAGATTCAAGGTGGCACGATGGCAAGACTGATGGTAGATGCGTGTTACTCGACCTATATGATGCGATACGATCCCATGGCTTCTGGACTAATTGCTTTGCTTGGACTTTTTGTTTTCTAACTTTTCTATGAATTCATTATTTGTTTTGCATGTGCCGCATTTTTCGCAGTATTTAAAGTTGCTTGCGCATGACGCATCGCAGTCGCATTTTGGGTTTCCTACTACTACGCCTCCCATCAGTCCCGCCGCAACTAACGATGCTAATACGTGTTTCATGTTATTTTTTTTATTAGTCACCTATGTGCTATAGACGAAAACAAAACATGCCTTTATTTTAATTCTTAATTGCCTGTTAATGATGATTTTTTTACCTTAATGGGTGGCCGCTTGAGATCCTTCACACTCAGATAGACGCCAGTAGAGCGATGTTGTTAATGCTGCAGTTAAATAGAATTGACTAAGGTGTCCTTGCTGTAATGATTACGATTTAATGATTTTGTCTTGCGCAAACTCTCTTAGGGTTTGGTTCTTCTTGCGAGGCGTTATTGTTGAATAGTTGAAACAGTCGATGTTCTAATCTGATTCGTGAGTTCGGTGGTAGGTTTTTCCAGGCGTCACTTAACTGCCGACGTTTCATATGTCGCACGATCCCCTCTAATTGTGCATCATTGAGTTGTTGGTGGTGTTGTAATAGCAGAGTTAAGCAAGGTGTGATGGATTGTGTTGGATCTAATCCATTAGATGGTGTCGACTGTGCTTGAGGCTGTGAGGGTAATAAAAGGGTTTGTAGTGTGTGCGTATAGAATATATCGCCTTCACTATCCACCTTAACGGGCTGTTTTTTGGGGATGGATTTTTCAATAATGTCATGTTCAATAATCTCATGATCAGGGAAGTGTTTAGCTAGATATGGCTTAACGACAATGCCGATGAGTTTAAATCCAGAGCCACCATCATCATCCGTGAAGTGTTGGATAAGCGTTGATGGCGAGCAATCTTTAGCGTTGAGAGGAACTCGACTGTGATAAAAATGCTGTAATTCCTCGACAAAATAAGGTTCAGCCAACAGCATCATGGGTGCGGTATCCCTCCCTATTGTTTCATGTTTAGTTCGACGACTCGAAAAATCACTGCCAAACTGTTCGGCATAGTCTTTGATCGGTGTTTCGTGACTTAGTATTTGTTGATAGCCTTGTTTAGGTAATTGGCGAATAAGACCACGATTAGGGTTGGTGATGGAAATCCATGGATAAGGATTATCTGGTGATGCTAATGGTGTGAAATATTTCCCATGGACGTCTTGATTGAGTAACTCAAGCTCTGCAACTTGTAGACATAATATAACAAATTGATCACAACGAAATCCGCGAGGGCTGCCCTCTTTAATCGGTTGGTCTCCTCGAATAGCAAACTTTAAAGCCCGATAATCACCATTGCCAGTAAACGCTTTTTTAGAGGCCTTTAGTGAGGAATCAATAGTGTCGTGTTGCTTTAGAAAGTCACTCATGTGTTGTTTACGTTTGAAGTCGTAAGGAATCTTTTGTGATGCCCAGGTGGTGGCAATGTCGACCATTTTCTTTTTGATACGATGTTTAGGATCATGATTTTCTGAGAGTCTAAAGACTAAATAGCCATACAGTGCGGTGAGCGGGGTGATCATGACCTGCGCGGTTTTCTTACCATATGTGGCATGTGCAATCTGTGGGATATGGTGTTTGTCATGGCCAACACAAATTCCCACATGCTCAACAGCGTTTGCATTGGGTTTTCCTTGGATGGCATCCAGTGAAAAATAAAAAATAAAATCACCAGGATGAATATTTGTTGAGGTGATAAATTTATGTTTTTTAGTGTTTTTACTCATGTATTGGTGGTTTTTGGTGATGTTCACGGCATAATAACCAGATGGTAGGTTGTTTTCCCTTAAGCGTCTATTAAATTATCCATGACAACCTATGATTTTGGTCAAAAAAAACCTGTGAAGCAAAATACTGGGTAACTCATTGACTATTAATCGATATTCTCTATGATAAATACTTATTCACGGTAATTCGTCTTAAGGAGAAGACACAATGGAAAAATTTATTGAGTCCAGGGATAAAGCAGGCAAGATCACTTCCATGCGAACATCTTGTCAAGGCGAAGACCTATTATCAATTCCAGAGCTGAATAAAGGCTCTGCATTTACCTTGGAAGAACGAAAACGGTTTGGTTTATTAGGTAAATTACCTTATGCGATAGAATCGCTTGATCAACAACTCACTCGATATCACAAACAATTTATATCTTATGAGACAGACATTGAAAAAAATCTTTTTCTTAACCAGTTAAAACAACATAACGAAACGATTTTTTATCAGCTGACAGCAAAATACCTCGATGAGATGATGCCAATCATTTACACACCGACCATTGGCGATGCAGTCGAGCAGTTTAGTTATCAATTTAATCAGCCGGTGGGCTTGTTTTTATCGTATGAATACCAAGACCACCTGGAGGATATTTTAGATCAGGTGAATGTAAAGGATGTTGATATTGTTTTGGTAACCGATGGTGAGGGTGTATTAGGAATTGGGGACTGGGGAACGGGTGGTATTGATATTTGTATCGGAAAATTAATGGTCTATACGCTATGCGGTGGTATTGACCCTAATCGTGTTTTACCGATTCAGTTAGATGTCGGTACTAATAACCAATCACTCATTGAAGATCCAATGTACTTGGGATGGCGTCATGAGCGTATTACGGGTGAAGCCTATGATGCGTTTATTGATAAAGTCGTAAAAGCCATTGTGCGACGTTATCCAAAAACTTATATCCATTGGGAAGACTTTGGACGTGATAATGCGCACCGTGTGTTGAATCATTATCGTTCTAAACACACTAGTTTTAATGATGACATCCAAGGTACGGGTGCCACGGCAACAGCGTGTGTGTTATCAGCCTTAAAGGCGGCTAAAGCCGATTTATCACAGCAGCGGTTTGTGTTTTTAGGAGCAGGAACAGCGGGTACGGGTGTCGCCGATCAACTGTGTCATGCTCTTGTCCGATCAGGTATCAGTGAGGAAGACGCTCGACAACAATTTTGGATGGTGGATCGTTATGGGTTAATCACGACGGATATGGATGGCATTACAGATGCGCAAACACCCTATGCCCGTTCAGAGTTAGCTCATCGTGGTTGGACTTTAGATCAAGTTGTTGATGAGGTTAAGCCAACGGTTTTAATTGGTTGTTCAACGGTTAAAGGCGCTTTTACGGAGTCTATTGTAAAATCCATGGCGAAACATACCGATCATCCTATTATTTTTCCTTTATCTAATCCCACAAGCTTGGCTGAAGCAACGCCGGAAGACTTAATTAAATGGACATCAGGCAAAGTGATTGTGGCCACCGGAAGCCCTTTTGATCCTGTTGAGCATGATGGTGATTTAATTCGTATTTCACAGTGTAATAACGCTTTTGTTTTTCCAGGGTTGGGTTTAGGGGTGTTGGTGTCTGAAGCTAAAATGGTCACAGATAATATGATTGCTGCTGCTAGTGATGCCTTAAGCGATTACTCTCCAGCGAGAAAGGAGCCGTCAGCGCCAGTATTACCTAGCTTTGATAATATTCATGAAATCAGTCAATACATTGCCCTTAAAGTAGCTGAACAGGCGATTAAAGATGGTGTCAATGGTTGTGATAAAAGTTTGGATATTCAAGCTGCCATTCAAGCACGATTTTGGCTGCCACAGTACTATGAGTATGAATTAGTGAGATAGTTCCCATCACACTATCGTATCGATTATGCATAATCGATAACCCAAAAAGCACCTTATGGTGCTTTTTTTTAATGCTGATATCGTCTGATATTTTTTATGCCTTGCTGATTATACATCGAAAACAATGATCATGTGTTTTGTCAGTTTTGGGAATTTTTTTAAAAAAATTATCGATTAATTCACTGTTTTATAGAGTAATTTTAATTTGCTGGGATTGTTTCCCGTTAATCTCCATGAAATGTTCAAATTTTGTACTATATTTACACTAGGGCTTGGTGAAAATCATTAGCTTTTATTTGGAAACCATAAAGGGGATAGCTATGAAATCAGCATCACAATCATCATCTGAGATACGTAAAGCCGGTTCTCTAACTTTTGCCGGTATTATTTTTTACTGCGCGCATATTTTACAGCAAGCACATGCACGCGATGCACAGGTTGGCGTAGATGTCACCTCGCTGGATATGACGGAGGTGGATAGTGCGGAATCTCTATCAGATCAATCATCAACTCTGGTCGCTGAGTTAAAGGACAGCCCACTCAATGACACAGAAATAATTGCGACTGCGGATTTGTCGGTCGTTCAAGTCGCAGATAACGATGATGATGTGACGCAGGGAAAAGACACCGCGTCGGCGAATGATCAATCCGATGGTGGTATAAGCCCGATTTTCTTGGTTGGTACAACTGTATTAATCGGTGTAGGTGCGTTATTAATTAATAACGATGAAAATAACAACTCTTCATCACCTTCAGAAGTCACATCCAGTGAGCCGTATGATTTTCATGATAGGGCGTACTATCCTTTTAAACCAGATGATGTCTATTCATCTGAGGCGTATGGTGTGGGAGTTGCACAGCCTATGACTACTTTTGCTGCTTATCACCCGTGGGGAAATGTAAAGGGGGGAACGTATCGAGATCTTGACGGTCACACTTACATGACGTTCAATATGCCAACAAATGGCGTTATGGGAAAGATGACAGTGCATTTCCCTGAACTAGCAGCTGACGTAGAAATACTCCCGTTGGGATTATGGGGAATATTAGAATATGATCCAAGCAGTAGTACTCCTTTGTTGTGGCATTACCTTGATACGAATTTTGAACCTAGCTGGGCTTCGATTACTTATGACGAAGCAGTCATGCGAGTGTTTGACCGTGCTATTGATAGAGATTTTATTGGTAATCACGGTGGTGTGGGTGGTCAAAGCTTAATATGGGTTGCGAGTGAAGATCCTCTAGAGAATATACAATTAGATATAATTGCTCTTGATTATGCCGCAAAAGAAATAAAAATTGCTGTTCCTGGTCTTGATATGACTGGCGTTGAACTTTTGGAGTTCACAATGGCGCAAGACAGGATTAAAATGGTCGCAGCATATGAAGCAGAGGCAGGAGATTCTGTGCTGAAGGTGGCTCCTATAGCGATTACCGAGATCGGTGAACTCAACGCGAGACCTGGATTGGAGTATGTTATTTCAGGACAAATAACAGATATATTTGCGCCAAAAGCCTCGCCACTTGTCTATGCTGTAGTTGAAAGTGATCACGTAAACGAGGTTCATAAGATTTCGAGGGCAGACGGTGTTGAAAAAATGATGGATCTTTCTGATTCAGGTTTTGAGAGTATATTAGAGGCCGATCTTAATAAGGATGGTTTTTCTGATCTTCTATTACTTCACCGTCATGATGAAGGATATATCGATATGTTTGGTAGTGTGATGTCAGAGCCGGGGGGAGGTTATGGTTTTGCTGGCGTATCGCTGCCCGCGACATTAAAGCTGCAAGAATTGCATGCTGAGCCTGTTATAGAGTCTGGAGAAATGTTGGGGGCTTATTTTATAGGAGATGGTGACTTGGGCCCTGTAGAAGCAACCCTTTCAATAGAAGCCCTTCAAACTTTTGGGCCTCTTACTGAGGCAATAAGATTGGAGGATAGTCCTTTAGATTTAAATAGTGATAACAGTATTTCTCTTGCAGAAATAGTCGCATTCTCTATCATTAATAGTGGCAATTCTTCGAGCTTTCCTAGTGATTGGGGTGGATCTAGTGTGTTAAGTACATTAATACCAGATTATTTATCACAAGCAGAGGTATTAGAGAGTATAAATACTGCGCTAGGACCAGAATTTATTGAGATAGAGTTAGCACAGGAATTACACGAAGGGCGCATCATGGAGTTACTGGAGCTCAATGCCATGGCGGATGAACTTGGCATTTGGTAACGCTCATCATTCAGCAACAAACCCACCTTCTGGTGGGTTTTTTTATGTGAGCTCGGATGTTTGCTTGAGTTGATACAGCCATTCATGCGCTTGCTTCGGCGTGAGTTCATCAGGTTGCAGTTGCTGCAGTTGTTCAACCACCGGGTGTGAAGGCGCTGAAAATAATTCTTTCTGTTGAGGTAATTCTGCAGTCATGGAAGGGCGTTGCAAACTGTGTTCTTCGAGTTGTTGCAATTGTACTTTGGCGTGTTCGATCACTGGTTGAGGTATGCCAGCTAGTTTGGCGACTTGTAAGCCATAACTTTGGCTGGCGGGTCCGGGTTTAACACGATGTAAAAACACCACATGATCATTATGCTCAGTGGCATCTAGATGTACATTCACTACGGCTGACTGTTGTTCGGCCAGTTGTGTCAGCTCAAAATAATGCGTTGCGAATAACGTCATGGCTTTGATCTGTTCGACTAAGTAACGTGCTGTGGCAAAAGCTAATGATAGACCATCAAATGTACTGGTGCCTCGACCAATTTCATCCATTAAGACTAAGCTATGTTCTGTAGCATTATGCAGAATGTTAGCGGTTTCAGTCATTTCAACCATAAACGTTGAACGACCTGAGGCCATGTCATCGGATGCACCAATACGCGTGAATATGCGATCTATTGGGCCTAATACGGCCTGAGTTGCTGGAACAAAACAGCCTGTATAAGCCAATAAAGTAATCAAGGCGGTTTGTCGCATATAGGTTGATTTACCACCCATGTTAGGACCTGTGATCATCAGCATGCGTGATTGTGCATTAAGTTCGGTATCATTAGGCACAAAGGGTTCGCTGCTTGCAGCCTCTACGACACAATGACGGCCTCCTTCGATATGCACACAGGGTGTATCGACAAATTGAGGTTTAGTGAGTTGCAGTGTCATGGCACGCTCGGCAAAGTTACTCAGGATGTCGAGTGTGGATAATGCATTTGCCATGCGTTGCAGTTTTTCTAAATGTGAAGCGATGTCATCGAGTAATTGTTCATACAGTTGTTTTTCTCGTGCGAGCGCACGGCTTTGACTACTGAGAACTTTATCTTCATGGGCTTTGAGTTCGGGGGTGATAAAGCGTTCGGTATTTTTTAAGGTTTGTCGTCGTTGGTATTCTACGGGTGCTTTTTCAGATTGTGCTCGACTGATTTCAATATAAAAACCATGCACGCGATTATAGCCGACTTTTAATGAGCTCAGTTGTGTGCGTTCTTTTTCTTGTTGTTCGAGTTGTAATAGAAAATCAGTTTGATCAGTGCTTAGTGCGCGCAGAGTATCCAGTTCTTCATCAAATCCTGGAGCAATCACGCCTCCATCACGAATAACGGTTGGTGGGTTGTCAATGATTGCTTTGTCAAGCAATTGGTGGAGCTTAGGATGGTGACCTAATTGATCAAACAAGCTGTTGAGATAGGCTTGTTTCATCGGTTGGACAATGGCTTTAATGGCCGGAAGTGCCTGTAAGGTATTACGTAATCCAATGATGTCGCGAGGACGTGCTGAGCGTAGTGCAACGCGCGTTAAGATGCGTTCACAATCAGCAATGGGTTGTAGGGCTTCTTGTAAGCTCGTGTATTGATGTGCTTGCATAATGCTATCAATAGCACTGTGGCGTTGCTGTAAGGTGTCTTTGTCTCGCATCGGTTGTTGTAGCCAGCGACGGAGTTGTCGTTTACCCATAGCAGTTTTGGTGTGGTCAATCACTGAAAGCAAAGTGTTTGATTCACCGCCTTGCGTGTTAGTGACCAGCTCTAGGTTTTTACGTGTTGTTGCATCAATCATCACGGTGTCATGGTGTGAAGCAACTCGTAGGCGTTGAATGTGAGGTAGGGTTTGGCGTTGTGTGTATTTAACATATTGTAATAAAGCACCCGCAGCACATAAGCCGTGAGGTTGATGTAAAATACCAAAACCTTGTAAGTCTTTAGTTTGAAACTGTTGGCATAATTGTTGTTGACCACTGGTGCCATCGAAATCCCATTCAGGTCGGTATTGAATGGCGTATTGACTATCAAGCTTATCAGCCAGTGTCGATGTTTCGCGTAACAGAATTTCTTTAGGGTGAATGCGCTCAATTTCTGCAAGCAGTGTATTGAGACATGAGCAAGCATCCATTAAAAATTCACCATTGGTGATATCCAAGGTCGCAATGGCAAAGGTTTGATCCGTTTCAAAGATAGCGAGTAAAACGGAGTCTTGTGTGGCATCGAGTAACACTTCATCGCTGATCGTGCCGGGTGTAATAATGCGTGTGACAGCGCGTTCAACAGGGCCTTTTGACGCTCCAACATCACCGACTTGTTCGCAGATCGCTACAGACTCGCCGAGCTTAACCAGTTTGGCAAGGTAGTTATCAGCGGCATGAAAGGGAACGCCAGCCATGGGAATCGGTTGATCATTGGATTTGCCACGTGCTGTTAGAGTGAGGTTTAACAGTTCTGCAGCCTTCTTGGCATCATCAAAAAACAGCTCATAAAAGTCACCCATGCGATAAAACACTAGTAGATCGGGGTATTGCGATTTGATGGTTAAATATTGACGCATCATCGGTGTGTGTTGGCTGTAGGGTGTTGCAGTGTCGGTGGTCATGAAAAACTCGTTATCTTTTGATGAGGATCTATTGTGCGTTGCCAGCTCATCAACGTCAAAGTTTTTTGTGGTGTGTTTATGATCATCTAAGGATAATAGAAACTTCAGGTTCTTGGTTGTTGTCTGTTTCTTTCTTTGGGGGTTCCAATTTCTGATGGGTTCCGGTCCAGTGTAAGATGCGTTGTTTAAATGTTGTGTGGCAGCATGTTAGGCAGTTAATCAGTATGGATTCAGAGAGCGATATGTTTCTGTCCAAAATGGCTGTGTTTTGTTTGTTTGTGCCTGTTTGCAGGTGGGGTTGGATCTGTTGTTTGGCTGGTCGTGATCGAGATAATGACTTTGGAAAGTTCTCTGTAGGCGGCGTGCAATCTCCGTAGACAAACCACCCCCATGAGGCAGGTTGTTCTTTTGGGTCTTTTTCGGTGGTCTTTGGGTAGGGTGATGTGATGTGACTTTTTGATGTTGGTATTGTACTTTGTGATACTGTTCTACGCATAATGGAGGCCTGTTGAGTCGGTGAAAATAAGCTGATATCGGCAGGCATTTTGTCATATCAATAGGGGCTAGTCATGCCCTTTAGCTGTCATAATACTTAAGGTTTATTTGGAGGGCTTAGATCGGTTGCGGGTCCTCTTGTGGTTTTTGAGAAGTATTGAATGGGTGAGGTGTTTGGTCGTGATAAGAGCGCTTAGACCACAAAGAGGCTAGCAGTAAGACGCTGCAAATCGCACAGAGTATGAGTGTGGTAAAAAATCCTTGCCAATGCCAATGGGTGATGACAAGCCCGATGGGGTACCCCGATAGGGCAGCTCCTAAATAACCCCATAAGCCAATAAAGCCTGTGGATGCACCAGCAGCCTTTTTATGAGATAACTCAGCTGCGGCAACTCCAATCAGCATTTGCGGGCCAAAAATAAAAAAGCCAATACCAAAAAATATCGCGGCATGAAGAGCATAATGATGGCCTGGTAGCTCCCAGAGTGCTAGTACAGCAAGGATGGTGCCAATACAAAATAATGTATTGGTTTGTCCACGTCGCCCTTTAAATCCAGTATCCGATAGCCAACCTGCAGCTAGACTTCCCAGAAAGCCACCCACTTCAAAAAATGATAAACAGCTGTCAGCACTCGTGATGGAATAGCCATTTTCATGTAAGTACACCGCTCCCCAATCATTGATAGCCGTTCGAGTGACATAGATCACGACATACGATAAAGCCAATATCCACAAACAACGGTTATTGAAGACATACTTCATGAGTATGGTTTTTAGCGATGGTGTCGGTTGTTTGGTGGCGTTGATGGGTTCATGTTTATAGGTTTCTACAGTGGGTAGGCCGAGTGATTCTGGGGTGTCACGCAAACGATTGATCAGTAATGAGCCCATGGCAATGCCTAGTATTCCTGGAATGATCATAGCGGCTTGCCAGCCCCACCAAGCTGCGCTGATGCCTGCAATAATAGGTATCAGAGCGCCTCCAACGTTATGGCAGGTGTTCCAGGCTCCCCACCAGCGCCCACGTTCACGCTGGGAATACCAGTGTGTGAGTAATTTAGCGCACGGAGGCCAGCCCCAGCCTTGAAAGATACCGTTGATGATCCATAGGATAAGAAAATAGTGAATGTTGGCCGTTAAGCCGAACCAAATGTTAGTGATTCCAGTAATAATTAGTCCAAGAGACATAAAATAGCGAGCATTAGCTCGGTCTGAAATAATGCCACTGATGAATTTACTAAAGCCATAGGCGATATAAAATGCGCTAGCGATTAAGCCAATTTGTGTTTTGCTGATATGAGCTTGTGTGATGAGTAGTGGTGTCACAAAGGTAAAGCTTTTACGCGTAAAATAGAAAAAGGCATAGCCGGCATACATACTATATAAGATGCGAATTCGCCAATAACGGTATTGTTGATCAATGGTCTTGGTGTTCGTTAGGGGTGTGGGAGGGGTTGGTGCTTTGAGAAAATTCAGCCATGACATTGTGAGACTCCTTGATAACCCAATTATTGGAGCAGAGTATACACACAAAATCCTGTCCGTGTCTCTGTCATGCTAGTTGGGTTGGGTGTTCTATTTTAAGACAGTGTTAGCTCAAGGGAAATCATGTTTCAGTCAGTTGGTGACAACCAAGCAGTAGCCATTCTAGGGCGTGTTGAGTGGCTTTGCGGCGAATGTGTTTTCTGCCGCTGGTGAGCATGAATTGACGTGTTTTAATCGTGGGTGAGTGATGGTGGGCTAGAGCAAACCACACGGTGCCTACAGGTTTTTCAGGGGTGCCGCCTGTTGGTCCGCTAATACCGGTAATGCTGATGGATAGATCAGCATGACTATGTTCCAAGGCACCTTTGGCCATCGCGATGGCCACGACTTCTGATACAGCACCGTGTTGTTCAATATCGCTGGAGGAGACGCCTAAGCATTCTATTTTGGATGAATTACTATAGGTGATAAACCCACGATCGAACACTTCAGAGCTGCCTGGGACCGATGTGATGACTTCACTGAGGCTACCACCAGAGCAAGATTCTGCTACAGCTAATGTGATGTGATGTTCTTGACAATACATCACCAGTTGTCGGCTGAGTGGGTAATTAAAATTGATGGTCATGGGGCGCTCCTTGCTCCATTATTTTTATTTAGTATGGTGGAAAGTGACGTTAACATGCAAGTGACTCATTGATCATTCTATGGTCTTATTTTTGGTAAGAATATGATCATTATCTCGATAAATATCGGGTGTGTTTTTCGCTCTAAAGTGTGGAATAATAGCGCCTGACTTTCTCGGAATAAGCAACCTATTTTAGATTTTAAGGAGACACCATGTCTGATAAGCAAAAAGCACTCACAGCAGCACTATCCCAAATCGAACGCCAGTATGGAAAAGGCTCTATTATGCGATTAGGTGATGATAACGCTTTACCTGACGTTAAAGTGATTTCCACAGGATCTTTAAGTTTAGACGTTGCATTAGGTATTGGTGGATTACCCTGTGGTCGTGTGATTGAAATTTACGGGCCTGAAGCCTCAGGTAAAACCACCTTAACGTTGCAGGCGATTGCCTCTTGTCAGCGTGCAGGTGGAACGGCTGCATTTGTGGATGCTGAGCATGCACTGGATCCAGTTTATGCAGAAAAACTCGGTGTTAATGTGGAAGAGTTATTAGTTTCACAGCCTGATACTGGCGAGCAAGGTTTAGAAATCACTGACATGTTGGTGCGCTCCAGTGCAGTGGATTTGATTGTCGTCGATTCTGTTGCGGCATTAACGCCAAAAGCTGAAATTGAAGGGGATATGGGTGACTCGCACATGGGGCTGCAAGCACGATTAATGTCACAAGCACTGCGTAAGCTTACAGGTAACATCAAGAAGTCGAATACGTTAGTGATTTTCATTAACCAAATTCGTATGAAAATTGGTGTGATGTTCGGTAACCCTGAAACCACAACAGGTGGTAATGCATTAAAGTTCTATTCATCAGTACGTTTAGATATTCGTAAAACCGGTATGATTAAAAAGGGTGATGAAATACTAGGTAATGAAACACGCGTTAAAGTGGTCAAAAATAAATTGGCACCACCTTTCAAACAAGTGAACTTTGATATTCTATACGGTGAAGGTATTTCGCGTGAAGGCGAGATCATTGATTTGGCCGTTTCAGAAGGCCTGGTTGATAAAGCAGGCGCTTGGTACAGCTATAATGGCGATCGTATTGGTCAAGGTAAAGATAATGTGCGTCGTTATTTAAAAGAGCATCCAGAGTTGTTTGATGAGTTAGATACATTATTACGACAAAAGTTATTACAAACTACAGCAGCTGTCACTGAGGAAGCTGAAACCGTAGAATAAGCGTTAGGTAATGTCATGATATCCGTTCGTGAGCGTGCAATGAATTTTCTCTCCTATCGAGAACACTCACGGTATGAGTTGCATTGCAAATTAGCGCGGCATGACTATAATCCTGAAGATATTGAACAAGCACTGCAGTTGCTTCAAGAAGAAAACCTGCAGTGTGATGTTCGCTTTGCTGAAAGCTATGTCACGTCAAAGTCTGAGTCAGGCTATGGACCTCGGTATATCACTCAGCAGTTACAACAGCGACGCGTTAATGCGTCTGTGATTGCCGATGCGATTCGAGTGATTGATTGTTGGCAAGAGATCATCAAACGGATATGGCATAAAAAATACGACGTATCAATGACCTCGTTAACTGACCAAGCTAAACAGCGACGCTATTTATTATCACGTGGTTTTGAGCCGGAACATGTGAGTGACTGGATGAAAAACGGCATTCCAACATCAATAGACAAAGAGTATTAACCCATGAAGCATTGGAGTAGTGAAGCCCTAAGAGAGGCTTTTTTAACGTATTTTGAAGAGAAAGGTCACCGTGTGGTGAAGAGTGCCTCTTTAGTGCCAGCCAACGATCCAACGTTATTATTTACTAATGCCGGTATGGTGCCTTTTAAAGATGTCTTTTTAGGTATTGATCAGCGTGATTATGACAGAGCTACGTCGTCACAGCGTTGTGTGCGCGCAGGTGGTAAACATAATGACTTGGAAAACGTGGGTTATACCGCACGTCATCATACGTTTTTTGAAATGTTAGGTAACTTTAGTTTTGGTGCCTATTTTAAACGCGAAGCGATTGAGTTTGCCTGGGATTTTCTAACTGTGGTCTTGGGTATTCCTGAGAATAAATTATGGGTATCGGTGTATGAAGGTGACCGAGAAAGTGAGGCTATTTGGCTAGAAGAATTAGAGGTCAGTCGTGAGCGTTTTTCTCGATGTGGTGATAAAGATAATTTTTGGTCGATGGGTGAAGTGGGTCCTTGTGGGCCTTGTACAGAAATCTTTTATGATCATGGTGATCATATTCCTGGTGGTCCTCCAGGTTCTCCTGATGAAGATGGCGATCGTTACGTTGAGATTTGGAATTTAGTATTCATGCAATTTAATCGTGATGCGCAAGGCGTGAAGACACCTTTACCAAAACCTTGTGTTGATACGGGTATGGGTTTGGAGCGTATTGCTGCGGTTATGCAAGGTGTCACTGATAACTTTGATACCGATGTTTTTGCAAAATTACTCAAGAAAGCGGGTGAGTTGTTAGAC
Source organism: Coxiellaceae bacterium (assembly GCA_011523685.1). GTDB lineage: Bacteria > Pseudomonadota > Gammaproteobacteria > Coxiellales > Coxiellaceae > UBA9148. Next base: position 92,174 of record WTGG01000020.1, on the reverse strand, counting down.
TGTCCGAGTTTATCTAATAAATCATTGCGAGTGGTGGTAGACCATATTCGTTCGAGTGCCTTTTTGATTGCTGATGGTGTGATGCCTTCAAACGAAGGGCGAGGATATGTATTGAGGCGTATTATTCGTCGAGCTATTCGTCATGGTTACAAGCTAGGTGTTAATAAGGTTTTCTTCTATAAGTTAGTGCCAACCTTAGTTTCTGTGATGGGCGCAGCTTTTCCTGAATTACGTAAAACTCAATCGTTAATTGAACAAACGTTAGAACGAGAAGAACGTAGCTTTGCCAAAACCTTAGCAACGGGTGTGAAGTTATTTGAGCAGGCGATTGCTCATTTAGAAGGTGATGTGGTGCCTGGTGATGTTGTTTTTAGTCTGTATGACACTTACGGCTTCCCTCCTGATTTGACAGCTGATATGGCAAGAGAGCGTGATCTGTTAATTGATGAAGCTGGTTTTGAGCGTGCAATGGCAGTGCAACGTCGACAGTCTCAAGCAGCGCAGCAGTTTACCGCTGGTGATATGAAGCATGTTCATATTGCGGATGAAACAACTTTTATAGGATATGATCACCGAGTTTCTTCAGCTGCAGTGACCACATTATTACACGATCACTTACCGGTTAATGAACTACACGAAGGTGAAGAAGCTATTGTGATTTTAGATCAGTCGCCATTCTATGCAGAGTCAGGTGGTCAAGTCGGAGATAGTGGTGTTTTAACGGCGCCTGGGATGAAGTTTCAAGTACTGACTACGCAACAACATGGTAAAGCCATTTTGCACATTGGTCGTATGCTCATGGGTACGATGCATACAGCTATGACGTTAGAAGCTTGTGTTGATGAGCAGCGAGAAGATATAAAGCTTAACCATTCAGCAACCCATTTATTGCATGCAGCCTTGCGTGATCAGTTAGGCGAGCATGTTTTTCAGAAAGGTTCATTAGTAGAAGCAGAGCGATTACGATTTGATTTCTCACACCCTAAAGCATTAACTGCAGGTGAGTGGCAGCAGGTCGAAGATCAGGTTAATGCCATGATTCGTGCTAATCATGTGGTTGAGCAGGCCGTTATGTCAATGGAAGATGCACAGTCAGCAGGTGCCATGGCTTTATTCGGTGAGAAATACGATGATGATGTCCGCGTCATAACGATGGGTGAAGGCTCTAAAGAATTATGTGGTGGAACACACGTTGAGCGTACTGGTGATATTGGGCTCTTTGTCATCATTAGCGAGGCAGCTACAGCTTCAGGTATCAGACGAATCGAAGCACTAACGGGGCGCTATGCATTGGAGTGGGTGCAGGCCAAACGAACGACCACGAGGCATCTATCACAGGAATTAAGTGTGCCTGAATTAGAGTTAGTCGCTAAAGTGAGTCAGGTGTTAATGAATCAAAAGCAGCAGCAGCGTACTATTCATGAGTTGCAGCGCGCTTCATTGGGACAGCAGGTTGATGCATTGTCTGCACAAGCTGTCAGTGTCTCTAACGTACAGGTGTTGTCACAGGTGGTGTGTGATATTGATCGTAGTGCATTACGTGATTTGCTCGATCAGCTCCGTTCGCGTTTTTCGACATATGCGATTGTTTTGGCCTTAGTGGTTGAAGGTAAAATTCATATTGTGGCTGGCGTGAGCCAAGATCTAACAAAGACCTTTAAAGCAGGCGATTTATTGAAACATGTCGCTCAACAAGTAGGTGGTAAAGGTGGTGGTCGACCTGACTTTGCTCAAGGCGGTGGTGATCAGCCTGAACATTTAAACACAGCATTGCAATCAGTGATGACTTGGGTTGAACAGCAATGTCAAGCTGGTAAGGTGCTTGAAGACTAAGGAATATGGCATATGTCATTGCTGGTTAAAAAATTTGGTGGTTCGTCGTTAGCTGATCTTTCCTGTCTTAAAGCCGTAACAAAAATCATTGCACAAGCACATCGGTCTGGTCAGCAATTAGTAATCGTTGTTTCTGCGTCAGCTGGGCATACAGATGCGTTGGTACAATCAGCCCGTGCAATATCAGCATTGCCTAACCCTCGTGAATACGATGCTTTGTTGGCTTCAGCAGAGCAAGCCAGTGCAGCATTGTTAAGTCTTTTATTGATAGAGCAGTCAATACCAGCTGTCTCACTCACGGGATTTCAAGCCGGTATTCGTACCAATGCCTTACACAATAAAGCACACATTGAGTCAGTGGATCCAAAACGAATTTGGTCACATTTAGAGGTAGGTCAAGTGGTGGTGGTGACCGGTTTTCAAGGCGAAAATCCAGCAGGGGATATCACGACATTAGGCCGTGGTGGATCCGATATGTCCGCAGTGGTTTTAGCGGGCGTGCTACAGGCAGAAGCGTGTTACATTTATACCGACGTTAATGGTGTATATTCTGCCGATCCTAAGGTGGTTCCAACAGCACGACGATTAACAGAAATTTCACTGGCAGACATGCAACAAATGGCACAGTTGGGTGCAAGGGTGATGCAGCAACAAGCATTAGATTATTGTTATCAGCATCATATCTCTTTGCGGATTGCTTCCACGTTTGATCCAGATGAAGGAACATTAGTGAGGCATGATACTCATAATCCTTCACCATGGGTAGGCGTTGCCTGTCAATCTAATCAAGTGCAATTTACATTAACAGGGTTGTTAGATTGGGATGCTCTCGTAGTGACATTACGTCAGATGATGCGTAATGCAATGATCGACATTGACTTGATTATACAAAGTCACCAAGGCGATGCGCACTGTTCAGATTTAAATTTTACAGTTCATTATGATGATTATGAACAAACACAGATAATAGCAGAACGTCTATGCGGTGATTTTAATTGTCGAAGTGTTGAGAGTCAGCAGGCCTTAGCTAAGGTCTCATTAATAGGAAAACAATTAATGACACAGCCTTCAGTAGCAACGGATATCCTTTCTGCAGCGAGTCAGTTAGGTGTGACCATTCGCTGGTTTACATCCAGCGATACACGAATGACCTGGGTGGTTCAGCAAGATAAGGTCAAGGTTATGGCGTGTTTATTGCATCAATCATATTTAGATACTGTGTCATTAACAGCTTAGTCAGCAGTCACGCAGGCTTTCTGACAGTCATTTTTACAATTAACAAACCATAACATGATGTGCTCTTTTTTGATTTGGTTACATAACTTAATGCAGCCTTGATGACCTTGGCTGCAATCAATACTACACTGATTAAAGCAGACCGCGTTAGATGGGGTGTGACCTAATAGTTTGATACCCCATTTTTTACAATCTTGATAGCATTGAGGGTACTGTGGGTAATCTGCATATGTGTATGGCGATAGTGTTAATAAAGCTGTGGCCAGTATGAATATTTTGATGGTCTTAATCATAATTAAGTCTCCTTTGTATGACGCCCTTTAATTATAGTTAATAATAAAAAGACATGACTATTTGTAGTGTAAACAGGAAGTTACAAGGCTATGTGTATGATTGAAAAAGACTGAAAGACTTTGGGTAGAGTATTCAATTGGCCTGCCAAAAGATATCTGAGTGTGAGTAATGCAAATTACAAAAAAAATATAGTAATAAAAAAAATCATCAACAACGTTCGATCATCTTAAAACTTTTTAAAAAAGTCATGAAAAAAAAGGGGGGCGCTGATATCTTCAAGGTATTTTACACTGAAAATTCATAAAACTGTATTTGAATATATATCGAAGGCGGACGGAAGTTTAAGTTAAGGTATATGTTTTGTTATGTATGGTAATAAAAAGCTATATATTTGCAACATTAAAGTGTATAAATTCAGGAGGAAGTCTGATTAAGAGCAAAATGTGTGGAAATTTATGAATGATAATAATGTGTCAATGATCACCATTGGATTTCTCAACTATACCAACTCTACAAATCAATCAATCGAAGAACAGCCAAAAGTGCGTGATGATAAGTTACCCCTTTTTGTTTTAATGCCTATGATGCTGGCAGTTTTTGTTGCAGCTATTATATTCGAAAAAGAAATAGTTCAGAAAGGTCGTTGCAAACTTAATCGTGCATTGCCTGCCGAGCAAATTGATTATGAAAATGATGAGGAATCCAAATCTGCTTATAGACCATGACTCTTCTTTTGCTCGAAAACAGAGATAGGGAATATCCGAAACACCCGATAATTTGTATTATTGAATTAGGATAAACCTCATTAAAGGTTGAATTCAATTGAATCTTACGTTGTCAATTTGACCGGTGTAATGATGAATAAACTCAAGAACGTAAAAGGAAAAGTATTCATAGAGTTTTATTGCAATGGATGGTTTTTGTCGCTGTTCCATTCAACGGCTTAACTTGTGTCATGCAAGATTTGTCTGAGTGAATGACTTAAGTTAATGAACTCATGATGTGTTTTTCTTCAGTGATACTGCCATCAACTAATTTGACGGTATAAGCATTCTTGTGAGGCTGAAAAGCAATTGATTGATGATGTTTGTGATCCTTGTAATGTACAGCAGCTCCATCTTCAACGGCTATACATGCTTCAATGATATTGTCCTTAATCAGTTGGTGTACTAATGGTTGGCGATCGCCTTCACTATCATAATGAGGGCATGCGCAGCCAGGAATCATTGATAGGCAAGGTAAGATATCCATCTTATCTTGATAGGAGTCTGTAATGCCTTGTTCATACCAACAGATCATTCCAGCACTCACGCCTGCTAATACGGCGCCTTGTTGGTTGGCTTGTTGTAATAACTGATCAATTCCCCAGGCTTTAAACACAGCGAGCATGCTTTTTGTATTACCACCGCCTACGTAGATAATATCACTGTTAAGTATTAAGGATTTAACATCAGGTGTTCGCTGAAAAAGTCTTAAGACTTTCGGTTAACATTGAAATTTTGAAAAGACTTCAAAGAATCGTGCAATGTAGGCATCGTTTTCAGCACTTGCTGTGGGTAGAAAGCAAATAGAAGGGTTATCGCATCGTGCTTGTTTAAGGATGTAGTCTTCTATGAGAAAGTTCTGGCTATGGCCACCAAAGCCACCTCCGCCAATGATAATAATATCTCCGACTGATTGATCGCCCATGATTTTTACCCAATATTGATGATGCAATAAGGTTAGCACGTTTGTTGATATCAAAGAAGTTGGGTTGTTGTATTGTTCTTCCTAGTAAGTGACAAAAACCTTCGCTAGCTTTAATGATCCAGGCATATAGCTTACGTTGTAAACAAGCTGGTTTAAGTAGACTTACCCGCTTAGCGTAATCGTTCTCGTAGCAGTGTATTAACGGTTGCAGGATTCGCTTTGCCTTGTGTACGTTTCATCGCTTGACCCACAAAAAAAGCCAGAAGTTTATCCTTGCCAGCTTTAAACTCGTTAGCCTGGTCTGGAAATTCTTCAATGATCTCATCGATCAGTGTCGCCAAGGCATCATTATCATTGATCTGTGCCAGTCCCTGAGTTTTTATCACCTGATCAGCATGATCATTAGGGTGTGTCCATAAGTGTTGCTGAACTTCACGCGCAATTGTATTAGAGATAGTGCCATTTTGGACGGCTTGTAAAAGCTCGGCGAGCCGTTCTGGTTGTATCGGGCAGGTGCTGACTCGCTGATTCTCACGATAGCAAGTTGCTGTGAGTTCGCCATTAATCCAATTGGCGACTAAGGTTGGCTGTGGTTCTGTCATGGCCGCTAAGGTTTGTTCGAAATAGGTGGCAGTTTCCAGGTGTTGAATCAGCTGTTCGGCATTGTTAATAGACAGCTTTAAAGTGTTCGTATAGCGTTCTTTTTTGGCTGAGGGTAACTCAGGTAGTTCAGTTTGAATGGTGTCAATCATAGCTTGTTCAACGACGACAGGGAGTAAGTCTGGATCTGGGAAATATCGGTAATCGTTTGCTTCTTCTTTACTGCGCATGGTGCGTGTTAGGTTTTTTTGCGGGTCATAGAGTCTAGTTTCTTGTGTGATGCGTTGGCCGCGTTCAAGCGTATCAATTTGACGGTCGCGTTCAAATAAGATGGCTTGCTCAATAAATCGAAAAGAGTTTAAGTTTTTAATTTCGGTACGTGTTCCGAGCGTATCATCACCGTGGCGGCGTATGGATAAGTTAACATCACAACGAAAAGAGCCTTCTTGCATGTTGCCGTCACTCACTCCAAGATAGCGCACTAATTGATGTAATGTTTTTAAATAAGTTACGGCCTCTTCGGCAGAGCGGAAGTCGGGTTCGGTGACAATTTCTAGCAGTGGTGTTCCAGCACGGTTAAAGTCTAATCCAGTTTCTCCAGACCAGCCTTCATGAATGGATTTTCCAGCATCTTCTTCTAGATGAGCACGATTAATTCGAATGCGTTTGGTGTTGTCATTGAGTGTGATATCTAAATGACCGCCTTGCACGATAGGATGCTCTAATTGTGAAATTTGATAGCCTTTGGGAAGGTCAGGGTAGAAGTAGTTTTTACGTTCAAATACTGATTGGCGTGTGATTTGTGCATCTATACTTAAGCCAAAGCGTACAGCAAGTTCTACGGCTTTTTGATTAACGACAGGGAGTGTTCCGGGTAAGCCTAAATCGATAATGGATGCATGTTGATTAGGCTCTGCTCCAAAGCTCGTTGCTGATGCAGAAAATAGTTTGGATTGAGTGCTTAGTTGGGCGTGAACTTCTAAGCCGATGACAGTTTCCCAGTTCATGCTTTGACCTCCTGTTGCTGAAACGGAGTCGGAATGGTGTTGTGCCATTCTGTGTGTTGTTGATACTGATGCGCAATTTGTAATAGGCGATGTTCATGCAAATGAGGACCAATCAGCTGTGCACCGATGGGTAGGCCTTGATGTTGACCGCAAGGTAAGTTTAAAGCAGGTAATCCAGCTAAATTAACCGCAGTGGTGTATCGATCCGATTTAGCATGTTCGCCTGTTAGTTTTAGGGCCAATGCCACTGATGGGGTGGTAGGAGTTAGCAGTGCATCAACATCAGTGAATACGCTCAAAAAGTCATCACGAATTAATCGGCGTACTTTTTGTGCTCTGACATAGAAGGCGTCATAGTAACCTGCGGATAAAACATAGGTTCCCATGAGAATGCGTCGTTGTACCTCATCACCAAAAGCTTCGCTGCGTGAGCGGCGATAGCTATCCTCAAGATCTTTAGGGTTGTCGCAGCGGTAACCAAATCGCACGCCATCATAGCGAGACAAATTAGAGGAGCACTCAGCTGGTGCTATTGTGTAGTAACAGCTCAGGGCGTACTCGGTATGAGGTAAACTTACTGGTCTGAGTTTGGCGCCTTGTGATTGCAGTTGATCGGCAACACGTGAAATAGCATCAGCAATGGCAGGGTCGCAATCTTTTGACAGGTATTCTTCTTGAATGCCAAGGGTGAGTCCCTTGATCGATTGATTGAGTGTGCTGGTCATATCGGGTAGGGCTTGTTTAAGACTGGTTGAGTCTTTGGGGTCATGTCCTGCTAAGAGATTCAGTAAGAGGCCGCAATCTTCAGCGGTGTGTGCTAAGACGCCGGCCTGATCTAAGCTGGATGCAAATGCAATCATGCCAAATCGTGAAATAGTACCATAAGTCGGTTTAACGCCTGTTAGTCCACAAAATGCTGCGGGCTGTCGAACTGAGCCGCCTGTGTCAGTGCCGGTTGCGGCGGGCGTCAAGCGTGCTGCCACAGCAGCTGCAGATCCGCCCGATGAACCGCCGGGAGAGTGTTGGCTATTCCAGGGGTTTTTAACAGCGCCGTAGTAGCTGGTTTCATTCGTGCTGCCCATAGCAAACTCATCAAGGTTGGTTTTACCTAGCATTACTAAGCCGGCTTGCTCACAGCGATCGATGATGGTTGCGTTATAGGGTGCAATAAAGTTATCCAGCATTTTTGAGGCTGCACTGGTTTTGACACCTTGGGTGCAAAAGTTGTCCTTGTGAGCGAGAGGGATTCCTGTAAGAGGTTGTGCTTGCCCTTGAGCGCGTAGCTGGTCGGCGTGATCAGCTTGTTTGAGAGCTTGTTCGGCAGTCACTGTAATAAAGCTGTTTAAGTCCTGATCATATTGGTGGATGCGATCAAGAAAATGCTGTGTGAGTTCGCGAGATGAGACACGTTTGTGTTCTAAATCATCACGTAGGGCAGCTAATGTTTGGGTGTGGTGCATGGTGGTTTCCTAGTTAGATGAGTCCAATACGGTAGGTACGACGTATAGATTGTCTCGAACATGCTTGGTGAGATCTTGATGGATTTTAGGGTCATAGGTGCTACTGGCTTCATCATTTCGGAGGCGTTGTTGCATGTCCAACGGGTGAGTGAGCGGTTGAATATCATTTATATTCACTTCGCTAAGTTGATTGGCAAGGGTAAGGAAATAACCAATTTTGTTTTGCAATTGGTCAATGTTAATGTTGGTCATGTCTAGTTTAGCTAGATTGGCCAATTGTGTGAGTTCTTTGGAAGAGAGAGCCATGCTGATCCTATTTCAGTGAAGTTTCTGCGATGATAATCGAGTCCTTTAATGAAGTGAAGGTTTTAGTGCGCGCAGGTTGATCGTATTTTGCGTAATGATGTCGTCCCTAGATGTTAATTGGTGAATGATTGTCGATAGTTAGATTATGTTTTGTGAGGGCTCGACGGGTGTCCTTTTATCAGTTACAGTATGATTCGAAAAATTCAAGGGGTTTAAACGGCCCTAACGTTGTAATTGTTAACTTAGAGTACAAATTATGTGGTTTAAAAAGCTTCGCGGTCTGTTTTCCAATGATATCTCAGTCGATTTAGGAACAGCCAACACACTTATTTATGTTCGTGACCAAGGTATTGTATTGGCAGAACCTTCTGTGGTGGCATTACGACAAGATATGTCTTCTGGTCAAGGTCGTGTTGCAGCAGTTGGTTCAGAAGCCAAGAGAATGTTAGGTCGTACGCCAGGAAACATTAAAGCCACACGCCCTCTAAAAGATGGAGTGATTGCAGATTTTCATGTCACAGAAAAAATGCTTCAGCATTTCATCAATAAAGTGCATGAAACAAAATTTTTACGTCCTAGTCCTCGTGTTTTAGTGTGTGTACCTTGTGGTTCTACCCAAGTTGAGCGCCGTGCCATCAAAGAGTCTGCACTAGGAGCTGGTGCACGTGATGTTTATTTGATTGAAGAGCCAATGGCTGCAGCGATGGGTGCCGGTTTGCCGGTCGATGAGGCTACGGGTTCTATGGTGGTTGATATTGGTGGTGGTACCACAGAAGTAGCGATTATCTCATTGAATGGTGTTGTGTATTCTCAGTCAGTCCGTATAGGGGGTGACCGTTTTGATGAGGCGATTGTCAACTATGTTCGTCGTAACTACGGTTCATTGATCGGTGAAACCACAGCAGAACGTATCAAACAAGACATCGGTACTGCTTTCCCAATGAGTGATGTTAAAGAAATAGAAGTGCGTGGGCGTAATCTAGCTGAAGGGGTGCCACGTAGCTTCACATTAAATAGCAATGAAATTTTAGAAGCCCTGCAAGAACCGTTAACCGGTATTGTGGGTGCTGTTAGGGCAGCTTTAGAGCAGGCGCCACCTGAATTAGCATCGGATATTGCAGAGCGCGGTATGGTGTTGACGGGAGGCGGTGCTTTGTTAAAAGATTTAGATCGTTTACTCATGGAAGAAACCGGTCTGCCTGTGCTAGTTGCTGAAGATCCTCTAACGTGTGTCGCCCGTGGTGGTGGCCGTGCATTAGAGCTTATCGAGATGTTGGGTGGCAACCTGTTGGCACACGAATAAATCTATTTTATATAGTCAATTAATTCAGGATGATTAAATAGTGGTGGTTCTATGAGCGCACGTTCGTATATTGTATGGGATTTAGGTGGTACTAAGTGTGCTGCGGCTCATATTTCAGTCAGTGAAGATGAGTCATATACGCTCGAAAAAACCGATACCGTACGTTTAACAGAAGTAGATTCTCTTGATGCTATGGTTGAGCGTTTTGAAATGAACTTAGGTCTTCGTTTCTCTGATGCCGATGCGATGTGTATTGCTGGTGCTGGTATCTATGACGGAGAAAAGCTGGTTAATGCAAATCCTTATCCATTCGAAATGCATTTGGGTACCGTGGCTGCACGTGAACATTGGCCAGAGCTGAGCGTTGTGCATGACTACACCCCAGTGATTTGTCGAGGTTTTATTGATGCGGGTCGCTGTTATTCGGAAGGTATTATTACGATTAATCCTGGCACAATGGATCCACATGGTCGTCGCATAGCGTTTGGTATGGGAACAGGTTTGGGTTTAAAAGATGGGGTCATGTTGCCTAGTGGTGAGTTATGGCTGGGTCATAATGAAATGGGGCATATTGGTTTATCGTGCCCACCCTCTGCCTCAAAAGAAGATATGGATCGTCATAACGCTTGGCTAGATTTTTTGAAGTTAAATTACCCCGATTTACCCTTGTCATTTGAAACCGTATTATCAGGTCGTGGATTGGCTTTATTGCATCAGTTTTGTGCAGGACTTAAAGAGCCTGTGTCACCTCGTCAAGTTCAAATTGAGGTTGCTCAAGATTCACAGACGACTCAGCAAACATTATCGTTGTATACGTGGTATTTAGGGCTGTTCCTATGTACCGTTCAGTTAGCTTTTATGCCATCAGGTGGCATTTGGATGGCTGGTGGTTTAGTGGAGCGTGTCCCACAAATTTTTTCTGACCAGTATCGCGATAGTTTACAGCGTGGTTTAGCTTCAGCATCGGTGTATACGGATTTTCGCCAATCAATTCCAGTGGTAGGTTTAATTGAACCGCCGCACGTTTTGCTAGGAGCTGCATACTATGCCCATCATCGTAGTATGATTGTGCAGCGTGAAATGGCAGGTTCTATGTAGTGTGTTCTAACAATAGCTGAGTGTTAATTCACTGGAAGAGATAGGGCTTATGAAAACTATTTTTCGATCCACATCCACTTCATTAATACAGTGTTTTATTTGCGTATGTTTTGTCGTTATTCTGATGGTATGCGATCAACGCTTGGCGACATTTCATTATTGGCGTAATCAGGCAGAGGTTATTGCTTCACCCTTTCGTGCATTAGTCGATCTTCCTCTTCGGTTTACGCATTGGGTTGGTGTGAGTGTGACATCACAGAAAGCATTAATTGAAGAAAACGCCAAATTGCGTGCGCAGCAACTCTTATTGCAGGCTAAGCTGCATCATATGTTAGTGTTAGAGCGAGAAAATAATCAGCTTAAAGAACTATTACGTTCCACTGATACGGTACAAGGTGATGTGAAGGTTGCTCAATTACTCTCGATCAACCTTGACCCTTCATTAGATCAAGTGATTTTAAATCAAGGAAAAGCTTTGGGTGTCTCATTGGGGCAGCCTGTTTTAGATGCATATGGCATCATGGGGCAAGTGGTGGGTGTCACGCAAGACACGAGTAAAGTCTTATTAATTTCTGATAAAGAGTTTGCTATCCCAGTCTTAGATCAGCGGAGTGGTGTGCGAGCAGTGGCGCAGGGTCTCGGACGATCTCATACCATGCAATTAGTGCATGGTTATGGATCTCAAGATATTCAGGTTGGAGACTTGTTTGTATCATCTGGATTTGGCTTGCGCTTTCCTGCAGGCTACCCTGTCGGACGAGTAAAAGCGATTACTCCTGTAGAGGGTAGTCATCAAGCTACCATTACTCTATCTATCTTGGCGCACATTGATCGCTCTGAACAAGTTTTGTTAGCGTGGCCAGACCATGCGGCTTTGAAACAATCTGTCGCTCAACTTATCGAGAAAACTAATGATCACCAGTGATTATGATATTAAGTATCAACGTTGGCGAGTTCGTGCCGTGTGGTGTGTCTCGGTGTTATTTGCAATGTGTTGGAATATGCTGCCATTGACTGTGGTATGGCAATGGATCTTCCCTGATGCGCTATTATTGGTTTGTTTGTTTTGGACAATTAAAGATGACTCTCCTCGAAGTTTGATTACTGTTTGCCTGTTAGGTCTATTGATGGACTTAGCTACGGGTGCATTATTGGGATTGCATGCCTTTGGATATGTGATCGTTATTTTTATTGCAGCACGATTTCAAAAAGTACTATCAAGCTTACCCATTTGGCAACAAGGATTTTTTGTGACGTTATTAGTAATGGCTAATCAATGTTTGCAGTGGGTGGTTTTACAATATATAGGCTTATCCATGAGTGCTTGGTGTTTATTATCACCTTGGGTTGCAGGTTATTTGATTTGGCCTTTATTAGTAGCAGTCTTGCAGGCGGGGTTATCACGCCAGCAATATTAAGTCTGTAAGTGAGGAAGACGATGGATATTATTAAACAAGTATCAGATGATTTATTGGAGCCTGACCAGATTGAGTTGAGTTTGTTAGAGTCGGTTCTTGGAAAGTCAATGTCAGCTTCTGTCGACTATGCAGATGTCTATTTGCAATCCTCAGTGGAAGAGAGTTGGGTGTTAGATGAAGGTATAGTTAAGCAAGCTGATTTTGATATGGAGCGTGGCTTTGGTTTGCGTGTGATGAGCGGTTCTCAAACGGGTTTTGCCTATGCCGATGACATCTCTAAAATCGCATTAACCAATGCAGTTTCTTCTGCGCGCTCCATTGTTCAGGGCGGTCAAACAGGGCAAATTGCCTTGTTAAGCAGGACGGCTCCTAAAGCTTTGTATTCGTCAGCTAACCCATTAATTTCATTGTCAGACCACAATAAAGTAGCTTTGTTACAACGTATTGATGCGGTTGCCCGTGCAAAAGATTCTCGAGTCAGGCAAGTGACTGCCCAATTATCTGCTTCGTACGACACGGTGTTAGTACTTAATAGCGATGGTGTGTTGGCCGCAGATATTCGCCCACTAGTATCTTGTTCTGTACGTGTCGTTGTTGAGCATAATGGGCAACGAGAAGTGGGTAATGCTGGTGGTGGAAGTCGCACGGATTATCAATTTTTTATCGATAATGATATTGCTATGCAATATGTCGATAAAGCTGTTCAGCAAGCGTGTATGAACTTAGAAGCTGTACCAGCACCTGCGGGTATGATGCCAGTGGTGTTAGCACCTGGATGGCCTGCAGTATTATTGCATGAAGCGGTTGGTCATGGTTTGGAGGCTGACTTTAATCGTAAAGGCAGTTCCGCGTTTAGTCATCGGATGGGAGAATTGGTAGCTTCACCGTTATGTACCATTGTTGATGATGGAACGATAACAGATCGACGAGGCTCATTAACGATCGATGATGAGGGTACTTCATCGCAGCGCACAGTGTTAATTGAAAATGGTCGTTTAAAAGGTTACATGTACGATCGTTTGAATGCGAGATTGATGGGGAAAAACTCAACCGGTAATGGTCGTCGTGAGTCGTATGCTTCATTAGTGCTGCCGCGGATGACGAATACGTATATGTTGCCCGGTGAGAGTGAGCCTGATGAGATTATTGCTTCGGTAAAGCGGGGTTTATATGCTGTCGATTTTGCTGGTGGGGAGGTTGATATTACCTCAGGAAAGTTTGTATTTAGTGCGAGTGAAGCCTATTTGATTGAAGATGGGAAAGTGACTTACCCCGTTAAAGGGGCAACATTAATTGGTAATGGTCCTGAGGTTTTACATAAAGTGTCCATGGTCGGTAATGACTTGGCTTTTGATAAAGGGCAAGGCATGTGTGGTAAAGATGGTCAGTCGGTTGAAGTGGGTGTTGGTCAGCCAACGTTGAAAGTGGATGGTATGACGGTCGGTGGTCAGCAAGCATAAAATATTTACCATACATGCTCACTGTTAAAGAGAGAATAGTTTTATCGGCTCAGTTTGTAATCTTAAATACTTATGGACTTTCTATATAACAGGTTTTTTTGAGTGTAGATCTAAGAAATCTTTATCATAAGATTGATTAATCATATTGAGATAACCTTTGAATTTTTAGTTGTATAAACCATATGCCAATAAATATAAATAAAAAAAGCGTTCTTATATCGGATGATATGGTGTTTTTCCTACTAGGTGAATATAGTAATAACATTTGCGAGATAAAATAACACATGGCTACGTAAACATAGGCGCAAGCTATAGTAATCATGTATACAACTTAAATAGTATAATGATGAGAAGGGTGGCCAATTCCAGAACATAGATCCCAAAACAGGCATATTGGCAAAACAATATGATTCAAAATGATCATGGTGATAAAGTGTTTTTTAAAAGATGAATATACTGGGCGGCTTTTTGACTTAATATGATTTTGAAGTTGCTTTGCAGCTAGTCATTACCAAACTAAGTACGAAATCCATCCAATAAAAACCAATATTAATAGCAGTTTAAAGTGAGATGAAGCCGGTATATTGAGGAATAACATTGCTGTATATAAAGTCGGGGTAATAAAAAACAACAATGCTAAACAGATGGGTTTTGTTTTCAGTAGCATTGATATTTCTCTCCCATTTATTGATTAGTTGCTATGCTATTGCCAAAGTTACTATATGGCTTGATTGAGAAGGCATTTTATAGATAACCCTAAGGAAATATTAAATGTATTTCTCTTTCACAGAACTTACTTTCTCTTTGCGTAATGCATTGATTCATAATCCCTTTAAAGATTTCTCTGAGCAAGAAAACTTAAACAGTTAAAAGCCATAATGTATTTATGACGCTGTTTGACCTGATTTAATGATCAATATTAGAGGGCTGGTCAATGGTATATATAGAGTTCTTTGTTAGACTCTAGCGCCATTTAAGATAAGCTCAGTGTCTGTGATATGAAAGGAATCATCAGAGCATAGCATTGCTATAACTCCAGAAATTTTATCTGGAGTAACCCAATATGGTTGGCCAAAAGGAGTGAGATAATTTAATAGCGGGGTATCTGCCTCAGTGGGAATAGTGAAGTTTTCGCTAAGTTGTGTGCTGATAGATCCTGGCTGAATAGAGTTTGTTCTTAATGCATGTTTAAAATATTTAATGGCTATCGATCTTGTGCTTGTGAAGGGTTTTATAGCACCTTTTGATGCAGAATATGCGCTCAAATAAGGATGTGGATGAAATTCAGCAGTAGATAACATATTAACAATATAGCTTCTTTCGTTTTTTATTAAAATGAGGCACTAATATTTTATTGTAACCGTCACAGCAACTACACCCTAGCTAAATAATTTAACTTAGCCATACTTTGGTTTTGCATAACCAAGGAGTAAGATATGGCAGAAAGTAAATCGATAGGTGAATGGGAAGAATTGGTTAAATCCTGCAATGAAAGCGGCAAGAGTAAAGCGGCCTTTTGTCGAGCTAACTCACTTAACTACCATCAATTTCTGTATTGGTGCACGAAATTAAATAATAAAACCCATCCACTTATTCCTGTAAGAATCACTAACGCTAATGAACCTCTAGCGATCATACGACTAGGTAATGGTAGCACGCTTGAGGTGGTATCAAGTGAGGCACTTAATCACATAATAAGCAGTTTGATGTGATATTAAGCTGTATCAAAAAGATCTGGCTCTATCCTGCAGTGGTTGATTTCAGAAAGCAGCTCAATGGATTAATGGTATTGATTGTTGATGCACTCGATAAAGATCCCGCTTCGGGTGAGTTATTCCTCTTTCGAAACCGTGCAGGTAATAAATTGAAAATGGTTTACTTTGATGGATCATGCTTCTGGCTGCTTTATTGTCGGTTAGAGAAAGGCCGTTTTAAACTGCCTGACCCAACAAATGATGTTTTTACGCTGAGTCATAACCAGTTGCAGTGGTTGCTTTCAGGGATTAGTTTTATGACTCAAAAAGTTAAAAAACCCCATAAAATAAAGCATTATTATTAAATAAAAAGATGAGACCTAAGGTGTCAAATGGTATGATGCACACACATTCAAAAGGGGTTAATGCAGTGAGAAAGTCGGATTTATCTTACGAGGATTTAGAAGCTAAAATTGAGTCCCAAGAAACTAAAATCGAACTCCTGGACAGTAAACTTGAATATCAGGATCAATATATAGAACAGCTACAACATATCATAGCCGACTTAAGGCGCCATCGATTTGGCACGAAATCAGAGCGGTTCGAACATCCCGCGCAAGGAAAGCTTGAGTTAGGCAATGGATCAACGATTCAACCGCTAAAAGAAGCGTTCGATGAAACCACCATTCCAGCTCACAAGCGCCGGAAGCGCTCTAAATCTAATAAAGAGCTGCCTAGACGCATAGTCATTGTTCCCGTTGAAGAAAAAGATAAACAATGCGCTTGTGGGAACGAAAAATCCCTTATTCGCTATGAGGTCACTGAAAAGCTGGATTATCGCCCTGCCACATTTGAAATCGTTGAACAAAGGCGAGAGGTTGTGGCTTGTAAGAATGACTGTGAACAATCCATCATAACAGCCAGCGTACCCCCGACAATCTTACCGAAGGTGCCAGTCACTGAATCCTTATTAGCACACATCATTGTATCAAAATTCGACGATAGACAGCCTCTATATCACTTAGAGAAGCAGTTTGCTTCACGTTATGGTATTAACGTTTCTCGTCAGAGCCTATCTCGGTGGGTGGTCGATACGGCAAAACCACTCATGCCACTGTTAAATGGCTTAAAAGACAGCATTATTGATCATGATATCGCATCAATGGACGCTACAACCCTGCAAGTACTCAATGAGCCCGGAAGAAACCCAACGACTAAGTCTTATGCGTATTGTTTTAGAGGCGGAGGTGAAAAAGAAGCGGCTATTGTCTATGAATACAATGAAAAAGAACACAAACAGTTTGTCAAAGATTGGTTTGAGGGCTTCTCGGGTGCTGTGCATTCTGATGTGGACTCCTTCTTCGCTGATCTATATGCACAAGTTCATGTAGGGTCATTGCTCTGTAACGCCCATGCAAGAAGAAAGTTTGAAGCTATCACCAAAACAACGAAGAAAAAAGGCCTGGCACATCATGCTATGAGCGTGTACGCCAAGCTCTATCATATTGAAAGAAGAATGAAAGCTGAAAAAAGAACCTTCGATGAGATCAAGACAATAAGGCAAGAAAAATCAGTCCCACTACTGATTAACTTCAAACAATGGCTTGAAGAAAAGCAGTCTTTAGTGCCACAAAAATCCCCAATAGCAAAAGCCATTAACTATACCCTGCGTCACTGGGATGGATTAACGCGATTTTGTGAAGATGGTCGCTACCTCATCGACAACAACCATACGGAAAGAGAAATAAAGCCCTTTGTTATCGCTAGAAAGAACTTTCTATTTGCAGGAAGTCAAGAAGGCGCAAGAGCGCTATGCCTTCACTTCAGCTTAATCCGTTCTGCCAAGCTTCATAAACTAGATCCTTATCAATATTACGTTGAAATCATGAAGGCAGTACCTTATTGCGAGAAAGCTGAAGATTATGAAGCATTAATGCCATGGAATATTGATCTCGTTAAAATTACCAAGAAAGATTAATAACTTACGTTCTTTAATACTTAGACACCGACGCTCACTATATGTGTATTTTGCTCTTATGGCCGGTAATCGTAATTACCGGACATAGCGTTAATAGAGATAGGGAATAGCTCTTACACCCGATAATTGAATTTATCGGGTATAGTCGCTATTCCCTTTCTGTATTTTCAAGCAAATAAAGATTTTTGGTCTATAATGAGTTATGCCATTATGATTGGAGTAAAATAATGAAACAGCTATTAATCACACTTGTAGCAGTTGTGCTGAGTATTACAGCTATGAGTAGTTATGCAGTAAAGTGTACAAAAACTTGTGAAGATATAACTCAAAAAATGATCACTCCATCATACACCTGTGAGGCTTATTCTGGCAATGAAGATAATTGTAAGTTTAATAACCCTAACAACTGTTGTAACTACAATAATTGCTCATGTCCCACTCCAACCTCGTATGATTGGCTCTGCGCTTCCGGCCAAGCCGATCCTGATGATGTTTCTAACTGTTGTACTGGTCCTGAAGATGAGCCATGCGTTAATCCAGGACGTGAGGGTGACTCCTGTGCTACCAAAGAATGTCCATGCTTAGAGTGCGTCGATATTTAAATCTATCTTAGAGCAGTCCATTATCCAAATTCTATAATTGATTCCTCTGAAGGTTCATGGTCTATAATGAGTTATGTCATAAAGAAATAGAAAGAGCGTAAGTTATTGATCTCGTTAAAATTACCAAGAAAGATTAATAACTTACGTTCTTTAATAATTAGACACCGACGCTCACATTTTATTGATAATGAATGTACCTATCACATTTACATCGAGTATTTTTTTAAAATCAGCCACCTTCATTTGATCTGTTTTATAGCATTTTAATATGCCAGCATTATGGCCTAGAGCATGAATAAAACCAAAATCATCGGCTATTTTCGATACTTATTGTTTTATCTCTTCAAGGTTAGTGTTATTGATATCATGAAGAATTAGATTTCGACCTTTTTTTGCAATTCTTATAGTCACAGCCTTGCCGATCCCAGAACCTGTATCTGTAACCATGACAAGCGTATCTTTAAATCATGATAGTGTCTCCATACTTTGAATCTTCCTTGAATCCCGATAAGAAATCTTACCGGATTACTGCAACACACACCTTTTCTTATAGAAAAAATTTATCGGTGTTTGTAGCTTATAATCTATGATTGTGGTTGCTAATTATTAGATAAATAGTACGGATATATGGTTGATGAAACTTTCACTTTCTATGGGTTGTGTCATGTGTAGAGTTCTCTGGTAAAGCGAGTAATAGGTGACCCTTCTAGGTCATTCTGTTGATGTTTACTAGATTGTTAATAGTACTTTTAATGAGTCTGTTTTTTAAGTATATCACTGTTATCTAAAATCTAAAGGCTTAAGGTAATATCGAATCAATGCCTTTGATCTACTCGATGAGGCGAAGTTGATGACGATGATAATAGAGCAAACAGATTCCTACGATACTCTGTACACAGGCGGGGATAGCTAAGGGTAGCGTGGAGTGTATGTGTTTAGATATGATTAAACCAATACAACCGGCGTACAAAAATCTACATGATCCACTAAGGGCTGTAGCCATACCAGGTTGTTTGCTAAATGGAATCATAGCTCCGCCACTTCCAGCGCCTAGGCAAAATGTCCCACCAATGCCAATAATGACCATAGGTAATACGAATCCATACAGAGTAAGTCCATAATACCAATGAATAGTGAGCATGATAAAGCTACCAAAAAGTGTAATGAATAACCCATAGATAACCGTGTTAAATATACCAATTCTTTCAACAATCAATCCAGAGATGATGCTTCCTACGAAAAGAGATACTCCCATGAAGCAGAAGTAATAGCCATAATGAAGTTCTGGAACTTTGAGTAAGGTGATAATTAACACGGGTGATATCGCACAAAAGATAAATAAGTACGACATTCCAAAGGCGCTTGCAGCTGTGTAGATAAAGAATGTCCTATGATTAAGAATCTTTAGATATTGAGAAAAGATCGAGGATGAGAGTGCTATGCGTTGTGATTGAGGCCAGCTTTCGGGTATGAATGAAAAATAAAGAGTGCTGGCTAGAAGACTAATGATCAATAGGCTTTCAAAAGTGGCTGGCCAGCCAAAGTGAACATCAAGATAACCGCCAATGAAGGGAGCAAACATTGGAGAAATAGCAATAGCACCATTGAGATAACTGTAGACTTTCGCTAATCGATGGTTATCACATAGGTCTCGTGCAATAGCAAACCCTAGTACTAACATCCCACAGGATCCCATGGCCTGAAGAATACGGCCAATGAGCAACATAGAGAGAGAGCCCGATTGTGAACAGATTATGCTAGCTATCGTGAACAAACAGAGGACCATGAGAGTGATCATGCGTCTTCCAAAACGGTCTGTTAATGGTCCGAAGACTAACTGTGAGAAACCACTAATGATCATGAATAAGTTAAGCGTAAGCTGCATTTGCGCAATTGATACGTGGAAACTTCGAGTCAGCGTTGGTATAGCTGGGACATAAATATCCATAGCGAAAGCCAAAGCTACCACTAGCGGCGTGAGACACAAGATAATCTTTGGGGTTGATATGGATGACATGTATAGCACCTTGAGTTGTCGGCCGACCATTGTATGATATTTATATTAATGTATCCTTAAATAACTCATATGAGATGGATTATTTGAGTCTCAGTTGACGTGCTGACGATTGATATGTGTATTTCGATCAAGTGCTGAAGATATGGAATTTGGAGTTTTATGATGAAACGGTGGCATAATAAATTTGGGGTTGCAGGGGTTGATTTATCGGAGTCCAGTTTAGCCCATCGGTTGGAAAAATTTTTTTCTTTCTTGATTTTAATATGCATTATTCTTGGTTTGTTCTTTGCAGATGATACGAGTATAAGGTTTGGCTCAAAGGATCAGATTTTTTTACATGTTCAAAGTCTGTTTCAGGTATTAATATTTGTTGAGTACATAAGTTTGCTAATTGTGGTTAAAAATCGATGGCATTTTTTCTGCACTAACTGGATGATGTTGTTAGTTCTTATCTTGTTGGTATTCATCGATATTTTCCATTTGGCGTTGTTAATCTTGCCATTAAAGATGATTAGATTATTCATGATTTTCATTTTTATGACACCATCCATGCGTGTAGTTACTCGATATTATTACTTTAACAACATGACAGCTATTTTTTTCGTGAGCTGTATTATTACCGTTATATTCGGATTGATGGTTAGTTTTATCGATCCCAGTGTGCAGACGCCACTGGATGGTATTTGGTGGGCTGTGCAGACAGTGACAACTGTGGGTTACGGTGATGTTGTCCCAAGCTCATCGATAGGACGTCTAGTAGGGATACTGTTGATGATAATTGCTATAGCTATGTTTGTTTCGATTACGTCGCGTTTATCAGCGTTGCTAACACATGAAGTTAAAAAGCAGCGCGTAGTGGGTAAGACCCTGTATAAAAGTGAGAAGGAGCATGAAAAGCAAGTGGTTGCTCATATGGAGTTCTTAAAAGAGGAAATTAGGATGTTGCACGAGAAAGTAGATGCATTAACACCTAAGGATAAATCTCCATAGCTGATCTTTCTTGAGAAGCAAGCTTCTTTAAAGTTATCGAATTAAAGAAAGAAACTCGGTTCGCGTTTTTTCGTTATCTTTAAACAGCCCAATCATTTTAGATGTGGTCATTGAGGCTTGTTGTTTTTCAACACCACGCATCATCATGCATAAATGTTGCGATTCAATGATTACCCCAACACCTTTAGCGCCAGTGATCTCTGCAATCGTGTTAGCAATATCTTCTGTGAGTTGTTCTTGGATTTGAAGACGTCGTGAAAAATGTTCCACGATGCGTGCGAATTTAGAGAGTCCTAACACCTTACCTTGTGGAATGTAGGCAATATGGCATTTTCCAATAAAAGGTAGTAAGTGATGTTCACAGAGTGAGAAAAATTCAATACCTTTAACGAGAACCATTTCATCCATATTAGAGGAGAATAGCGCGCCATTGATAATGGTGTCTAAGTCTTCGTGATAGCCTTTGGTTAAGAATTGTAAGGCTTTAACAGCGCGTTCGGGAGTCCCTTGTAGACCTTCACGTTGGGGGTTTTCTCCTAAAAATTCAATCAGTTGTTTAACGGACTCAGTTTGGGTATCAAAAGGAGATGTGGGTGATTGGGTGGTGGTCATGAAGTTACTCATAATGATTATATCAGGCGATCTAATTATTCATTGAATGGTGTTAAAGTCAAGGACGACCCGATGCTTTTCGATGAGATAGTGTGGGTAAACGGTTCTAGTTTTTCTGTGATAATTCAATTTGTGTTTGTCGATTTTCTGCAATTTTTTTCTCGAATTCTAATTTAATCTCATTAATAGTGTTGAGCGTGGCTGAAATCCGTTCGCCAGTCCTGCCGCGATCCATTTCATATATTGTGTTGGCAGCTCCTTGAGCATAGATTGTTTTTCGGTTTGAGTAGGCAATTGAGCGAGTACTTTGATATGCTGCTTGTATGGATTGGAGTTGTTCTTCAAGGGTTTGATCTTTAACCTTTAGTGAATCAAGAACACGATTAAGATCTATATTTAGCGTTTCGAGATAGCCTATTTTTTTTTGTTTTTTATCTGATGTGCCTCGATAGAAAAAACTCAGTGGAATGAAACTCCGCTCTATTAGGTCTTTGATCAAGTTTATCTCAGCTATAAGTGTTTCAATGGCTTTTTTATTGTCAGTAATTGTATTTTTTACTAGACTTTCACTTTTTTCAGTTCTCATGTCGGTTAGTTTGGGTGGTCTATTTTCAAGTATTATAAAAGTTTTAGAACTAAAACAATATTAAGTGTAGATTATCCTATAAAAAATTAATAGATTGTTCATTTTATTTCCATTACGATAGTGCTTTTAGTGAATGATCTTAATTATTTGCTGGGTTTTTGTAGCGTTATGTGTGCAGTATACAATCATAAGATCTTTAAATAAGATCTCATTGGAAAGGGTGGAGTTATCTATCCGGCTGTTAAATATTCCATATGCGGACTTTTTTGATCAGTAGGTGTGCCTAGTGTGCTAGTGGTGCTGCTTCATTTAGGTTAACGTGTTTTGTCAACAAGGCGAGAGGGATCGTACAAATGAGCACAATTGCAACACTATGATATGCATCGATATATGCTTGTAGAGAGGCTTGTGCTAATAAGGTGCTTTGTAATTGTTCGATAGTTGATGGGTCTTGTAGGGATAAATGCTGTTGTTGTGTCCATTGTTGAAGGTTAGGGTTGAATGGATTCAAGTTTTCACCCATGGTGCTCCAATTTATCTGTGACAAGCGACTCACTAAGGTGCTGAGTAATGAGATACCGATCGAAGTGCCTAACATTCGTCCGTAACTATATAGACCCGAGCCATCTGTAATGTCTTTTTGATTTAATGTGGCTAACGCAAATGTGGACAGCGGCACCATAAGCAGCCCTAAGCCAAAGCCAAATGCAAGGTTATCTATTGTGATAGTGTTAAATGACGCGTCTAAAGTAACATGTGAGAGCAGGTATGCCCCATATGCAAGGCTCAAAAGACCTGCGCTAATAATGTATTTAGCTGAAATACGCTTCATTAAGATGGCGCTGATCGCCATGGCTAATGCACTAAATAGTCCCATCGGAGCAATCGCGAGGCCAGCATGAATGGCATCATAATGAAAGAGTGTTTGTAGCATGATGGGTTGAAGTGTGAGTGTTCCAAAAATACACCCTGCGTAGATAGCAAAAATTATAGTACATAATAAAAAATTACGATCAGAAAACAGTTTAAGCTTAACAGCAGGGTTGGGTGCTCTAAGGCTATGAATGATGAAGAAAGTAAGGCCAATAAAGCAAAGCACTAAAAATACGACAATCGTTTTAGACTGTAACCAGTCTTGCGTGTTGCCTTGATCTAAGAAAAGTTGCAGACAGCCCACACCGATCACCATGAAGATAATGCCTTCCCAGTCGAAAGGGCGTGATTGAGCTGGCGTTTTAGGAATGAAAGTCCATGCCATTATGGCGCCAATGATACAAAACGGTGCGTTCATGTAAAAAATCCACCGCCAAGTCGAGACATCAACAATATATCCGCCCAAAGTCGGACCCATGACTGGCGCAACCATGATGCCCATACCCCAAATGGCCATAGCTTTACCTTGTTGATTAAGCGGAAAGCTTTGTCGTAATACGGATTGAGAGAGCGGTATTAATGCTGCACCAAAAGCACCTTGAAATAAGCGGAAAATAACCATGGCTGTTAGGCTACTGCTTAACCCACACAAGCAAGAAAAACTTAAAAAACCGATGATGTTCGTGATTAGTAATTGCTTCATGCCAATACGATCGGATAAAAATCCAGTGAGTGGGATCATAACGGCAGATGCTACAACATAGGAGGTTAGAATCCATGTAATTTGATCAGAGTTTGCACCTAATGATGCCATCATGTCTGTGAGTGCAACGTTAACAACCGTGCTATCCAATACCTCTAGAATAGCAATGGTCATTACGGTAATAACAATCAACCAGGTGCGTAAAGTGATGGTTGAGGTGTTGAGTGAATCCTTCATGTGCTAGGCTTTGAGGCATCAATTGTGACTGTAGCACTGGCGCCTAATCGTAAAGGGAAAGGTGATGAATGGTCAGGAATAATCACTTTTACGGGAAAGCGTTGTGTGACTTTGACCCAGTTACCGCTTGCGTTTTCTGGTGGTAATAGAGAAAAGCTACTTCCGCTACCGATGCTGATGCTATCCACTGTGCCTTGAAAGGGGTGCTTAGGATATAAATCTGTCGTAATGGTTGCTATCTGGCCGGCAGAAATATGCTTGAGTTGAGTTTCTTTAAAGTTAGCATCAACCCACCAGTGATGTGCGTCAACCACTGCAAAAATTGGGGTATAAGCGGTGAGTTGATCACCAGGACGCGTGCTGAAGTCAGCAATATAGCCATCACAAGGTGCTTTGATTTTAGTGTATTGCAGATTTAGTTTTGCTGTATCCACATCCGCTTTTGCGGCTTGGATAGCGGCATTTTGAGCACCAGGGTCACCAAGTTGTTGTTTGGCTGATATCAGTTCACTTTTGGCCTGTGCTAAAGAAGCTTTACTCACTGAGAGATCACTCGTTGCTTGATCACCTTGAGCTGGCGCGGCTAATTTTTGTTTAACCAGACTAAGAATCCGTTGTGTGTTTTTTTGTGTGTTAATGAGAACGGCTTGTGCTTGTGCAACATTGGCTTCTGCGGTTTTAATGTCTGAGTTTTTAGATTCAATGTCTTGTTGAGTATTGACTAAGTTAGCTTTGGCTTTGTTGAGTGCAATATTAAAGGGGCGTGGGTCAATCTCTAGTAGTAATTGACCTGCTTTAACTGTTTGGTGATTTTTGATAAGAACACGCTTAACACGACCATCAACTTGTGGGGCAATGTGGATAACATGAGCTTGAATGTAAGCATCGTCTGTGCTGGGGTGATAAGCTTGGTAGCGATAATAAAAGAAGCCGATGGTTCCTAGGGCAAGGCATAATATAATGGCAATCAATGGTTTAAGTGTCAGTTTCGGCATCGCTAGCTATCTTGTTGGTGATCTCGATTGCAAATATACCATAAAGTGTTTTAGAGAACGATAACTGACTGTTTCTAAAATAGTCTATTGAGCTAGACAGATAAGATGAACTCCCGGTACAATCCCATAGCTAATTTTTTCAAAAGGTATAGAAATGTCATTCAGTAACGATCAAATCGGTATGCTGCAAGCTATGGGTATTGATGTTTGGCGTTCTAATGACACTGTAGAGAAGGAATTTTCGCCTGAGGTTAGTGATTGTGTTTACCGAATAGTTCGAACTAGATGCGATAAGTCAGATACTACTTGGTTATGGTTCCTGGGTGACAGTGAGCCAACAATGCCTGAGCTAAAATTGCTAACTAAGATTATTCAAGCGGTAAAATTACACATTATCGAACGCCAATGTTTGTCACTGGATCAACTTCAGGATGCTCAACCGCACGTGATGATTGCCCTAGGTTCATCAGCGATAGAGTCACTTACACAAGATACTCAGGAGATGTGCATCGGCTGGCAGGGGCAGCATGATCTAGCTCAGCGATTGTTAGTGACGCATGCTTTATCAGACATGCTAGCTCAGCCAGCGTGTAAAAAAATTGTATGGCGTGATTTACAAGCCCTACAGTCTGCTGTGTCAGGTGGGTAATGGGATAATGATTCAAAATCAGCCTGTTATTATCCGTCCTATGCTCTCTCGTGATGTGCCAGTGGTCGCGCAAATTGCAAAATCCGTCATGCCCTATAGTTGGAGTGAAGCGATCTTTCAAGATTGTTTGCAGGGGGACTATCAAGCTTGGGTGATGGTGCAAGGCTCATTGGATATATCCAATGCAGTATTAGGTTTTATTGTGTCGTTAGTTCAAGTGGGTGAAGGGCAAATTCTCAATATTGCATTACGCCAGCGGGGTCAAGGTAAAGGGTATGGGCGTCAACTCGTCGAACACGCACTAAACGAAATGCAACAGGATGTGCAGCGTATTTTTTTAGAAGTCAGAGTATCCAATTCCCAGGCCGTGGCCTTTTATCAGTCAATGGGATTTAAAGCGGTTGGGCAAAGACGGGATTATTATCGTACTGATGATGGTCGAGAGGATGCCATCGTTATGGAAAGGGTAATAGAACAGGGATCAATGTAGCCACAGAATATGTGGTAGAACAACAAAGCGAGACATGATGATTCAGTTAAATAACATTCGAAAATCCTATTACCAGCAGGGTAAGCGGGTTCCCATCATAAGATCAGTTAGCTTGAGCGTTGATCGCGGTGAAATTTATTGTGTGATTGGTAAAAGTGGTGCAGGAAAAAGTACGTTGTTGCGATGTGTTAATCAGCTGGTATCCATTGACGAGGGTCATATCGAAGTCGATGGTATTTGTGTTGATGGTTTATCGAAGAGTGAATTACGCGATTTTCGTAAACGCATCGGTGTGATTTTCCAACATTTTAATTTACTCGAATCCAAAACCGTGTGGGGTAATGTTGCTTTACCCTTGCAGTTATTAGGGTATTCGACACAAGCTATTGAAGAGCGAGTTGCTCCTTTGTTAGATCTGGTGGATTTAACAGCACATAAAGATCAGACGCCCAGTCAGCTCAGTGGGGGTCAAAAACAACGTGTAGCGATTGCACGTGCTTTGGCAACTAATCCTGATGTTTTGTTGTGTGATGAGCCTACATCGGCTTTAGATCCAGAATCTACGCAGTCGATTATTCAGCTACTTAAAAAAATTAATCGTGAGATGCAATTAACGTTGCTATGGATTACGCATGAAATGGATGTGGTCAAAGCCGTGGCTGATCGCGTGGGCGTGATGCATGCCGGTGAGCTCGTGGAAGAAGGATCCGTTGAAGCTTTATTTGTTAAGCCTAAAGAAGCGATTACACGTAGATTGACGTTATCGTCACTGCATGCTGATTTGCCTGAGATTGTTCAACAAACGTTGCAGGATCAACCAGGTCCCAATTTATCGTTAGTCGCACGTTTGCTCTTTACGGGTGAAGCAACGCATAAGCCAATTCTTACAGAGCTCTATGACGAGCTTCATGTCACTGTCAATATTCTTCAAGCTAACCTCGATCATGTTGGGCATGCTGTGATGGGTTTTGTCTTGTGTCAATTTATTGGTGAGCCTGAATTAGTCAAACAAGCGTTGGTGTACTTGCGTGAGCGTAACGTCATGATTGAGGAGATAGGGTATGCTTAATGCAGCAATGATAGCGATTTTGGGATACGCGACGTGGCAGACCTGTGTCATGGTATTGGTTTCCAGTCTATTGGGTGTCGGGCTTGGGTTAGTCGTTGGGATTATGCTATTTGTGTGGCGGCATCCAGACTTAAAGCCTCGACCGTGGTGTTATCAATGCGTTGGTTTTGTGGTGAATGTCACTCGCTCTGTACCCTTTATTATTCTTCTAATCGGCATTATTCCATTTACACGTTGGTTGGTCGGTACCTCCATCGGTACAGCGGCGGCAATTGTTCCTTTGGTGATTGCAGCGATTCCTTTTTATGCGCGAGTTGCAGAGTCAGCATTTGAAGAAGTGCCAGGTGGCTTAATCGAAACAGCGCATGCTATGGGTGCCACGCAGAGTCAGT
Source organism: Coxiellaceae bacterium (assembly GCA_011523685.1). Classification (GTDB taxonomy): domain Bacteria; phylum Pseudomonadota; class Gammaproteobacteria; order Coxiellales; family Coxiellaceae; genus UBA9148. The sequence continues at coordinate 64,583 of WTGG01000020.1, read as the reverse complement.
TTATTCGTCGTTTTTTATTACCAGAAGCTCTACCTGCCTTAGTTAAAGGAGCAACACTCACTGTGATTGGTTTGGTGGGGTATTCCGCCATGGCGGGTGCTGTGGGTGGTGGTGGATTAGGTGAGTTAGCGATTAATTATGGTTATCAGCGTTTTAATGTGTGGGTGATGTTAGAAACTGTGGTGATCTTAGTGATTTTAGTGCAACTCATCCAATGGTGGGGTGATCGCATGGCGAGAACACGTCGCGTACTCTCAACCATTATTGTAAGTCTGTTGGTTCTCTTTTCAGGTGGTGCGGTGTCCTTGTGGAACGCACATAGTAGTGAAGCCACTGTTCGTGTCGGTGTAATATCAGGACCTATGCAAGAAGTCATGGCTGTGGCGCAACGTGTGGCTCAACAAGACTATCATTTGCGAATCAAGGTGGTTGCGTTTGATGATTATATTCTTCCCAATACAGCATTAGCTGATGGTGAAATTGATGCGAATATTTTTCAACACATCCCTTACTTAAATACACAAATTCAAGCGCGTGGTTATGCTCTGACGCCGCTCGCAAAATTGTTTATTTACCCGATGGGCTTTTTCTCGGTGCATTACGATAGTTTAGATCAATTGAAGCTGGGTGATCGTGTAGCGATTCCTAATGACCCGAGTAATCAAGGTAGAGCTTTATTATTGTTGCAAACAAGCGGGCTGATTACTTTGCGACCGGATGTTGGTTTGTTAGCCACGCCTCGAGATATCGTTCAGAATCCTAAGCAATTACACTTCGTGGAGATGCCTGCAGCACAATGTCCAAGAGCTTTACCTGATGTAGCGATTGCTGCACTGACCAACGACTTTGTGGTGCCTGCTGGTTTTACGTTACATCAAGCTATATTACACGAGCAGTCTGATGCGCCGTATGCCAATGTGATTGTCGTGCAGACATCGCGAAAAGATGAGGTTATCTTGCAGACGCTAACGCAAGTGATGCATTCACAAGCTGTGATTGATAAGACCATGGCGTTGTTCCCAGGTGGTGCGGCTATTATCGCTTGGCGATAAATTGCTGTTCTAATCAGAGGCGTTAGGGTTTGGGGTGGGTATTGCAAAACGCGGACTAGCGCTCATATTGTTATCTTGAACTTGTGTTGTGTCCTCGCTTGCTAATATTGGCATGATCTTGTTGACTTCAATTAATTCTGATGTTGTCTTTGGTTCTATTGAAATCGACTTATTCTCATTGTTTTCATGATGCTTTTTGAAAGCAGAACAAATATCTCTAAGCATTGATGGCTGGGGTGATGGTATTTCTGCTGTAGTTGCAGCCTCCTCTTCTGCCGCTTCTATTTCCGCCTCTTCTTCAATTTTTTTTATGAATTTTTCTTCATCGTCTTCTTTATGCTGAGCAGCAGCATCCTGATCAGCCTTTTGCAAATCAATGTGATCTTGTTCGCGAACAAGCGTTGTTAGGCCGACTTTTTCTTGACGTTCCAATAATATTTCAAATTTAGGCATCAATTCTGCTGGGATTAGATTGATGGGGCTATCATTTTCAAAATCAGCAACTCTGGTTGGGTGTTGTTGAGGAGCTGCTGGTATCTGGTTGGTGGATTCATTGTAGATGTGATCCGCTAATTCACGAAGATCATCTTGGGTTTGAGAGTCTAGCTTGGTGAATTCTTTCTCAGACGGTGCAAGAATAGTGCGAACGATGCAAGCCTTTTCATACTGTGGTGCTCGTGTTTGTGTCCAGGTGGGTTTAGATGTTATTTTCCTGGAGTTTCTTGTGTCTAACTTACTGCTCATTTTTTTCTCGTTAAATCATGAAGTTATTAATATAGAATAACCTATTTTAACACCTAACACTTAAGGGAATATTAAATCTAGTTAGGGATTACCCGATTTTTGGAGGATTCTAGCTAACATGTTGATTATCGTAATTTATCCCGTCATAAAGTGAGCAGAGCTGGTCGCAATGAGTGTTTTTTCATGGTTTTGACATTGCGATTCCACAACGGTTAAGCGACGGCCTGAGCGCAGCGTTGACGCTGTGATGGTGAAAAAATCGCCGATTCCAGGGCGAAGGTAGTTAATATTGATATTGGAAGTTGTGATTTGGGTAATGAGTTCGATGATCGCTGTTTCACTGAGGTTGGCGCGTTTGTAGAACACACTTAACGCTGCACATAGGCCGCTGACGGCATCTAATGCTGCAGCGAGTGTTCCTCCATGTAAGATTTGGGTGTAAGGGTTACCAATGAGCGCCTTTTGCATAGGGAATTTAACGGTGACTTGATCATGTTCAAAGGCTTCTAAAGAGAGCTGTAAATGTTGGTGTAGGGGGATGCTAAGGTATTGTTCGATAAACTGGTTTAGTAGTGGGTTTGAATCTGTCATGAGTCGTCCTTGGTTAAGCTATAAAGTCACATTGTCTCCAGGCTTCATAGGCTATCACGGCAGTTGCATTCGATAAATTCAAGCTTCGACTATTGGGTAGCATGGGGATTCTTATTTTTTGTGAGAGGGGAAAGCTATCTAACAGCGTTTCTGGAAGTCCACGACTTTCAGGGCCTAATAGGAAGGTATCTCCTGGTTGGTAGGTAGGAGTTGAATGATGTTGCTTCGCTTTGGTGGTGCATAGAAAGAGACGACTGGTATCAATGGCTGATAGGAAGTCTTCTACACTTTTGTGTTCCTGGATCGATGCGTATTCTTGATAGTCTAAACCGGCTCGTCGGCAGGTCTTGTCATTGATAGAGAAACCCAGTGGATGAATGAGGTGTAGTTGATTGCCGGTATTAGCGCACAACCGAATGATGTTCCCCGTATTCGGGGGGATTTCTGGTTCAAAGAGAGCGATATGAAACATGGTAAACCTAATGCCCAGTCCAGTAATAGGCTGAGCATAGTTTCATAATTTCACAGTTCGTGCAAACTTGATTAATGCACAGTTGTTCGTGGGCTATGCTTCAGTGGTTGATTTGCCAAACTGGCTATCATACCAAGTGTCATGCACAACTTTTGCAGTAATGAAGTCATTAGCGCGAAGGTGTTTGTATACTTGTTGTTTTAATTCTAGTGGTAGATCTGCATACATGATGTTGTCCCCTGGGGTTGTGAGTACAAAATTTAAAACATAATTAGTATATGTGTCTGGTTGATGCGGCAGTGTAAGTGATTTGCGGTAGACTGGGATGGACAACTTGCCTTATGGCTGCAAGTTATAACCGACGTGATTGTCTGAGTGACTGTATCAGTTGGTAGTTAAAAGATAAAAAAATGTACATTAAAGGGTTTATATTCAATTATTTACTACTTTTATTGGACTTTATGCCAGACAAGTCTATAATTTGTCGAAATTACTGCTTCAATTGTGATCAGTACATTACAGGCTAATTATTTATCCATTAGGAGATTTCATGAAATCTAGACGTCCTGTGAACCACAATCCGTTCAAATACAAATTTCCAATCACTGCGCTTGTTTCAATAGGTCACAGGATCTCTGGAATACTTATTTTTATTGCAATTCCGTTTGCCCTATCTGCGTTATCAAGCATCAAGGGTTCGCCAGAAAGTTTTGCTGCGTTGTCGCTGATGATTTCAGGATTAGGTGGGCTTCTAGTGTGGGCTTTTTTAGGCGCACTTTTTTACCACTTGCTTGCCGGAATAAGACACTTAATCATGGATTTTGGATATGGTGAAACTAAACAAGTTGCCAAGATCACAGCGTGGATTCTCATTCTTTTGGAATTAGTTCTTCTTATTACTGTCGGAGTTTTTTTATGGGCTTAAAAAAGAATCACAGGGGCTATCATGACTGGCTTATTCAAAGAGGCACAGCGGTCATTATCAGTGTGTACACTCTAGTCATTTTGATTTACCTCGTTGCTAATCTCGGTGATATTCATAGCTACAGTTTCTGGAATGACTTAGTGAGTGGTTTTTACTTCAAAATAACCACATCAGTTGTTCTACTGGCGATTTTAGCTCATTCATCTGTGGGGTTGTGGACAGTTGCCACCGATTATGTCCCTCGCGGTTTTCTCTCTGTTCTCGTGATGCTTGCGATCACGATTGCACTTATTATCTATCTGATATGGGGGCTATACGTCATCATCATATAGGTTTAATTTTTTTATGCTCGAAGAGGTTATAAAAACATGACGATACCAGTAAAAGAGTTTGATGCAGTTATCGTAGGTGCCGGTGGTGCTGGAATGCGTGCTGCGCTTGAATTAGCGCAATCTGATAGTAAGGTTGCAGTGATCTCTAAAGTATATCCAACACGATCCCACACTGTATCCGCTCAAGGTGGTATTGCTGCTGCTTTAGGCAACGTGATGGAAGATAAGTGGCAATGGCACATGTACGATTGTGTCATGGGTGCAGACTCTTTAGGTGACCAAGATGCTATCGAATATATGTGTCAGAATGCTCCCGCCGCTATCATTGAGCTGGAGCATATGGGTATGCCTTTTTCTCGTTTAGAAAACGGAAAAATTTACCAACGAGCTTTCGGTGGGCATACCATAAATTTCGGACAAGAGATTGGTCGTCGTACGTGTGCAGCGGCTGATCGAACGGGTCATGCTATGTTGCATACGCTCTATCAGAAAAACATACAGGCCAACACTAACTTTTTTGATGAATGGTTTGCGCTTGAATTAGTCCACGCAACTAACGGAGGAATTGCAGGTGTCGTCGCTATCTGCATGGAGACCTCAGAAGTGGTTTTCTTTAAATCTAAAGCAACTGTTCTAGCCACAGGTGGAGGTGGTCGAATTTTCCAAAGTACAACCAATGCTTATATCAATACCGGAGATGGTATGGGACTGGCATTGAGAGCTGGGTTGCCTCTTCAAGATATGGAATTCTGGCAATTTCATCCAACTGGATTATACGGAACAGGCTGTTTGATGACCGAAGGTTGTCGGGGTGAAGGCGGTTACCTTATTAACAAAGATGGTGAGCGTTACATGGAGCGTTACTCACCACACCTTAAAGACTTAGATTGTCGTGATTTTGTTTCGCGATCTTCTTTGCTTGAAATTGCTGCAGGTCGAGGATGTGGGCCCAAGGGTGATCATGTGCTGTTAAAATTAGATCATTTAGGTGAGGAAGTTCTCAATGAGCGACTCCCAGGTATTTTAGAAATAGCACGAGTATTTGCTAACGTGGATCCTGTTAAAGAGCCTGTACCGGTATTACCAACTTGTCACTATCAAATGGGGGGTATTCCAACCAATTTTAACGGTGAAGTGTTAACCGTAGACGCTGATGGTAAAGATCAAGTAGTTCCAGGCTTGTTTGCCGCAGGTGAGTGCGCCTGCGTTTCTGTACATGGTGCCAATCGTCTTGGAACAAATTCACTCCTTGATCTTGTTGTGTTTGGACGTGCAGTTGGTTTATTTCTCAAAGATAAAATAAAAAACGATCTCGATTATTCTGCTGAAGATGATGCAGCTATTGATAAAGCTATGGCTCGTCTTAATCGGTGGAGAGATCCAAATAATACTGAAAATCCGTATGAAATCCGCTCTAGAATAAAAACGATTATGCAAGAGTGTTTTGGTGTTTTCAGAGATCATGAACCGATGCAAAAAGGCCTTTCTGAATTAGAAGAACTCGAACAACGACTTCAAAAAGCTAAACTACATGATACTTCTAAAGTCTTTAATACGACTCAATTTGAAATGTTTGAACTTGATAACATGATGGCAACGGCATTGGCTACAGCCCGATCATCACTTCATAGAACTGAGAGTCGTGGCGCTCACTCAAGAGAGGACTATCCTGATCGTGACGATGAGAATTGGTTATCACATACAGTTTATTTTGAAGATAGTCGTTTTACTACGCGCCCTGTAAATATGGAGCCAAAGGATATAGAACCGTTTCCAGTCAAACAAAGAGAGCACTAGATAGCTGAGGTTTACACTATGACAAAAGAAAATCGTACACTCAAATTTCAAGTTTACCGGTTTGATCCTGAGCAAGATAAAAAACCAGAGATGCAAAGCTACACCATACGTATGGATGATTTTGAGGGTGAAATGCTCCTGCACGCTGTTGAGCATTTAAAAGAGTCTGTTGATCCAACATTGGGCTTTAGGAGATCTTGTAGAGAGGGTGTTTGTGGTTCCGATGGAATGAACATAAATGGTAGGAATGGGCTCGCTTGTGTGACTAAATTAGCGGATCTTCCGGATCATATTACTCTTCAGCCTTTACCAGGCCTGCCTGTTATCAAAGATTTAATCGTTGATATGGAAGGCTTTTTTTCACACTATAAATCTGTTCAGCCTTACTTACAAAATGATATGCCAGAACCTCAATCAGAAAGGTTACAAACCCCTGAGGAACGTGCGAAGTTAGATGGTATGTACGAATGTATTTTGTGTGCCTGCTGCACTAGCTCCTGCCCATCGTTTTGGTGGAACCCAGACAAGTTTTATGGCCCCGCCGCGTTGCTTGCATCATATCGTTTCATAGCTGACAGCCGTGATACATCTAAGGATGAGCGCTTAGAGCAATTTAAAGATCCATGGAAAGTGAATCGTTGTCGTACGATTATGAATTGTACTAGTGCTTGTCCAAAAGGATTGAACCCAACTCACGCAATTGGAAAGATTAAACAAGAGATATTTACACAAAGCTTTAAAAAAGAGTCTTAATGAATGAAAACAAAGAAAGTTAGATCGCGTGAAGAGTTTGGTCAATCCTCTTTTTTATCAGGTGAAAATGACTACATGGAATCCTTGTACGAGGATTTTCTGAAGGATTCACTCAGTGTTAGCAACGAGTGGCGTGAGTATTTTGAGTCACTGAATTCATCGCTAGCTCCAGATATCTCCCATGAGTCTATTCGTGAAAAAATTAGACAGGCGGCCTATCAACCATCACGAGCGATGATGCTGGAGTCGTCGCAGGGTCAAGAGCGTGTTGATGCTCTAATTAATGCTTTTCGCCACTATGGACATTTTCAAGCAAGTTTAGATCCTTCTGGTATTAATGCATTCTATAAAGACGAACCTCGATTGACTTTAGAATATCACAACCTGGCTCATGTGGATTTGACTCAAACCTACTTAACAAGAGGTGTGTTGCTTGAAGAGCAAGCCCCGTTGTCAGCGATTTTTTCTGCTTTGCAGCAGATTTATTGCCAAACAGTGGGTGTTGAGGTGATGCATATTGATTCAGAAGCAGAGCGCAAATGGTTATTAGAGCAAATTGAAAGCCCTAGTTTGCAAGCAGGTTTTGAAGATCAAAAATTAATAGATATTCTAGATGCCTTATCAGCCGCAGAAGGCTTTGAGAAGTATTTAGACGTTAAATATCCAGGTCAGAAACGTTTTTCACTAGAAGGTTTGGAAACGGTTATTCCAATGTTGAATGACCTTGCCAATCAGGCAAAAAAAGGCGGTTTTGAAGAAGTTAAAATTGGTATGGCGCACCGTGGCCGATTGAATGTTCTTGTCAATGTTTTAGGGCAGCCACCCCAGTCCTTGTACCAGATTTTTGACGGTAACGTTGAGCATGGTAACTTATCCGGTGATGTTAAATATCACCAAGGTTATTCCAGTGATGTAGTCACTCCTTCAGGACCTATTCATTTTTCAATGATGTTCAATCCTTCACATTTGGAGTTTGTAAACCCTGTTGCAATGGGGGCGGCTCGTGCTAAGCAAGATTGTTTTAGTCATAAAGTTGAGACGGATTATGCATTGTTAGTTTTATTGCATGGCGATGCAGCATTTGTTGGTCAAGGGATTGTGAGTGAATCATTAAATATGTCTAAAACAAGAGCTTATGATATAGGCGGAACAATTCATATTATTACCAACAATCAAGTGGGTTTCACCACGCATAATCCTCATGATTCAAGATCATCATTTTACTGCACAGGTCCTGCAAAATCGATTGAAGCTCCGATCTTTCATGTCAATGCAGATGATCCTGTTATGGCTGTGAAGATGTTACGCTTGGCATTTGAATACAGACTGAAATTTGAAAAAGATGTGGTGATTGATCTTATTGGTTTTCGCCGTCATGGGCATCAAGAAGTCGACGAGCCCAGAGTAACGCAGCCATTAATGTATCATGCGGTGGATAAACACCCAGGTACACGAGCAATATTTGCAGATGTATTAATTAAAAAAGGCATAGTGGATCAGCCGTCATTGGATCAAAAACACGATGCAATTAGGGATCGTTTGGATCTTGGTGAGTCAATGATAGAAACCATTCCTAATCGAGTTTCAAATGGTTATGAAATTAACTGGGCTCCTTATTTTCACCAAGAGTGGAATGTTTTCGCTGATACCACAGTAACTGAGGAAACCTTGCAAGAGTTAGGTGGTCAGTTATCTTTGATTCCTGAAGATTTTGAACTACATCGTAATGTAAAGAAGATCATGCTTGCACGTCAGAAAATGTCGCAAGGTGAAATGTTATTAGATTGGGGGATGGCAGAAACTTTGGCGTATGCCACACTGCTGAAAGATGGTTTTGGTGTGCGTTTGGTGGGTGAAGATGCTCGAAGAGGGACGTTTTTTCATCGTCATGCTACGCTTTTTGATCAAAATACAAGTTTGGAGTACACACCTTTAGCGCAGATTGCAGAGCAGCAGAATACGCCTTTTACTAATTGTGATTCAGCTTTATCAGAAACCGGTGCCTTAGGTTTTGAATATGGGTATTCAATGACTAATCCTAAGATGTTGGTATTGTGGGAAGCGCAGTTTGGTGATTTTGCGAATGTCGCACAAGTGATTATTGATCAGTTTATTGCTTCAGCATGGCAGAAATGGCAGCGTTTGAGTGGTCTAGTGATGTTATTGCCTCATGGTTATGAGGGGATGGGACCAGAGCATTCATCAGCACGATTAGAACGTTACTTGCAATTAGCTGCTCAAGAAAATATTCAAGTGTGTGTGCCTACAACACCTGCACAAATTTTTCATCTTTTACGCCGACAAATGCTACGTTCTTACCGTGTCCCGCTCATTGTTATGACGCCTAAAAGTTTATTGCGACATAAGTTGGCGGTATCACCTTTAGCTGATTTAAGTCATGGTCAGTTTTGTCCAGTGTTACCTGAAATTGATGATCTTGATCCTTCTGCGATAACTCGAGTGATAGCTTGTAGCGGTAAAGTATATTATGAGTTACTGGAAAAACGTCGCGAGCATAACTTGAATCATATCGCGATTATTCGCATAGAACAGTTGTACCCTTTTCCTTATGATGCTGTTAAGGAAATACTAGCTTCATACCCTAATGCGGTTGAGTTGGAATGGTGTCAAGAAGAGCCCAAGAATCAAGGTGCATGGTTCTTGATACGCAGTCGCTTAGAAAAATTCTTGCCAGATGCTATGCATTTACTGTACTCGTGTCGAGTTCCTATGGCGGCACCGTCAGCAGGCCACACAGCAATGTTTAAAAAGCACCAAGCGGAAGTGATTAATCGTGCGTTGAGTTTGGAAGGGTTGGAGCCCTATTCAGTGAGAGCTGTGCGAGCTGATTGAATATTTGCGTAGTAAATAATAGTAACTAGTTAGATTAATAGAGGAAACCTAATGAGTATCGAAATTAAAGTACCTGCTTTACCAGAATCCGTTGCTGATGCCACTGTGGCTAAGTGGTATAAAAAAGCCGGTGACGCTGTTTCTCGTGATGAAAACTTAGTTGACCTGGAAACCGATAAGATTATGCTTGAAGTGCCTGCCCCACAGTCTGGCGTGCTTAAGGAGATTTTACACACCGAGGGAGCAACGGTGGCGGCTGATCAGGTGTTAGCATTGATTGAAGAAGGCGAAGCTGTTGAAGTAGGACAGCCAGCACAGGCTGAGTTAAGTGATAGTGGTGTTTCAGATGAGAAACAAGAACCAGCGCCAGCTGCTTCAACATCAGATCTGCCACTTAGCCCATCTGCTCGTCGTGCAGTGGCTGAAACGGGTACTGATGTTTCTCAAGTATCAGGAACAGGTAAAGACGGACGTATCACTAAAGAAGATGTGTTGTCTTCACAGTCCAGTGCTCCAGCACCTTCTGTCGGTATGCGTGCGGAAGAACGCGTACCCATGTCTCGATTACGCGCACGCGTTGCAGAGCGTCTTGTTGAAGTTCAGCAGAGTGCGGCTATCTTGACGACATTCAATGAAGTGAATATGAAACCTGTTATGGATTTGCGTAATAAATATAAAGACACGTTTGAAAAGACTCATGGCGTGCGATTAGGTTTTATGTCTTTCTTTACAAAAGCTGCAGTTGAAGCGTTAAAGCGTTTTCCAGCAGTTAATGCATCAATTGATGGCTCTGATATTATTTATCACCACTTTTATGATGTTGGTATTGCGATTGGTAGTGAGCGTGGCCTCGTTGTGCCAATTTTGCGTAATGTCGAAAATATGTCTATGGCAGATGTTGAGCAAGGTATTCGTGATTATGCAGGCAAGGCTAAAACCGGAAAATTAGCCCTGGAAGATATGCAAGGCGGAACGTTTACCATTACTAATGGTGGTGTATTTGGTTCGATGTTATCAACGCCTATCATTAATCCACCGCAAACTGCTATTTTAGGTATGCATAATATCGTTGAGCGTCCTATGGTAGAAAATGGTGAGATTGTTGCTCGCCCCGTAATGTACTTAGCACTATCCTACGATCATCGCGTGATTGATGGTCGTGAGTCTGTATTATTTCTTAAGACGATTAAAGATCTTATTGAAGATCCTTCACGTTTATTATTAGCTGTTTAGCTAAGAGTATAGTCTGTCACTATTGAGTGTATGCTTGGTAGTGACTTCTTTTAATTTTAATTCAAGTAGAGAGAATTGTATGAATTTACATGAATATCAAGCCAAGGCGTTATTGCAACAATTTGGTGTTGTTACACCTAAGAGCGAAGTGATATCTACGCCGGAAGAAGCTATTCAAGCGGCAAATCAATTAGGCGGAGATACCTTTGTGGTCAAGGCGCAGGTGCACGCTGGAGGCCGAGGTAAAGCAGGCGGTGTTAAAATAGTTAAAGGTAAAGAGGCATTGGTAGAAGCAGTGAAATCCTTACTAGGAACTCGCTTGGTCACTTTTCAAACAGATGCAGATGGTCAGCCAGTTAATCAATTATTAATTGAAGAGCCATCAGACATTGATCGTGAGTTATATTTAGGTGCCGTGGTTGATCGTGCAACACAGCGTATCGTTTTTATGGCATCCACAGAAGGTGGTATGGATATTGAAGAGGTTGCTGATAAAACACCTGAGAAGATCGTTAAGGTGACTGTTGATCCTGCGGTAGGTATGCAGCCTTTTCAGTGTCGCGAGTTATTCTTTGCTTTAGAGTTAGATAATAGCCTGATGCGTGACTTTACTAAGATCGTTATGGGTCTGTATCAGCTGTTTGTTGATTGTGACTTAGGGTTAATAGAAATTAATCCATTAGTGTTAACCAAGGATCATTGTTTAGTGTGTTTAGATGGTAAAATGAACGTTGATGATAGTGCATTATACCGTCGACCTCAGTTGCGTGATATGCGTGACACAACGCAAGAAGATGAGCGTGAGACACGTGCGCATCAATGGGAGTTAAACTATATTGCTCTCGATGGTGAAATTGGTTGTATGGTTAATGGAGCCGGTTTAGCCATGGCTACCATGGATTTAATTAAATTATGCGGTGGTGAACCAGCAAACTTCCTGGATGTTGGTGGTGGTGCAACGCGTGAGCGTGTCACAGAAGCTTTTAAAATCATTGTTTCCGATACTAACGTTAAAGGCATTTTTGTCAATATTTTTGGTGGTATTGTGCGCTGTGATTTAATTGCTGACGGTATCATTGCAGCGGTTTCTGATGTTGGTATCGATGTTCCTGTAGTCGTTCGTCTAGAAGGTAATAATGCTGACTTAGGTGCTAAAAAATTGGCAGAATGTGAATTTAATATCATCCCAGCAGATGGTTTTACTGACGGTGCTAAGCGCATTGTTGAGTTAGTTAAATAAGAGGGCGAAACACAATGAGTATTTTAATTAATAAAGACACTAAAGTGTTGTGTCAAGGTTTCACGGGTAAGCAAGGTACCTTGCATTCAGAGCAAGCGATTGAGTATGGCACAAACATGGTTGGTGGTGTGACGCCTGGTAAAGGTGGCACAGAGCACTTGGGCTTGCCTGTTTTTGATAGTGTAAAAGATGCTGTTGAAGCAACGGGTGCTACTGCTTCAGTGATTTATGTCCCTGCGCCATTTTGTAAGGATTCGATTATTGAAGCTGTTGATGCTGGTATTGAATTAGTGGTGTGTATCACGGAAGGTATCCCTGTATTAGATATGATGGCTGTTAAAGCCTATATGGCTAACACCAGTGCACGCTTAATTGGCCCTAATTGCCCAGGTGTGATTACTCCTGGTCAATGTAAAATTGGTATTATGCCAGGTCATATTCATCAGCCTGGTAAAGTGGGTATCGTGTCACGTTCAGGTACATTAACTTATGAAGCGGTTCATCAAACAACGGGATTAGGTTTGGGGCAAAGCACCTGTGTTGGTATTGGTGGTGATCCAATTCCAGGAACAAGTTTTATCGATGTATTAGCGATGTTCCAAGAAGACGATCAAACTGAAGTGATTGTGATGGTGGGTGAGATTGGTGGTTCTGCAGAAGAAGAAGCTGCTGCATTTATTAAAGCCAATGTCACCAAGCCTGTCGTATCCTATATTGCCGGTGTAACAGCACCTCCTGGTAAACGAATGGGCCATGCCGGTGCAATTATTGCTGGCGGTAAAGGTACAGCTGCAGAAAAGTTTGCAGCATTAGAAGATGCGGGTGTTCATGTGGTGAAATCGCCTGCTGAAATTGGTAAAGGCGTTGCTCACGTGATGGGTGTCACTGTCGAGTAGTGTGTTTCTCTGTAATTCCGCACTGTGCTTTTACAGTGCGGAATTGTAAACTGCTGAATGTTATGTATTAGTTCTTTTCTTAACAGTCAATTAACTTCTCTTTTATTTCTCTAAAACTTGTATTTACTGCCTGTAATTTCTACCATCGTTTTTTTCATAGGTGGTCTTTTCGGTTGTGCAAGGTCTTAAACGTAAAAACAACACTGTAGATGGAGGTCAATCTCTATTGGACGGAGATGGTTTAAAGTTACCTAAGAAAGCTGCAACGATACGAGCCATTACATCTACTACCGATGGTATTATCTCTTCAGGCTCTGCATTCAGTACACAAGTAGAGGGTTTTTTAGATCATCTACATGTTGTTACTGTAAAGAAGCCATGCATCCCATCTTCAGCTTTATCTTTGATGGGTGTGACTATCCAGCATGAGCTCCCACCATTAAATACTAAGCCAGTCTATCGTGTTTCTGAAAGATCGGGGATTGTCAAAAGTGATTCCTGTCTCCATTTTGGCGAGCTATCTTGTGAGTTTGATGCAGTAGTAGGTGAGGGAACTCATGGTAACTTGATGTCAGGTTGTCTTGCCGGAAAAGGTGATTCACAGTTTGTTCGAAAACTTTTTTTACTGGAAGAGGATGATACGGGTGAAGAGAAAAAAAGCCAATTACATGCAGTGATTAAGGAATGGTTTTTTTATCAAAAATTACATTCCAAGGCGTATTTATTTTTGAACAAGCCAGATTATGGCGATGTGATGGATCATTTAAAAAACATTGATCTCGTAGAGCAGCAATTGCTTGAGTCGATTATATTAGTTCCAGATTCTATTAACTTAGATAGTAAGCCGCGTCTTGTCATGCGTTACTTGGGTGAACCATTTGAAAAAGTAGCGAAAAAGCATTTAAGTAGTAATGAAAAGAGCTGCGATAAAGGTATATCGATATTCGAAGAAAATTTACATTCTGCGTTTCAATTACTCAATAATATTCTTGACGCTTTAAATGATATGCATCAATTAGGCATTATTCACGGTGATGCGAAGCCAGTCAATTTTGTTTGGGATGATGCTTTATGTGCGCATCCTGTGGACTTTGGCTATAGCTATTATCTAAGTGATGATCAGTCTTGTAATGTTATTACGTCACCTGCCTTATTTATGTTAGAAACCCGAGGTTATTTGTCGAGACGATCAGCTGTTAAGTTATCTCATTCTGGTGGATTGGGTCCATTTGTAGATATTTATGCATTGACTCGTTATTTATCACTATATGATCAAACTATTTCAGCATTTCATGTATTGCCTTCAAAGACTTTTTTTAATCTATCTTCCTTTCGACTAATAGAAAAAATGGATGAACAAGCTTATCAAGCTCAGTATGATGCTAGTAATTTTTGGGTGCGTGCTGTTTCTCATTTTAACACCCAATTATTTAAGGTCTTATTGAAGTTTGAGCTAGATGTCATAAAAGATTCATGGCCTATTTGTTTGCCAAATGAAGGTGCTTACCCTGTGATGTTAGTTTGGTTGGTGTGTATAACATTGAATAGAGTGACCCAGCAGGAGGTCCTTTTAACAGACGATGGTAGCTCATTAAAGATCTCTTTGTGTCATTCTGAAAAAAATCATGAAACATTAATGTCTAAAGGTATCGATGGCATTAATCTCGATAATGTCTATGCTTTATCAAAACACTCTCCAAGACTATTTTTTAATCCTCAATTGACAGATCTGTTTGATGCATCGATCAGTCAGGCTAAGTGTCAATCACGACCTTAATCTACCAGGGGTTGTGTTTTTATCCTGTTTTTATCTCATTGTTTATTCAGTAAGCGTTGCATGAACTGCACCTTACGTTTTAGGGATAGGTTGGCGCTCTTTTGTGAAGATAGTCATTAGCTAATAGATCACAACCATACAAAAAGAGAAATAAATCCATTGGTTATCGCGAGAAAAACTTCTTCTTTTCGGATAAATCAATAAGGCGTAAGAGTTATATGTCCTCACATAAGTTTAATCCATATTGCTAAGCTGCATAAACAAGACCCTTTCAATATTACGTTGAAATCATGAAGGCTATTTCGCACAGAAAAACAACTGATAACAATGAAAGATTGTTACCTTGGAGTATTGATCTGGACATGGTTACTACGAAAGATCGATAGATTATAGTCTTTGATAATATAAGTGATGATGACTATATTTCATTAAAAAATCCAATTTATAAATTCATCAATGACACATTAAAGTATTATGCTCTTCAGGTAATCAAACGTGTTTGATATCTTTACGATGTTCTGATGATCTTTGAATTAGTGACTACCTTTTTTAATCTTGATCCATACTTGCGAATGATTTTGAAATATTTAAACGTCAAGAATGTCTGGTGGTGGCCGCTTATCCAAGCATGCGGCGAGCGCTCATCAGTGCGACTACTCGACAAAAAACAAGATTAAAATTCACAAAAAAACGTAAATATTCGGTAATGACAAAGATAAGGTATTTCTACTGCAATAGTAGTGTAGTTATGAAATAAAAAAGGAGAAGAGTAATGAGCAATGATACAATCAACAGAATCGTAGGCGTGATACCAAACAGAAACGATAGGTGTATTGCCTGTGGAACGGATTACAATAAGACGCTAATGTTGTAATTCGGTGAGTGATATGCTGTGTGATATAAAGCACTATCGAGATAAATCACATATTAATTCACAATTTTTAAAATTAATGAAATTCTACAATAGAATGCCGCTACTTTTTTTACAGAGTGCATAAATCATAGTGTCCTTACATTACCAAGTGCATTTTAAATTACCATTCTGATTAGAAACTTCACCACAATTTTTAAAATTGATGGAACTATACTTTAAAGTACTGCCATCACCTTCTTCACAGAGTGCTGTAAGTGTATTGTTTTCACACGTTATTGGATTGCTTAAATTTCCACAACATGTTTCATCCCATGTGCCTGGAACCTTTCCAGAGCAATCGCCGTTAAAGACCTGTGTATAAGAGCTATCACTACAGACGCCCGATTCAGTGTAATCGGCGTATAGTGGGGTGTTTATCGCTGTTCAAGTGAGTAAAAACGCTACTGTTAGTGCTGTTTTTTTCATGATTGACTCTCCCAATTTGTAGTCACTCATGAACTAATTATAGTCTAAATTCAAAAAGAGAGTGGTAGGAAATTCCCAATGACTCATTAAAGTACGGGAAATCTGAGAAAAACAGGAATTTACTTGCGTCCGACTATCTAAACTGTCGGGTGTCAGGGTGTTTCTGTATCTCTTAAATGATGACGCTTATTTAAGAGGTTAGTATTTTTCACGAATAATCATTGAGTTGGGTCTTGTGTAAGAAAAAAGGTGTTTTTTTAACTATAATTTAAAAAATGGTGGTATTTTATCGGAGGAGTCTTATGAGGGTAAAATCAGTTTCCGAGTATCAGAAAGACTTTTCTGAAGCGTTAGTCACGGTGTATGCACAGGGTGCGAATGATCAGCATTTTAATGCGCCTATTTATCCGGAAGTGCTTCAAGATCCTAAGTCTGAAATTGCTAGTCATGAGATCAAATCGCTGGTGTTGTATGCGGTTTTTTATATGATCAGTGCTCACCTAGAGGAGGTTCCTGCTAAGCAATCATTTTGGCAGAATTTACTAGGCTTGGAGTCTGATGATGCTATTTTATGGGAAATTGATATGGCTGTTACCAATGGAATCTATAATCGATTATCTAATGATAATGATCCTATTGATATTTGTGTGCGTGATGTTATACGAATGATTGAAGGTTATGCGAGAAAAGCATTAAGGCACCCGAATGAGCCAAAGAATGAGGCCTATTTGAACATAGTTCGAGCAATTTACAAGCAAACACATCATTTTCAATGGGATTTTAGTGAAGATTTTTTGGCGCTACTATTTAATGAGAGTCAGTGAATAAGGCAGTTTTTATGGTTTTATTGAGCTATTGATAGCTTTATAAAATAAGCCGTTGCTTTTATAGCTTAGCGCACTTTGTGTTTTATTGAGGCGGGGTGTGTTGGAAATAATGCTGTGGTAGTGATGTCCGAATAAAACCACTTGCGTGGTTTTATTCTTAAATGGACTGTTTCTAGTTTATTTTTTCAGTGATGAAAACTTTTTGCGTTGCCAGACAATGGGTGCGATTGCTATTACTTTAGTATTGTAGTAATTCAGAGGAGGTGTCGTCGCCTTTGGGTTTGTGCTAGATACCGTATAGCGCCCTTCGGTAGGGCTCTTTTGTAAGAAGCGTGGCAGGATTAAGTTATTTTCCAGCTCAACTATGCAGAGTTGATTGACGTATTGTTCAATCTTAGTATTTGCAACACGGATACCGCCAATATAATCACCACAAGTGAAGTAGGGTTCCATGGCATTATCAGTGATGCTAATGACAATGGCATTAGGGTTGTTTTGTTTGAAGAGTTGTACTTCTTTGTAAATCAGCTCTTCTTCTTTGAGGTTCTGCTCAACTAAGGTTTTATTGTCGAGTGTTGTTGCTTCGATACCCGAGTGTAATGATTCATAGCTCCGAGGGGGCATGCCAGTGCCCTTGAGTAGCCATTCCTCTGAGCAGATGAGGCCTTCTTTTTTTAGTGACTCAACAATGCGGTGTGCGCCTTTCTTTGACAGGGGGTTTTTCCCTTGCTCCCATCCTTGAAGTGTGTTTGCACTGATGCCATGTTTTTTTTCAAATTCTCTTCGGGTGGTAATGCCCGCTAGTACGCGCGCACGTTTTACGCGATCACCTGAGGAGGATAGTGTAGATTCTATTTTCATTGTGCTCTCCCTGAGATTGTCCATATCATCGAGGTGAAATCATCATACAGGTAAATGAAATGATCGCCTAGTCTTGGTGTGTCTTATTCCGTATAGCTGACGGGTGGGTCGGAACTCAAGAGTGCGGCTCTGGAGAGAAAACTATCAGTCATTTTTCCTATTTGATGAACAGTTAGTTTCACTGAATTCTCGTTTATTAACATTCGAGTTTAAATCCTCATGATAAGAGATCATTTTTTATACCGCAAAAAACTTGACAATTTTACGGTGCAATGATTATATAAACCCAAAATAGGTTTTAACAATAAAAAAAATACTCAATTTAAATATTTTTAAAGGTTTTTTTAGAACAATTTCCATTGCGGGTTTAAGTTATGGTGAAGCGAAAGGATGATGAGCTTGCTTGCCTTTGGCAGGATATTCTTTCTGAATTATCGGAGGCCTCCCCACAGCGTATGAATGAACGGCTGTTTCACTCTTCAATAGAAACCCAGTTACAACAGGCTGCGCTCACTCGTAATCGCTATCATGTTGAAGTCGAGGGCGTTCTTGTTTCTTTAACAGCGCGTGAGCGCCAAGTTCTTTATTGGGTGTGTCAGGCTTTGAGTGCGACAGATATTGCGCAACGTATTCAGCTTTCCCCAAGAACTGTTGAATACTACACCAGTAATCTAAAAGCTAAATTTCACGTATTCTCTAAACAATCGTTAGTGAAATTAATTGAGGAGAAAACGGCCTTTTTAGAAGATTGTTCTAGGGTTGCATCTTATTGAAGCTGTTTTACAAGCATGTACTGAGTAAGAGTTTTAATTTGAAAAAAACACACTTTAAAATATTGATGTTACTATCCACAGATCATGTGGATAAACATGTGTGCAATGGCGGTATATTGATCGTAACGTACTGTTATAAAATAATAATTTTATAACAGTCTAAAAATTAACACAGCTTAATCTTTGTGTTTTTCATGGACAGTTTGTTCTCTTGAGTGGTTAACGAATTGCTGGTGTTTCATACGGTGACTATCCACAGTTTTTGTGGATAAATATGTTAGCAATGGCGGTATATTGAACTTAACATACTGAAATTAAATAATAATTTAATAACAGTCTAAAAATTAACACGGCTTAATCTTTGTGTTTTTCATGGACAGTTTGCTCTCTTGAGTGGTTAACGAATTTCTGGTATTTCATACGGTGACTATCCACAGTTTTTGTGGATAAATATGTTAGTAATGGCGGTATATTGAACTTAAAATACTGAAATTAAACAATAATTTAATAACAGTCTAAAAATTAACACGGCTTAATCTTTGTGTTTTTCATGGACAGTTTGTTCTCTTGGGTGATTAATGGATTGCTGGTATTTCATACGGTGACTATCCACAGTTTTTGTGGATAAATATGTTAGCAATGGTGGTATATGATACTTAACATGCTGTTATAAAATAATAATTTTATAACAATCTAAAAATTAACATTTCTTAAGTTTTGCTAATATTTAAACAATCATAGACTGATCATCAACCTAGTGAGTAGGCGAGGTAATGCCGTGGCGTATTTATGGTTATTGCTGATAATCATGTGCGTAAAGCTGTGGATAACTCTGTGAAGAAATTAACTGTTAAGCCGATCAGTGGGTTATAGTAATAGGTATAAAATAATAAATATTACAATTATACCGATAAATATCAATAAGTTAGGTGTTTTTTATAATGACAGGCGTGATATGTGTTGCCTAAATGATTAACTAGGTGAGTGTGTGAATAACTTTTATCAAGTGAATCAACTTCAGTGCGTTAAGTCGTTAAAAAAATGATAGATTAGCTGTTTGAGTGACTTAGAAAAGTGCACTGTGCCGCCCTCTTGGGTTGGGGCACAGTGCTTGTGAAGGTGTTTAGCGATCAGAGATGTTGCTGACATCGCGTTGTGTTGGTCCAGTGTAGAGTTGACGTGGACGCGCTAAACGACGATTGGGGTCACTCATCATTTCCATCCACTGAGAGATCCAGCCAACAGTACGTGCAATCGCAAAAATCACAGTAAACATGTTGCTCGGGATGCCTAAGGCATTCAATGTGATGCCTGAATAGAAATCAACATTCGGGTAGAGTTTCTTCTCAACAAAGTAGTCATCTTCTAGAGCTATTTGTTCTAGTTTCATTGCTAGTTTGAAGAGTGGGTCATCATGTAAACCAACGGTATCCAATACTTCATGACAGGTTTGCTGCATGACTTTGGCGCGTGGGTCGTAGTTTTTATACACACGGTGTCCAAAGCCCATCAGTCTGAATGGGTCATTTTTATCTTTGGCTTTTTTAATGTATTCGCCAATACGGTCTTCACTGCCAATTTCTTGCAGCATACGTAAGCAGGCTTCATTCGCACCACCATGAGCAGGTCCCCATAACGCACCAATACCCGCTGAGATACAGGCAAACGGATTGGCGCCTGTAGAACCAGCTACACGAACGGTTGAAGTGGATGCATTTTGTTCATGGTCTGCGTGCAGTGTGAAGATACGATCCATGGCACGACTGAGTATTGGGTCAGGCTTGCTTGAGTCGTCATAGGGCGTGCCAAACATCATGTTGAGGAAATTTTCTGCGTAAGATAGGTCATGTTTCGGGTGCATGAACGGCTCACCAATCGAATATTTGTAGCTCATAGCAGCTAGAACTGGCATTTTAGCAACTAGGCGTATGGCAGACAGTTCACGCAATTCAGGGTTATTGATGTCTAATGAGTCATGGTAAAAGGCTGAGAGAGCACCAACCACACCAACCATAATGGCCATGGGGTGGGCATCACGTCTAAAACCGCAAAAGAAACGATTGATTTGATCATGGACATTACTGTGTTTTTTGATCATGTGGGTGAAGGTGTCTTTTTGTTCTGTATTGGGCAATTCACCGTGCATGAGGAGGTAACAGACTTCCATATAATCGGTATCAAAAGCCAGTTGATCAATGGGGTATCCGCGATGCAGTAGGATGCCTTGCTGTCCATCGATGAATGTAATGCCTGACTCACAGGCAGCGGTCGCACCAAACCCAGGGTCGAAGGTGAAATGCTGGGTTTTTGGGATAGGTTTAATATCTATTACGCTTTGGCCTAATGAGCCATCTAGGATGGGGCAATCAATGGTTTCGTCGTTTACGGTCAGTGTAGCGTGCTTGTCGCTCATGTGCGGTGCTCCTCAATCATCAATGAATAGGTTTTTAGTGGCTTTGTCGCCATCTTGGCATCGGTTATTCCGAATGTAGCGTAAGCTTACCGGATGCGGGCTGAATATAAAAGTATCTCAATTATCTATAGTTATTCGGCTATGCTAAGGCGTTCAATAAGGGGCATTGAATGCGCTATCAATTCACTCAGAGCTGAGCTATACTGCACCGCTTGTGAGGCGAGAGCCTCCTGTTCATGGGGTGTCTGTCAATGACAGCGGATACTTTCCTACTAATTTTACTAACTAAAGAGGTCATACTATGTCATTAAGTGCACAGCAAAAAGCTGAAATTGTTAAAGAATATCAATTAACTCCAGGTGATACTGGTTCTACCGAAGTGCAGGTCGCTGTATTAACCATGGATATCAAAAGCCTAACGGAACACTTCAAACAACACATCCATGACCACAATTCACGTCGTGGTTTGTTGCGTAAAGTGAGTCAGCGTCGTAAGTTGCTAGATTATCTAAAAAACAAAGACTTAGAGAGATATCGCAGTTTGATCAGCCGATTAGGTCTACGTCGATAAATTTACAATAGAGGAAATTGAGTGAATAAATTAACCCAAACATTTCAATATGGCCAACACACGGTCACATTAGAAACCGGCGAGATTGCTCGTCAAGCCAACGGTTCGGTTATCATTACTATGGGTGATACCATGGTTTTAGTTGCTGTTACGGCCAAAAAAGAAGCTGACCCCAGTCGAGGCTTTTTCCCATTAACCGTGAGCTATGTCGAAAAGACGTATGCGGCTGGTAAAATCCCTGGTGGTTACTTCAAACGTGAAGGTCGCCCGACAGAACATGAAACCCTAACTTCCCGTCTGATTGACCGCCCAATTCGTCCTTTGTTCCCTAAAGGCTTCATGAACGAAGTTCAAGTGGTAGCAACAGTAATGTCTTTAGACCCTGAAGTCAGTGCGGACATTCCTGCATTAATCGGTGCGTCAGCTGCATTAGCGATTGCCGGTGTGCCTTTCAATGGCCCATTGAGTGCGGCGCGTGTGGGTTACAAAGATGGTGAATACCTACTGAATCCCTCAGAACAAGTTATCAAAGAGTCACAACTAGACCTTGTGGTTTCTGGTACCGAAGACGCGGTCTTAATGGTTGAATCTGAAGCTAACCAGCTTTCTGAAGAGGTCATGTTGGGTGCGGTATTATTCGGTCATGAGCAAATGCAAGTGGCGATTGAAGCCATTCGTGCGTTAGCACAACAAGCTAATGTCACACCTTGGGAGTGGAGCCCATTACCAGAAAACGACGCTTTGATTGCACAAGTGACTGAACACGCGAGTGCAGGCATTAAAGCCGCATACAGCATCAGTGACAAAATGGCACGTTATGAAGCCATGTCAGCGGTGGTTGATCAAACAGTAGCAGCACTTTGTCCAGAAGATCAAGAAGACGCTCCAGCAGCCGGTGATGTGAAGAAGATTATTCATGACATTGAAAAAGCTACCGTGCGTCAAAATGTATTGGATGGTCATCCACGTATCGATGGTCGCGACACGGAAACAGTGCGTCCAATTACGATTGAACTCGGTAAGTTGCCACGTGCACACGGTTCTGTGGTGTTTACCCGTGGTGAAACGCAAGCGATTGTTGCGGCGACATTAGGTACTGAGCGTGACGCACAATTGATTGACGCTTTAAGCGGTGAGTACCGTGATAACTTCATGCTGCATTATAACTTTCCTCCCTATTGTGTGGGTGAAACGGGTATGATGTCTGGCCCTAAGCGTCGTGAAATCGGTCACGGTAAATTGGCCAAGCGTGCCATGATGGCAGTAGTGCCCACCTTGGAAGAATTCCCTTACGTGTTACGTGCAGTATCTGAGATCACAGAATCCAATGGTTCAAGCTCAATGGCCAGTGTTTGTGGGGCTACTTTGTCCTTGATGGATGCGGGTGTACCGATTAAAGCACCAGTGGCTGGTATCGCCATGGGTCTGATTAAAGAAGATCAAAAGTTCGCGGTATTAACCGACATCTTGGGTGATGAAGATCACTTAGGCGACATGGACTTTAAAGTTGCGGGTACCGAAGCGGGTGTAACAGCCTTGCAAATGGATATCAAAATCCAAGGCATAACACGTCAAATCATGGAAGTGGCCCTTGAGCAAGCAAAACAGGCTCGTTTGCACATCTTAGGTTTGATGAATCAAGCCATTAGTCAACCACGCGAATCCGTGTCACAACACGCGCCACGTATTACCACCATTAAAATCCATCCAGACAAAATCCGTGATGTGATTGGTAAAGGCGGTGCAACGATTCGTGAATTAACCGAGTCTACCAACACCACCATCGATATTTCAGACGATGGTATCGTTAAAATTGCTGCAGTGAATGCAGAAGATGGCGAAGCTGCTATGCGTCGTGTGGAAGAACTAACCGCCGTGCCAGAAGTCGGCAAGCAGTACGACGGTAAAGTAGTGAAGTTAATGGACTTCGGTGCATTTGTTGAATACATGCCAGGCCGTGAAGGTCTTGTTCATGTGTCACAAATTGCTGAGACGCGTGTTGAGAAAGTCGCCGACTACTTGTCTGAAGGTCAAGCAGTCACGGTAAAACTGATTGAAATTGATCGTCAGGGCCGTGTGCGTTTGAGTATCAAACAAGTTGAGGAAGAGACTGCAGAAGCACCCACAGAACCTGTGGATGCCGAGTAACCACTCGCAAGCATAAAAAAGGCCACATTCGTGGCCTTTTTTAAAATAATCGTGGTCATTATTGTGGAATGTTGTCACCAGATACATCTATATGTATTCCATTTTTTGCAGCGTATTTTCCAATGGCTGTGCATAACTGTGGATCTTTTTGATACTTTTTACTATCCCTTGCCACACAAACGATGCTCTTTACAGTGCTAAATGCTGCTGCTACATTATGATCTCCCGTTGGTTGTGCAGTACCAGAAATGGGCAATGTCATGGCACCACACACGGCCGCGCTAATAATTAATGTTTTCATCGATTTCATAACTAAGACCTCACTTATTGTATTTCAGGTATAGCAACCTGTTCATAATGTATTATAGGAGAAAATGTTCTATTTTGCCGAAAATTGAATCAGTTTTATTTTGGGTGGTGGGTATTGATGTGTCTAATACTATGATTTTTAATAAAAAAGACCACATCCGTGGCCTTTTAAAATCACCGAATTTAAGGTTTACGAAAACGGTAGTGGCTGACAAACCACTCATGGCCATGGTCCCAAGCGAACAGCTGTTCACAGGCTCTAAAGAAGAGTTCCCATTTCTCATATTGCAATCGCGGTTTGTCATAGTGCTGTGCAAACAATTCTAAAATGGGTTGCCGGTGGTTGTGCAAGTTAGCCAGCCAATGTTGGCAGGTTTTAGCGTAATGCGTGCCATTGACTTGCCAGCGTTGTTCAACCGGAATGGTCTGATCAAAAAACATCAGTAAGTCTTCGCTGGGCATAATGCCATCGGCAAAAAAATGTTTTGCCATCCAGCTGGTCTCAGGATCGTACGCATAGGTCAGGTATTGATGACAGAAATGATGAACAAACAAAATCCCTTGTGACTTGAGAGCTTGGTTGAGTTGATTAAACAGCTGTTGGTAGTTCCTGACGTGCTCAAACAGTTCGATACTGACAATGCGATCGTATTTCTCAGTCAGTTTAAGATCATTCACATCGGTCTTAATGCATTGCACGGGTTTAAGTTGACGTTGTTTGAGGCGCTCTTGGATCAACGCTTGTTGCGTGGCCGAATTGGACACAGCCGTGATGGTCGCATTGGGGTAATGTTCGGCTAAGTAACAGGTGAGTGATCCCCAGCCACAACCCAGGTCAAGAATGTTTTGCCCGTCTTGTATGTCGGCGCGTTCGCAAGTGAGCTTAAGCATGGCAGTCTCAGCGTCGGCAAGCTGATCTGCTTCTGAGTAGTCACAACAGCTGTATTTTAGTTGTGGTCCAAGCACGTATTGAAAAAATGCCGATGGCACTTCGTAGTGTTGCTCGTTGGCGGTGGATGTTGAAAGCGCAATTGGACTGTTTTTAAGTTGGTCGATGAACATGCGTTTACTATCGCCTTGAGACATTTGATAGCGTTTTTTCTCGATTTTTAGGCCTTGTTTGATCCTGTGGTGGATAATCGAACGATAGACTGCACCGGGTATGTAGCCTGTATTGAGTAATGTGTCTGACATAAAGAATCCTTTTCGCGGGTAAAAAATGCAAGTCATCTTAACTTGTTCACCAGGCTATGTGTACAAAGATTTTTGCAGATTACAGAGAGCTGTATTACTGAGTATTGTTCATGCAAAAAAGGCCACTGCAGGGTCCTTTTTTATAATAATCATTGTCATTGTTCACTTGCAATACCGTTGACGTACATGTATTTTTTAATATCCATACACGTGCTTTCATCCTCAGGTAAATTCGTGTTGTTAGTTATCCCACACACAATGCCTTTAACCACTATAAATGCTTTTGCATCTTGTATTATTACTTGTGCAAGACCAGACACAGGCAACGCCATGGCAACACACACGGCTGCGCTAATCATTAATGTTTTTATTGATTCCATAATTAAGACCTCAGTTGGTTGTGTTTCAGGTATAACAACCTGCTCATGACGTATTGTAGAAGAAAATGTTCTATTTTGCCGAAAATTGATTTTGGGTAGTGGGTGTTGATGTATTTAATAGTCTGATTTAAATAAAAAAAGGCCACGGGTGTGGCCTTTTGGTGATTGGTTGGCTTTAACTGCCAGATGCGCCACTCGACATGCAGCTATTCTTTTTACAAGCCACTGCTACCCCACTACACGCCATACTGGCTGAATTAGCTTTTACCGCGACAGTCATTTCACGGCTAAGACTTAACTTTCCTGCTTGTTTTATAAGTTTTTTTACCATGTCTGAACAGCTTTTATCGCTTCCATCACAATATGCATTTTGAATAACGCTACTTGATTTGTCTGATTTTACAAGTTGAATAATACACGCTTGAGCTGCCACTTGATCGCCCTTATTGAGCTTACCTTGTGGACTATGATCCATTGCCATACCAGACAATGGAAGAGCCATTGCTAGAGTAACAGCACCGCTAATGATTAATGTTTTCATTGATTTCATAACTAAGACCTCATTGGTTGTGTTTCAGGTATATCAACCTGCTCACAGTGTATTATAGGAGAGAATTTTCTATTTTGCCTAATATTTGACCATTTTTTTTTTAGTGAGTTGAATGATTGTCAGAAGATTTATTGGGTAATATGTTGTTTTTATGATTGTTTTTTTATGTCTGCTGTTGTGAGTAAAAGGGCAAATAATATCGGTTTTTTTGATATATCCGTGTTGCGAAGTAGTGATTAAGAGTCCCGGTGATCGACATAATTTGAAATCTTTAATTTCCCTGCATAACGAGAAATTATGAGCACCACAACCCCGTAGTGCATCGCCATAGCAAGCTTGTTGTAATGAGGGTTTTTAAGCAGTGATAAGGTGACAACTTGCACGGGGTGGTTTGGGGTCTTTTGGGTATTGCGATGGGTGTGTGGTCGTGTCCTATCTGGTTACTGGTTTGTTGGGTACTAGTGGCCGGTGTCGTGTTGTGCCGATACCGTCGTTGGGTGCATGGTGTGTGGTTAGGGGTGTTCTGCGTAGCTTATGGCTACGGAGCTTTCATGCAAGCGCAATCTGATCAACATCCAATCGTTCTTGATCAACCCACAGAGGGTGTATTAACCGGTCAGGTGATCAGTGTTCCAGAGAGAAATCAGCATGCAACGCGATGGTTGGTGCAGGCAGACTCATGGCAAGGTCAAGCAGTGTCTGCTCGAGTGCAATTGAGTGATTATGATAGTCACGTTGTTCATGTCGGTGAGCGATGGCAATGGGCGGTTCGCTTAAAACCTGTGCATGGGTTATCAAACCCGGGTGGGTTTGATTGGCGAGCATATCAACGTTTCCATCACATCCATGCTCGAGGATACGTGATAAATCAATTGCCATCACAACGATTACGACGGGGTTCATCCTGGTCAGTCAATGCTATCCGCGAGCGCTGTAGTGAGGTGATTCATACGGTCGTGACTGATCCCCTATTGTCATCGACGTTAAGCGCTTTAACGTTAGGGTTGCGTGATGACTTATCTAGCTCTCAATGGCAGATTTTACAGCGCACAGGCACCAGTCATTTAGTCAGTGTTTCAGGGCTGCATATCACCTGGGTAGCTCTGTTGTGTTATCAATTAGCATATTGGTTGTGGTGTCGATGTCCTGCCTTACTGTTAC
The DNA here is from genome assembly GCA_011523685.1 of Coxiellaceae bacterium. GTDB lineage: Bacteria > Pseudomonadota > Gammaproteobacteria > Coxiellales > Coxiellaceae > UBA9148. The sequence goes on along the minus strand of WTGG01000020.1, from coordinate 37,392 downwards.
GTTACCCAGCACCTTGGGTGGCCATGGGTGTTAGCCTTAGTGCGGCTATGGGTTATGCCATTTTATCGGGTTGGGCATTACCGGCACAACGAGCCTGTTGGATGATATGTGCCGTGTTGTGGGGACAATGTATGATGAATCCTTGGCCTATGAGTCAGCGGTTGTTAACGGCTGTATTAATTATGTTAGTGATGAATCCTTTAGCAATAAATACTGCAAGTTTTTGGTTGAGTGTGTCAGCAACCGCATGGATAGGTTATGCCATGTTGGGACGCTCATCGAATAAAGGGCGATTAAGATTGTGGATCACTTTTCAGGGATACCTGTTAATCGGTTTATTGCCTTTTAATGCAGCGTATTTTGGTGTCATTTCAGGTACGGGATGGTTAGCGAATGCTTGGGCGGTGCCATGGGTCTCGTTTGTGGTATTACCCATTAGTTTATTGGGTGTGTTAATGGTTGCCTTGCACTTACCGGGGGCGGTAATCCTCTTACACTGCAGTGCATGGTCTCTCAAACCATTCTGGTTGGGTTTAACGTGGATGAGTCATCACACGGCATGGCTGTGGTATCACAACTTGTCGGGAATAACATTGGCTTGTGTCATGGTCGCAACGGTTTTGTTATGTTTGCCACGCGGTGTACCAGGCCGTGGTTTTGCTTGTTGTTGCTTTTTACCCCTGTTATTTCCATTGCAGTTAAGACCTGAGCCCGGATCGGTCTGGATGACAGTGCTAGATGTGGGGCAGGGCTTGGCGGTGGTATTACAAACAGCCACGCACGTGATGGTTTATGATGCAGGACCTCGTACTTATGGCGGGTTTGATGCAGGTCGACAAGTGGTGTTGCCATATTGGCGCCGATTAAATTATCCATCGATCGACCGTTTGATGATTAGTCATGGTGATAATGATCATGCGGGTGGTGCTCGTGCATTATTAGAAACCGGTTTAGTGCGTTCATTGATGACAAGTGATCGTCAGCAATTTTCAGCTTGGCACCCAACATCCTGTCATGCTGGTCAAGTGTGGCATTGGGATGGTGTGCAGTTTCAGGTGTTGTGGCCGATTAAGGGCATGCTATATCAAGGTAATAACAGTTCTTGTGTTTTGCGTGTTGATAATGGTCAAAAGTCCATTTTATTAACCGGAGATATTGAGAAACCGGTTGAGCAGCAGCTGTTACAGCAATCTCGGTCTTTATTACCTGCTACGATACTCGTAGCACCTCATCACGGCAGTCGAACATCATCCTCTTGGGAATGGGTAGAGGCAGTTTTTCCTAAATTGGTAATTTTTTCAGAAGGTTATATGAATCGCTACCATTTTCCTGCATTAGAAGTGCTAAAACGTTATCAAAAAATAGGCAGTATATGGTACTTCACCAGCCTTAATGGGGCAATATTTGTTCGCTTAATGGCTAAGGGTAAGGTAGAATTGGGCGCTTTCAGTCACGGTACTTAGGAAATAGGCATGAATAAACGACGACTAGGCTTTCAAACCTACAGACGCATCATTGGAGATGCTAAGCAATATTGGTACTTATTTGTTATTGGTGCGATTGGCACCGTCGTGCTCTCCAGTGTCGATGCAGGGCTGACTTGGCTATTAAAACCCATTCTTGATAAAGGGTTTATTGATCGTAATCAGAGTTTTATCGCTTGGTTACCGCTGATCATTCTAGGCATTTTTATCTTTCGTGGTGTCGGTGGTTTTGTATCGGATTATTGCATTAGTCGGGTGGCACGAAGTGTCGTGACCGATTTTCGTCGTCGTTTGTTTTCTCATTACATGAAACTACCAGCTAGCTTCTACGATCGTTCTCGTTCTGGCGATTTATTGGGTGTTATTATTTATAACGTCGATCAAGTAGCACAAGCGTGTTCCGACTCGTTAATTACCGTATTACGCGAAAGCTCGTTATTAATCGGGCTTATTATTGTGATGTTTAGTATCAGTTGGCAGTTGTCCTTGTTTTTTATGGTCGTTACACCTTTTATTGCTTGGGTGGTACGTTGGAGTGCCTCAAGATTGCGTCGTTTAAGTGGTAAAGTACAAGACTCCATTGGTGATGTGACCTCAGTAGCTAGTGAAGGAATAGAAAATTATAAAGTAGTTCGTATTTTTGGTGGTCAAGCTCATGAGATTCAAAAGTTTTTTATGGCCACAAAACGTAACTTACAACAATCCTTAAAAGTAGTGATTACCAATAGTATTGGTTCTGCATCTGTGCAAATTCTGGTGTCTATTCCTATCTCAGGCACGTTATTTTTTGCCACCATGCCGTCGTTTAATTTCTCAGCGGGTGGATTTGCAGCTATTATTGGTGCCATGGTGAGTTTATTGCGTCCTTTTCGACGTCTAACAACGGTGAATGCAACCTTTCAAAAAGGGATTGCGGGCGCCGATAGTATTTACAATATGTTAGAGCAGCCGCTTGAGGAAGATACAGGCAAACAAGAATTCAGTGCAGTCAATGGTTCCCTTACTTTAAATAATGTGTCCTTTCGTTATGCTCAAGACAGCAATTGGGTGTTGAAAGATATTTCCTTAGAAGTGCCTCAAGGAAAAATGGTCGCACTGGTTGGTCGTTCTGGTGGAGGAAAGACAACACTCGTGAATCTATTGCCGCGTTTCTATGAGATTAGTCAAGGCGACATTTTATTAGATAATAAAAACATTAATCAGTATAGCTTAAGTTCATTGCGTCAACAGTTTTCCGTGGTTTCTCAAAACACTACATTATTCAATGACACTATCGCAAATAATATTGCTTATGGCATGAAAGATGTCAGTGACGAAGCATTGCGTGCTGCTGCAAAAGCTGCCTGTGCAGATGAGTTCATCGAACGTTTTCCACGTCAGTATGATGAAATGATTGGTGAGGATGGTATTTTATTATCAGGTGGGCAACGACAGCGTATAGCTATTGCGCGAGCGTTATTAAAGAAAGCACCCATTCTTATTTTAGATGAAGCCACTTCAGCTTTAGATAGCCATTCAGAGCAACATATTCAGCGTGCGTTAGCATCTTTAATGGAGTTTTCAACTTCTATTGTGATTGCGCATCGCTTATCTACGATTGAAAATGCTGATTGGATTGTGGTGTTAGATCAGGGTCGTATTGTCGAGCAAGGTACGCATGCCGATTTACTTGCGGCAAAAGGGGCTTATGTGGAATTACGTAAAGTACAATTTCGTGAACAAGCGGCCCTAGATACGGTTGCCTAATGTTTGTGAGTCGCCTATTAAAACATTGGTATGGTGAAAAGCCCTGTGGTTGTTTAACCGTGCTGCTCGTTCCATTATCTTGGTTATATCGGTGCATTATCTGGCTTCGCAAGCAACTGTATCGTTTTGCGATATTGAAGTCTTATCGCCTTGATGTGCCTGTGATTGTTGTGGGTAATATTACCGTCGGTGGTACAGGAAAATCACCATTAACCGTGGCTATTGCACATCAATTACAACAAGCGGGTTATCGTCCAGGTTTGATCAGTCGAGGTTATGGAGGGCAATCAAAAACGTGGCCACAATGGGTCACTGCCGATTCAAACCCAGAACTAGTTGGTGATGAGCCGGTTATGCTAGTCCAGCAAACAGGATGCCCAATGGTGGTAGGGCCTGATCGTGTTCAGGCAGCACGTACTTTACTAAAGCAAGCTGACTGTAATGTGATTATTAGTGATGATGGTTTACAACATACACCACTGATGCGTGACCTTGAGATCGCTGTGGTGGATGGTGAGCGTCGTTATGGAAATGGTCAATGCTTACCGGCAGGTCCTCTGCGTGAACCCTTCTCACGATTAAATACGGTAGATGCCGAAGTGTGTCAGGGACAGGCTCAAGCAAACGAGTATGCAATGACATTGTCACTAGCAAAGCCAATCAATATGAGTTCACAAAAGACCGCACAATCTTGGAGTGATTTTAAAACACCTGTGCATGCTGTGGCGGGTATTGGTCACCCCGAACGTTTTTTTAAGGCGTTGGAGCAGAAAGGTTTAACGGTTATTCGGCATCCTTTTCCTGATCATCATGATTATGTTAAGAGTGATCTTGAGTTTGATGATAATTATCCCATTTTAATGACAGCAAAAGATGCCGTTAAATGCCTTGCTTTCTCTATGACAAACGGTTGGTGTGTTCCTGTCACCGCTGATTGTGATACAGCTTTCTGGGAGTGGTTATTAGGTTGCCAGGCGCTATCATTGCAGTAATGAAATTTTCTCTGAATAATCTTATTGTTCAATAATTATGTTAAAGTGATTTTTCTTCTTTCATTATCAGGATGATAATATGACGAAAGCATTCAACGATCCTGTTGAAGTTGAACGAGACTTGATGGGGTTATATTTTTCTTACGGCATTGGGTATAACTATTTTAATTTGCTATTGCCAGCTATGGCTGTAATTTTTTCATATAGCCACTACACGGTTAAAACAATTTTCTTGCTTTATTATTGTATCGTTATGTGTTTGCAAGTGTTTCCCTCTATATTGGTTTATAAATTAGGTTTTCGTTTGTCAATGATCTTATATTGTTCCATCTTTTGTTTAGGGTCACTGATTGGTTATTTATCTGAGGGGCAAATAGAATGGGTTATTGTGGCCCGCGTGTTACAGGCTATTGGATTATCAGTTTTGCTCTTTTTTAGCAAGGTTTTAACCTACCAGTTACCTGCTAGTTCAATGAGTAAGACAGTTTTTTACCGTGTGCTTATATATAATTTTTCTGGCCCCGGATTTGTTGCTGTGCTAGGTATTCTCTTGCATTGGTATTCATGGAAGTTAGGTTTTGTATTATCTGGGTTGATATTTTTTATTATGTTATTGTGGATGATGCTTTTTTCTCGAGAGATTGTTATTACAGGTTTAGTTCATCCGTTTGGCCAGTTAAAGAAGGCAGTTGTTTTATTTAGCAATAAGCAGCTGATGTTATTTTCAGGGTTAGTGTTATTAGTATCTTGTCTTTCCGGATTTATTGGTATTATTTATGCCTATATTCTCCACATAGAATACCATATGGATATTACCTATGTGGGATTGTTTCCTGTAGTTCTTGCTGTGGTTTCATCATTGGCAGCAGTCGTGATGAGGCTTATTTATCGTGCTCAGTCAGATCAATTGAATCAAAAGGTGGTTAGGTATTCTATTATGGTTAATGTAATAGTGGCACTATTTTTTTTACTGGCAAATATTGAGTCAATGCAGCATTGGTGGGTTTTTTATCTAGCATCGATCGTTTGGAGTTTTTTTACCACATTAGCTTATATGGGCTTAACCAATTATTTGGGAGTGTTGGTTAAACAACTCTCCAATAATATGGAATACAATATTCTGTATTATTTTTTAAAGGGTATTATTCCATTGCTCATGATTCTTATTTGGTCGCATTATGAGCGTAGTGATTTTATCGTACCTATCTTGATTTTGCTTTTTTCAATCATGTCATTCATGTTAATTAGGTTGATTGCGTGGGATCGAATGTTAGGTGATAAGTGTTGAGAATATATTTTATTTCGTGTTAAAGGCGGAAAAACTTTTTGATAAAAGTTAAGTCGGTGGACTCTACAAGGGGGGGAAGGGGAATTCTGCTCCTTTTGTACCTGGATGACCGCAGTCACTGCTCAGGTACATTCAGTAAACCCATTGGAAATCATGTGGGTGATCCACCGACTTAAAGCAATAATAGCTAATTGTTTTAATAATGCAAATCCGGTGTGCCAACGGGTGTATGGTTTTTGTTAGGGTGTTATGCAAAGATTAGGCGCTATGTAAAACAGTTTTATTGCATGACTTTTGTAAAATATATCGTGTTTTTAGTTAGTATCAAATCATGTCACTACACTTTCGGCTGTTTGATTTAATATGGAAACTGAATGAATTAATTATTCCTGTTATTGATGCTTCATAGTTAAATAGATAAAAGTTGTTTAAAACTGCCTGATCCAATAGGCGAAGACTAATTAATTAGTATTAAGCTATATGAAAAAAGTATCGCAGTGGGGTTCAACGGCTTGTATCAGTATGGTTGGTTTAATGATAAGCCAAATTTCGATGGCTGATAGTAATTGCAAAAACGTTAAAAAGTCCGTGCAAATGCTCGCCGAATTCTGTAAGGATTCTAATCGTGCTAATGAAAATCATTTATTGTTCGCTAGTGAAGATAAAAGTGAAACATTCGATCGATGCAAGGCTCATCCTGTTTGTGGTTGTGATCATAAATGTCTTTTACTCTATTGTTTATCTAAAAAGTCATCATAGATACGTGATGTGATTTCGTTGATACGGTTTGCTTATTAAATAGCGATGATTATCTTTACGAGTTTTCTTGATATCATTGTGCTGGAACTTTTAATGATCTATTGCATATGACGCTTCGATACGATGAAGGGTAATCATATCTTTAACTTTCTTTTTAGGATTTTACTCATTGATCATGACAGCGTGTATTTTCAGTTGCGCCTTATTAATCAGTGAAAGTTACTCGCATTATTGATGATACATTGATGTGATGTTTGATGTGGGTGATTTTTTTAAGCAGGTAAAGTTAAGTCGGTGGGTGCTACATGATATTTCAGCATATGCTTGGAATATTGCAATGTTCCAAGCATATGCTGGAATATCACAACTGTACCTGGATGACCGCAGTCACTGCTCAGATACATTAAGTAAACCCATCGGAAATCATGTGGGTGATCCACCGACTTAAGGTAATAGTAGCTGATGATTTGGATAATGCAAATTCGGTGTGCCAACGGGTGTATGGTCGTCGTGATTGAAGTCATTTCGCATGTTGCTTGCTGGTCCGCGAGACAATCAGGCATAAAAATAGTGAGTATATCTTTATTATTAGCGTTGTTAGGTTAATATAGCGGTATGTATTGACAGTTAAAATGGAGATCACCCAATGTCGAGGGATACGCGATACCAACAGTTCATTGCAGAGCGAGCTAAAACCAAAGATCACAGTCGTAGTGATAAGCCTGTGTGGGGAAGTTCTGGTACCTTATTTCACTCGAAGCCACTATCTGGGATGAATGCACAAAGAACTGTCGATAGTTTGTTGAGTGGTAGAGCGCCTAGCAAGTGCCCTTATATTTCTCCTTATCCTGGTGCTAAGGTCTAACTAATATCTATCTTACTGATTAATATAGATATATTTTATATTTCATTAAGAATGCTGTGGTTGTGTTCTGTGCACAGGCTGCTATCATAGTGCCCATTATCAATTGGTGAATGAAGACAACCCATGACTGAACGAAAAACCTCTCTAGCAGTGAATATCAATGGTGTGATCGTTGGTGGTGGAGCACCTATTGTGATCCAATCAATGACAGATACCCCTACAAATGATGTCGTGGCAACTGTTAAACAAGTAAAACTACTGGCCGATGCAGGCTCTGAATTAGTGCGTATCACTGTCGATACAGAAGCTGCCGCTGCTGCTGTTGGTGATATTCGTCAGCAGCTAGATGCCTTGGGTTGTGCGGTACCTTTAGTGGGTGACTTTCATTACAACGGTCATCGTTTATTGCAAGATTACCCAGAGTGCGCCAAGGCTCTTGCTAAATACCGAATTAATCCGGGTAATGTTGGTTTTGGTACTAAAAAAGATGAGCAGTTCAATGCCATGATTGATATGGCCATTGCCTATCAAAAGCCGGTTCGTATTGGTGTCAATTGGGGAAGTCTCGATAAAGCCTTAGCGCAACAATTGATGGATGATAATGCCAAGCGTGCTAAGCCATTATCCTCGCGTGCGGTGTTGCGTGAAGCGTTGGTGTTATCGGCACTCACCAGTGCCTCAGCCGCTGAAAAACGGGGTCTTCCGGCAAATCGTATTATTCTTTCATGCAAAACGTCGTCAGTGAATGATTTGATTGAGGTGTATCAAACTTTGGCATCACGTTCGTCTTATCCTTTACATGTCGGCCTAACAGAGGCCGGAATGGGAACATCCGCCGTGGTGGCATCTAGTGTCGGTATTGGTGTCTTATTGCAGCAAGGTATTGGCGATACTTTGCGTGTCTCATTAACCCCCGAGCCTGGTGGTGCACGCGATAATGAAGTCCGTGTTTGCCAAGATATCGTGCAGTCTCTAGGGTTGCGTTCTTTTAGTCCCGTGATTACGTCTTGCCCTGGTTGTGGTCGTACCACAAGTAGTTTTTTTCGTGAGCTCACAGAGCAGGTAACGCATTTTGTGCGACAACACATGCCAACCTGGCGTCAAGCCTATCCTGGTGTGGAAACCTTATCGATTGCTGTGATGGGTTGCGTAGTCAATGGCCCGGGTGAAAGTAAGCATGCCAATATTGGCATCAGTTTGCCTGGTACCGGAGAGGCGCCTTCAGCACCTGTGTTCATTGATGGTAAAAAAGCCATGACCTTACGTGGCGATAACATTGGCGAGCAATTCATCGATATTATTGCCGATTATGTCAAAACGACTTTTTCACCATCTGTGCTTGAGACTGAAGCAGTCTGTGACGTGTAATGTCTAAGGAGACAGGATGCCTACTGCATCAATGCTAAGGATTGCTTGGGTAGCTCCTGCATCGCCAATGGGCACTCAGGTTGAGGTTGAGCAAGCGAAACAATGGGTAGAGGCGCGATACCCGTGCCGTATTGTGTATACACCGGCTTGTTATCAATCGCAATCCATCGAAGAGCGAACAGATCAGTTTCTGCAATGTGCCTTGGATCCAGATATCGATGGCCTTTGGGCTGTGCGTGGTGGTGAAGGCAGTGCGGATCTGATTCCTCACCTAATCTCACATAAAGATGCATTGCAGGCATTACCACCCAAGTGGTTGCTGGGGTTTAGTGATATCACCGCATTATTATTCTTTTTGTCACGGTATAGTCATTGGCAGGCTATTCATGGGCCTTGTGTTAAAGGGTTTGTGAGTGGTGGATTAAATCAACCCACCATGGATAGTATGCAGGCATGGTTGAGTCAACAAGCTCATGAAGTGATGTGGTCTGATTTACAGCCTTTAAATAAAACGGCCACTCAAATCAGTGATCTGAGCGCGCCCATGGTGGCTGGTAATTTGACTATGGTGACGCTGGGCGTTAAAGATTGTTGGGAGTTGGATGCATTGGGCAAAATGATTGTTCTCGAGGATGTCAATGAGCATCCTTATGCAATTGCACGGTCATTGAAATACTTACAGCGGGTCGGTGTATTACAGGGTGCAAACGCGTTAATCTTGGGTGGATTTTCGCAGCATGCGAACACGCAATCGCCATTAGCCGATGCAACAACCCCGGACGTATTGCCACGTCTCACACAGTTCGCAAAGACCTGTGATTATCCGGTATTTCTCTCAGAGCACATTGGGCATGGGTGTGATAATGTGCCGGTATTAATTAATCAAGTCGCTACTATTCATCGTGATGACGGCCGCGTCTGTCTGTCATATACCTTAACCCGGTGAGTTGGTTTGTAATGAACAATCTTTAGCCTCTAAGCTCAAAGATAACCCTTTAACGAGCCCATGCTTAAGTGTGTCAATGACATCTGTAGTAAATGGAGAAGTTCTTTGAGTGGTAATTATGGAGATTCGATCTTTTATCATTGATGTTTCTTTGGGTGATTGAGGTATTGCAGTGAGGTCATCGATAGCTTGTTGTAATTGGTAGGATTGATATTGTGTTGGATATTCGGTCATGTTAATCATGACCAGATACATGGTGTCATGATCTGATGTGGAATACAGCAGGTCATTATCAAGGTCAGTTTCATTGTATTGTTCTGGTATGGAGGATAAGGGGAGGAAGTGTGTTTTACTCCTGTGTAATGTTGAGGCTTGGCCAGCTGTTTTGCCAAGGCATGTGAAAATTGAGGCGGAAGCAGCACAAAATGAATTGCGTTTCGCTCGTGCATTTTTTGTCTTGAGCATTTTATCCTCATAGCAGGCCTTTAGCTGATTAAGTAAGGTACTACCGTGGACTTGTTGTTGTGATAGATGCTCTATTGCTGCAAGAAATAGATTTTTTGAATAACGAGTAGAGTCATCCAACATCCGTTGAAAAAGTTGCGTGTTTGTATTGATGTCACTGGCCTCCAGGGTAGCAATGAAGGTGTCAGTGGAATTTTTTACGCGAGATTTATTCGTTTCCATTATGATTTTGAGGTAATAATAAGAAAATAATTCTCAATAATAGGATGAGATGCCCGCTATATCAATCACTTTAGAAGTTCCATTACGATTTGGTAATCTTATGTGCAAATAGTAATTAATGGGTAAATCCACTACACTGTTTGCCTATTTAAACACAGAGGTTGTGCCATGTTAGCGTTAGACGTTACGCAATTGAACAAAACCTATACTAACGGTGTGCGAGCACTGCATGATTTTACATTAAAGATTCAGCCGGGTGAGTTTTTGGGTTTACTGGGGCCTAATGGTGCGGGTAAAACCACACTGATTGGTATTCTCAATTCATTGGTCATTAAGTCTTCGGGTTATGTTTCTGTGTATGGTCATGATATCGATCAGGCTTTTGGTCAGGCTAAAGCGTGTATTGGTACAGTACCTCAAGAGTTTAACTTTCCTGTCTTTGAACGCGTTCAAGATATCGTGATTAATCAGGGTGGTTTTTTTGGTCTTTCCCATTCTGTTGCCAAAAAGCGTACTGAAAAATACCTCTCTATGCTCGATTTATGGGAAAAGCGACATCATATAGCTCGCTCGCTATCTGGAGGTATGAAACGGCGTTTAATGATTGCTAGAGCCATGGTGCATGAACCTCAACTGTTAATTTTAGACGAACCCACAGCTGGGGTTGATATTCAATTGCGTCGTTCAATGTGGGCTTTCTTGCAAGAAATGAATGCTGCAGGCACAACGATTCTTTTGACGACTCATTATTTGGAAGAGGCAGAGCACCTTTGCGAGCGGATTGCGATTATTAACGGTGGTAAATTGATTGAAGATAGGAATAAGCACGATTTAATGAGTCAATTAAAGGTTGAAAGCTTCATATTGGATGTTGCCGATGGTGTTGATCAAGATCAGTTAACTCGTTTAATGGCCTATAAGCTTCCAGGAGTTACGCTTTCCAAGGTCGATCATCAAACCTTACAAGTCGATGTGTGCCATTCGGCGTCAATGAATGATGTGTTTGCCATCTTGGATAAATACAATATTACGATCAACAGTCTGCGTAATAAAGTGAATCGACTCGAGGAGTTGTTTTTGACCTATACCGATAAAAAGAAGGAGATAGTATGACGTTTCAACAGGCTTGCTATGCATTATTGACTCTGCTGCGTAAAGAGGTTGGTCGTTGTTTTCGTATTTGGCCACAAACCGTTGCTGCTCCTGTTGTAACCACCACGTTGTATTTTTTTATTTTTGGCAAGGTGATTGGGTCGCATATCGCTGATCAGCATGGTTTCCCATACATTCAATACATTGTTCCTGGTTTGATTTTAATGGCGACATTAATTAATGCCTATGTGAATACATCGTCATCTTTTTTTGGTGCAAAGTTTGCAGGCTCCATTGAGGAGCTTTTAGTCTCGCCAATGCCAGCGACTTTGATTGTATTAGGTTATGCCATGGGAGGTGTGTTTCGTGGTGCTTTAGTGGGTTGTATGGTCGCTTTAGTCGCTATTTGTGTCACGCATGTGCATTTTGTGCATCCTATTTTGATGGTGTATTCGATGTTGGTAACGGCGTTCGTATTTGCTTTAGTGGGTATCATTAATGGTGTGTTTGCTCGTAAATTTGATGATGTCTCATGGGTGCCTAATTTTATTATTTCTCCATTAACCTATTTTGCGGGTGTGTTTTATTCGGTGCAAATGTTACCACCATTTTGGCAGGCTGTTTCGCACTTGGATCCTATTTTTTATCTAGTCTCGACGTTTCGTTTTAGCATGTTGGGGTTAAAAGACCCATCTACATCATATGCATTAACGGTCAGTACAATGTTAGCAATAGGCGCTTTTATATTGACGACGCAGTTGCTAATACGCTCAAAACGGATGCGTTCATGAGTATTGTGGTGCTTTCTTCAATTGAAAGCATAAAACCCAGCTAATCATTAGAGGTATCAGTAACACCCAAAAGCTATAGAAAAACATGTAATGGGTGTCATATATCGATAGATGTTGTTTGAAATAGTCAATCATAGCGCCGAGTAATTCCTGAAAGAAGAAACCACAGAGTCCTATTACCATGTTAATGACTGCAAACGCTGTTGCATGTAACTTTTGTGGGAAATATTGTCGTGCGTAACTAAAAGCTAATAGCATGCTAGACACAAAAAAACCGACAGCGAAGTATAAGGGGTACATGATTACTGAATTAAGTGGTGTTTTTGATGAGAACACAATCACTGAAAACAATAGGATGGTTATGGTATTAGCGATTAACATCCAGCGTATTTTACTTCGAAATAGGTTTGCCATGATGCCATGCAGTGGACCACCGACTGCAATTCCAATGAAAATCATGCTGCTAATTGAGGCAGCTTGTTGGCTGCTAATATGGTGGCTGTATTTTAAAAAGACGACATCATAGAGTTCTGCGAATGCATTCACAACCGTGCCAACCATAATGCCAGCGTAGAGTGCTAGCAGCCAGACGGCTTGCGTTTTTAGAATCGGCACAATATGGCTGTTGCTCTCTAGTAAGCCTCGTGGTTTTTCAGGTGCCCGTAGCAAGGTGTAGATAATGACAGCCAGAATAAAGCCAAATAATGTAATCAGATGAAAGGCATGTTGCCAGGTTGATTGTTCGATCATGTGATTCAAGAAGGGTTGTCCGAGTAGTCCGCCCAGAACACCGATGGTATTGGTTAAGCCAACGGCAAATGGAAACGTGGACTTCGGCAGCCACGTAGAGCCTGTTTTTAATGCACCGAGAAAAGCTGCAGCAGAGCCAATGGCGATTAGGACTCGTCCTATAGTGAGTGCTGTTAGAGAGGGCGAGCTGCTAATCAGTAAGCCTAATGACACGATGAGACAAGCAAAGGTGAGTGTGATGCGAATGCCAAATCGATCTAAGCAGTAACCTGCTGGTATTTGTGAAAGTGCATACAGTGGAAAGTAAATTCCCATGATGTTTCCAATGGTGGTATAGCTAACGTCGAGGCTATGGGCGATAGGTTCTATCAGAACACTGGGTGCTGTGTGTTGGAAGTAATCTAATCCGTAAAACAGTGCTGCGATGAGCCACATGGCCCAGCCCAATAGAAAGTGTTTTGTTTTCACGTGATGAACCTTATTGTAAATTGGTTAATATGCGCCCATTTATTTTCGTTTAGAAACGATACGATAGTCATTTCATCGGTGTAAAACAATCTTTTTTTAAAACCCAGAGTTTTTTACGGTAATCTTCTGTTAATCAGTACGTTATATTACTTTTCATGAGGGGTATTGATGACCAAGCTGGATTTTGTATGCTGGAAGTGATGATTGCTTGGTCATTGGTGGTTCTGGTGACGCTATTAGTGTTGTCTTTAGAGCGGGAATCTATACAGCAAATTCATCAAGATTGGCTATATTGTCAAGCCATGCACGCTGCAGCTAATTTAGCTGAATTATATCGAGCAGATCCTAAGAGGGTAATCTCGAGTAAAATCTATCAAGAATGGTTGAAGCAGTCTAATCATCATTTGCCACAACTTCAGGTTCAGTTGAGTTGTGACCAGGGGTTGTGTGATGTTGATTTATCTTGGCGACAAGGTCACCACTATCATCTGTTGTTTGCTTCATGAGTGCTCGGCGTTGTCATAATCAGTTGGGTTTTACTGTCTTGGAAATGCTATTGGCGATGAGTTTATCAGCTTGGTTGTTGTTAACAGTTATTATGCTGGTAGGTGATTTAAGTCAACATCTGCATTGGCAACAGGCAATGACTGATTTAATGGATAGAGAAAATGGATTAACACAATGGTTGCCGCAACGCATCTCACAAGCTGGGTTGTCAGATTGTCTTAAAGATAAGAATGATCGTGTACAGGTTATAAAAGGTTATGGTCCTCATCAGTCAGCACCGCGTTGGCTGACGCAAAGAAAGTCACAGACAGAAGCTGTGATTATTTCAGCTTGCCGACGCTATCGTGGTAAACAACAATGGATTAATACGGCGTATTATATTGCTAAAACCCATTATAAGAATGAATGGGGTCAGCCTGAATATGCGCTGTATCAAAAAGTGGAAGGTGGGCGACGTGAAGCTTTAGTGTCGGGCATTGAAGATTGGTCTATTCATTATGCGCTACAGTTACCGTCTGATAATAGTCAGAAGTCATGGTTATTAGCTTCCTCGGTTAATGATTGGCATCACGTGAAGTTGGTGTCATTTAATACCTTGATGCGAACGCGGTTTAAGATGCTCCATACACAAACACGGTATACGTGGTTAGGTCGAATATATACAGTACCTGAGGGTGCTTTTCTAACAGATGTTATGATCACTGTCGCGCTCCGTGAGTTATAACGATGTCTCATGAATCCGGTTCAGTATTAATCGTAGTATTGGGTTGGGTGATGATTGTGAGCTTCATCATGCTTGGTGTACTAACAATGACAAGGGAGCAGAGTCTATTGTTGCACGCACATCGAAACCATCAGCAAGCTTTTTATTTAGCAGAGCGAGGACTAAAGTGTGCATCCAGTGCGGTTATCAATCATAGTTCCTCACATTGCTCTTCACTACAGCATGTCACTGTCTCGGTAGATATTAAGAACAATGATCAGGGAGAACAGGGATATCAAATAAGATCAGAAGCTCATGTAGGTTATTCTAAGGTAGTGTTAGAGGCTTTTGGTGCGCTAAATGATCATCGTGTATGGGTCCAAAATTGGTGGAGGATAGTGCAGTAATCTTGTAATGTGTGTTAACTGCTCATTTTTAATCATAAGGAGGTGATTAGATGTCTTAACGCTAACAGTCGATGATTCGATAGTCTCAAATATTATTGGTTATTCCTGTGATGATTAGAGAATGGCTGAATATGTTGACGGATATTGGTCGCTATCATCTTAATTTGCATTTATCACATACGATTATCACCTTTCCGACTAAGCAGGCTGTAGATACCTTAGTTAATCGAGATGTTAATAGTGTGATACTTGCAAAATTTATTCCAATTTGTTGGATTATTTTTCATGGACTTTCTGCGATCTTAATGTGTGTGGGTATCTGTTTGCTCATCATAGCGATCAAAGAAAACACAGAGAATTTTCAAAAGAGGAAGCATTGGGCAATTTTGGGTTTAGCTATCAGTATTTTTTCCTATATTTTTTATGCTGGTGCAGGATCAATGGATTATTTTCTCTCCTGGCTACAAGACCCAGCGATTAATTTTAACGGTGATATTGTAGGGTATGGGTTGCCCTTAGGGATTGCCTTGCTCTTTTTATGTCACCGCGTTTAGTTAATCTTGAGTAATCGTTGTTTGTTTGAGGTTTTTATAGCGGGTGATAGCACGAACACAGCCATATGTGAGTAGTGATATTCCTATGAGAAAAAATTCGGTTTCTCCGATATACCAAGGCCACTGGAATAACCCGGGTACTGAGTCGGGTGGTGTTTTGAGGTAGATATAATTGTTCTGTGTAACGTAGTCAATGATTCCAACCAGGACTAGATAGGCATTAAAAATCATAAGCAGGTTGATGAAAGATCGGCGGGTAATAGGTAGCTGGTACACACAATAGGTGTACACTGTGGCTAGCACAATAAATCCATGGATGGTAAAAAAGATCAGATAACGAATCATGGAAGTATGCAGTGCTAGGTTCGGTGTGAGTAGTGCGAGTAAGGCAGCCCATCCAGAAACGTAAATTAAACAGTATTGGAATAATTGTCGTTGGAATATGAGAGCAAGTGGGATGACTAGTACACCCGTGATATGACACAGATGGAGTGGAATAACATGATAGAGATAGCAGCTGGAGCAAACGGAAACAAAAGCGGGAGTAGCGATTGCCCATCGGTATAGAGGGTGGTGTCTAAGCTTATTCGGTGTCAAACATACCACAATGCATAAGAGTAGTAGCACAGATAGTGCAGAAAAATACCAGCTGTTAAAGGGTTCATAGTGAGTGGGTGATTTGAAAAACTGCATTAGTAAAGCCAAAATGCTCATGACTACCCATCGTATTGTATTGGAATTGCCGTGAGTATATATAAAGACTGAGATTGGTAAAAGCAAAAACACTCACTTCAGGTTATAGCAGATTAACGTCAGTGAGTGTTTATATGAGAACTTATCGAGTTATGACTAGATAACTGTCTTGGTTTTGTTGCGATAGATCCTGATCCTTTGTTGGGGTTAGGGTATACCGCTTTCTTTGATCGTTGAAACATCTCATCACGTAATTGCAGGCATGTGTATCTGGGTCATATGAGGTGTAGTAGAATTCCTTCAGTGGTATATAAGTACTGCCTTCGTTGTGAACAGATGGATGGGTGTTATCTAATGCAGGTAGGCAGCTGGATTTCGATGGTTGGGAATACTCGGTCACTTTTCCATTATCATCACGAGATAGTCCAATAATGACGAGTTTTTGATGAGACCACTTGGCCCAAACAGCATTGTCATCGTCATTTCTAGCTTGTGGGCATCGGTTTTGATCGGGGGTAATCCCGCGTAGCGACTCTGCGGCTGCGTGATTTTTAAACACCACGGCTCCTAATAATAACAGAAAGAATCGGTTCATTTTCTTGTCTCAATTGTGAATTTAATGCGCAAAAATACAAGACTAAAGGTGAGAAATCAATCAATTTACTCATCTAATGGTTTTTTAAGAAAACTAGGGATAACGGTCAGCGTTATATGTTAGATTGTTAAAGTGACTACGAAAGATTGATAGGTTCTGTTCTTTGACAGCTTAAACGTCGACGCTTACGATGCTTATAAAGAACAGGCGCTACTGGAGTCTCATTGTTGATAGCGGTAGCTTCGTATCGACTCAGCGATGAGGTTTAATACCAGTAGGGCCAATGTTGTATCAACTAAGACCATCACTAATCCATGAGCGCCGAGTAAGGTTTTGAGTGCTAACGCAATCAGGCATAAGATGACGACGTTAATGATAATTCTGCTTGCAACCATGGTCGTGTAATCACCATGATAATAATCCAGGAGAAAGGCTCGCCAATGCCATCGATGATGTAATTGACGTTGTTTATAGATAATGGCAATCAGAATTAATAATGTGGAAAATAGGAGTTCCCATAGCCAGTTCGTTTCAGCGCCGGGTGACGGTGGCCATGTGGGAGAAACACCCAACTCAACCCAAGTCAGCAATGCAACAAGACAAAATACACCGTACATCATTGGCAACACAGTGACACGCAGGCACAGCGTGACCGCAAATACAGACTCCATGGTAATTTGCAGGGGATATAAGATTGATGCGTATCCTGCTGCATCTTGTAATAATCGTTGCGTCAGATGAAAGGTTTTATGCGTTGTTGCTGCGTAGGATAACACTAACTGCTTATAACCTGATTCTGTGAACCAGCCTAAAGCAAAGTTATCAATGACTTGAAATACCAGCATAGCGCCAACCACATAGATCAAACCATTAATGAAAAAATCATGTAGACGTTGATAGTGTATTTGATTTTGACTATCGATCGATTGCCGATAACGATCCATTGCATAAGTCAAAATGAGCATGAATAGGCAACACACAGCGTATGCCAGAGAAAATCTCAAGTTATATGATCCGCCATTGAGGGATAAGCGATTAAAATAAAAAATGACACCTGTGAAGGCAATAGCGAAGCCTATATATCCTCGGGTGGTAAAAAAATCAAATAAACGGAAACCAATGCCCTGTGGGCGACAAGTTTTTGGGTAACACCTATAGGCACTAATTAAGACAATTGAGGCAGTCAGAGGGACTAAAAACTCGAAAAACCAAAAGCCAGGTACGCCCAAGGTCACCAGCCAAATGCCGAAAAAAATCATTGCAGCGGCAATGGCTGATGATATTCGGAAACTAATCATTAGCCAGACACTTGCCAATACACCGATAATGCATTGTATTGTCGTATAGAAATATAGGTGTTTGCTGATCAATGTGAGTGCCGGTAGGAGTAGGCGATGAGATGCCGGTTCACCGCTTAGTGTATTCATCCATCCTGTTAGCTGTGTTGGGTTAACAAGGATTTTAAGTGTGTACAGTAAAGTCAGGTGGAGTAATGCTAAACCGAGAAGAATACTGGTCCAGCCTAGCGGATGGGTTTTTGAGGTAGAATGCATTGCCGACATGAGTCACTCCTTGACAATAAAAGTTGCGTCATTTTATCACAAAGATAGGGTTTATTCATGGCTGTATCTCTGAGTCGATCAATATTAAGTTAACGATCTGTTAATGGGTGGATTTGTATTGGATGTAATGATTGACGCTCTGACTAACTGCTCTTAAATGATAAGGCACAATAGATAGGTTTATTGAGGTTGTGTTTCTACTGGTTAGTGATATTGAATTTTTTCAACGCTTTAGTGGATTTAGTTAGCGTGTTTATCTTGTCTTAGCGATTGAGAGAGTAAAAATCCAGCTAGAATAATAGTACCACCGATGATGGTGTGACGTGTGATCTCTTCCTGGATTAACCAGAAGGCAAAAATGCTCGCAAAGATGGGTTCGAATGCGTAGATAATAGCTGCGGTTGCAGCACTAATAAAACGCTGATAAAAATTTTGTAACAATAACCCAACACTGGTACCTATCAGTCCGCAAAAGAGAACGGCATTCCAGAGTGTTGCGGTGGATGATAAATAGCTAGATTCAAATGGCAATGCGCAGAGTGGAAATAGCGCTGATATAACGAGTTGGTAGAACACTAATAACAAAATATCATGGTTATGTTGAGTAAACTTACTGAGCGATGTGATATAGATGGCATAGCTCAGTGCACAGGCAAGTGTCCAGGCATTGCCTTGCCATTGGTCGGTAAATTGTGATTGTGTTAATACGAACACACCAAATAGGGTGATAAGAGCTGCAATAATATCAATCAGTCTTAAGCGATCCAATTTTAAGAGTGGCATGAAAAACGGTACGAGGATAACCGATATTGCTGTGATAAAAGCAGAGCTGGATGCCGTAATAGTCTGAAGTCCACTCGTTTGTGCAACATTACCAAAGCCATTGAGTATACCAAGGATCAGTGCGTGCCAGATCATTATTCGAGTTGTTCGTTTAAAGCGTGATATAACAATGGGTAGCAGGGCCACCGAAGCTATGCTATTTCTAATGATGGCAAATAGCGTCGGGCTACAATCATGAACAGCTTGGTGAATAAAGGGAAATGTTGCGCCCCAACAGGCGGTCATAATGAAGAGAGCGACCAGTGCGCGATGTGCTTGTGACATAGTCGCTCTCTTAGCGAGTTATTGCGCGACCTGTTCTGGGAACATCACATTGAGTTCCAGGACCGCATTATTATCTTTGGTTTGAAGGTCAACGTGGATGTTATCCAGATCCACTTGCGTGTGTTTAGCAATGACTTCCATAATTTCTTGGCGCAGTTGTGGTAAATAGTCTGGACTATTACCCTCAGAGCGTTGTTGCGCGATAATGATATGCAAGCGATCTTTAGCCGTTTGTGCAGTACTTTTATGTAGTCCCAGTGCTTTTAATACTCTCATGCTACTACCTCCGGCTGACCTTTGAATAGGCGCTTGAAAATGCCTTGTTTTTTAGCATTAGGATCGAAAGCTGGGAGCTTTTTCAAAAAGCGTAAGACGATATCTTGGTAGGCTTGCCCGGCATCACTTTTATTTTGCAAAATAACCGGTGTTCCAGCATTAGATGCGTTCAGAACCATTTTTGACTCAGGGATAATGCCGAGTAGTTCAATACCTAATAGATCGGTGATGTCTGAAATCGCGAGCATATCGCCAGCGCTGGCACGTTTATCACAATAGCGAGTGATAATCAGCTGTTCAGTGATGGGTTCGAGTTGTTGTTCGGCGCGCTGAGTTTTGGAGCCCAATAGGCCTAGGATACGATCTGAGTCTCGGACAGATGAAATTTCAGGGTTGGTGACAATAAAGGCATGATCGGCATAGTACATGGCCATGTGAGCACCTCGTTCAATACCTGCGGGTGAATCACATACGATGTAATCAAAGGTTTCTTTGAGTTCTTCAATGATTTTCCCAGTGCCTTCTTTGGTGAGGATATCTTTATCACGAGTTTGTGAGGCAGCTAGGATGTGAAGGTTAGGGTTGCGTTTATCTTTAATTAACGCTTGGCTCAGTGTGGCATCACCGTTAATGACATTAGCAATGTCATACACAACACGGCGCTCACAACCCATCACTAAATCGAGGTTACGAAGACCAACGTCGAAATCGATCACAACAGTTTTATAGCCTTGATTGGCAAGGCCTGTGGCGATGGAGGCGCTGGTGGTGGTTTTACCGACACCGCCTTTACCGGAAGTGACAACAATAACTTTTGACATATTATATTCCTTCTATGTTGAGTTGGTCGTTCTGCACATAGATGTGCAGCATAGGTTGCTTAGTTTTAGGTACACTGATGTGATCTTTGACTAAGTAGCGTCCTGCGATGGAGATGAGTTCAGCATCCAGCTGTTTGCAGAAAATATGTGCGTTGGGGTTGCCTGTGGCGCCTGCAATAGCACGCCCGCGAAGTGGGCCATAAATATGAATATTGCCATCGGCAATGCACTCAGCGCCGGCATTCACTGCCGCCATGATAATGAGATCAGCATCTTTGGCGTAGACTTGGGTGCCAGCACGTATGGGCTTGGTAATCACTTTAGTGGCTGTGTGCGTGGGTGAGCTTTTGGTGGTTTTAATGGGTTTTTTAGCAGGTTTTGCTTCGTTTAAAATAGCTAGGCCTTGATCAAAAGCATCTTGTTTAAGGGTTTTGTTCAGTCCACGAATCCCCACAGGTGTCATGTTAAATTCGCTGAGTGTTTGGCGCAGTTGTTTTAGGTTTAAGGTGTCTTGTGCAGTAACATGGCTCACATCAATCACGATCGGTGAATCGTTAAAATAGTTGGGTGCTGTCGTTTGGATATGAGTGAGTTCATCGCTGATCGCTGGGATATCAAAGGACTGTAATTTGAGTACAGTCATTGGGAAAAAGTCCGCTTTCAGTTGTAGTTTTTGAGCGCGAGTCGTATTTTTTTCAGCCATGTTGTCCGTATTCCTTCTATATTCCATGTATTAGGCGTTTTGAAGCTTAGCATCGCAACCATGAAAAATCCACGCGTATACGGTCAAACAGCATGATAAATCATGATGATTAGCGATTGGGTGGAATGCTTTTTGGGGTACGTGGAAAAGGAATGGTGTCACGTAGGTTGCTGACACCCGTAATGTAGCGAACTAAACGTTCAAATCCGAGGCCAAAACCGGCATGTGGTGTTGAGCCATAACGTCGTAAGTCACAATACCATTGGTATTCTTCTACAGGTAAGCCGCACGTTTCAATGCGTGATTCCAAGACGTCCAGACGTTCTTCACGTTGACTGCCTCCGATCAACTCGCCTATGCCTGGTAGTAAGACATCCATAGCAGCAACGGTTTTTTGATCGTCATTCATGCGCATGTAAAATGCTTTAATGTCTTTTGGATAATTTTTCACAACCACGGGTTTTTTGAACAACGTGTCGGTCAGGTAGCGCTCATGTTCGGTTTGAAGATCAATACCCCAATGCACAGGGTGCTCAAAGGTTTGTTTGGCTTTTTCTAGGTGTGAGATTGCATCGGTATAGTCGATGCACTCAAAGGCTGTATTCACCAGTTGTTCAACACGCGACAAACAGGTTTTATCGACCCATTGATTAAAGAAGGCCATATCATCAGGGTGGCGCTCGAGAATATCACGGCAGACATATTGCAGCAGTTGTTGGGCCAGTGCGATGTCATCGTTAAGGTCGGCAAAGGCAATTTCAGGTTCTATCATCCAAAATTCGGCCAAGTGACGTGTGGTATTAGAGTTTTCAGCGCGAAAGGTAGGTCCAAACGTGTACACTTTAGACAGTGCCATGCAATATGATTCGACATTGAGTTGCCCAGAGCAGGTCAGGTAGGCGGGTTGACCAAAAAAGTCTTGTCGATAGTCAACCTTGCCTTGTTCATTTTTTGGAATATTATTTAAATCCATCGTGGTCACAGTGAATAATTCTCCGGCGCCTTCACAATCACATGCCGTCAGAATGGGTGTGTTAATCCACACGAAGCCTTCCTCATTAAAAAATCGATGCACGGCCTGAGCAATGCTATTACGAACGCGAGAGACGGCACCTATGATATTGGTACGTGGTCGTAAGTGAGAATGATCACGCAGGTGTTCCATGCTGTGACGTTTGGCAGCCATAGGGTAGCTGTCAGGGTCTTGCACATCGCCAACCACGGTAAAGTCGGTGACTTGCATTTCCACCGATTGGTTTTTCCCTAAAGATTGTACCAGTTGGCCTGTGGCTTTAATGGCGCAGCCTGTGGTCAATCGAGTAATGTCTGTTTCATAATTGGTCAATGTGTTAGGAATGACTAATTGCAAAGAGTCGAAACAAGACCCGTCGCTTAGTGCGATGAAAGAAATCCCTGCCTTGGAGTCACGTCGGGTACGTACCCAGCCACGGACAGTAACAGCGGTTT
The DNA here is from genome assembly GCA_011523685.1 of Coxiellaceae bacterium. GTDB lineage: Bacteria > Pseudomonadota > Gammaproteobacteria > Coxiellales > Coxiellaceae > UBA9148. The sequence continues at coordinate 14,761 of WTGG01000020.1, read as the reverse complement.
CTGGAATGGCGCTGAGCTGTAAAATATCTTTGACGGATGGAAATTGTTTCATGGAGATACCCCTATTCATTGAAGCGCATACCTTAATCGAGATGAGGGATGGGTGCAAATGTTAAGTGAACGTTGGTGTGTTCACTGCCATAAAGGGTTGCAGCAACAATGGCATCTGACTCTCAGATGCCTGTTTTAATGATAGTGATTATCCATTAATTAAATGATGGGGATATGGCTTCTATGGAAGCTGTTGGAAACATTAGGCGGTCAAAGAGCCGGGCAAAATACGCACGTTTATTGCTCTCTGTCAGTTGTTTTTTGAGATCTTCGATAAGCGGGAAACTTTCATAGTCTTGTGACATGATTTCTGACGTTATATCATTTTTTGGTAATGGAGTTTTTGAGCGCTGTAATATCCCTGGGCTTTGTATAAGAGCAGCTCGGATGCTATTGTCTGGATCTTCTAGTCCTGTTAGACCTCTTTCAATGTCAGTAGGTGGTATAGGGTTGGCCGTCGGTTGACGCTTAGGTAGCATGGAAGATAAAGCTAACACTGCATAGAACCCATTAAAAATATCCACACCGACACACAGTGAATATTCTGAGGCATCTTTGAATGTGTAGTGATCCAGTGATAATAAAGGGCTGAGTAACGCTTTTTTTAAGGTTGAATAATCAGGTTTGGCATCGGCATCCGCATCACTGAAAATCGATAAAACAGATCCAAAAGAAGTTAAGGAGCAAATGAGAGCGGTTAATAAAATACATTGACTTAGGCAGCTATACTCCGCAATAAAGGCAGATAAAGATCCACTATTTGAAGTATTTAATCGTTTGAAAATATCTAAAATATTTTTTCCTGCCATCAGTGAGAGAACGACTGCAATCGTAAAATAGAGGCTTATATCGAGAAAAATGTTTTTCGATAAATCAATAGCCTCTTGAGCTTGGGATATAACTAATACACCACAAAATAGGGTTAAAGCACCTGCAACTATTGTTGCAGACATAAAGCGCAGTGGTGAAGAAGAACGATTTTCTGAGTGGTAGTTCAATAGTTCTTCTCTAAGTCTATTTAGCGAGTCACTTTCTTGACCGGGAGTCTGATTAGGATTAACGCGAGATAAAATGTTTATTTGATCGTTTACTGATAGTTTTTCTAGGCGATCGATTAATCGGTAAATTTGACGGTTAGACATGATATGCCAGCGCCGATAGTATCGCTCATCAACCATGTTTAGAGTCATGACAGCGGCATCTCGTCCGTATGTCTTGCTCAAAAGGATGAGGCTAATAAAGCACAATATCGTACGCCATAACATGATTTCCTGACTTTGATATTGTTTTAGCGCTTGCGCTATCAGTGGAAGGTTAGCAGAAGACCCATAAAAAAATGTCAGTAAGGCCGTTGAGTTGTCTGAGTAATCCGTATTTCCGTTAGCGGCATAAATGAAAAATGCATTGGTTAAGGTGGTTGATGCGAGTGCAATCGGGGGTAGCCAAGGACTTGCAGGAATGTCACCATAGTGTGTCAAGGTTGAGCTAACAAAAATAAAAGACGCAAAACCCGCCGATATGAATTGATGAATCATTGAGGGTGTGAAGGAGGTCGGTAGCTGGTTTGGTATTGATTCATGGGTTGATAAAGTTCTGTAATCAGACGACTGAGTTTCTCCATTAGACATGCGTATTCCCTATAAGTTTGACAAACTGAAAAATAATAATATTTTGTATCTCTGATACCAAACAAAAAATACGTACTTTTTGTAATTAATGAAATCATAATCTTTTGTCAGCACTGGAGAGGTTGTCCCTCATTCTAAAATTGATGGTGGTATTAATTTGGTGATGGAAGAAGGGGAAGTTTTGTTAATTGGTTTTTTCGTTATTGAATCAGTTGGCCTGTCGTTTTAACATTGATGTAGATGAGGTGATGGAAAATAGTAAAGTAGTACTGACTGAATGTATTAGGGGTGTCTGTTTATAAGAAGAAAAACAGGATTTAATGCTTTATATGATAAATGAAATCCTTGCTTTGAAATACTTTCAAGCGCCTACTGAGTTATAGATAATAATAGTAATTTCCGAAATGTCATTTAAATGTAATAATGTTTTAGACAGTTAGAACTTGTTTCATTGAGATACGCTTATTCATTGGAGCGTAGACCTTAATCGAGATGAGGGATGGGTGTAAATGTTTGGGGAGGATTAGTTGGCTTAGTCTTGTGAGAGTCTGGTTGATGAGTAATCTTTAGCATGGGTTGCCAAACAGTAACAGTGGACTTTTTATAGTCTCTAGCTCCTGGAGAACCTCTTTTATTGATTGCTGCTGCTGTCGGTTACATTTATGTGCACTAAATTGTGCATATTGGGAGTCAAGTCCGCCAAAAAATTTAATACAGCTTCGCTGGTTATGTTGTATGCTTGGTGTTTTTATTTCACATGAAATTTTTTGTATTTCTTGGATTAATTGATTAATGGATTTGTATATGTCTTCATTAGGGCATTCAAATCTATTGAGTAAGATTTTTAGTTGTTCGGGTGAATGAGGATACCTTTTACTAAGTTTTTTGATTTTTTGTGTGTAGGGTTCAATAGATTTTTTGACCTCATCGGTAGGATGTTGAGCTGGGTCTGTTGTGCTACTATTTTTAAAGAGATTTACATGTTGGTGGTCATCAATCCCTCGAATGTCAGACGCGATGGCTGGGGGCTTTCTTTGAAATAAATTTGGATAACTAAGTAAAGAAAAAACACAAAGAGCAAGACCTCTTAAAAAGTATGGAGATCGATCAGGCGGTAGAATTGGGTTGGAGCGTGTCCCTGAGTCGGCGTTATACCATAAAAACATGGTGCAAACTGTAGCGGTCAAGGTGAAAAGGTAAGTTGCAATCATGGAGTTAGAGTTGTGTCCAGAGCAGGCAGATTTATTTGATTGCTTATCACGCGGAGCTAAATTTGGTTGAGCGCTGGGTTGGCTATGAGTTGAGTTCGTTGAAGTGACACTACTAGTAAACTGTTTTATCTGTTCTTGAATATTACTTTGAAGTCTTAAGATATCTTCAAATTTATCAAATTTTTCGTTTTGATAGGTAAGATTTTTTCTTTTCAGAAAACTAGAAACATTTTTTTTGATAAATCCAGTAATGTCAAAATTTACACGTCGTAAATTATTAGACAAAGCTGTACCCATCCAGGTAAGCAATTTCTTACGAGCAGTTAGTTCTTTTTCAATATCTTTTTTAAGAGGAAGTTCCAGAATGTTTTGTATGATTTCTAATGAAAGTTGGTACTTCGCATCGTCATTAGGATCAATGCTTGAGATTTTAACGCTGAGTCCTAAGCAATAAGACCTATCTTTAGCCACAAGATTGTATTCATCAAGCATGTTTTTAAATTCATCAAACATATGGTTATTCAGGATGTTTATCAATGAGTTGTCGTGAGTTATGACTAGTGTCAGTTGCCATGTTAAGTAAGATTCAAGCAATAGACTGATTGTCACAACTAAGCCTAGGGTAAATAATACTTAACAAGCCTTAAGTAAATATTAAATTAATCTTAATTTGTGCAATTTTATTGAATTTTTCATCAATATGGTCTGTTTTGGAGCATTTCTGATGAATGAACGGGTGAGAGGGCCCATATAGCCGACAAAGCAAGCAATAGTGCATTATCAACGCTGAGGACGTTTTCCTGAGTTGTAATGTTGGTGGAGGAGGGTGTTAACCCGAGGATGGAAGAACGAGCAGTTCCACCATGAAGAGGATTTCTTCTCTAAACCTGATGTCGATGAGTTTAGGGCTTTATTCTCATCATTGGAATCAGATAAAGATTCAATGCCATCAAATGTATGCCGGGATGGCTGCGATAGTGATGAGTCAGTATTGTCATAGGACTCTAAGATACATTCAATCGAGCGAATTACACTGGTCAGTTGAGTTCGGTAACTCGTCAGCCATTGATTAATGATAAATGTAGTTAACCATTGCTTTTGCATCGGTTCAAGCTGAGTATGTACTTGGCGGAGTAAGTAACTGCGATGATATCTTTCTAAGGCCGAGGTGGTTTGTGCTTCATCGATAAAATGCATTAGAGTCCCGATAATGTCAGGACATAAAACAATCGCTTTGATGATGTCTTGTTGGTTGTCAAGTTGATCTCTAAAGTGAGATAACGTCGCAATATGTGGTTTTGAAAGCGGAAGATTTGAGTCTATCTTGTTATTGGAAATACTCTCGATATAGCGTAGGTAAGAAGAGATAGCATGTGATAATAAAGGTATTTGGGATGGTTGCATGAGTTGCCTCGGTTTTAAACCGCTATGGAATGAATAACACGGTTTACTTTATCGTATAAAACTAAGTTGAAAAATTAAGAGAGAATTATAAAAGAAGAAACTGTTACATAAAGTAAATAAGATGAACACTAATAGCGTTAAGAACAGTTTATGATTGATAAGTTAAATAAGTCCAGTGCTTGTTTGCAAATGAAGTAATGGTAAGTCAGTATCGTTTTTCGTCGCATTGATTATGTTACTAATAGCAGCTCCTCGCTATCACCCAGTTATCAATGTGTTGTGCGCCGGCATTTTTCAGAGTTTTACACGCCTCATTAAGTGTGTTTCCGCTGGTCATGACGTCATCCAGTAGTGCTATGTGCTGTGGCAAAGGCGTGTTGTCACACACAAAGGCGTTAGAAACATTATTTTTGCGTTGTTTTAGATTGGTTTTAGCTTGTGCTTGAGTGGGTTTGTGTCGTATTAATAATGAATCATTGATCGGTATGCCTGTTATTTTACTGACGTGATAGGCAATGCATTGTGCCTGGTTGTAGCCTCTGTGTTGTTGTCGTTGTTGGTGTAAGGGGATGGGTATGATGAGTGAGGGTTGTGTTGTGTGCTTGTAATGATTCTCAAGTTGTCGGGAAAATAGATTGGCAAGCAGTTTGGCTTGTCGAATACATCGATTGAATTTAAGCGATAAGATCCAAGATTGAATATGATCTTCATATTTAAAGGGTGCTACCGTGCGACTAAATGCCGGAGGTTGGCTGAGGCATTGCCCGCAAACAGTATTATAGGTGATAGGGGTGTTTATCGGGTTTCCGCATTGGTAGCAAGCATTTGTATGGTGTGGTAAACAGCGAAAGCAAGCTTCGCAGAGAGGTTGCTGGGTTGTTCTTCGACAAATAATGCAGCTGTGATAACAATAACGTTGCCAGACTTGTTGGATAAGGTCTCTCATCCAACCATTATATGAAGATATTAGCGAGAACGAATACCGGGATCGATAAGCGTTATTTAGGCATGTTGTAATGTGTCGTAGACTTTTTCAAACACATAACCCATGTGGACACGGTTGGCTAAATCTAGTTTATTCACATTCAGCTCAAGCGTTGGTTTTTTATGAAAGCCAGTTTTTCTGACATCGTCAGGGTAGCTGCCATAAAAACGGTTGAGAGATTGGATGTCAGAGAACTCCCAGCCACCTTTAATTTCCATAGCGCGGCCACGTTGTTGAATGCGTTTCCAAGCAAGTTCTGGACGACCTTGCAAAACGATCATTAGGTCTGATGATGGAAGTGAGCTATTGATTTTATAGAACTCAGTATTGAGCATGTCAAGTTCATTGCTGGTCAGGTAGCCTGCTTGGTGAAAGTGTTCACAAAAAACCAGCAAATCTTCGGCTAGTGAGCGGTCTTTAACCGTACTGGTTGGGCTGTTGGCACCACGCAAGCGTTGTTCGGCTCGCATCTTGATAAAGTGCTTTTGAAGGTTGAAGCAATGTTCTTTTTTATTTTTTAAGAACTCAGTGAGTAGTGGATTTTTTTCAGGGTTTTCATAAATCGCATCAATCCGTAAGCTGCGCTGCATCAGTGCTGTTACGGTTGATTTGCCAAGTCCTACATTACCGGCAACGGTGATTAGTCGTTTGTTTTTCTTCAGGTAATCTTCCAAGCGTTGTTCGGCTTCACTGGCACGAATAGCTGCTTCTGTCTCAGGCAGTTGTACCCAAGATTGAAGACCGGGTGTGCATACACGAAGATCCAGTTCTTTGATTTTTAATGAGATCTTGTCAACGGTTTCACGTAAATAAGCATCCAGATCATCACGAGGGCTAGCATCTATCACCAGCACTGGGCAATTCGTGTTTCTGGCGACAAAGGTTTCATAGAGTCCGTTGAGCAGTTCTAAATAATCTCGAGGAATGCTGCGTTCACAATCGCGGCCACGTTTTTGGATACGGCCCATGATGGTGTCTATATCTGCGCGCAAATAAACGAGCAGTGTTGGTTCCTCAATTTTTTGCATCATTAGGTTGTAGTTGTGTTGGTAGACTTCAAACTCAACGTCACTCATGTGTCCCATGATTTTCTGAGCTTTACCAAAGATATGGTAATCTTCAAAAATAGTGCGATCTTCTAAAACAATGCCGCGCGCTCGATCAATCTCGTATTGGCGTTCTAGGCGGCCGTTAAAAAACTCGAGTTGTGCAATTAAAGCGTGTTTCTTAGGGTCTTTGTAAAAGGCATCAAGCACATTGGGATTGAAGTGTTCTTGGAAGCTATGCACGCGTTCGTCACCATCGGTTGATGGGAAGTGACTGAGCAGCTGGGTGGAAAGGGGAGGAAACTGCATGGCATCGATTAATGTGGATTTGCCAACGCCAATGTTACCGACGACACCGATCCTTAAATTTTCCATGTTGATCCCTGTTGTTTATGCGTTGAAGACAAGATGCATACGGATTCTTTCAGAAATGACAAGCGAGTGCAAGCGAGTTTTGGGGTGGAATTTTTTGATCAGTCGGAGGTGTTTTGACCAGGGAGTAAGTCTAATGCTAATTGAGCCGTCAGTGTATGATCAACACCAGTACCTAGGTTGTTACGCATCGCTTGTAATTGGGATATGCGTTTTTCACGATAGCTAATATTGGTGATCAGTTGCACGATTTCACTTGCCAGGTTTTCTGGGGACGCATCATGTTGAAGGTATTCGGTGGCGATCGTGTTTTGTGCAATGATGTTGCACAGACCAATCCAGGGGGTGCGAATGACGCGTTTGCCAATTTGATAGGTTAGCCACTGTGTCTTATATAATAAGGTCAGTGGTGTTTGCAAGAGTGCCAGCTCTAACGTGATGGTTCCTGAGACGGCCATGGCGGCATCACAAATCTGCATGGCGTCGTAAAGGTGGCTATGTATGAGTTGTATGTGGTCTGGTAACTGTTGACGGAGTTGATCAGTATCAATATGTGGTGCAACGGGTAGTAGCCATTGTGCGTCAGGTAAGGTTTTTTCAACGATAGGTATGGCTTTTGCCATGATGGGTAATAACGTGGTGATTTCTTGAGGTCGACTCCCTGGAAAAAGCCCGATAACGGGATGAGCTGGGTCGCAGTTGAAGTGTACGTAGGCATCTTCCTTGTTCATCGATGGTTTTGCGATGGCCGTTAAAGGGTGACCGACAAAGGTGGCAGGGACTTGTTCTTGATGATACAGCTTTTCTTCAAAGGGAAATAACACAGCCATGTGATCTACCGTGTCACGAATGGTATTAATGCGCCCATATTTCCATGCCCAAATTTGAGGACTTGCGTAGTAAAAGACCTTGATATCAGCTTGTTTGGCTAATCGTGCAATGCGTAAATTGAATCCTGGGTAGTCAATTAAAATCACAAGGTCAGGCGGGTTGTGTTTGAGTTGATGTTTGATGATTTTAAATGCTCGGCGAACAGTTGCTTGTTTTTTAATGACTTCCACCAGGCCAATAATGGCTAGTTCTTGACTGTGCATTAGGATATCAACACCAGCTGCTTGCATCAGGTCGCCACCAAAGCCTGTAAAAGTCAGGGTGGGGTCTTGTGCGGTCATTGCCTGGACAAGGTGTGCGCCCAGTCTATCACCGGAAGTTTCTCCGGCAATGATCAGTATGTGTGGTATTTTTGAAGATTTAGGCATTCGTTAAATGTTCTTTAAACGTGGTGTTATTTTGGGCGACCGCTTGTGTGATTTTGATAGCCGTTTCTAGAGCTTTGCGGCCATCTTCACCTGGGACAATGGCAGGTTGATTGTGAATGATCGAATGTAAGAAATGCTCAATTTGATCTTTTAAAGCGTCACCTTTGTCAAATCGAATCTTGCCTTGAACCACTTCAGGTACACCGGGATGAATTTCAGCAGCACCTCGGCTGTAATATTTAAGAATTTTGTGATCTAAGTCGATATTCAGAAAGCTCTCGCTTTGGAAGATGCGTAATCGACGTTCTTTTTTGAGGCTGGCTCGGCTGGCTGTTACATTAGCCACACAGCCATTTTCAAATTCAATGCGTGCGTTGGCTAAGTCAATATGGGATGAAAAAATAGGTGAGCCATTAGCGCGGATGTCGACAATGTCTGACTGGATCATGGACTGAATAATATCAATATCATGAATCATTAAGTCGAGGATGACATTGACGTCTGTGCCGCGTAATTGAAACGGTGCTGTACGTAGCGATTCGATGAAGCGAGGTTGTACCAGGTACGGGGCGACTGCTTTCACGGCATTATTGAATCGTTCTAGATGACCTACCTGGAGTAGGGCGTTATTTTCTTCGGCAATTTGAATCAATTCATCCGCTTGTTCTACGGTAGTGGTGATGGGTTTTTCTATCAAGACATGGATGCCGGCTTTTAGGAAGCTGAGCGCGACTTCGTGATGGAAGGGGGTAGGAGTTGCAATGCTAACGGCATCAACTTTGCCGATGAGGTCGTCATAATGAGCAACACTGCTGGTGTCATAGCGATCCGCGATTTCATCTGCTCGACTGGGGTTGGTGTCGAAAACAGCAACCAGTTCAGCTTGATCGCAGTCAGCGTATTTTTGTGCGTGATATTGGCCTAAATAGCCAACACCGATAACTGCTGCTCTTATTTTGCTCATTATTTGCTCATTTCTGGGTCAATAAAAGGACGACATAATGTCATTTTTTGGCCCTTATTTCAATATCATGAGCCGTTTGTCCGATTGTGATTGTTGAGTGATAGCGATATCATGGCGCCCTCATTAACATAAAGTATCGGTTGGACAAGGAGTGATTGATGACAGCAGTACCCCAAATGATTGCAGGTGTGGATGAGGCTGGTCGAGGCCCACTAGCAGGCCCGGTTGTTGCAGCAGCTGTGGTGTTAGGAGCAAACCCATCATTGGAGGGGTTAAAAGACTCTAAAAAACTGTCTGAAAAAAAGCGTGAACAGTTATTTGATCGCATCCAAGAGGTAGCGGTGTCCTATGCTATTGCCATTGTCGATCGTGAAACCATTGATCGTATCAATATTCTACAAGCGACATTGTCGGCTATGCAGCAAGCTGTGTTACAACTCTCCTTCAAGCCCGATCATGTCTGTATTGATGGCAATCAGTCGCCACACTTACCTGGATATTCTGTCGAAACTATTATCAAAGGCGATGATAAAGTCTTGGCGATCAGCGCAGCATCGGTGTTGGCAAAAGTTACTCGAGATCGTTTAATGCAAGAATATGATCAACAGTATCCTGGGTACGGTTTTGCCAAACATAAGGGGTATGGCACCCAAGTGCATCGGTTAGCGATTGAACAGTTAGGTCCGTGTGCGATACATCGTCGGTCATTTGCGCCAATATCGACTTATTTTGCAGATATTACGTGAGTTAAGTCATTTTGTCAGACAGCGGATGACAGTGAAGTGGGGATTGGTTACCATGGGTGCCAAGTCCACTGTCTGTAGAGAGTTTTTCTATGAAGTCCATCGATTCTTTGAATGTGAGTGTTCTATGTGGTGGGCAATCATCAGAACATGCTATTTCTATTTTATCGGCTCAAAACGTTGTGGGTGTCTTACTGGATCTAGGCTGTGCTGTTGAAGTGGTCTGGATAGATCAGTCAGGTCAATGGTGGCGCTTAACATCGGCGAATATTTTTGTGGATACAGGTGTACAAGCCAAAGAGCAGCTCGTATTAACACCAGGTGGCACATCGCCTTGGCGAACGGCAACTGCGCCCTCGATGGTCGATGTGGTATTTCCATTAGTTCATGGTGAAACGGGTGAAGATGGTGCTTTGCAAGGGTTGTTAGATCTATTATCGATACCTTACGTGGGTGCTAACGTTATGTCATCAGCTATCGGTATGCACAAGGAAATGGCTAAACGGGTATGGCGCACTGCGGCGTTGCCGACGTGTGATTGGTTTACATTGAGTCCGACGACTCGGGCAAATTATTCTTATGATAGCTTAGCATCACAATGGGGAGATAGATTGTTTGTTAAACCGGCTTGTCAGGGTTCATCTGTCGGCGTTAGCTGTGTTACCGATGCTGAGAGTTTTGAACGTGCACTGAATCTCGCGTTTCAATACGGTGATTGTGTTTTAGTTGAGCCAGCGATAGATGGTGTCGAAATAGAATGTTCGGTAATGGGTTATGGCCATGAATTGGTTGCCTCTGTGCCGGGTGAGCTGGATGTGCATCATGATTTTTATTCGTATGATGCAAAATATAATGATAAGCAAGGTGCTACTGCGATTGTGCCAGCTCGGTTGAGTGAGCAGCAACAGACAGCTGTTCAGCAATTGGCGTTGGCTGCTTGCCGTGCTTTATTCGTTGAGGGTATGGCGCGAGTTGACTTTTTTGTGAATGATGAGCGTATTGTCATTAATGAGATCAATACTATTCCAGGGTTTACCGAGATTAGCCTATACCCACGTAACTGGCAGGGGTCTGGAGTGTCGATGCAGACACTGGTGCAAGATCTACTGATGTCGGCAATGAATCATTTTGATCAGCGTAACAAGCGTCATACACTCATCTCAGATACAATGAAAAAGGATTAAGATGAAGCCAAGCTTTATTCATTTACGTGTGCACTCTGAGTTTTCCATTCGTGATAGTTTGATTCCAGTTAAGCAGTTAGCTAAGGTCGCTCATGAGCAATCCATGCCAGCGATTGCGCTTACGGACCATTGTAATCTATTTGGTTTGGTAAAATTTTATCGAGCGATGCGTGCACAAGGTATCAAGCCGATCATTGGTGCTGATATCTGGATAAAGACAGAGTGTGGTGATTTCCCTGTGACGCTTCTATGTCAAAATGCACAAGGCTATCGTCATTTAACACAGCTTATTTCTAAAGCATATCTTGAAGGGCAAACCAAAGAGGCGTTGCCGATCGTTCGTTGGTCATGGTTAACACAATGGCACGAAGGGTTATTGGTGTTATCGGGTGGATTTCAAGGTGATATTGGTCAAGCCATTATTCAAGGTGATCTTGATTCAGCTCAGCAGCGGATGCAAACGTGGTTGGATTGTTTTGGTGATCGTTTTTACGTAGAAGTGAGTCGAACAGGTCATGTGAATGAAGCGTTATACATGACGCATGTGATGCCAATGGCGTATGAAAAAAAAGTTCCAGTCGTTGCAACGAACTGTGTCTGCTTCTTTAAAAAAACCGATTTTGAGGCTCATGAAGCCCGTGTGTGTATTCAGTCAGGCTACGTATTAGAAGATACAAAGCGGCCTAAGTACCATACCGATCAACAATACTTTAGAACAGCTAGTGAAATGGAGGTATTATTTTCAGACATGCCAGCTGTTTTGGAAAACACGGTAACGATTGCTAAACGTTGCAATGTGGAGTTGGAGTTAGGTAAAGCCTATTTGCCTGATTTTCCAGTCCCAGAAGGCGTCACCCTTGATCATCATCTAGAAAAAGAATCATTTGATGGTTTAACGCGTTTATGGCCTATGATTGAAAAGGAAGCCAAAAATCCGATTGAAGATTATCAGCAACGTTTAAAGATTGAGCTTGATGTGATTAATCGTATGGGCTTTCCCGGCTACTTTTTGATTGTGGCAGACTTTATCCGTTGGTCAAAAGCCAATGGTGTTCCGGTTGGACCAGGAAGGGGTTCAGGTGCAGGTTCGTTGGTTGCCTTTGTATTAGGCATTACAATGCTGGACCCACTAAAGCATGAGTTACTGTTTGAGCGTTTTTTAAATCCAGAGCGGGTGTCTATGCCTGACTTTGATGTCGACTTCTGTATGGAAGGGCGTGATCGTGTCATTGAATATGTGGCGCACCAATATGGACATGAAGCGGTATCACAGATTATTACTTATGGCACCATGGCTGCAAAAGCGGTGGTGCGAGATGTGGGTCGTGTCTTGAGTTTGCCTTACGGCTTCGTCGATAAGATCGCTAAGCTGATTCCTTTTGAAATTGGCATGACTTTAGATAAAGCGCTAGAACAGGAAGATCAATTAGCCGAACGCTATCGTGATGATGCGGAAGTAACAACGCTGATTGATTTAGCTAAAAAACTTGAGGGTTTGACGCGTAACGCGGGTAAGCATGCTGGGGGGGTGGTGATTGCGCCAACACAGCTTACCGATTTTTCCCCATTATATTGTGAACCAGATGGTAGTGATCATGCGGTCACTCAGTTTGATAAAGATGATGTTGAAGCTGTGGGTCTGGTTAAGTTTGACTTCTTGGGTTTGCGTACATTAACCATAATTAATTGGGCAGTGCAGGCAATTAATAAAAAGCGTGCATCACTTGGTGAATCATTACTTGATGTTGATACTTTGCCGTTGGATGATGAAAAGACATTTGATCTATTGAAGCGCTGTGAAACCACGGCGGTGTTTCAATTAGAGTCACGTGGAATGAAAGATCTTATTCGTCGATTACAACCGGATAATTTCGAGGAAATTACCGCATTAGTTGCTTTGTTTCGACCTGGGCCACTGCAGTCCGGGATGGTGGATGACTTTATCGATCGTAAGCATGGTCGTGCACAAGTCGAGTTTCCTCACCCTGATTCTGCAGATGTGCTCAGTCCTACTTATGGTGTGATTTTATATCAAGAGCAGGTCATGCAGCTTGCTCAGGTATTAGCCGGTTATTCATTAGGCGGGGCCGATTTATTACGTCGTGCGATGGGTAAGAAAAAACCAGAAGAAATGGCTAAGCAACGCGGTATCTTTACTGAAGGTGCCAAGAAGAATGGTATTAATGAAGACACGGCAACCTATATTTTCGATCTCATTGAAAAGTTTGCCGGTTATGGTTTTAACAAGTCTCACTCGGCAGCTTATGCCTTATTAGCCTATCAAACCGCTTATTTAAAAGCGCATTACCCGGCAGAGTTTATGGCTGCAGTGTTATCATCGGATATGGATAATACCGATAAGGTGGTGGGTTTTATTGAAGAGTGCGAGCGTATGAACATTCGTGTATTACCACCTCACATTAATCGTAGTGTCTATCCATTTGCGGTTGATGAAGAGGGGCACATTCAATATGGTTTAGGAGCCATTAAAGGTGCAGGCCAGGCTGCCATGGAGCACCTGGTGCAAGAGCGACAAAAGACGGGTGCCTATAAGAATCTATTTGAACTAACACAACGTTTGGATGGTCATAAGGTTGGTAAACGTGTGCTTGAACCGCTGGTACAAAGTGGTGCGCTGGATGATTTCTCAGTGCATCGTGCTAGTCTGTTTTTATCGATCGAAAAGGCTTTGAAAGCAGCCTCTCAACACTCACGAAATTCAGCTCAAGGACAAGAGGACTTATTTGCATTATCTTCGGAAATATCATCCAGTGCCATTGCCGTCGATTACCAAGCGTGTCCAGAATGGTCCGAGGCCACTTTGCTGAAAGGCGAAAAGGCAACATTAGGTTTTTATTTGAGTGGTCATCCGTTAGGTGTTTATTTGCAAGAGTTGTCTCAATTAAGTTCTTTAAAGCTGAATGGTTTGCAAGATCAAATAGGTAAGACCGTAACGGTCACAGGCATGTTAATTGCAATGCGCAGTTTATTAACCCGTAAAGGTAAGCGGATGGCTATCTTACAGCTAGAAGATGAAACGGCTCGGATTGATGTGACTTTATTTAGTAAATTGTATGAAGCGATGATTCGAGATTTGCACACGGATGCTATTTATGTGGTTACCGCAAAAGTTGAAGTGGATGACTTTAATGGTGGTGTTCGCTTAGTGGCAGAGTCTATCGATTCACTGGATCAGGTGCGTCAGCAACGGGCTAGAGCGTTACGCATTACCGTTGATGGTCAACAAGATCTCACCAATATGATACAGGTCTTACAATCTTTATTATTGAACACCGCTGAAGGTACGTGCCCTATAGTGTTGGTCTATCAGCAAGAGAAAGTACAGGCAGAATTGAGTTTAGGTGCTCGTTGGAAAGCTTTGGTGTCAGTAGACTCTATTGATCAAATACAGGCAATCTCTGGTGTGACTGCTGTTGATGTTAGTTATCAATAAAGTGATTTGATAATAATACGTGTAGAGGAGTCAGTCTCCCCTGCCGTAATTTTTTTGGGGATAAGGTCGTTGCTGTCTAAAAATTGTAACAAAAAACCTCCTTCAGCTTTTAATATTGCGTCCATATGAGAAAGTTAGCGCGCAGCTGGTAAGCTTATCATCTGACCAAGGCCATGATGTGGAGGGTAGGTCTTTTGATCGAGAGAATTTAACTATTTTATCTATTTGCAGATTTTCTTTATACAGCAAAAGATGGAGCCGGTTAAATTTCACTCGTTGATTGATGACCTTCCGCCTCACATTTCTGTTCAAGGTAAAAGGTGTGCAGCGACTATTTGCCCGTCATGAATGCTCATCTTTTTATTTAATAATAATTCTTTGTATAATGGGGTTTTTTAATTTTTTGGTATTGAAATAAGCCCCGCGAAAGACATACACCGGTATACGCGCCCCACCCACG
>WTGG01000033.1 GCA_011523685.1 Coxiellaceae bacterium | reverse complement strand
GGTTATAACATAAAAAAATATACCACAATTTTCCAACTATAATATAAATGGTGCCAATTAAAAATAGGAGCTTTACAAGATGAAATACTTATTAGCATCCTTACTGGCAGTCGGGTTGATAGGTGGATCCCAGGTAGTAGCATCCGGACAGGAAAGCGAGGTAGAAGAGACCAACGACACCACCTGGGAGCCTAAGGCAGACCACAAGGCACTAGACTGGATAGTAGCAAACGCAAGAGGAGCAAAGGACATAGGGTCCGACCATCCCCTGTACAAGCCCGACGAACTCCAGCAAGGCAAAAAGCAAGAGAGGGAGTCAGCGACGCAACGGCGGAGTTGCGTCCACTACGAAACGCCTGAGGCCATAGGCGCATGTTACGCCAACACCAATTATGAGTGAGGCGGAAGCAAAAAACGAGGCGGAAGGCCGAATAAAGTCGCTGAAACAAGCCCGGAGCTTAGAGGTCATTTTATCACTCATCTCTTGTCATCGTGTCACGAGATTAATTCGGACACCACACAGGGATGCATGCTGTCTTTGCCACCAGTTAGCCCATCGATACCAGTGTCTTTGCACGTAAGCAGGATGATCTGCACTGGAGTAGCGTTGTCTTTCGTGTAAACGCTGCTCTTCTTGCTTCAGTCTTAGTTTTTCGATAGAACGTCGTATCGACCGAGGGTGTAGAGAGACCTTGACCGAACATTGAGGTTGTTCATTATTGCTGGAGTTAGCTGTGGTTCGCGCCACAGTAAACTGAATCCCTAAAAAATGAAAACCTTTATTCACTGACCCCATGCGTGTTTTCTTGGGAGCCATGGATAATTTGAGTGTATTCAATGTGTCTTTAAGCCGGCGTTTGGATTTGGTGTGTTGCCGCTTGGTTTGACATAAGATCACGATGTCATCGTTATAACGACAATAAAACAGATCGCCTCGATTTTAAAAACAGAGATCTAAGGGTTTGAGGTAGAGTGCTGCAAAAAAGCTCGATAATGCTGATCTCACTAAAATACCGGTTTGAGGATGTTCAAACCAACCCCCTCGATCGATCGGTGCATCAATACTATCACACAGAATTTTTACAAGCCGTGGATCATCAAAATGATCCGTTACCATAGCTTGTAAAATGGTGATATCAATCGACGCATAATAGGATTTCACATCAGTCCGAATAACGTAGCGATATTGTTTTGATGATAAGGCGTCATGCGGTTGATGTGTGATCGGCTTAATCACGCTTGGACCCTTTAAATGATGGCAAGCTGCCGATATAACATGCTTAAACGTGGGCTGTATAGTTCGATAGAGCAGTTTATGGAACAAGCTATCTTGAAAGGTGTAACGTGGCTGGAATTCGCCAAAGGCGTTATAACCTATCTTAGGCTGCACTGGATAACGACCTGCAGAGAAATCATCTAAAAGCTTCAGGCCTTGATCTTTCCATTGTCGATAAAACATCCAAAAAGGATGACCTGCATCACAAAAGCGATAGCGCTGATACAGTTGATGCACTAAGGTTAGCGCCATCGGATACAGTGATGTGAGTTTCCAGTTCATGCGGGTTTATAGGCTGATGGTCGATAAAACGCAAGGGTGTAGTTGGTGAGCGGTAGCGATTGAGTGAGGCTTAGGAATTTTCTTCCTTTAGGGAGGAGAGGATGTCAATCTCGAACAAATGTTATAAGTTTCTCATAGTTCATTCTATCTGCCTCACGTAAAGCTTCAATATATAGCTTCCTTACAGGTGATGATTCTGCAAGACTATTGCTGCCCCATGAAAATCGATTACACCCCAATGCAATTAACATAATATCTGCCATCATTCGTGCATGTCTGCCATTTCCATTAGGAAAAGGATGTATTGCAACTAGTCTGTGATGAAAGCGAGCCGCTAATTCATCTTTAGGGTAAATATTATTTTCAGCTTGATATTGGACGTCATCTAAAAGAATTTTTAATTCGACGGATACCAAGGGCCAGTCAACTCCAATATTTTTATTGGTTTTTCGAAATTGCCCAGCCCAGCGCCAAGTTTTATTGAACATTTTGACGTGTATTTGCTTTACAAATTCACTGGTTGCGATGTTGGCTATTTCAAACCGTTGATTAGACACCCACTGTTCTGTCATTAAAATATTATTTTGTTCCCATTCATTGAGCTGTCTCTGGGTAGTAATGTGCTGTGGAATTAAACCATTAGCTTCATCAGCATCAATCAGTGTCGCACCAGGCGGATAATCCCACATATATCATTCCTCCCAGAGGTGTTTCCAAGATTGGCGAAGCAGTTCATGTGATAACTCTTCCACCTGTTCTTTTTTCCAGTCCATGTCCACTGACTGATCTTCTAAATCCATTGTATGAGACGTCCGTTTCACTTGTTGTATTGCTAACTCTCTCGCTTTTTGCTCAATCATCTGTTCTAAGCTTGTATTGGGTAAAAACGCATAAACGAGTTTACAATTCATTTTTTCTGCTACTGACTCAAGTGTCTTCAAGGTAATAGCCCCTTCTGGTTCTGAAGATTCTATTTTAACCACGCGTGAAGGATCCACCTGTAATTGGCTGGCTAATTGTTTGATCGTCATCCCGATGGCTTTTCTAATTGTTCTTACCCATCCTTGCTTAGGAATATTCAATGCACCTGTATCACGCAAAGGGACTAGTTGAGCATCCAGTTGTCTTAAAACAATCTTTTTTTCTTTCATTTATAACCACATATATATAACTAATATACTAATAATTCAATTATATATATATAATTAATTATGTCAATATATAGTTACATATTTATAACTAATAGTTACGTTTATTGGTCTAAAGACAGTGCTGTTAATGTCATGTTTGGGGAAAGTTAATTAAATAAATCACTTTCATACCACGCAATGGTATCATCTAAAAATGAGCCTGAAACAATATCCATATCGCCATCACCATCCGTATCAGCGACATGGACACTGGCAGCTCCATCAGCTGAGACTGTGATATCCACAGCAGTCCATGAAGGGTCAGCAGCTCCATCATTTTCATACCACGCAAAGGCGCAAGAGCGCTGTGCCTTCACTCTCAGCTTAATCCGCACTGCTAAACTGCATAAACTAGACCCGTATCAATATTACGTTGAGATAATGAAGGCAGTACCTCATTGCGAGAAAGCTGAAGATTATGAGGCATTATTGCCATAGAATGTTGATCTCGTTAAAGTGACAACCAAAAATCAATAACATACGTTCTTTTTATAATACTAAATTATGACGCTCACGTTTAATGGTGGAAGATGATAGGCAACGCTATGATGAAGCTTGAGATCTCGAGGTGGTGATTTGGGATTGTGAAAGGTCATCGCTTTTGATTTCCGGCGACTAAAAATACCCAGGAGGGCAATCAAAATATTAAACTGCCCAAGCCTGCTTGAAATACATTCTACAAAATCTGTGCAATTAATGGGAAAAAATATACAGTGACATACTTAAGATCTTTGGCATGTCTCGTTCCAAGTAGAAGTAGTCATTGACAAATTAAAACACGTCGCGACCTTTTCCTTTGCTATTGATATGGGTGTTACAAAGTAGGCGGTTCGTAAGTTGTGTCTGTCGAGACACCGTTTATCAGTGCATCCTCCTCTTGTTCTCTTATTTTTTCTGCTTCGAGTTGCTCAGTCATGAATTTCTTTAATCCCTCATGAAAACGACGTGATTCTTTAAGTTGCTTCTTTCTCTGTTTTCGTTCCTCATCTGTAGGCGGCGGACTTTCAATAGAATCTATTCTGATCATCTGAATCGAAGTAGGCTGCTCAACAGCACTTTCAGATTTACTCGAGCTATTTCTATGAAAAATTGATCGAAAGAAATCGCAACAGGAATTATTTTTTTTTCTATTTGCTTGCAACATTTTCCTCACTATTATTTGTTATTAATTATATCCCATAGGTAATATGCTGTGATGTGTCAAAATAACAGAACAGAGAAGACTGTTTCTTTTTTAAAAGGCTGACCATCAAAGTTTGTTTATTTTTTATGTAGATAGAGCCACATTGCTTTCCTTTACAGATATAGTCTTTCCGCTATCGATTGATCTCTCATAACACAATCTCCTAAGATAGAAATTATATTAATGTCGCACGTACAAAAAATATTACTATAGAGATTAAACAAATCATAAAAAATAGACTGTGAACAAAGCAGTATAGCCGTTGACAGCTACTGAGTCGCTTTCCAACATTCTCATTGCGCACCCCGAATTTAACCCAAAACTTAAGTTTTGAAAATAGTGGCAAACGATTAAATGGAAACACACTTAATAAAGAAAAAAATACGAATTTCAGTGGATAGAGAGAGCCATTAGCGCGAAGGATTTTGATTAGAGGAGACCATTCTTGGCCGGCATTACTTGTGAAATATTCCTCAAAAATTTTCAATAACGTAAAGCGACCAATAAGCGTTAAAATTAGATATGTTAAAACAGAAAAAAGAACAACTCCTGGCAAAACACCAAACTGCGGGTCATGAAATAATTGATTGATAAAAACTAAAAAATAGGACATAAAGACATATCTCGCTCTGTGTATATTAAATTGTAAGCGCTGTAATTTAAGCGATGACGTTTACTTTTATTTCAGGCGTCATCATATGGCATCGATATTAAGGAAATATTAAATTAAGGGGTTAATATGAAGAAATATTTGGAAGAAATGGTAATAATAGGCTCGATTGAAGGTGAGCGTCATAATTTAAATGATGACGCTCACATATTGAAGGCTATCTCACCCATTGGATGCGATGGCTAAAGGCAGGCTTAAAGGGGCGGATCGAATCCGCGCTGGAGCCTTTATTATTAACAATTCATAGCATTCAACAAAAGATTAAATTCGCGCAACGCAATCGACCCGGTGTCGAACACGTTGCGACCTTAATCTCAGCGTGAATGAGCCGGCCTTCTGGGTGCGGCGGTGATCAATTTTTGAGGTTAGATATGGCCACTCTAGAAGAGATAACTACAAAATCTAGAAAATACAGTGGGAACGATAAAGAGAACGAGTGCATCCGCGAGGTATTAGTATACCTCGGATCTGTATTAAAGATAAAGAGGGATGCGCAAATGACCGACAGTGATAAAAAACATAACAATAACGTATCAATCCAGCCCAATGACGCAGGGTATAGTTGATGGCTTTAGCGATTGGTGATTTTTGTGGTACCAAAGGCTACTTTTCTCTGGCCACTTTCATTGCAAGATTTAACCAATTCTTGCCATTGATCATTCGATTTGCTTTCTGCCATATCTTATTCCTTGGTTACGCAAAACCAAAGTATGGCTAAGTTAAATTATTAGCTAGGGTGTAGTTGCTGTGACGATCAACATTGATTTAAAAGGCGGTGGCGGATGCACGATGCAATATTTCAGAGTTATTTGGATTTACAAAAGACACTAGGTCAAGTGTCACCTTGCAAGTGGGAACAGGATATTGACTTTACCTTTGGTTCTTTATCATCCGAAAAGCTCGATATGTCATATCTCAATACATTGATTTTATTCAATGACACAAGCGCGCATTATGATTGGATCAAACAAAAATTATCACTGCAGCAAGTATCTCCACAATCCATTGAAATATACTCACCTAGTAGCTATTTTTCAAACGATAAGCCACCATGTATCGAAAACTACCAAGGCCCACTACATTATGCCTTTTATCATTGCTCACTGTGCTCATATAATCTAGCTGATGATAATCGTATATATAGTCAAGTATCCTGTGTTCGATGTGAGAGGTCTCTTAGGGATTGGGTTTTTATACAATCGTCTTATCATCCATCGATCATACTGTCATTGAAAAGCTATATTGACTACTTACAATCACTACTCGAATTAACTAGCTCTATAGAATTACATTTGATCTATGATAAGGGGATTGCAGTGAACGCATCTTTGCTGTTTATGAGTGACCATGCTTGTTATGGCGGTTGGAATGTGACGCTTTCGGAATATTAACGCCGTGGTCACGGTCTAGCTTCGCTCGCAGGTCGAATTCAGCGTGCTAAATCATTGGGTTTTAAGCGTTATTTTGGTTTAGCAAGTCCTAACAGCCTTTCTCTTTGTGTAACATTAAAGCTAGACGCTGTTGGCTCATTGATAAGATATAAGAAAATATCAGACCACAAACATAAGCAGTCGAAATGACTACCATCTTTAAATCTCAACTAGATTTCTTTAATTTCAATCTATTCGTAACTATGAGAGGATTTATAGAACTTTTGACTGATTTATCAGTGCTTTTAATAACTGCTTGGATGAAAAATTATGAATTTTAACGTTTACGAATTAGTATTGCCAATTAATTAAATTACAAGGAACTAAAATGGCTATTAAAAAATCACCATCTTTGAAAAGAGCTGAGACAAAACTAAAAAATCTTCAGAAAGAAGTGCCGCACCAAAAGCAAAAAAACCACTGCTAAGAAAGTAGCTCCAAAAACAAAAAAATCTGCTGTTAAAAAATCAGCTCCAAAGTCAAAGGAAACAGTCTTAGAAAATCCTAAAGACTAATTAAGTCCGCGAAAAACCGGCTAAAAGGCGAATTCAAGTCACAAGCGCAACAAAGTTTAAATAATATACAGTCATAGCATGGTAAACTACTGGCTGTTAAACGGAGTTGTTGTATGGGCTATTCCCTATCTCTATTTCAAAGCAAATTAAGATCAATCGTCTATAATGAGTTATGTCATAAAGAAAGTAAGCGATGTCACTCTGAAAGATAAGTCTTGAGGGCCTCTCAGCTGCTGTGCCCTCCGATACCGACTCTCTCTTCGCTGATCTATATACACAAGATAATGTAAAGTCTTCCTCTATAATGCTTATGCAAGAAGAATACTTTACGCTATCACCAAAATAATGAAGAAAAAAAGTTTGGAGCATCATGCCATGTGTGTCTGTGCCAAAATCTATCAGATCGAAAGAGTAATGAATTCGGAAAAAGGTCTTTTGAAGAAATCCAAACCATATACCAAGAAAAGACCATAGCCATATTAAACGCCTTCAAGCAATGGCTAGATGAAAAGATGAAAAACAGCTTTTGGTATCAAAAAATTACCAATCGATAAAGCCATCAACTATACCTCGTGCATTGGAAAGAGTTAGCCAGATTTTACCTAGATGATTGCTACCTTATCAATAATAATCATAGCAGATGCCTTTGTTTGCTTCTCTGTATAAAGAAAATATTTAAATCTCTATTATTCGATACATCACGTAATTCTGGGACAATCACCGTTCTTTCCCGGAAAACGTACGCATTCTTCTAATCATATTTCAGGCCGCGCCACTACTTAAATCTATTTTTTGCCTTTTTGAATTAGATCGATTGACTGAAACAACGGGTGACTCCGTTACACAGCCATTTCCATCTGGCGTACCGGAGAAAATACCACACTGATGCTGAACTAACGCTTTTGGCTGAGAATCCGCTTTATCTTCGATAGTCATTGGTACTGAAGATGATGCTTTAACAGTAGATGATTGTGATTCATAGAACTTTCTCGCATCTAATAGTGCTTGCCCTTCTGGTATTTCTGCAAACCATCGTGCAATTGATTTGCCTTTATGAGGCCCCCTATCAAGGGTAGAATTAAGACAGCGTTCATTGATTGACCTAGCTAACCTGTAATCATCTGCTTGCAAGATAGATCGCCCTCCTGGCGTACCTGCTAACCGGAATGCGACTGACTGACCTTTACGAAGACCACTCTCAATGACATGATTGAGAGAGCTTTCATTGATCAACCTAACCAACCGGAGATCGGCTTGCAATATAGATTGCCCTATTAGTGTTCCTGCCAGCCAAAATACAACTGATTCGCCTTTTCGAAGACCATCTTCAAAGACATAATTGAGAGAGCTTTCATCGATCAAGCTAGCCAACCGCTGATTGGCTTGTAATATAGATTGCCCTGCTGCTGTTCCTGCCAACCAAAATGCGATTGACTGACCTTTATGAGGACCTTCTTTAATGACATGATTGAGAGAGATTCTATTAATACAGCAAGCCAACCAATGATTGGCTTGCAACATAGATCGCCCTTCTGCTGATACTACCAGCCAAAATGCAGCTGATAGACCTTTGAGGTGACCTTCGTCAATAACATGATTGAGACAGCTTTTTGTGATACGCCTTGCTAACCGGTAATTATCAGCCTGTAACATAGATTGCCCTGCTAATGTTGCTACCAGCCATATTGCAACTGACTCACCTTTATAGGCACCTTGTTTAATAACATGACTGAGACAACTTGTATTGATTAATTCGGCTAATCGGTAGTCATAGGCATGCAACATAGATCGCCCTTCTTCTGTTCGTACCAACCGGTGATCAACTTGTAATATAGACTGCCCTACTGGTGTTTTTGCCAACCAAAAAGCAACTGATTCACCTTTATGAGGACCTTCTTTAATGACATGATTGAGAGAGGTTTCATTGATCAATCTGGCCAACCGGCGAACGGCTTGCAAAATAGATCTCCCTCCTATTGTACGCGCCAACCAATACGCCACTGACTCACCTTTATGAGAACCTTTTCTGATGACATGATTGAGAGAGGTTTTATTAATTTTGATGGCTAACCGGTAACTATGAGCTATCAACATAGATTGCCCTTCTGGTGTTCCTGCTAAAGATAATGCGATTGACTCACCTTTATACGGACCCTCGTCAAAGATATAATTGAGAGACTCTTCATTGATTAACTTGACCAACCGGAGATTGGCTTGCAATATATGTCGCCCTCCTGGTGTTTTTGCCAACCAAAACGCGACCGAGTAACCTTTATTACCACCTTCGCTAATGACATGATTGAGAGAGGTTTCGTTAATCAACCTTGCCAACTGATAATCATTTGCTTGCAGAAGAGATTGCCCTTCTACTGTTACTGAAAGCCAAAACGCAACTGATTCACCTTTATGAGGACCTTCTTTAATCACATGATTGAGAGAGATGTGGTTAATCAAGCTGGCTAAGCGACAACTACCGTCTTGTAACATAGATTGCCCTTTTGCTGTTCCTACCAACCAAAACGCGGCTGATTCACCTTTATGAGAACCCACTTTAATGACATGATTGAGAGAGGTTTCGTCGATCAACCTGGCTAACCGGCTATCATCAGCTTGCAATATAGATAGCTCATCAGCTCGCACCAACCAAAAAGCTACTGATTCACCTTTATACGGACCTTCGTCAATAACATGATTGAGACAGCTTTCATTGATGAGCCCGGTTAACCGACAACCATCTTTTTGTAATATAGCTTGCCCTCCTGGTGTTACTGCCAACCAAAATGCCACTGATTCACCTTTCATATGACCTTTTTTAATGACATGATTGAGAGAGGTTTCGTTAATCAAGCTAACTAAAGGGCAATTATCATCTTGCAATATAAATTGCCCTTGTTCTATAGCTGACAACCAAAACGCAACTGACTCACCCTCATGAGGACCCTCTTTAATGACATGATTAAGACAGCTTTCATTGATGAGCCTGGCTAACCGACAACCGCCGTCTTGTAAGATAAATTGCCCTTCTGCTGTTCCTGCCAACCAAAAAGCGGCTGATTCACCTTCATGAGGACCCTCTTTAATGACATGATTGAGAGAGGTTTCGTTGATCAACCTGGCTAACCGGCCATCATCAGCTTGCAATATAGATGGCTCTGCAGTTCTTGCCAACCAAAACGCGACTGACTCACCTTTATGAGGACCCTCTTCAATGATTTGATTGAAACAGCTTTCATTGATAAGCCTAGCTAACCGACAACCATCTTCTTCTAAGATAGCTTGCCCTTCTGGTGTTTTTGCCAACCAAAACGCGACTGATTCACCTTTGTGAGCACCCTGTTTAATGACAGAATTGAGAGAGTTTTCATTGATTAATCTTGCTAATCGGTAACCATTATCTTGAAATATAAAATACCCTTCTACAGTTCGCGCCAACAAAAACGCTACTGATTCACCTTTGTAAGGGCCTTCGTCAATAATATGATTGAGACAGCTTTCATTGATGAAACTGGCTAACCGACAACCATCGTCTTGTAATATAGCTTGCCCTTCTGAAGTTCGAGCCAAACAAGTTGCAATCGACTCACCTTTTCTATCACCGACAACCCATCTTTCATTTAACAATCCGGTATTAACTCGCTTGATAAGGTCATTATTATTCAATTGCAACAAACTCATTGAGCCATAATCAAAAAAAGAAAAAACACCTTTATCCTTTTCCATTGAGTTCATAAATTCATCAAGCTTATTATTGATGGCACTTGTGTTTACCTGGTCATCCGCTCGTGAAGAGGCAGTATAAGTTAATAACTTAACTAATGCGTTGCTAGATAACTGATGGCAATTTTTTTCTAAATTCAACATAGAGATAAATCCATCAATACCATCTAAGTGAGCAACCCACTCATTAAAATCTCTAATATCCACAGACTCTAACCAGACACTTATAGACCTTGCAGAAAGTGATTGTATTTTCATAGCTTAACTCCATAAAATATATTATTTTTTTGTTATGCATTCATTCGATTAATCATCCAGAAATTTTACACACAGATTATTAAAAAAATATTAAATTTCCACTTTTTTGATATTTTTTAAAAGTGCAATGTTTTCAATGTGAGCGTCACAATTTAAATTATAAAAGAGCGTCAGTTATTGATCTTTAGTTGTCACTTCAACAAGATCAATATTCCAAGACAATAATTTTTCGTAGTCATCAGTTGTTTTTCAATGAGGTACTGCCTTCATTATCTCAACGTAATATTGATAAGGATCTAGTATATGGAGCTTGGCAGAACGGATTAAGCTGAAGTGAAGGCATAAAGCTCACAAGCGCCCAAATTATATATTTTTTGGACGCTTACTTTTTATCTGACACCTCATTTATTTCTCGTGTATTATACGCTGTCAGTTTTTTCAATGACCCTCCAGTCTTTGTCTTTCTTAAAGACAAATGTAGCCGCTTGTGACAAAAATGAATCTATCTCGTCGATGCCGATCCACTCACGATAATTTAAGTGATTCTGTTTCTTTTTGTTCTTCTTGCATGTCTTTTGCTGCTAATAAGTATCTATCAAAACTAATTTCACCTCTGGTGTGTTCTTCTTGGATTTTATGCTTTAGTATACCCATACCAAGAATCCCAAGACTGAGGCCAGCAAAAAAACTACAGTTCAGACTCAGATAAAAAAACAATGGGTCATTTTCACCTCTTATAATGCTGTCAGTTGCAAATCCCGCAAATATAGCTGTCATGCTAGTAGTAAAAAAAATCAGGTATTTAAAAGCTAAGCGCTGTTTTTTAACAGAATAATTATAATTAAAAAAGGCATCTTTAAAAAAGATATTGCAAACCGAACCTTTTAATGTCACCTTTGAAGTCATCCGAAGTTAGTTGAAGTTTGTGATATGGTGAATCGCTTCTTAACTGATTTTCTATATCGTTTTCTGGCTTGGGCATTGATTTTTCCTCTTCTGTAACATATTAAAGGCCGTGAACGTTATTTTTTAAATTATAACGCTCATCGTATTTTCAAGAGAAATTATCCAATTTAAGAGTTTTTTTCAACTTTCATAAATAATTAATCCTACGTTAAGGCCAGTACTAGACGAGTCAGGGCGACAAGCAGGGCAGATAGGGCTCAATAAGGAGCACAACGATAATAAAGAAGAGATGGGGTGGTGCAAGGGCATTGCCGACACGGACAGCAAATTAGAGAAGGACTGTTTGTGCTGCGACGCTATGAATTTGCCAGAGCCCTGCGGCGGTCCAGCTGACGACGATACATAATCTAATTCCGAAGATGAAACTGACTCCATACCATTTCCAAGGGCGCCCTGAATAGGAGGTGATTGAGTAAACCCCGGTAATTCTAGTTCAGGAATAGTAGTAGACTATTAACCATACTGAATCACTCATAGAGGAAAGTATGGTTAATTTGTTTGAGGCTATCATTCAGAAGAATACACAAAAGGTTAAATCTATCTTAGAGCAGGGTGCTAACCCAAATTCTATCATTGATACATCTGGGCTTTCAGCCATGCATTTTGCATGTCAATCCACAGCTGGTATTTTTGAATATCTTCTAGAATTCGGCGGATCAATTTTCAATAGAGACAGTGATGGAGTATCTCTCATTGAATATGCGTCAATTAATCCGGAAATCCATCGTCTTATTAGAAAAAAATGCGTAATTGATGGTAGTATGAATTAACGGATTACTATCGGCACATGGAAGTGCCACGTGATGAACGTTGTTAATCATTTATTATCTAGTTTTTCTAGCTTGTTTTTCATCTCTTGGAAACCAACTGTTTTATTTTTCTTAATGGTCTTATTTTCAGCTCCAGCGCATGGTGGTCCTGGATCGCAATGGCATGGGTCTACTGGGTGTTCTTCTAAGCATTTTTTTGTAGTATCGCCGTGTGCACTAGATATGATCACAAACGAACATATAATTAGTAGTATTTTTACCATTAGTCCAAACCTCTCTTTATTTTTTTGTTCTTTTCATTCTTATTATAGACTAAAATTCATGTATTTTTTTTACCTTATAAGATCATGTTAATAATGATTTTTTTATCTTAACAGCTAAAGATGAAAAAGCAGCAAAAGCCGCAGCTAAAAATCCAGCTAAGAAAAAAACGAAGCCCGCTTCAAAGAAAAAGACTGTAAAAAAAACCACAAGCAAAGTCACAGCGAAAAAAACAGCGCCAAAAGCAAAAAAAACCACTGCTAAGAAAGTAGCTCCAAAAGCAAAAAAATCTGCTGTTAAAAAATCAGCTCCAAAGTCAAAAGAAACAGTCGTTGAAAATCCCAAAGACTAACCAAGTCGGCGACAAACCCACTAAAACACTTGGTTTTAACTACACCCGATAATCAAATTTATCGGGTGTAAACGCTATTTAGCTTGTTCCACCAATCAGATGTTTGAACCCTTTTCCATCCAGATCACGACCGTTATTACTTTTCACAGGATCATAAGATCTGGTCTCCTTTGGCGTAACAAACAATGTTGCCATAATATACTCAGCATGTACGGCTTGTATCATTTGTGGTTGATCGATCAATAATTTTGCTGACCAAAGCGGGTGGGCAGACTTGCCGCAACGATTGATCAGCTCTTGGCCCATGTCACCGTCTAATAACTGTGTAATCACCTGACTTCCTTACTGCATGATGATGCGTCAGTTTAGTGGGTGAGCAGATCCAGACAAGAGTTCTTGGTTTGACATACTTGCTTTTATCGCCTCTAAATCAACTTCATTATTATTGTCTGTTTTCAGTGGGAAATATATTATAAATTCATCTTTAATAGAACCTGACATTTTTTCGTTGAGTAAATCAAGACAACCCTTGAGTTGTTCGCTAATTTTAGTTTCGATGTTTGCTGCTGTACGGTTGGTGTCATCCTGCTGATCTAACTCGGTCGGCGTTCTAAGTTGCTCAAGCGTTGCTAATGCTTGATTGAATCGTTCAATGTATTGGGTTCTTCTTTGCGCTCTCCCATGGAATATGTCTTTAATTGGCGTCACAGGCGGTCTGACCTCTTGGAGTTTTTCAATTGTCCATGTAAGAAGATGCTGAGCTTCTAGATCTGCAATATATGCTTGCCTGGGATTAAGGTCGCTTGGTAATGGTTTATCATCGATACAAGATGAACCTGATATATCGCTTATCTCTGAAAAAACTGTAGTAGCAGTTTCATCTGTGTAATCGTTGGGTTCATTATGTCGTTCAAGAAAATGTTTCACGTCAATTCCATCAAAGCAATTATCATCTAATCTCTTGCATACTTCATAAATTTCAGATTCATCCCAAATATTAATCTTGATGTTTTCATTTGATTTTTGTTTTAAAAAATTTGTGACTTTCTCATTAGACGATTTAAATTCTTCAGGTAAATCATTTGCTTTTTCAAGATGTCTCGTTAACAAACCACTCGCGATAAATCCATCAATGATTGCTTGTTCGTTGTCTCCAATATCATGATTATCTTCACAGGAATTTTTCTCGATGTTTTGTTTAGCAAGATTATATTCTTCAGTGAAATTTTCCACGATGATTTGTTCAGCAAGTCTATAAACTTCGTCATATTTTTCCTTGTATTTTTTCTGGTGTTCTTCCTCGCCTTCTAGATATCTAAAACCCTCTCTTGTTAATATTGTTTGGATATAACTTGCTTCAGTTACATAATATTCTATATCCGAACTCTTAAGAACGTCTTCAGTTAATGGTATGGACACA
This sequence comes from Coxiellaceae bacterium, assembly GCA_011523685.1. Classification (GTDB taxonomy): domain Bacteria; phylum Pseudomonadota; class Gammaproteobacteria; order Coxiellales; family Coxiellaceae; genus UBA9148. Next base: position 328 of record WTGG01000033.1, on the reverse strand, counting down.
TAATTTGAATTTGAAGGAGCTGTCATTTCTTTAATTATTTCTTTATATTCTTGATGGCTAACAAGTGTGTATTTATTTGGCTCATCCGCTTGAGTGTCACGATCAATAATGAGATACCACGCTTGTGTTTTTCTATATGGTCGCATTTTATTACTCTCTTTTTGTTACGCCTCCATTCAGTTAATTATCCAATAATGTGCATTTTATATACAAATAATTAAATAAATATTAAATTGATAATTTTTTTGTCAAAAAAAAGACTTTTTTCATTAATTTTTTCCGCACGTCGTCTGTTTATTAATGTTTTCTTGGTGTTTGCTTATGGTTT
>WTGG01000002.1:538-15457 GCA_011523685.1 Coxiellaceae bacterium | reverse complement strand
ATTCAGGGAAATAGATGCGACCACAGCGAACCTATAGGAAGACTAAGGCTCATAAAAAATCAGTGACCGATTTAACTCAGGAAGATTATAAAAAGTTAGTAGGGGGGGAGTTTTTCAAAAAAGTATTGCCTGAGTATACTATTGTAATACCTTCATATCTTGCTGTTTCTCAGTATATGTGTTTTTTACTATCCAATGATCGAATGTTACTCAGCCCGATCTCTGTTGAGCAATTATCAAAAAATATTGATCTTTTTTACACCTGGTATGAAAAATATAGAAAAACGATTGATCGATTAGTTAATTCAACTTCCAATGATATGTTGTATGTCATTAAGCAGCAATTACGTGCGATCATTGAGCTCTCAAAGGTGTTTGTATCTTTTAAAGATACTTCTTCTGCATTTACACGATCCTTACTGTCCCATACATTGAATTTTGCAAAATCCCTAGGCTGGATCCAATTGCAAATTTATCATAAGCAGTCTGTTTATTACTTTACACCTTCTTTTCAGCCACGTAGTGTGCTGACGAGAGATTTAGCTATGGAGTGTTTTTCGCTTATGTTGGCTAGTATGATTAATCCTGTTAAGTTAAATAATGAAATTCGTCACCTGCTCAAAGATCATTACCGAGTTGATGTTCCTGTTGATGTTCCTGTTGATGTTCCTGTTGATGTTCCTATTGATGTTCCTATTGATGTTCCTGTTCATATCAAACCTCCAAAGAATAATAAGCATAAATGCACTCCTGATGCTCCTGCAAATCTTCGTGTTTATAATCAAGAGAATCGATATGTCTCAGTTAAACCTTTTACTGTTTTTGACTATAGGCCATCTCAAACGGTCACGCCACCATCTGTTGCCGACGTTGATTTCGCTGCCTCTCATCATTCGTTTGGTTTATCAGTGTCTATTTAGGTCCGTTAAATATGATTTAAGACATCAAGCTATAATGCATGATGATTTTCTATCGATCGCTTCATTTTCTTTTTCGTGCTGAGTTTTTCTACCTTGTTGTCGAACTGGTTTGTTAGTGATTGATCCTATGTATTGAATAAGATCGGGGTCTACTTCTAGCCAAAATTTTGTTATCTCAAGATTTTTTCTATATTCCTCTTCTGAAAAGTGGTGTTTCTTCCACTTTAGGTGTTGTAGTGTTGTGCGATCTTTAGATATGGCGGTATGAGCTAGCTTGATATAGGAAGGGCTATGTGGGTATAAAAATTGCATTGTGCTGGGATTAATATCAATCGCCATTTTTGCTAGCCGATTATTATTATTGCAGTCTTTTCTAATAAGTCTGCCTTCATTGTATCCTTCAGTTATTTTGGGTAGTATCAGGCTTATGCATGAAGGATCTTTTTTAATTGCACCTATCGTGATGTTATAAAATGTCTTGCAATTGATAGTCTTCATACTCTTGCTTGCTTGATAGCAGGAGCAAGTATAGTAAATAGTAGATAAAACATTTGGGTCGCTCGTCACAACTTGCCGAGCAATAGATGGGTATTCTTCGATGGATTGATCTACGCATTGCAATGCTTCGCCATTGATCATTAATGCAATTAACACAAGTCCTTTATAGGCGATATGGTGACTATCAATATGGTCTAGTGCAAATGGGTTTTGGATGATGAGAAATAATGCAGATTTGAAATCATCATGAGCAATCACTGGTTTTTTGAATGAGCTATCTGTAGCTTGGGCGGATTTATTATTGATCATTTTTAGCGTGTTGGTTGTTCAGTTCATTACGGTTGGTGTATTTGGCTTTTATGATGAGACTCGATAAAGCGATCGGTAAAACTCTTGATCAGCATTCAAGTTAGTGCTTTATATCATTGGTGTTCATCTCCCGGTTTAATTTGAATACTATTTGTGCATCCATATTTTCTGTATGTCTTTATTTATATCATTCTTGGCTTAAAGCATTATTAAATTTCCCCGTTACCTTGTCATCTTAGTTTCATCAGTTACAGTTCTAGAAGAATAATTTATATAGTTTAGGGTTTTCCAATGAATATACATTATACAGTTTGGACTATCTTTGCGGGTTATACGGCAAAATTATCCAGTGCTGAATCGGTCTGTGGGTCTGTGGTGGATGCCGGTAGTTCGGGTAGTCGACTTTATATCCATAGTTGTGATCTTATCAATAATGCACTGCAAAACTGTATTGTGGCTCATGAGCAGACGGTTGAGGGCGGCTGGCAAACTGTATCAGAAGATGATCGAGAGCTGTATTGGCAGTCTTTGTTTGCTAATAGTACACAAGCTCTCAGTCAGCATTGCAATCAAACTGAGACAGATACACCGTTGGTGATCGCCGCAACAGCAGGTATGCGTCAGGCTTCATTGGAGGACCAAGCAGTATTTGAGCAAACAACCTCTGAGTGGGTTAACGTTAACACGGATTATGTGAATACGTCAGTGAGCATTATTCCTGGTTCTCGTGAGGCATGGTATGATTGGCTTGCTGTGAATACCCTCTATAGAAAATTCTCTAGTGATTGCAGTTCGCCTTTATTCTCGGTTATTGATGTGGGTGGTGCTTCTATTGAATGGGCGTATGAGGTTAATCAGCAGGAGTCATTGTCTCATGGTGAGCAACTTCAGTTCGATCAAGGTTGTCGATATGCCATACAGCTTTCGTTATCTTCTTGGTTGGGTATGGGTGTAGACCAAGTGGTTGCCGAGACTCGTGATACAGCGTCTTGTTATTCACCTAGCGTGCCTATCGTCGATAGCCCAACTGGGTATGCTCAAGGTAATTATGAGTCATGTGTTGGTGTAGTGAAGAGCTTTATTGAATCGGCGCCATTTGAATTCTCAGTGCTGGGATTGCTGGATAATCCTATTAAAGGTATTAGTGCTGCGTATTATACATCTATAGATCTAGGGTTTGTTCCTGATCAACCTATTTCAATCGATGATTGGGATGCTGTAGCAACGGATGCGTGTGCTCAACGGACAGATTTATCCAATGAGTTTTCATGGAAAGTTTGTGTCAGTGCCTCCTTGATTCGCAATGTTTTATTTCATCCTGCATCGCCTCGCGAGATTGAAACACTCCACAAAATCAATGAAACAGCCATCACGTGGACGTTAGGCGTTATGGCTGAATTATTTACCACAATGAATGTTACTGATCTGACAGTGTCATCGTCTGATGACGGTGATCAGCAATCGTTTAATGCCAAATGTTTGGCTTTTGGTATAGGTCTTGGGGTTGCGTCGTTGATTGTTTTTGCTGGTACTCTAGTATGCTCAAAATATCACCGTAAAGAAGATTCAGATTATGATAAACTTTCTGTTGATACTCAAGTCAATGACGAGGATGTAAAGACTGGAAAATTATGTTGTTAAATATTACAACTATTTGAAGTAGTATAGGTATTTGTGAATCATATTTAATACAAGTTATCTCCAGAGTCATAGTTGTTTATGTGACGGATATGACACTTTTATTGTCGCATTACATAGCTTATATTTATCATGGTTTGCCTTAAGGTAATTGCTAGTGGCATTCTCAGTGCTGAGTCACTGGTTATTGGCAGGGTTGTTTTCAAGGAAGACTTGAATTGATCGGTATAAGCATATCTTCTTTTGATTAGTATAAACACTGTGTTTATAATCATTCTCAGGAGATATGTTTATAAATTAAGCTCACAGGGAGGGGGGGTTCTTGGTTTCACGCATAATCAAAAGTATGATTTTACCATGGTTAATCTGGGGCACAGCGGTGCTGTGTTACTTTAATCAATATTTTTTACGCATTTCGGTTAATGGATTAGCGCCTGATTTAGTGCGAAATTATCACATTAATGCTCTTTCGCTAAGTATAGTGGCTGCTTCTTTCTATTATGCATATATGCTTATGCAAGTTCCTGGGGGTATCTTGGTTGACCGTTATGGCCCAAGATTAATCTTAACATTTTCAACATTACTCTGCGCACTGGGGTGTGCTATTTTTACTGTGTTTGATACCGTGTACTTTTTATCATTAGGAAGATTTGTTATGGGTGCAGGTGCTGCATTTGCTCTGATTGGTACATTAAATCTGGCGCGGGTGTGGTTTAGCCAATCACAATTTACGATGATTAGTGGTTTTACTCTCATGGTAGGAACTATAGGAGCACTTTTGGGTGGTGCGCCTTTAATTGAATTATGCAGAGCCTTCCCTATGCATATTATTACTGGAGCTGCTACAGTAATTACTACGCTGTTGTCAATCTTAGTTTGGTTTACAGTTAGGGACAGCCCTGTAAGTGTGCAGAAAAGCATAATCCAGTCACCTTTCTTTTCTACTTTGGTTGAGTCAATGCGATCAAAAACCGTATGGTTGGCGGCCTTGCTCGCGGGTTTTTTGTTCGCGCCTATTACTGTATTTGCTGGACTTTGGTGTATTCCTTTTTTAACTGTCATATACGGTGATACTATATTGGTAAAGCACTCGTCAGCGATTATTTTTATTGGGCTCGCTGTTGGAGCAATTCTAACGGCAAAATTTAGTCAATGGACTCAGAGTACTGTTTTCATTATTCGTTGTTGTGCTGTTGTATCATTGTTGGCTATGATTGTTATTACGGAGGGCGGTCATATACCTCCAGTAATAATGTTAATTCTATTATTTTTACTTGGTTTTTGTATCGCTGGTTATATGCTACTATTCACAGTAGTTAGCAAAGTGGTTTCAAAGCAGGCCAGTGCAACGGCCTTTGGTCTAACTAATTTTTTTCAAGTGTGCATTGGTTCGCTCTTGTTACCACTAATGGGTTATTTGTTGATGCTCGGAAAAACCATGTTTCATGGTTCTTCTGCTGATCAATACTCAGTATTAGACTACCAGCACTCTATGATTATTATGCCTATCAGTTTGTTATGCGCACTCGTGTTATCATTCTGTTTGAAAGAAGTGGGTAATTCAGATGTATAGTTGACCGCTCTCTCAAGAATCTTATATCCTTGGTTGTGGTAATGCTATTGATCTGCATGAATTGTTTACGTTGATATAAACAGTAATCGACTTACTGTAGGGTCTCTTAAAGCATTGCAATTTTATCTGGTGATCAAATATTTTTTATTTTCGTTATCTTTACCTATATCTATGTTAATTTTTATATCGTATGATAATTTTTTGGAATCTTTAGAAGATAAAATAAGTGTTATCACACTCATTGTATTAGGTAACGTATTATCAGTATAGATATCATGTTCATAGCTCATAAAATCACGTTTACGCATTACGCTTCTCTTTGGTTGAGCAAAAGTAAGTTAAATTATTCAATATTAGTAATAAAAATCAATCGATCAAAGAAAGATTGCTATATTTTTTTATGATTTATCTAAATAGGTTGATCTTATTGTTCATTTAATTATGGGTTATGGTCAATATCCACTATCAGAGAGTGTCGAACTTCAGATAAGTCATCCTGATGTGAGGTTAATTGTAAGCGTCGTATAAACTACACCCTAGCTAAATCATTTAACTTAGCCAAACTTTGGTTTTGCGTAACCAGGGAATAAGATATGGCAGAAAGTAAATCGGTTGATCAATGGCAAGAACTAGTTAAATCTTGCAATGGAAGCGGCAAGAGTAAAGCAGTCTTTTTTCGAGCAAACTCACTTAATTACCATCAATTTCTGTATTGGTGTACGAAATTCAATAAAACAAACAACTCACTTATTCCTGTAAAGCCAACTAACGCCAATGAACCTTTAGCGATCATCCGACTAGGTAATGGTAGCACGCTTGAGGTGGTATCAAGAGAGGCGCTGAATCACATAATAAGCAGTTCGATGTGATATTAAGCTGTATCAAAAAATCTGGCACTATCTTGCAGTGGTTGATTTCAGAAAGCTGCTTTTTGGATTAATGGTATTGATTGTTGATGCACTCGATAAAGATACTGCCTCGGGTGAGTTATTCCTCGATCGATTTAGTGCTGGCAATAAATTGAAGATGGTTTACTTTGATGGATCATGCTTCTGGCTGCTTTATTGTCGGTTAGAGAAAGGCCGTTTTAAACTGCCTGACCCAACAACCGATGTTTTTACGCTGAGTCATAACCAATTACAGTGGTTGCTATCAGGGATTAACTTTATGACTCAAAGAGTTAAAAAACCCATAAAATACAGCATTATTCAAAAATGAAAAAGCAGATATTTAAGGTGGCAAAGAGCATGATGCACGCACCTTTTTTTCAAGAGTGGTTGATACTGTGAGAAAGTCGGACTTATCTTACGAAGATTTAGAAACTAAAATTGAGTCCCAAGAAACTAAAATCGAAATCCTGGACAGTAAGCTTGAATATCAGGATTAATATATAGAACAACTACAACACATCATAGCCGACTTAAGGCGCCATCGATTTGGCACAAAATCAGAGCGGTTTGAACATCCCGCGCAAGGAAAGCTTAAGTTAGGCAATGGATCAACGAGCCCAATAGAAGCCCAATAACTATGTCTTATGCGTATTGTTTTCGTGGAGGTGGTGATAAAAAATAAGCTATTGCGTAAGAATACAATGAAAAAGAACATAAGCCGTTTGTCAAAGATGAATTTGAGAGTTTTTCAGGTGCTGTTCTACGACGATTTAGACTCATTCTTCACTGATCACTATGCGCAAGATAATGTAGGGTCATTGCTCTATAATGCCGATGTAGGGAGAAAATTTGAAGCTATCACCAAAACAACGAAGAAAAAAGGTTCAGCTCATCACGCCATGAGCGTGAACGCCAAGCTCTATCATATTGAAAGAAGGATGAAAGCTAAAAAAATTACCTTGGATGAGATCAAGACAATAAGGCAAGAAAAATCAGTCCCACTACTGGTTAACTTCAAACAATGGCTTGAAGAAAAGCAGCCTTTAGTGCCACAAAAATCCCCAATAGCAAAAGCCATTAACGACATCTTGCGTCATTGGGATGGGTTAGCCAGATTTTGTGAAGATGGTCGCTACCTCATCGACAACAGCCATACGGAAAGAGAAATAAAGCGAATTGTGGTCGCTAGAAAGAACTTTCTATTTGCATGAAGTCAGGAAGGCGCAAGAGCGCTATGCCTCAACTTTAGTTTAATTCGTTCTGCCAAACAGCATAAACTAGACCTTATCAATATTACGTTGAAATAATGAAGGCTATCTCTTATTGCGAGAATGCTGAAGATTATGAGGCATTATTGCCGTGGAATATTGATCTCGTCAAAGTAACAACGAAAGATTAATATCTTACGCTCTTTTATAATTTAAATTATGACGATCACATTAATTTATCACTTATTATTCGCTTACTTAACTTGACATTTGCTGCATAATCTACACAGATAAATAAAAAACATTTTTTGCAATATCTATACCCATCACTGACATACTCATAGTTGAACACTCCGATGATTAATTTATGGTCAATATTGACTATCGAATCTTTACAATCCTCTTTCAAGGCGGATGGGTCAATACGATTTCTTATGTTAAAAACAGCTTGAGGATTGAACTTCTTTCTTAAGACAGTATTATCTGAAGTTGATTCGCTACTTTTTCTTTTAAATAATATTGACCTAAGGTTGCTCGTTTACAATCACAATCATGAATAGTTCTCAATGATCGATAGCAAGGATAATCATAAATTATAATTCATGATCACATAATGAATCAGTTTTAACGATTAAATCTCTATGATGAAATGCTTTTAAGAAGTGCAATATAAAACTCTTCAGTGAAGTTATAACTAACTGAAAGACATGAGGAAGTAGATTGATGCTAGTATCACAAACTCAAAGAATAAAAAATATTAAGATCAACATTGAGACTGAATTTAGCTTAAAATACCTGGGAGAGAACCTATGAAATACGCAAAAGATGGCAAGAAAAAAAAATCACCGGGAAAGCCACGTGATCACCAGGAGGAAAACCCTACTAAAAGATATAAGGTATCTTCCCATGATCAAACTTTCCCAAATCAATATGGAGAAGATGCTGATCATTATTCTCAAAAAGAACCATATGATCCTCAAGAAAATCATTCTAAGAGACGTAAGACATCTGGCGGTAATCAAACAGCTACAGTCCAACCAAAAGGCACTTCATCTAAATCATCAGATCAAACAGCTACATGCCAATCAAACAGCACTTCTTCTGACCCATACGATCAAACATTTCAAGAGCATGATTTTCTACAAAGTGGTAATGGTGTTTTTTCGGGAATAGTTGCAAAAAGACTCAGGGAACCTAACAGTTCATCTCCCTTTTCTATCTCCATTGGACGATCAGGATGCTCGGGAACCTCTAAAAAAAGTAGATCTGTTTTATCAGGACCTTCCTCATCAATTGGCTCCGATCGTCACGTAAATTTCGACGACATCAGAGCTTTGTTGAATCACGTAAAAGGGGATAAATTCCCGGAAGGAATAGATGTATCAGACGAACTATTGAACTATAGGCTACCTAATGATTTTGAAATTATTGCTGATAGAGGACAGTCCATCGCCCATGTAATGTTTAGGTACAAAATTGGGCGAGTGTTGCTACGAAAAGATAATTGGGCTCTGCTTAGGCGTATTGATGAAAAAGGTCTTAATGCTGCTGGCGAAAGAAATAAGCGAAATGGTTACACTCTTGCTCATGACATATGCGGTCTAGTCGATGCGGATCGTTATAAAAAAGAAGGGAGGAGCTTCTTTGAACAACTTTTCGAAGATGACTATCGACTTCTAAAATTAATTACCCCAGAGACGATTAACAGCCAAATCACAATACATAAGGCGACTATGGGAGATGCACAAAGCCTCGGGGAGTATTTAGCAATAACAAGTGCTCGTGGAAGAGGCTTGTTAAAGGTAAACAAAGGCCACCTATTGAGATATATTAACAATGATGCTATTAAAAATTGGGTTATAGAATCTACGGATGTTGAATCACCAAGTGAAAACCCTGCAGTCGGAATCCATATCTCACCTGAGGACCTTGATGTTATTCAACATGAAAAACCTATCGACACAAATACTGAAGAATTGATAGTTGAGAGTCAAAAAAACACAGATCCTCGTACAACAGATCAAGCCCTACAGGCCTTAGATGCTACTCTTGATCTTACTACCCTTGGAGATTACGCTCTCGATGATGAACGTACTCGAAAACTCAATCCATTAGTAGTATGTCGTGATAACATTCGCGAGCTATACGACGCCAAACTAAGATTAATAATGTTAACGCCCTATATTATGTTTCACCCGAATATTAAAGGTGTAAATCCAGAGGATCTGAAAAGATTATTAAAAACTCTTCCACCCCAGAAAAGAGTGATACTTCATCGAGAAACTGACGATTACATGGTAAATCTTCTTATTTCGGTGAGGCCAGATAGAATAATTTTTCCTGCTACATTGGAAGAGTTCTCTTTTAATTTCGAAAAAACTATCTCTGATTGGCTTGAAAAAGATAACGTAGACATAAACCAACGTCACGAAGAGAATCTTACCGCATTACAGATTGCTGTCCTTAATAAAGAAAATAATGCATGTTTACTCCTACTAAGAAAGTATGATGCAATTGATGATTTATTATTACCGTATAAGGGTTGTCGGGTAAATTTATTGGAATTTGCGATCTTGACTGAGAATCAGGAAATAATTTATGAACTCAATAAAAAATTATCGGCTAAATTGAGTTTTCTTTTACAATATCAAATTAGTATTCCCATGCTTAAGCATATTAAAACCATTGAAGTTGATTGCAATGATTTAAACGATGATATCATAAGCATGATAAACACTAAGCGAAAAACGATATTGTATGACGAGTCTTTAAATCCAGAAAACATTTATAAATTAATGGAAGCAGGATGCTCCCTTGCTTACAAAACAAGAATTGACGTTCCAATTGATGATAAATATATAGGCATTAGAATCCCCTCGGATCCCCAAAATACTTCAGCTAGTGAAACAAGTACCTCTAGTTGCATAGAAGGCAATTTAGTTAATACTGTAGTTTTTTCACCTCTTTCCTTCTTATTGTCCCCTTATGAGGGTAGACAACAAGTGGTCAAGTTTGATCCAACTGAACATTATCAACTGTTATCATCCTCTGACCGGATAGAGCCTACAGACAGGGTGATGTTCGTCTTTGCGGCTCGGGGCGAGAGTGCATATCTACCACCACTACCTCCAGAATCATTGCAGGAAGCGATCAATGCGTCCAAAAGTGCTTCTCAGGGGACTAATAGAAAACAAATCGCAAGTCTTAAGCAGAGTCTAAGACATCCTAAAAAAAAGCGATGCGTCATCGTATTGACTTCTAATGAATATAATAATTTAAAAATATCTCAAGGGAGTCAGCTCCATAGATTATATGACTTCCTTATTCTAGCAGACGAAGACAAAATGATAATAGCACGAAAAAGAGCTGTTTTTAGATTTGCAAGTGATAACGGACTAAGAAATTTTTTATTAATTGATGATAATATCAAAGAAATCAACCTAAAAATTGGTGCTACAGATATTTATGACTTCCTCTCTGATGCAATGGTTGAAAATAAAGAACAGATTTTGTGTATTCCAACTTATAAACCAAGAAATGCTTTTATTAATACGGGTGAAAAAATACCAGGATCTAAAGTAATGTTTATGGATTATGGAAAATTTGCCGATTTATTGGGTGAGGATGCCCCGGATATACTTCTACCATGTAATATGGAAGTATGCTGCGAGGACTATTTGCTTCAATTCTTTGCACACGCGTTCTTTAAGACTTCCTTTTCGCATGGTTATCGTACATTAGATCAACATGAAGCGAGTTTAATACGATCAAAAGAGAAAACAAATTCGTGTTTAAAGAGTGGTGTTAGAGTTTGGAAATTTTCTCGTGCTGACTTAATGGATGAGAATACAAGAAAACGACTTGAAAAAGAAAAACCAGAAGTTCTTAAAAAAATTATTTTTGCCCAATTTCTCTTCATCGAAGCAGTAAAAGGACAAATCGCACGTTACGAAGGAAAATTTAATAGAGCAGAAGAAAGAAACATTGAAGATATATATCCTCGCCAGAGAAGTGATACTCCAAAAGATGACTTCAAAAAAACGGGCGTATTCAAAACAGACTTCGCTAACACACTTGATATTCTGTTAAGGACCCAGGGGCTTCCAAAACAAGAAAAGCCGGTAACATTACGATCTCATCAAATAGCTGCCATTAATTTTTTAAAAGAACGTCTCATAGGCGGAGACGGTGATGACGTTTTATTTAATATGGCAACAGGGACTGGAAAAACGCTGATAATGCTGTGTATTTCTTTGGCTGCTTTTGCGGCGAATCCCGATCGCCACGTTATTATTCTTTCCCCTTTTATTAGCTTAGTAGAACAGATGGTAAATGAATTATTCAATAAATTCCAAAAATTACTTAGTTTTTTTAATCTTGAGAAAGCAGATATCATTACTATCTGTTCAGATCCGTATAATAAAAACAACAATACACACCTCAGGAGACTTTTATTTTCAAAAAAAATGTCGATAAAACCCCGTATTTTGGTGTTTTGTCAAAGATCATGGAGTGGACTTATTGAGCTATCTCAAGCTCGTGAAGATTGTAACAGTCCAGTAAGAGAAAATGCCAAGCATATTTTTGATAGTGTTTATTCAGTCGTTGTTGATGAAGGTCATTTATGTAACAGGACACTTCAGAATTTCTCTACTAGGCCCGGTAGGACTGATATGAACTTCTTCAAATTTACTGCAACGCCTAACAATAAGCATCGCGTAGCTAAGAGTACGTTTACATACACAAGGGAAAAAGCTATCGAGGACGGAATTCTGGCTCCTTTAATTGTAGATAAGTCGCTATCAGCAAGTAAGATTACTTCATCAAAAATTATTTCTTTGCTAGAAAATTGCACTCACCCAAATGGTGATAAATTAAAAGCCTACAAAGGTATTCTATATGTTAACTCTTGTTCAGAGGCATCTTTACTATTCAAAGAACTTGTAGAAACAGGATCTATTAATGAAGAAAATCTCCACTTAATAACTTCTGATGTAAAAAGCCAATCAACGGCAAGGCTAGTTGATGAATTTAAAGAAGCCAATAAAGGACTGGCAATTGTTGTCGATATGTTAAAAGTTGGTTTTGACGATGCAGGGGTGTATTTTGTTATTAACGCAAGTAAGGAACATGGCGCGAGCTTAACACAAATGGTTGGACGAGTACTTCGCCAAGACCCGGGAGGGAGGAAAGTCGGATACTATATCACAAATAGTGGTGACCCCCATACAACCATATTTCCACACCAGATCTTAACTAAAATGTGTGATAAATTAAAAAGTGGTATTCATGATCTTGAGGTCGAATATGAAAAAATGAAAAAAGCTTCAACATATACAGAGAAAGGCTCCTCCTCTGCAGGATCCCATCTAATGTTTAAGCTAAAGCCATTTATAAAAGCGCCTAGGGTCACTGAACAGCAGCTCACCGCTATGACCACGGTGCCGGACGGCCGATTATAGTTAGCCGATGCTTTTTGAAAAGATTCCAGCCTTAGTCAATATGTAAGCGTCGTATTCTATAAGTAACAATCAACCATGTGATGGCGACGGTCTTACTTGTCAATCCAGTGACGATTGTTATGCCTATTGCGGAAACGACAAATGCTCTAGCAACGTCGAGTGTTGTACTATTGGTGTAAGTACCAGTGCGAGATATTCTGGGGCTTGTGACTAGCAGTAAGACATTGTTACTATGGGTGTAGGAACTATTCCCTATCACTATTTTCAAGCAAATTAAGATTCATGGCCTAACCCATGAGTGTTATCAATATCCACTAATGAGCGTTTCAGAACCTGGGAAACAAGTAAAGCAGGAAATGATAACAAACAACCGCAAGGCGATAAGTCTTTCATTATCTTAAGTTTAGAAGGCAAAGACGGTGAAAAACAGATTGCAGCGCCATTGGAGTATCTACTAGGTAATAGCGAACTTTCTAGCTTCTCCTGTGTGGTATAGCCGTTCCCATCTTCATCTGAACCTAAATGGATTACATTTATCTTCTATTTTAGATGATTCGAGCATCTTTGCTACATCACTTCCTATATTACTATTAGTCAATGAAGCGAAAAATCTATTAGGAGCTGATATACGTGTTTTTTCACTTGGCTTTTTTAGGGCATCTACCAACGCACCACGGTTACGACTCGATGAATCAATCGTGTAAGTATTTACAGTATCTTTAACGGATTTTTTTTTTGTGATCTATCTTACTCATTTTAGCGATATACGCTTTAAGATCTTTGAACATGTTTGGATCGTTACTAAAATTTTTAAGATTATCATTCTCATCATCGAAAGATTTTATATCGGCATAGTTTATACCAAAATCAGTGAATGTTTTAGTATTTCTTTGTGAGCAGTGTACTTTTCAAAATCTGCTTTGGTAAAATCTTTTATGTCTTTATACGTTGCCCCGAGCCTACGAAGTACTGTAAGTGTCTTTAAATTTTTTCTATCGTATAATGGGGCTTCTTCTAGATCTCCAATGAGACAACCACTGAAATCATCTAATGGTATCTCAAATTTAGTAAGCTCCCTAGATAATTCAAAATTATCAAAGATTTTGACAGCGTTATAAACTATAAAGTGAGCGTCATAATCTAAATTCTGACGCTCGCGATTTAACTAGGGGGTAATTGCTGTGACGGTTACGAAGTATCTGGCTCGATTGGATGTCCGTATACTTACCTTATGGTTGCGTTGTACTCTTAAAAAGAATTTTCTCTCGCAGCAAGGGCAGAAGTTCGCTGGTTTTTAGGCTGCTGATAACAGGGCCTAAATATATTACAAGATACTCCAAATCTTTTATTATTAGCAGGAGGAGTGGTTGGGGGTGGTGGCGGTGGATTAGCATCGAATATCGTTGAATTCCCCAAACATTCTTTCAGCTTGCAGTCTTGTTCAAGGAATTTCGATAATTTATTTATCCCGTCTTTCAGCTCGCAGTCTTGTTCAAGGTATTTCGATAATTTATCTATCCCTTCGCGTACTGAGGTCTTTGTTGATTTATTTGAGCATTGTAATATATTTATTAAAGTTATATTTATTAAAGTCTCCTCGTCTTTCAGGTGATCCTGATAAAGTTGAAGATACTGAATTTCTTGTGTTGGTATATAAGCCTGTATGAGATTTTTTGCATTGTCATCGGACAATTTACCTATAATAGAAAATAATATAAGCAGTTGAACTTCGAAAATTGGTGCGAGAATAGTCTGTAAATCTTGTTTATATTGTTTATCATTTTTATCTCCATTATTGTTAATTGACCTTTCAAAAAGTTCCTTGATCTCGTAAACCTCCCCTGTGTCAACTAAGATGAGTTCATCATTTTTTTTACTCCAATTGGTTCTGTTGATCCCATCGGTTACCACATATCCTTGATTAATGCACTGAACGTTTGCGTCTAAAATTTTTGCTTCAAGCTTTGCATAATTATCTCCTCCGGACTCATCTGTTGTAATCATTTCAACACAAGGTTGCATGTCGACTTTATACTCTGATTCACTTTGTAGTAGTTCACTGAGTAATTCAAACATTGTCTTTACTTTTAAGGCATCTTTTATTGTGTGTCTATTAAAATTTTCACCTTGACCATCTTTACCAAGAGCGTTGTAAGGCACTTGAATACAAATTTATCCATTCCATTTTCAATGATAAAAACAACCTGTTGGGTTCCAATGGTATTAATTACTGCTCCTTTTATATTCTCAGAGAAGCCTCGCATAAGGTTTTTTAAGGCCACCTGACGAGTCTCTAGTGCATTGCTGGGTAACTGTTTATTTGATTTTTCTGACTCGTTAAAGAGTTCTTGGAGACAGAATGCTTTCTGACGAGTCTCTAGTGCATTGCTGGGTAACTGTTTATTTGATTTTTCTGACTCG
>WTGG01000002.1:0-438 GCA_011523685.1 Coxiellaceae bacterium | reverse complement strand
TTAAAGAGTTTTTGGAGACAGAATGCTTTTTCTTGCCGTTTAAGATCGTTTGAAAAGGTTTTAAGCAGGGTTATACCTGTAACCAATGTGAATGCTATTGCTGTAATTGGATGCAATGGTGTTGATTCAAAGCATTTATCTGCTGGATCGAAAAGTGAATCATCAAATGGGTTTTTTGGTTCGAAGAGTCCGGATCTGTCGGCTAGTACAGCAGCACCCATTGCTAGTAGTGTAATGCTTGATAAAATATTCCAATTATTCATAGTTTTAGGTATGGTAAGTTAAAGTGTTACATATTATACCTCGTATACATTAAGAAAATATTAAATACGCAATATTACTATGCGTGTGATGTGAGCGTCACAATTTAAATTATAAAAGAGCGTAAGTTATTGATCTTTCGTTATCACTTTGACGAGATCAATATTCCACGACAAT
>WTGG01000010.1 GCA_011523685.1 Coxiellaceae bacterium | reverse complement strand
CGTGAAGGGGGCCGTACTGTTGGTGCGGGTGTTGTTGCTAAGATTATCGAGTAATAGAGCTCGGTTTTAGAAGATGCCACAGAGTCATTGACTCTGTGGCTTTGTTTGGTAGAAAGATAGGCCAGTAGCTCAATTGGCAGAGCAGCGGTCTCCAAAACCGCAGGTTGGGGGTTCGATTCCCTCCTGGCCTGCCAAGCAAATAATTTGGAAGCTTCGTAATGAGTTCTAAGAAAGTAATGACAGATAAGCAACATAAAAAAAATACAAGTTCATCATCAAGGATTGCTGATAACGCTAAATGGCTGTTAGTGATTCTTTTAGTTATCGCTGGAGTTGTCGCAAATGTCCATTATAGTGACGTTTCGTCGGCTATACGTGCCGCTATTGGCATTGTAGGCTTTTTGGTTGTTTTATCGTTGTACTTTAATACACGTTCAGGTGTAAAGGCCTGGTCGTTTATTAAGGGTTCGCAGACTGAAATGCGAAAAGTGACATGGCCCACTCGACCTGAAACCATGCAAATGACGATGATAGTCATGGTTGTTTTAGTGATTCTTTCATTGGTTTTATGGGGGATTGATGGTGTCTTCTTATGGCTGGTAGGCCTGCTAACTGGGCAGGGGGGATAAACAATGTCTGATCAAGCTGAATCAATGAAGCAGCGTTGGTATGTGATACAAACGTATTCAAATTTCGAAAATCAAGTAGCAGAACGCATTAGAAATATGATTGCTGAAGATGACTCCCTGAAGTCAAAGTTCGGTGAAATTATTGTTCCAACAGAAGAAGTCGTTGAGATGCGTGGGGGGCAAAAGCGTCGTAGTGAACGTAAATATTTCCCTGGCTATGTTTTAGTACAAATGGATTGCGATGATGCTGTCTGGCATATGGTTCGTAATGTCCCTAAGGTATTAGGTTTTATTGGCGGCACATCAGATCGACCGGTTCCATTAACTGAAAAAGAAGTCAACCGTATCCTTCAGCGTATGGAAGATGGCGAAAATAAACCTAAACCAAAAGTCTTATTTGAGCCAGGTGAGGTGATTCGAGTCACAGATGGCCCATTTGCTGATTTTAATGGTGTTGTTGAAGACGTGAACTATGAAAAGAGTCGCTTGCGTGTTTCGGTTTCTATTTTTGGACGATCAACGCCTGTTGAATTGGAGTTTTCTCAAGTTGAGAAAAGCTAGGCAGGGAGCCTATTGATAAAAAATCAGTTTTGAGCTGATTGTTTTAAACCGGGGAGCAGGAATAATAACTGCGTTTGACCCACATAAAGAGGTAATTATGGCTAAGAAAATTACGGGGTATATTAGTTTGCAAATCCCCGCCGGTGAGGCAAAACCAAGTCCGCCTGTTGGTCCAGCATTGGGTCAGCACGGTGTCAATATTATGGAGTTTTGTAAAGCGTTCAATGCAAAAACTCAAGATATGGAGCGAGGTCTTCCAATTCCAGTAAAGATTACTGTTTACGCAGATCGTAGTTTTACATTCATTATGAAAACACCTCCTGCGGCTGTGTTGATATTGAAGGCATTAAAATTAAAAAGCGGTAGTGCGACCCCTAATACTGTAAAAGTAGGTACAATTACTCGTGCTCAACTAGAAGATATTGCAAACCTTAAGTCGCCAGATTTATCGGCTGCTGATTTAAATGCTGCTGTTCGAACCATTGCAGGAACGGCTCTTAGCATGGGTATTGATGTTGAAGAGGGGGCAATCCAATGAGTAAGCGAATGAAAGCTATTTTTGATATCTTGGGCGGCCGACCTTCAGGTAAGCAATTTCCTTTAATGGAAGCCTTAGATTTATTATCCAAATGCTCAAAGGCTAAATTTACTGAGTCTGTTGATGTTGCTGTGATGCTCGGTGTGAATGCAAAGAAATCTGATCAAAATGTACGTGGTGCAACCGTATTACCATGCGGTTCCGGTAAGGCTGTCCGTGTCGCTGTCTTTGCTCAGGGTGAGCAAGCTGAAAAAGCTAAAGCTGCAGGTGCTGATGTTGTCGGTTTAGATGATTTGGCTGATCAAATCAAAGCAGGTCAGATGGATTTTGATGTTGTGATTGCAACACCAGATACTATGCGAGTGGTTGGTCAGTTAGGTCAAGTATTAGGTCCTAAAGGACTTATGCCAAACCCTAAAGTGGGTACGGTTACTCCTGATGCTGCAACTGCCGTTAAAAATGCAAAAGCAGGTCAGGTTCGTTATCGCACAGATAAAAACGGTATCATTCATGGTTCCATTGGTAAGGTTGATTTTAAAGCTGAAGACTTAAAAACCAACTTGGAAGCATTATTGGCAGACTTGAAAAAGGCTAAGCCAACAACAGCTAAAGGAACATACTTTAAGAAAATTACACTATCGACGACAATGGGCCCTGGTCTAGTCGTTGATGTATCAACTTGCACTATTTAGTTAGCAAGTGAATGAATTCGCGATAAGCTTGTTGGTCGTTCACAGCGATTAACAGGCTTCTCGTCGAAGACCGTAGGTGCACTGATGTTCAGTGCTTAATAGCTCAGCTGGCCTACGCAGACGGTGCGGCGATAACAAATGTTCTCGGTTCACCAAAGGGTGGGACTCCTGTAAAAGGTTTCCTGAATATTAACTAATACGAGGGCTAAAAGTGACTCTACGTTTAGAAGACAAAAAAGTCATGGTTGCTGAGTTGAATCAGATTGCTAAAGACTCCGTTGCTGCTATTGCTGCAGATTATCGTGGGTTAACAGTATCTGAACTTGATCAGTTACGTGTAGAAGCTCGTAAAACCGGTGTGGTTGTGCGTGTTTCTCGTAATACCTTGGCTAGAAGAGCGGTACAAGATACGAATTTTTCGTGTATAGAGCCGGCACTTAAAGGTCCGATTGTTTTGTTGTTTTCACAGGAAGATCCTGGTGCATGTGCTAGGTTACTGAAAGATTATGTGAAAGATCATAGCGCAATGGATGTGGTTGCTCTAGTTGTTGATGGTGCATTATTACCATCTGAACAATTAGGTGCTGTCGCCAGCTTACCAACATACGATCAGGCTATCGGCCAATTAATGTCTGTCATGATTGCGCCAATTACTAAAGCAGTACAAACAACGAATGAAACCGTTGCTCAAGCTGTTCGAGTGATTGCTGCAGTTGGTGAAGATAAAAAGGCTGCTTAAAACTACTATTACAATTTGGAGAAAAAAATGACTGAATTAACAAAAGATCAAATTATTGATGCAATTGCAAACATGAGCGTAATGGACGTTTGTGATTTAGTAAGTGCAATGGAAGAAAAGTTTGGTGTATCTGCTGCTGCAGCTGTTGCTGTTGCAGGTCCTGCTGCTGCCGATGCTGGCGCTGCTGCTGAAGAGAAAACTGAATTTGATGTTGTTATGACATCTTTCGGAAGCAACAAAATTGCAGTAATTAAAGCTATCCGTGGCATTACTGGCCTAGGCTTAAAAGAAGCTAAAGATATGGTAGAAGGCGCTCCTGCTACTGTGAAAGAAGCTGCTAGTAAAGACGAAGCTGAAGACTTCAAGAAGCAACTTGAAGAAGCTGGTGCTGCAGTCGAACTTAAGTAAGACTCTAGTAAACATTAGCTCCTCTTTTGGCATTTGCTGAAAGAGGGGCTTTTGCATTGATGTAATAGAATAAAAAAATCGCCTAATAACACCGATGAACCATGGGTAAAACGCATGACTGAAAAAACAAATCAAAGCAACCATCAAGTCCCATCTAATACTGCTAAAAAAAGATTACGCTTAAGACTTGGTAAAAGTAAACCAGAAGTTATTCCTGTGCCGTATTTGCTGTCTATGCAAATTGATTCTTATAAAGATTTTTTACAGGACGGTGTTTCACCCGCAGATCGTACTGATGTTGGTTTGCACGCTGCTTTTGCCGGTGTTTTCCCTATTATTAGTTTTTCCGGTAATGCTGAGTTGCATTATGTTAGTTATAACTTAGGTAAGCCTATGTTTGACGAAAGCGAGTGTTTGCTTCGTGGCTTGTCCTATGCGGCACCATTGCGCGTTAAGATGCGTTTGGTGGTCTATGATAAAGAAGAATCTACTGCTGATAATAATGTTGTTAAGGATATTAAAGAGCAGGAAGTTTATATGGGTGAGCTTCCCTTAATGACTAAAACTGGGAGTTTCATCATTAATGGTACGCAACGTGTTGTTGTGTCTCAGTTGCATCGTTCACCAGGTGTGTTTTTTGAGCATGATAAGGGTAAAACACACAGCTCAGGTAAGTTATTATATTCAGCTCGTATTATCCCAAACCGTGGATCTTGGTTGGACTTTGAGTTTGATCCGAAAGATTGTGTATTCGTGCGTATTGATCGTCGACGTAAAATTCCTGCAACAATCTTATTAAGAGCTCTGGGGTATACCACTTCAGAAATTCTAGATATTTTCTATGATACTGACACAATAACACTGAAAAAAGATCATGCTATTCTTGATTTGGTCCCTCAACGCTTGCGCGGTGAGGTTATTGCCATGGGTATTAAAGATAAGAATGGTGATGTGATTGTTGAAGCGGGTCGTCGTGTTTCAGGCCGTCAAATTCGTTTAATTGAAAATGCTGGCATAAAAACACTGCAGTATAGTTTTGAATCAATTATCGGTAAGCGTATAGCTAGACCTGTCATTGATGAATCCACAGGTGAAGAGTTAGCTTCAGCGAACCAAGAATTAACAGAAGAATTATTAGAAGCCTTATTGGCTGCTTCTGTGAAGCGTATCGAAGTTTTATATGTGAATGAGTTAGAGCGAGGCTCCTATATTGCAGATACTTTGCGCCTTGACTCCACTACTAATCGTTTAGAAGCTCTTATAGAAATTTACCGTATCATGCGTCCTGGTGAGCCACCGACAAAAGATGCTGCTGAAACATTATTTGAGAACTTATTTTTCACGGAAGACCGCTATGACTTATCCACTGTTGGTCGTATGAAGTTTAATCGACGTGTTGGTCGTGATGAATTAACAGGACCATCAATACTTACGAAAGAAGATATCGTTGCTGTCATGCGTGTATTAGTTGATATTCGTGATGGTAAGGGCATGATTGACGATATTGATAATCTCGGCAATCGTCGTATTCGTAGTGTTGGTGAAATGACTGAAAACCAATTCCGTGTTGGTTTGGTTCGTGTAGAGCGTGCTGTGAAAGATCGACTCGGTATGGTTGACCCAGAAACTATGCCGCAAGATTTAGTCAATGCAAAGCCTGTTTCCGCAGCGATAAAAGAATTTTTTGGTTCTAGTCAATTATCTCAATTTATGGACCAAAATAATCCGCTTTCTGAAGTTACTCACAAGCGTCGTATTTCAGCATTAGGACCAGGTGGATTAACACGTGAACGTGCTGGGTTTGAGGTGCGTGACGTTCACCCAACTCACTATGGTCGTGTATGTCCTATTGAGACACCTGAGGGTCCAAATATTGGTTTGATTAACTCACTGTCAGTTTTTGCTAGAGCTAATCACTATGGTTTTCTTGAAACACCTTTTAGACAAGTAAAAGATGGTCGTGTTCTAAATGAAGTCTCTTATTTGTCAGCCATTGAAGAAGGTGAATATTACATTGCGCATGCAAATACAGCTATTGATCAAGATAACTGTTTGACAGAAGATTTGGTCACTTGTCGTTATCGTGGTGAGTTTACATTAACATCTCCCGATAAAGTGAATTTTGTTGATGTATCTCCACGACAAATTGTTTCTGTGGCTGCATCATTGGTGCCATTTCTAGAGCATGATGATACAAGTCGTGCATTGATGGGTGCAAACATGCAACGTCAAGCTGTGCCTACTGTTGTGCCTGATAAACCTCTTGTCGGTACTGGAATGGAGCGTGATGTTGCTGAAGATTCTGGCGTAACGATTCGTTCACAACGCGCTGGCGTGGTGTACTCCGTCGATGCAACTCGGATCGTCATTAAAGCCAAAGATATTTCAGAAGATAGTGAGACCGATACTGGTGTTGATATTTATAACCTGAATAAATTTTCTCGTTCTAACTACAATACCTGCATTAATCAACGTCCTATTGTTAGTCTGGGTGATGAAGTTGAGGCAGGAGAAGTGCTTGCAGATGGCCCATCCACTGACTTGGGTGAATTGGCCCTAGGTCAAAACTTGTTTGTCGCATTTATGCCTTGGAATGGATATAACTTTGAGGATTCAATTATTATTTCTCAAAGAATGGTTGATGAAGATCGTTTCACTTCTGTTCATATTCAAGAGCTCACGTGTATTGCTCGTGATACTAAATTAGGCTCAGAAGAAATTTCAGCTGATATCCCGAGTGTCGGCGAAAGTGCGTTAAGCAAGCTGGATGAAACTGGTGTCGTGCACATCGGTGCTGAAGTAGAAACGGGTGATATTCTTGTTGGTAAGGTGACACCAAAAGGTGAATCACAGTTAAGCCCGGAAGAAAAATTATTACGTGCGATCTTCGGTGAAAAAGCTTCTGATGTTAAAGATTCTTCTTTGCGTGTCGGCCCTGGTGTTCGTGGTACTGTGATTGATGTTCGTGTATTTACACGTGATGGTGTAGAAAAAGATTCACGTGCACTGTCTATTGAAAAAGAAGAATTGGCTCGCGTTGAAAAAGATTTGGGCGATGAGCTGTCTATTCGTGAGGAGTCTTTATTTCAGGCTTTGCGCAAAGAGTTGTTAGGTCAAACCGTGAATGGTGGTCCTAATAAATTGAAATCTGGTTCAACAATAACCGATGAGTATCTTGATTCATTAACACGTGAACAGTGGTTTAGTATTCGCGTCCGTGATGATGCAGCTATTGCGCATCTAGAATTAGCTAATAAGCGCTTTAAACAATTGCATAAAGATCGTGATGCTAAGTTTGAAGAACAATATAAGAAGATCACTCAAGGCGATGATTTACAGCCTGGTGTTATTAAAGTAATCAAAGTGTACTTAGCTGTAAAACGTCGCATTCAGCCAGGTGATAAGATTGCGGGTCGCCACGGTAATAAAGGTGTTATCTCAGCTATCATGCCTGTTGAGGATATGCCTCATCTTGCTGATGGAACGCCAGTTGACATCGTGTTAAACCCATTAGGTGTACCTTCACGTATGAATATTGGTCAGGTGTTAGAGGTACATTTAGGCTGGGCAGCTAAAGGTCTTGGTAAAAAGATTGCGACATTACTTGAGGCTAAAGCTTCCATGGCTGATTTGCGAAGCTTTTTGCAAAAAGTTTATGACACAAGTCAGGGTGGTCGCGTTGATTTAAGTGCATTTAATGATGATGAAATTATGATGCTAGCTAATAACCTTAAAGGAGGTGTTCCTATTGCAACACCTGTTTTTGATGGTGCTAGTGAATCTGAAATTCAGCACTTGTTATCATTGGCTGGTCTGCCTGAGTCTGGTCAGACTACGTTATATGATGGACGAACAGGTAAGCCATTTGAGCGTCCTGTTACTGTGGGATATATGTACATGCTGAAGTTGAATCACTTAGTTGATGATAAGATGCATGCTCGTTCAACAGGTTCGTATAGCTTGGTGACTCAGCAGCCGCTAGGTGGTAAAGCACAGTTTGGTGGTCAGCGATTTGGTGAGATGGAGGTGTGGGCGCTTGAAGCTTATGGTGCCTCTTATACGCTACAAGAAATGTTGACTGTGAAATCTGATGATGTGAATGGTCGTACACGTATGTATAAAAACATAGTAAACGGCGATCACACGATGGATGCAGGTATGCCGGAATCTTTCAACGTATTAGTGAAAGAAATCCGTTCTTTAGGTATCGACATTAGTTTAGAAACAGAATAATTAGACTCTGGGAGAAAGCATTGAGACATTTACTTAACGAAATTCAAAAGGGCGGCAACGTTGATGATTTCGATAAACTGCGAATTAAATTAGCTTCTCCAGAGGAGATGCTGTCATGGTCCTTTGGTGAAGTTGAAAAACCTGAAACCATTAACTATCGTACTTTCAAGCCAGAAAGGGGTGGTTTATTCTGCGCGAAGACATTTGGTCCTATTAAGGATTATGAATGTTTGTGTGGGAAATATAAGCGTTTAAAACATCGTGGTGTGGTTTGTGAAAAGTGTGGTGTTGAGGTGACTCAAGCTAAAGTGCGTCGTGATCGCATGGGCCACATTAAACTGGCGTGCCCCGTTGCTCATATTTGGTATTTAAAGTCATTACCATCTCGTATTGGCTTATTGCTTGATATGACGTTGCGCTCTATAGAACGAATTTTATATTTCGAATCTTTTGTAGTCGTTGATCCAGGTATGACAGACCTTGAAACAGGTCAATTGCTTTCTGAAGAAGCCTACTTGGATGCGCTTGAAGAATATGGTGATGAGTTTGTTGCTTTGATGGGCGCAGAAGCCATTAAAGAATTTTTAAAGCGTATTAATCTTGAGCAAGAGATTATTTCGATTAATGAAGATCTTGCTACTACATCGTCTGAAACCAAAATCAAGAAGCTGACTAAGCGTCTAAAAGTTATTATGGACTTCCAAGAATCAGGTAATAAGCCTGAGTGGATGATTTTAGATGTACTGCCTGTATTGCCACCGGATTTAAGACCGTTGGTTCCTCTTGATGGCGGGCGCTTTGCTACTTCTGATTTAAATGATTTATACCGTCGTGTGATTAATCGTAATAATCGTTTAAAGCGCTTATTGGATCTAAATGCTCCTGATATCATTGTCCGCAACGAGAAGCGAATGCTTCAAGAAGCGGTTGATGCACTATTAGATAATGGTCGTCGTGGCCGCGCAATTATGGGCACTAATCGCCGACCTCTGAAATCATTAGCTGACATGATTAAAGGTAAGCAAGGACGTTTCCGTCAAAACCTACTCGGTAAACGTGTCGATTATTCAGGTCGTTCTGTTATTGTGGTAGGTCCAAGCTTAAAGCTACATCAATGTGGACTACCTAAGAAAATGGCGTTAGAGCTATTTAAACCATTTATTTATTGTCAGTTACAGCGACGTGGTCTAGTGACTACGATTAAGGCTGCCAAGAAAATGGTTGAACAAGAGCTTCCTGTTGTTTGGGATATTCTTGAGAGTGTCATTCGTGAGCACCCGGTATTATTAAACCGTGCGCCAACCCTTCACCGTTTAGGTATTCAAGCATTTGAACCACTATTAGTCGAAGGTAAAGCGATTCAGCTTCACCCTCTAGTATGTACAGCTTATAACGCTGACTTCGATGGTGATATGATGGCGGTCCATGTGCCATTAACATTAGAAGCACAGTTAGAAGCTCGTGCACTCATGATGTCAACTAATAATGTTTTACATCCTGCAAATGGTGATCCTATTATCGTTCCAACTCAGGACGTTGTTTTAGGTCTTTATTATATGACTCGTTCACGCATCAATGCTAAAGGTGAAGGTATGGCTTTCTCTGGCCTACCTGAAGTCTTGTGTGCTTATGAGAATGATGTGGTGGACTTGCAGGCGAAAATTAAAGCCCGAATCACTGAGCATTTATTTGATTCATCAGGTAATCTGGTTGAGCATACTCATACGGTTGATACCACAGTGGGTCGCGTAATCCTGTTTGATATCGCACCAAAAGGCATGGCCTTTGAGCTTTTTGATCAAGAAATGTCTAAGAAAGCGGCGTCAGAGTTAATTAACCACTGTTACCGTACGTTAGGACTTAAAGCCGCGGTAATCTTTGCTGACCAAATGATGTATACCGGGTTCCGTTTTGCAACTTACTCGGGTGTTTCTATTGGTATTCAAGATTTAGTCTTGCCGGAGGCGAAGAAAGATATCATTGCTCGTGCTGAGGAAGAAGTGCATGAGATTGAGCGTCAATTCTCCTCTGGTCTTGTAACACAAGGTGAGCGTTACAGTAAGGTTGTTGATATTTGGTCACATACCAATGACCAGGTTGCTAAAGCAATGATGGAAAAAATTGCTACAGAGCAGGTTGTTGATGCTAAAGGTAATACGGTTGAGCAAAACTCATTTAACTCCGTATTCTTAATGTCCGATTCTGGTGCGCGGGGTTCTGCTGCTCAGATTCGTCAGCTTGCTGGTATGCGTGGTTTGATGGCTAAGCCAGACGGCTCGATCATTGAAACACCGATTACGGCTAACTTCCGTGAAGGTTTGGATGTTCATCAGTACTTCATCTCAACCCACGGTGCACGTAAAGGTTTGGCTGATACAGCATTAAAAACTGCAAACTCTGGCTATCTCACGCGTCGTTTAGTGGATGTTGCGCAAGACCTTGTGGTAACCATGCAAGATTGTGGAACTGAAAATGGTTTAGAGATTGGTCCTCATATTGAGGGTGGTGACGTTGTAGAGCCACTTAAAGAGCGTGTATTGGGGCGTGTTTTAGCTCGCGCTGTTATTAAGCCAGGTACCGATGATGAGCTGTACCCAGTTGGTGCAATGCTTGATGAAACTGCAGTTCAAATTATAGAGTCTAGTGGCGTTGATCGTGTATGGGTTCGTTCTCCAATCACTTGTGAAACACGTTATGGGTTATGTGCTCAGTGTTATGGCCGTGACTTGGCTCGTGGTCACTTGGTTGATCAGGGAGAGGCTGTCGGTGTAATTGCTGCTCAGTCGATTGGTGAGCCTGGTACTCAGCTGACAATGCGTACATTCCATATTGGTGGTGCAGCATCTAGAGCAACTGCTGAAAATAATATTCAGGTTAAAACAGACGGTATTGTTAAGATTCGTAATCTAAAAACGGTAAAACAAGAAGCGTCTAATCATTTAGTCGCTGTTTCTCGTTCAGGTGAGATGATTATTTGTGATATTCAAGGCGGAGAGCGTGAGCAATATAAGATTTCTTATGGTGCAACCTTGACAGTCAATGATGGTGATCAAGTATCAGCAGGTCAGATCGTTGCTCAGTGGGACCCTCATACGCATCCAATTAT
This sequence comes from Coxiellaceae bacterium, assembly GCA_011523685.1. Classification (GTDB taxonomy): domain Bacteria; phylum Pseudomonadota; class Gammaproteobacteria; order Coxiellales; family Coxiellaceae; genus UBA9148. Next base: position 4,570 of record WTGG01000010.1, on the reverse strand, counting down.
TACTGAAGTAGCTGGTAAGATTAAGTTTATCGATGCGATTGAAAGCGTATCAATGGTCCGACAAACTGATGAGCTGACTGGTTTAAGTAGTATTATGATTACACCGGTCTCTCAGCGTAGTACTGTTGGTAAAGAGCTAAGACCTATGATTAAAGTGGTCGATGACCGAGGTAATGATGTCTATCTTCCAGGTAGTAAGGTGCCAGCACAATATTACTTACCTGAAGGCACTATCGTGAACAAGGAGGACGGTGATTCCATTGGTGTTGGTGATGTCTTAGCGCGTATTCCACAAGAAACGAGTAAGACGCGTGATATTACCGGTGGTTTACCACGAGTAGCTGACTTGTTTGAAGCTAGAAGACCTAAAGAAGCAGCTATTCTAGCAGAGCAAACAGGTATTGTTGGTTTTGGTAAAGAGACAAAAGATAAAGTTCGTCTTGTTATTACGAACCCAGATGGGGAGAAGCATGAAACATTAGTTCCTCGCTGGCGTCGAATTAATGTCTTTGAAGGAGAAACGGTTACTAAGGGTGAGGTGGTTGCTGACGGCCCAACAGATCCTTATGATATTCTTCGTCTTTCTGGTGTCACTGAGTTAGCAAATTATGTGGTTAATGAGGTCCAGGAGGTTTATCGATTACAGGGCGTGAAGATCAATGATAAGCATATTGAGGTGATTGTTCGTCAAATGCTGCGTAAAGTATCTGTCGTTAACCCTGGTGATACAGGATACATCGCTAGTGAGCAGGTTGATCTCAGTAAATTGTTGAATCGTAATGATGAAGTGATCGCTGAAGGTGGCAAGCCTGCAACTTATGATCGTGTATTAATGGGTTTAACTAAGGCATCGTTAGCTACAGACTCTTTCCTATCAGCGGCATCATTTCAGGAGACGACACGTGTTCTGACGGCTGCATCTGTGGCTGGTAAGTCCGATCATCTGCATGGTTTGAAAGAAAACATTATTGTGGGTCGATTGATTCCAGCAGGAACGGGATTTGCGTATCATCGAGATCGTCGTTTAGCTAAGGAGCAACCAGAAGTGGTTGAAGAACCAACGGTTTCAGCTATGGAAGCGGAGCAAGCATTGAGCGAGGCTCTATCAGCTTCTGCTGAGTCAAATAATGAGTCAGATAACCCTATGCTGGATGAGTAAATAGAGAAAATGGCCCGGTGTGAGTTGAATCTCAATACAGTGATGTATTCAGCTTGACAACCCGGGTCAGCTTTCTTAGAATCGCGAATCACTTTGTGGGTCAGCTCAGATGGCCTGGGTGGTTTGCAAAAAGCTAAAGTACAAAGTGCTTGTAGCTAACCTAATGAAAATAAATGATTCATTAGAAAATAATGAGAGTAATTGAAGGTCATGACGAAGCCTTCGAAAAGATTTTTTTGTCTTAATAATAACTAAGAGATAGTGATCTATGGCTAGAATAAACCAGCTTGTTAGGAAGCCTCGCAAGTTGAAACCAAAAAAGACGAATGTCCCAGCGTTAGAGGCCTGTCCTCAGCGTCGCGGTGTATGTACTCGTGTTTACACAACCACACCTAAGAAGCCGAACTCGGCTTTGCGTAAAGTGGCGCGTGTTCGCATTACTAATGGCGCTGAAGTAACAGCGTACATTGGTGGTGAGGGTCATAACCTGCAAGAGCACTCGGTGGTTTTGATTCGTGGTGGTCGTGTGAAGGATTTACCTGGTGTGCGTTACCACATCGTTCGCGGTAGTTTGGATACTGCTGGGGTTTCTGGTCGTAAGCGCGGTAGATCTAAATACGGTGAGAAAAAACCTAAAGAGTAAATTGGAGAGAAGATATGTCTAGAAGAAAGGCTGCACCGAAGCGAACCATTATGCCAGATCCACTGTTCCACAGTGATTTGTTGGCAAAGTTTATTAATAGCGTTATGTGTGACGGAAAAAAATCAATTGCCGAAAAGATTGTTTATGGTGCATTAGATCACGTATTCGAAAAAGTCAAAGTTCAAGGCCAGCAAGAAGGCTTGCTATCAGATGGAGATGGTGAGGGTGGTCAAGGTGGAGCAGCTCTGGATATGAATAGCACTATTCGTGATAGTAAAGCTGCACGAGATGTCGCATTGGCTGTTTTCAAAAAAGCATTAGAAAATGTTACGCCTTCAGTTGAGGTTAAGTCTCGTCGTGTTGGTGGTTCAACTTATCAAGTACCTATGGAAATTCGTGCGGTACGTCGTCGTACATTGGCGATGCGTTGGTTGGTTGAATACTCATCTAAGCGCGGTGAAAAATCCATGGCGATCAAGTTGGGTAATGAAATTTTAGATGCGTATGCTTTGCGTGGCGGTTCTGTTAAGAAGCGTGAAGACGTACATCGTATGGCGAAAGCAAACCAAGCGTTTGCGCACTACCGTTGGTAAGGGAAGATGGCAAGAGACATATCACTAGATAAAGTTAGAAATATTGGAATTATGGCTCACATTGACGCGGGTAAAACCACGACAACCGAGCGTGTTCTTTTTTATACGGGAATCTCTCACAAGATGGGTGAGGTTCATGAAGGTTCAGCCGTTATGGACTGGATGGAGCAGGAGCAAGAGCGTGGTATTACTATCACATCAGCTGCTACCACCTGTTATTGGCAGGGGATGGATAAGCAGTTTCCTAATCACAGAATTAATATCATTGATACCCCTGGTCACGTTGACTTTACAATTGAAGTAGAGCGTTCATTACGTGTGCTTGATGGTGCTGTTGCAGTTTTTTGTGCAGTTGGCGGTGTTGAGCCTCAAAGTGAAACAGTTTGGCGTCAGGCTAACAAATATAGTGTTCCACGCATGGCTTTCGTTAATAAGATGGACCGTGCTGGTGCTAATTTTTTACGTGTTGTTGAGCAAGTAAAAGAACGCCTGGGTGCAAACCCTGTTCCTATGCAGTTGGCTATTGGTGCGGAAGAAAACTTTAAAGGTATTGTCGATTTAATTCGTATGAAGGCCATTTTCTGGAATGAAGAAGATCGAGGCTTAACATACGAAGAGCATGATATCCCTGCTGATATGCTTGAAGATTGCAATATGTATCGTGAGCAAATGATTGAATCAGCTGCAGAAGCAGATGAAGCGCTGATGGAGCAATATCTTGAGTCAGGTGAGTTATCTACTGATGATATTAAGCGCGGTATTCGTACGAGAACGCTTGCTGGTGAAATTGTTCCTATGTTTTGTGGGTCCGCATTTAAAAACAAAGGTGTTCAAGCAATGCTTGATGGTGTTGTCGAGTTTATGCCAGCTCCTACTGATGTGGAAGATATTAAGGGTGAAGATGATCGTGGTAATGCGGGTTCTCGTCCTTCAAGTGACGATGCTCCATTTTCAGCGTTGGCTTTTAAGATTATGACAGACCCTTTTGTTGGTACGCTCACATTCTTCCGAGTTTACTCTGGTGTACTAACAGCAGGTAGTTCCGTTTATAATCCTGTAAAAGGTAAAAAAGAACGAGTAGGTCGTATTCTTCAAATGCACTCAAATTCTCGCGAAGAAATTAAAGAGGTGCGTGCAGGTGATATCGCGGCAGCAGTTGGTCTTAAGCAAGTGACTACCGGTGATACGTTATGTGACCTTGATAATATTATCACTTTGGAGCGTATGGATTTCCCTGAGCCAGTTATTTCTGTAGCTGTTGAGCCTAAAACTAAAGCTGACCAAGAGAAAATGGGTATTGCTTTAGGTAAACTTGCACAAGAAGATCCTTCTTTTAAAGTTCACACAGACGAAGAGTCAGGTCAGACTATTATTGCAGGTATGGGTGAGTTGCACTTAGAGATTCTTGTTGATCGTATGATGCGTGAATTCAAAGTAGAAGCGAATATTGGTAAACCTCAAGTGGCTTACCGTGAAACTATTCGTCAGTCAGTTGAGCATGAATCTAAGTTTGTTCGTCAAACAGGTGGTCGTGGTCAATACGGTCATGTTTATTTGCGAATTGAGCCGCAAGAACCGGGTTCTGGCTTTGAGTTTGTTAATGAGATTGTTGGTGGTGTGATTCCTCGTGAATACATTCCAGCAGTTGGTAAAGGTGTCGCTGAACAAATGGAAAATGGTGTTATTGCTGGTTTCCCTGTAGTTGACGTTAAAGTGACATTATTCGATGGTTCTTTTCATGATGTCGACTCTAATGAAATGGCGTTTAAAATTGCAGGTTCTATGTGCTTTAAAGAAGGTGCTGTAAAAGCTGATGCTGTTTTATTAGAACCCATTATGAATGTTGAGGCTGTAACGCCTGAAGATTATATGGGTGATGTTGTTGGTGATATTAACCGTCGCCGTGGAATTATTTTAGGTATGGATGAAAATCCTTCCGGTAAAGTTGTTACTGCTGAAGTGCCTTTATCTGAGATGTTTGGGTATGCTACTGACTTACGTTCTTTGTCGCAGGGTCGTGCAACCTATTCGATGGAATTCAAGAAATATGCTGAAGCTCCATCTAATATCGCTGAAGCTGTTATTAAAAAACAATAATTGAATAAAAGAGGAAAATTCGATGGCAAAAGAGAAGTTTGTAAGAGATAAAGAACACGTTAACGTAGGAACGATTGG
>WTGG01000008.1 GCA_011523685.1 Coxiellaceae bacterium | reverse complement strand
TCAACACAAGCTATCAACAAAGCTCAGCAATAGCCACGCCATGATCGTTGTAGAGTGATCGTCACAGCAACTACACCCTTGCGTTTTATCGACTATCAGTCTATAAACCCGCATGAACTGGAAACTCACATCACTGTATCCGATGGCGCTAACCTTAGTGCATCAACTGTATCAGCGCTATCGCTTTTGTGATGCAGGTCATCCTTTTTGGATGTTTTATCGACAATGGAAAGATCAAGGCCTGAAGCTTTTAGATGATTTCTCTGCAGGTCGTTATCCAGTGCAGCCTAAGATAGGTTATAACGCCTTTGGCGAATGCCAGCCACGTTACACCTTTCAAGATAGCTTGTTCCATAAACTGCTCTATCGAATTATAAAGCCCACGTTTAAGCATGTTATATCGCCAGCTTGTCATCATTTAAAAGGTCCAAGCGTGATTAAGCCGATCACACATCAACTGCATGACGCCTTATCATCAAAACAATATCGCTACGTTATTCGGACTGATGTGAAATCCTATTATGCGTCGATTGATATCACCATTTTACAAGCTATGGTAACGGATCATTTTGATGATCCATGACTGGTGAAAATCTTGTGTGATAGTATTGATGCACCGATCGATCGAGGGGGTTGGTATGAACATCCTTACAAAGGTATTTGTGTGAGATCTGCCTTATCAAGCTTTTTTGCAGCACTCTACCTCAAACCCTTGGATCAGTGTTTTGAAAATCGGGAAGATTTATTTTATTGCCGTTATAACGATGATATCGTTATTCTATGCAAAACGAAGCGGCAATACACCAAATCCAAACGCCGGCTTAAAGACACATTGAATACACTCAAATTATCCATGGCTCCCAAGAAAACATGCATGGGGTCAGTGAATAAAGGTTTTCATTTTCTAGGGATTCAGTTTACTGTGGCGCGAACTACAGCTAACTCCAGCAATAATGAACAACCTCAATGTTCGGTCGAGGTCTCTATACACCCTCGGTCGATACGACGTTCTATCGAAAAACTAAGACTGAAGCAAGAAGAGCAGCGTTTACACGAAAGACAACGCTACTCCAGTGCAGATCATCCTGCTTACGTGCAAAGACACTGGTATCGATGGGCTAACTGGTGGCAAAGACAGCATGCACTTCTGAGCAGACTAGAACCCTGGCCGCCCGATAGGCCGCCGCATCGGCCCGCTAATACACACACTCGCCATTGTATCGTCTGGCAGATTGCCACATTCGCGCGTCGTATCTTCGGGTAGGACTCTAGCCATTTCCTCTGGCATTATCCCCCAGGCCTATGGTTTCCGTTCTGCCGTAATTTGCCCGCCTAGCCACGTCAATTAGTATAGTGAAGAAGTCCTGTGTAGAGGGCGCTGCTATGCAAGCGCCTCTCTGTTTTATTGTATTATGGTTAGCAACCATATCCGGATTTAGACATTTGAGCGTCGGATCTTGTGTTGCTCGGACCCACTACGCCGCCTATGATAAGAGTTATTCGTTCTTTACTCATGGTTCTCCTCCTATGAATTTGCTTCTACACTATCATTATAGTACATATTAGGAGTCGGTATTCGTCGTATTACGAATAGTATAAATGGCGTAAGTTATTGATCTTTCGTAGTCACTTTGAGGGGATCAATATTCCACGGCAATTATGCCTCATTATCTTCAGCTTTCTTGCAATAAGGCACAGCCTTCATGATTTCAACGTAATATTGATAGGGATCTAGTTTATGAAGCTTAGCAGAACGGATTAAGCTGAAGTGAAGGCATAGCGCTCTTGCGCCTTGCTGACTTCCCGCAAATAGGAAGTTTTTTCTCGCCGATAACAAAGGGCTTTATCACTCTTTCTGTATGATTGTTATCGATAAGGTAGCGACCATCTTCACAAAAGCGCGTTAATCCACCCCAGTGACGCAGAGTATAGTTAATGGCTTTAGCGATTGGTGATTTTGGTGGCACTAAAGACTGCTTTTCATCACACCATTGCTTGAAATTATTTAATAGGGGTATGGTTTTTTCTTGGCGTATGGCTTTGATTTCTTCAAAAGATCTTTTTTCAGCTTTCATTTTTCTTTCGATCTGATAGATTTTGGCATACACGCTCATGGCGTGATGAGCCAAGCCTTTTTTCTTCGTTGTTTTGGTGATAGCTTCAAATTTTCTTCTTGCATGGGCGTTACAGAGCAATGACTCTACATGATCTTGTGCATATAAAGCACCAAAGAAGGAGTCCGCATCAGAGTGCACTGCACCCGAGAAGCCCTCAAACCAATCTTTGACAAACTGCTTGTGTTCTTTTTCATTGTATTCATAGACAATAGCCGCTTCTTTTTCACCTCCGCCTCTAAAACAATAGGCATAAGACTTAGTTGTTGGGCATCGCATAGGCTCATTAAGCACTTGCAGTGTTGTAGCATCCATTGAAGCAATATCATGATTAATAATGCTGTCTTTTAAGCCATTTAAGAGAGGCATCAGTGGTTTTGCCGTATCGACCACCCACCGAGATAGGCTCTGACGAGAAACATGAATACCATAGCGTGAAGCAAACTGCTTTTCTAAGTGATATAAAGGCTGCCTATCATCGAACTTGGATACGATGATGTGTGCTAATAAGGATTCAGTGACTGGCACCTTCGGTAAGATTGTCGGAGGTACGCTGGCTGTTATGATGGATTGCTCACAGTCATTCTTGCAAGCCACAACCTCTCGCCTTTGTTCAACGATTTCAAATGTGGCAGGGCGATAATCCAGCTTTTCAGTGACTTCATAGCGAATAAGGGTTTTTTCATTCCCACAAGCGCATTGTTTGTCTTTTTCTTCAACGGGAATAATGACT
>WTGG01000029.1 GCA_011523685.1 Coxiellaceae bacterium | reverse complement strand
TTATTAAAAAATTCTTGTAAAAAAGGATGGGTTCATATACGTCACACGAACTACATCCTAGCTAAATAATATCAGTAGAAAATCAAGATAACTGAATAACCAGCGCTAATCACCTTCAAGGTACAAAAACCGGTAACGGTTAATATTCTCTAAATTTCATCATAAAAACCATATGCTTGCATTGCTGCTTCTGTATATCGATATCCTTTCGCGCTAGCTATATTAGAAAGCAGATGGATTTCATCATCAGTTAAATTGAGATGTAGTGATTTAATATTGGATAACAGGTTGTTTTCTTTGGTCGTTCCAGGAATAGCAATCGCTCCTATAGATTTTACCCATGCCAGAGCGACCTGGGCTGTTGTACATGATTTCTCATGCGCAATTGATTTAACAGTATCTAGTAGTTTTAAATTATCTTGAATATTCTCTTTCTGGAATCGAGGTAATGATCGCCTAAAGTCATCAGAACCCAGATCATCAATATTCTCTATCTCGCCAGTTAACAGCGCTCGACACAACGGACTATAGGCTACAAAAGAAATATCATTATCACGACAAAAATCTAATAAACCATTCGATAGCGCCTGTTTCGACATTAATGATAACTCAGTTTGAAGGGCTGATATCTGGTGCTTGCCCTGGGTGTATTCTTTTAAAAGTGAATTAGCTTTTTCAATAACATCCATACTTGCTTCAGAAAGGCCCACAGAAAGAATTTTTCCTTCATCCAGCAGAACTGCCATAGCCTTCATGGAATCTTCTAGTTGATCCTTATTGACACGATGAAGGTAGAATAGATCGATATAACCTATATCTGGGCCAAGCCGTGATAAACTTTGATGACATTTATCAATTACATAATCATATGAATTGTCAACACCACGCTTCGACGGATCATCTTTTTCACGGATGATTCCACATTTAGTGGCTAGAACAATTTCCTCTCTGGTTGATATCTCCTGCCCCATGATTTTTGATATAGCCGAGCCAACTTGCTCTTCATTCAACCCATAACCATATACATCAGCTGTATCAAAGAAGTTAACACCATTTTCAATGGCAAGTTTAACTAGACTAAAAACCTGTATATCATCTATAGGAGATCCATAGAATTCTGCCCAAGACATACAACCAATACCTTGATGCTTTATTATTTTTTTCGTGAGACTAAACATTTTTGATTTTCCTCCAGGGATGTGTGGCACATCCTTGTGCCGATTTTTCTTGCCATTTGTGATCTAAAAAAAACGCTTTAATCACTTCTTTCCATGCTGGGATTTGACGCCAGAATTCATCGTGACGAAATTTTCTCCATTCAAAATTTGTATGTTTTACTTTATGCATCGAAGTTAATGTCCTTCTTTATGATTCCGATAGTCGTTAGGTCATACTTTTAAATATTTATTTGATGATTAAGAAACTGGCATATGCATGATATCAGATCCTTTAATATAGTGATTTCTGTATGAAAATACGAAAAAGCAGGGGCATACTCTATTTCATTTAATATAGGCACTTCATTTTGTATTATAAAATCGAGTCGAAGAATGGGGAATGGGCCGTGTGTTTGAAAGAGCAACTGAATTATTTCAATGCCTATGTTTCTACATTTTATAACGTCTACACATTTATCATCTAATAAGGCAAAGCTTGCAAATTCTCCGAGCCCATTTCTTCCGTATGAAGATTTATACACGCCATTAAACCACACAGTTTTTATCTCGAAGCTTGTTCTAAATTCGCTGATCAGTGGCTGTATGAATAATCCTGTTTTGCTATTGATATTAGCTTTTTTAATTTTTTCATAGATCTCCGTATCAGTATCCTTTGTATGGACCACGCTAAATCCACTGGAAAAGCCTCCAAAAAAAGATGGTTTAAGGATGACTCCATTGGGATATTTGTTCAATAATTCACTACAGAGTAAAGTGACTATCTCATGATCTATGTTGCCAGAGCTGTTAACAAATTGGTTTCTGCGAATATAAGTAGTATCTATGCATGAGAAATTATTTTCTTGTAGTAATTTCATGTATGAGTATTTATTATTGATGAAGTCTTGTTGCTCAAATGTAATTGCCATGGGTATGTTGTGTTTTTGACATGCTTGAACTTGAATCTCCCAGTCATCGTAGTTCTCGCAAAGGTAAAGAGGGAATAGGATGTCGATGCCAATTAACTGATCACTAAGAGGATATTGATTTGATACGCGACAAAATTTAAATTGAGATGACTTTTTTTTAAGGTGCTCCAATAAGACGTAATAAAATTTATTTTTAGATTGTTGGATCATTTGATTTATTTTATTTGACCCTAAAGTCGCTTTGTGATCATGCATAACATTTTTAGGAATAGGTTCTTCACGATCATCTGCACTTTTATCTATGAATATGCCAACTTTCATTGGATGAGGTCCTTTTTTTATCAGTCTTATTAAGCCACAGTTACATCGTAATTGCTATGTATTGACATCTAGTAGTCCATTAGTTAATTGTACCACTAAAAAACGATCTACATCTAATTAGAAGATATATTTCTGGAGTATTCTTCGAATAGTGAAAAACTGAAACACCATCGACATCTCGATTAAAAATTGAACCTCCATGATCAAGGAGAATTTTGTAAGCGTCACAATTTAAATTATGATGCTCACGAATAACGTTACCGGAAGGACGCGATAAATTGACAATTTAGGCTAACGATTCTATAAATTTTACAATTTTTTTCATATATAATTCAGACTGTTAAGTGGTACTCCAATAACTACTTAGGCAAAAACTGAATTAATCACCTATAATGAGGGTATAGATATGTTTGTAAGCGTCATCATTTAAATTATGCCGACCACTGTTAATTTGAGATATAGCATGGTCAGCGGTCTCATTTAAATTGTGACACTCACTCTTGATATTATTTGGCTAGGATGTAGTTCATGTGACGTATATGAACCCATCCTTTTTTACAAGAATTTTTTAATAACTAAATAAC
>WTGG01000028.1:91006-102780 GCA_011523685.1 Coxiellaceae bacterium | reverse complement strand
GACTTAAAAATGGAATAGTCGGCATGGGGATAAAAGCGCTTATCATAATTAAGAGCGCCAATGAAAGAACGGTATTATGGAAAAAGATCACGACCACAACAGAACCACACGTGGCTACTATTGTTTGCAATAAGGATATCGTAGCCATTGTTATACCCATTGACTCATCAGAACTATTGATGGCCAGTCTCATGAACACGGAGAAACAACTTCCCAATCCTGCCATGACCATCATCATACAAAGAATCATCGGAAGCAATTGATCAATCCGAGCAAGACTAGACAGTAAAAAAGAAAACCCACGACCAAGTTTTATGCGTATTGTTTTAGAGGGCGAAGAGGATAAAGGAAAAAGCATTGCTTTTTCCCGATGAGCGCCTTGCCACGGATGGCAAGGCTGGGGTAACAAAAGAAGAGCCATCTATCGCCAGGGATGCAGACTATGATTTTAAACTATGCTTGATTGTCTATGAATACAATGAAAAAGAACACAAACAGTTTGTCAAAGATTGGTTTGAGGGCTTCTCGGGGGCTGTTCTACTGCGATGCAGACTCTTTGTTTGGTGCTTTATATGCACAAGATCATGTAGGGTCATTGCTCTGTGATGCCCATGCAAAAAGAAAGTTTGAAGCTATCACCAAAACAACAAAAAAGAAAGGCTTAGCACATCATGCCATGAGTATATATGCTAAAATCTATCAGATTGAAAGAAAGATGAAAGTAGAGAAAAGATCTTTTGAAGAAATCAAAGCCATACGCCAAGAAAAAACACTACCTCTATTAAACAACTTTAAGCAATGGCTAGAAGAAAAACAGCCTTTGGTACCACAAAAATCACCAATCGCTAAAGCCATTAACTACACCTTGCGTCATTGGGATGGGTTAGCCAGATTTTGTGAGGATGGTCTAGCTGATCGATAACAATCATACAGAGAGAGCGATAAAGCCCTTTGTTATCGCTAGAAAGAACTTTCTATTTGCAGGAAGTCAGGAGGCGCAAGAGCGCTATGCCTCCACTTTAGTTTAATACGTTCTGCCAAACTGCATAAACTAGATCCCTATCAATATTACGTTGAAATCATGAAGGCTATCCCTTATTGCGAGAAAGCTGAAGATTATGAGGCATTATTGCCTTGGAATATTGATCTCGTAAAAGTGACAACGAAAGATCAATAACTTACGCTCTTTAATAATTAGACACCGACGCTCAAGATCAAAGCAACTTCCACAAGAATTCAGACGTATGAATCATAAAAAACCACGATAGTAAAAATCATTAACACGCCACTAATTTATGGGAATAGAATAACACGCTATTGTGAAGATCTTGCTATCACATCAAGACAACTCGAATAATCAATAATTTGCGTTCATTCATCACTAAGATTTTGATACTCACAATCCTGTGATGGCATATACGAGGACCAATATCAATGTCGCCTTCAATGAGCGTTAAGGCAATTAATGGTAAAAAAATCACTAAATTTTAATATTTCCTTAATCTTTTTCGTGTAGTATCCCGCAGCAAGGAATTAAATTGAAGGGGAAGCACTTAATAACATACATAAAGTGGATCATAATAATGCAAAGAGAAAGTACGGAAAAAAAAAACGCTGAAGAGAATCAGAAATCCACTCATGATGCTAAAATCAACGCTGACGAGAATCAGAAATCCACTCATGATGCTAAAATCAATGAATATGTAATCGACGATCATCACTTCAGTTCACATAACACAAATCAGGCTTTTAACACACCAAATATTTCTCAAAAGCCCGAGGTCCTCTCTGATGAACGCACCCAAACATGCCCCATTTTAGCAGAAGAGCCCGAGTACATTATAACCGAAAAAGACTACCATACGCTCACAACCGAAAAAGACTACCATACGCTCACAACCGAAGAAGTAAACTTGTGGAAACATCATAGCCTGGAGATTAATTTAGAGGATGATATAGACTCATTTGAGGAAGTAATCAAAAAAAAACTGGGATACAATGATGCCTTATCAACAGCAGACGCTTTCCTTTTAACCATATTTGACATATCTATCCACAGGGAACGTAATAGGTTCATGGGAATTTTCAGCAGCCCCCAGCTAAAAACCATCGAAAATCTTACGAAAGATATAGTTGATGAGCTAGAAGCATTATGTAGCGAGGTAACATTTATTGACGAGGATGAAAATCCGTCAGATATATTATTTAGTTCCCAATATCAATACAACAAAGATTCTAGTCTACTAGGTACCGGAAAAGACTTTTCTAACCATCTACAAGAAATAATTTCTATAGCAGAAAATATAGCTAAAAAAGATATGTCTGTGAAAAACCCCTTGCTAAATGCTGTTAAAGAATTTTTAAAGGATAATGAAAATAATTATGCATTTTATGGTGCTGACTTCTTCGTTAGGGATCTTGTTCCAATCAATATTTGAGGTAATAAACCCCCTGCCATCCAGAGAGTGATGGTCAGCTGAACAACTCTAAAACTGACCTCAAAACTGCTTTTGATACTAGGAAGCGCCGGCGTGAATGCATCCATAGACATCCAACACGCCGTCTCATAGAGCACTAAGAAACAAATAAAACCTGTCAGGGTGTTTTTTTTATTCATATCAAGACGACATATCGGACCAGTGACTTGCCAGTATATCTGCCAGCGTAATGCGATCTCAAGCCTTATTTGTCAAACAATGATCCAGCTACTTTATGACACTTTCAACGGATAGCTCACTGATGTAAGGATAATAATTATTCAGAGGATAGTGAGGTGATCAAACATGCAATTATGATCAAAAATAACTGAATGTTGATGTGATCGCTAAATTGCCAAAGTCGTAGGATTTATCGTGTCATCATCATTAGCACCCAAAAAAAACTTCGCCTGCACATCACCCTTGTCAGCAGCACAGGACATCGTATTCATACCCAAATAAAAAAAGGCACTAAATTGATCTTCCTCCAAGGATGGCTGACAAGCCATACGAAAATAATACATGGCTAGATGAAAAGTGTCTTCACTGGAAAAATACTCGCTTTTTTTAAGGCGCAAGAACCCTTCTAATACCGATTCAGAGGATTTTTGTCGTTGGAAAATATCCAGATAGAGGAACACACGTTGCACTGCATAATCCAACTCTTTATCTTGATCATTGGGATAAGGCGGTGCGAAAATCCCAAAAAATTTGCTAAGACGTGTAGATTGTTGCTTGATAAATTGAACACGCTTATCGATAACATGATCAGTGATAGTCTTATCACTGCTGAGCAATTGATCGATAAACTCATGGCAATACGTTATAAGGTGCTGTTTTGGGTTGCCATTAAACCACTTTAATGCTTCACGCTGATCATCTTTTTGGTGTGAAAGATAAAATAAAGCGTACTCTGCAAACACTTTTTGCTGCCCCTGAGGTACCAATGACGATGTGACCATATCTTTCAAACGTAAAAGCGCACTCTCATACCCTTGTTGTGCTGCCTTTCTAAACCAAAAGACTGATTGCTTATCTGCCTCCTCTTTGGAAACCCCTAAATCATCACTATGACATTGATACAACAAGCCCAATGAAAACTGCGCTACCACATATCCTTGATTCGCTGACTGTTTATACAACTCGACTGAGCGTTTAATTGCCTCACCCTTAGGTACGTCATTGACTCGTTGTAGGAAGTATAAATGAGCTAGGTTATTTTTCGAGACAAGACATCCTTGCTTGGCCGCCAACTCATTCCAGTAGACTGCTTGTCTATTCCACTCATTTTCTGATAAGCCCTCTAATTTTCTTTTGTGATAGATTTCGCCTAGCGTACTTTGAGCAACTGAACGTCCTTGATTGGCTGATTGATTATAGAACTCTACCGCTTTCCTAACAGCTTCTTGGTCAGACACACCATTGATTTTTTCGCCATAATATAATGAACCGCAGTAGTATTGTGCTTTTGCATCTCCTTGAAGAGCAGCCTTTTCAAACAGCTCGAATGCACGATTCGTTGATTCTGGTATAGGAATATCTTTTACTCGACCAAGATAATACATCAATGCCAGATTAAACTCCGCTGCTGCATGCCCCTGCTTTGCAGCACGATCAAATAGCCTAAAAGCGCGTTCATTATCTAAAGTGCCTCCGATTCCAGACAAATAGCACAACCCTTTAAGAAACATCACTTGACTGTCATTGATTTGATCCAAACTATCTCGCCGTGTGTCTACTTCAGGCGGAAAGGCATTAGATAGTTCTATTTCAGTGCCATAGAGTTTTTTGAGCGAGTAAGTTAGGGATGACAAATCATAGGCATGGTAATAGTGCTCTACTGCTTGGAGAAATAATTCCTGTTTTAAAAAATGCTCTGCAAGCTTTTCATGTGCCTTTACTAAGTCGTTCTTTGCCTTAACTGTTCGATCATCAAGATGATCAAAAGATTCAACGCACGCATCATAGCGAGACCTTAATTCGTCGATTTTTGGTAGAAAATATTTACTAGTGTTAGCCGCTTGCATTGTATTCTCAGATCTCATCATGTGTTTTACCGTTTAGCTATCAACTACCCCGAGCAATAAAACCTTTATAGATTGGACAACAGCGCTTCAAAAGTTCTAAGGCGGTTAATTATCAGCATCACCAAGATTTATTGATCAAATAAAGATCACTATTGTACTAGGCAAAGTTTAAGAGAATCTTAAATACAAGAGAGGAAAACACAAATAATTCATACAAGTCAGGCTATCTAGATCGTTCACGAGCAATACTCAAAGCATTATTATTTCCCATAAGCATATATCGAATCACTGCAAGCTAATCAATATCACTCAACCACTCATATCAAGAAAATATATTTAATGTCGAGATATCAATGCGATAATGCAATTCCGTTCTCTTTTAGAGCCTGTTTGATCGCAGGAATCATATCATAAGCAGCTTGTTGCCCTGCATGGATGAGCTCTAAACCATGACTCAAATCAAACATACCCACCTGCCCCACTTCAGGGTGAATCACAAAATCGTTGCCAGCTAATTGCATCTGAGTTAATCGATCGGAAGTGATCGCATAACTGCGCGCAGCGATACCAAAAGCAGAATGTGGCATGTCATCAGAGAGCTTGGTGCCAATATCCACGGCAATAATGATTTTGGGATGATATGTCCGTGCAATATCAACAGGCACATTATCTGCCACACCACCATCGACTAATACGCGACCGTATAATTTAACTGGTTTAACCACACTAGGCACAGCCGATGACGCTAAAATAGCAGGTGCTATTGGACCTGACGAGATAGGAAAGGTCTCGCCCGTTGTTAAATCTGTTGTGACTGCCACAAAAGGGACGGATAACTCAGAAAACGTTTTGGCCTGAAGGTTTTTCATCAAAAACTTTTCTAGATGATAACCTTTAACAACACCACCCATGGCAGGAAAAGCGGCAATATCCGCAAAATCCCAAAAACCAGCAGGCATAGCAATATCTGCCATCGCTTGAGCAGACCCCTGATCAGCGTACAACACACCCATGAGACTGCCTGCACTGGTACCCACCACGAGATCAATAGGAATATGGGCTTTTTGCAACTCCATTAACACACCAATATGAGCATAACCACGAGCACCACCACCCCCAAGGACAATAGCTACATTAGGAGATGATGAAATGATCGGCGCAGGTGGAGGGGTCTTTGGAATAACTAATGATGGTGTTGTTCCTGCACAACCGCCCAATAACAAAACGAGTGACAATCCACAGACCTTGATCCATGATTTTATGTTAATGATTATATAATCCTTCATATCACTCATCATAACTTAATAAACTCCTATTGCCCTGTAAACATAACCAATAAAATGATGGTTATCAATGGCCCGGAGATGGTGGCGGTGTTCTATATATAGAAGCATCAGTAGCAGGAGCCTGATTCTGATTACTTCCAGCGAATATACCTGTATTAATCACTGGCGCTCCACCCTCATCATTTGCGTTTTCAAATAATGCTTGAGCTTGAGCATGAGCATTCTCATGAGGAACCACTTGTGGATTGATACGCCTACGAATTGAACGCTCAATCAAACTAGAAGCCATTTCGGAATGCACTGAAAATGTATAATAATTAAACAGATTCAACATATCTTGATCAAGATCTGAGGTAGCTAGCGTATGGTACAGGTAAATTAATTGGCTGGATTGTTGCTGGCCCAAGGTGGGGCCTGATGCATGACGCGCATGTTTAGTTGATTGCAAATTATAACCGCGAATAACCGCTGTGAATCGCTTGACTAATTCTTCATTACCCGATAAATCGCTTGAAAGATCATCCAATTCCAATGTGCGGCTATAGAGCTTTAAAAGAGCAGGAATTAATAGGCGCTCTGTCGTTGGTAATGCTTCATAGAGCGAATCGGCGTTTCGTTTTCTACCTAGCATAATAATCACCTCAATATTACGGAAATTCTGGCAGACTATATATTATTATTAAGAACAATGCGCTTAAAATAAGATTAAAGAATCACTCAATGCCATCGTTAGCATAGCCAATCTCCCAATGATAACTCAGACAACACGCAGCAGATCATTATCAACGAGCATTAAAAATGCATGAAGCGGGTTAAGAGTAAAAACACAAAAAAAACCGCAAAAAAAAACCGCAAAAAAAAACCATATTTAAGATTAATTTAATCTTTGTATCTTATAATAACGAATCAGTAAAACAGTCATCAACATCATCCATTTTAAAAAAGGATTAAGGCTCATGAAAAGAAAAAGAATCAATGAAGAAGCTTCAGAATACTTCCAACATAGCAAGAAATTCTCAACAACAATTTTTGCCAATGAATTAGACTCTTCGTTAAAAGAAAATAAATTAGACTCTTCGTTAAAAGAAATAGTCTCTCTCATAAAGAGCGAATTGACCAGCACTGACAGTGACATCAAAAAAATCATTGAAAAAATTACCTCAAAAAAACATACACGTCATACAGACCTTACTGTAGCCGAAATCAACCAACTGATTGAAAAAATAGAAGCAGTCGATTTACAGCCCTTAGAGACACCACAGAGTGATTACGCGTCTCTTTTGAATAAAGCAGTCCTTATGAGCGCAGTATATATGTTTGCTTCTTCAGAGTTATTTAATGTGGTTGAGTTTGGACCTCTAAGCATATCTGCAGCATTGAAGATTGCTCATACGCTTTCCACTTCGTCCGAACAATCACAAGAAACTCTTGATACTCAAGCAAGAGCTGAGCTCATTAACAATAAATCAAAACTGATCGATCAGCTTAATCAACTTATAAAAAAACACCAGCCAGACACCTTCAGACCAAGCCAAGGATAGCATTTAATAATACCACCACTCTCACATCCTTCTCAGTGATCACATTGACTCATAAAGTCATTTCCAGCGCCTCACCTAAAAAAAACCAGCCGATTATAACTCGTATTTAAAATGCAAGTGGACCAATTGGCTTGAAGGATATAGCACTATAAAAAATAAATAAAACGACTCAAGTGATAGATTTACAACCCGAAAGAATCAGCCCTTTTAATACCACTACCTCTAACCGATTCAACTAATGATGGATATTCTTTAGTACATTCATTTAAAGCCTGAATCACAAGATCCTTAGATTTTGTGTGGTTTTTGAGAGCACTCTCCAACCAGACTTTTAATTCATCTCCAGAGACACCGGCTTTATGCATGGATTGAAACAAGACTACAAATCCATCATGAGGTTGACCAAAAGGATAAAAACCAAAAAAACTCCATACACGGCCAGCACGTGGCTGATCATAATGCTCAATAAGCGATAAAATTGGCTGATAAAAGACTTCTCCCAATGCTTTAGTATACGACTCAGGTGATAGTTCTTTTAATGTATCGAGCGTTGCTCTTATTGACTCCAACTCTGCGTCATCTCCACATTTAGCTATATCTTTAAACAAGGATTTAATCTTACTCTGTACTACTTGATTGACACAGGATTTTTCTAATAGTGAACATTTTTCGATGAGATCTTTTAAGTCAAATTTACGCACTTTTAAATTTACAATCCCATTTTGCGATTTTTTATATGTTGATAAAAAATCAACTCGCTTAAAGATTGAGCTGATTCTATCTAGAAATTGTTTTGTTTTATCAAATCCATGAGAGCTCAACTCTCCAAACATAGCTTGACTGGCTTGTTCAAAAGCTTTTTGAACCAACATCGCATTCCCTACATTTAAGGTTTTACTGTTAGCGATGCTTATGTATAACTGGTCATCGCTCACACCAGCAACCATGGCCTCTTGAAAGCGTTGTGCTAAATTGACAATAATTTCCGGCCGCTCTTCGAGATTTAAAGCAATGGGAGATGTACTGTCAATATAACGCAGATATTCCAAAATAGGTGTTATATCTTGATTTAATGACGAACGATTTAAAAGACCCAATTTATTATGTGAAGAACCTTTGGGTGAAATCACCTTGCTAACCCAGCGCGGTACGTGGAACAAAACAGGCCTAAACTCACTATTATTTATAAAGCCATCATCGAGTATCCTTGAACCTGAAGAATATGAGATACTTTTCTGCTGTTTTGAATCTTTAACAAACCACTCTTGTGAATTAGAAGACGGCCATTGCCCCCAAAGCTGTTCGCATGAAGAAAACCATACACTATCAACCCGATCACCATAGAATGAAACGTCCTGATCCGATTGAACTGGACAGAATTCAGATGACTCGCCCGAATACGGTGAAAATGGAAATAATTTAGATTGCCCTAATAGCGATACCCCGAGTTGCGATGACTGGGGTTGTTCTGGCAACAACGAGGGACTTTTGTTTTGAGAAAACATCATGAAAAAAGGTAATAATGGGATCATCAAGGGCCGAGCAAATACAGACAACTTACTAATGCAAGCAACCATAGTCATCATCACCAAAGCTTTAGAACCTGACGGTTCACCAAAACACACAAATGCATCCTGTTTAACAATGGAATCACCTGTCAGAGTTCCCCGAAAACATCTGCCCGGTAGCATAGAAGCTTCAGGATGACTAGCTTGAAAATTATAAACTTGGCTAAGAGCTTCGTAACGATTTTTAGCACAGGGACCATCATTCTGTAGCTCGCCAGCATCTGTAATTGTAAGACCCTCAGGGTCAGATAAACAATATTGAAATGGAATATTTCCCCCATTAGCAACAGAACTTGAATAATCTTGCACATGACCAGATATTAATAGCGAGTCATTGCCATATTTATGCGCCCCAACATGGGGGACTACTGAAAAATCATAATCTAGACCTTCGATATCTACCTGACCTACCTGACTTACTTTATCGAACCGTGTCTTCAATGCTGCTACATCTTCTTCACCAATGAGTTTTTGTAAATTAGCTAATTGAGTCCGTATCGGTTCAAGTTTCAAATCAGCTGATGGATTGCTCAAAGTTTCTTCCAGCTTTTTCATATGTTTTTTATAGGACTCGTTAACTTCTGTTTCATCAGTAACATCAATACCCACCTCTTTCGCTTTGTCTAATAACGCCTCCCTATCTGATAATGAACAGGGAGATAAAGGAGATGTAATTTTTCTATTTTGATCTCGCGGGAAAGTATTCGCGAGAGATGTCTGTATCGCACTAATCTCGCCCTTTAAAGCGGTGTTTTTTTGCTGTAAAACCTGTGTTTCGATACCTCGGCTGTTGAAAGCAGAAATTTGATCTTCTAACCCTTGCAACTGATCCTTATGAGTGTAATCTTTATCACAAGCTTGTTTATATTCTTCCCGGATAGAGCTTAGACTATCTCGAGCCTCCTGAAGCAACTTAGGCATTCTACCCTGATTAATAAGTTCAGTATATGATTCAGGGTAGTCTTTACACCGAGAATCAATAAGATTAAGTCTTTCAAGATCACTGACCACCACGTTATCTGGAGAAAAGTCTTTTAAGAATTTCAAGTCGCTCTCTAAAAACTGAGCGACTTTTCCTAATTGCTCGTTGACTAATATCCGGCAATCACCATTCAACCCCAAGCCATCAAAACCCCTGATATGATCTGGATACTCGCGGATAAATGTTGTCATTGCATCTTTGGTAATCTGTTCAACAACAGGAGAAGAATACTCAGAACCATTGGGCTGACCCTTTAACTCCTCAGACAGAGTAATAATTTGCCCAAAAGATTCAACCGAGGGTTTACTATTAAATGCTTCAACAGCACTGTTTAGTCTTTGTGATTGTTGTCTCAATTTTAATGTTTGTTGACTTACACTATCGAACCGTATCTTCAATGCTGCTACATCTTGTTCACCAATGAGTTTTTGTAAATTAGCTAATTGAGTCCGTATCGGTTCAAGTTTCAAATCAGCTGATGGATTGCTCAAAGTTTCTTCCAGCTTTTTCATATGTTTTTTATAGGACTCGTTAACTTCTGTTTCATCAGTAACATCAATACCCACCTCTTTCGCTTTGTCTAATAACGCCTCCCTATCTGATAATGAACAGGGAGATGAAGGAAATATAAGTGCTCCACCTGGATCTCGCGGGAAAGTGTTCGCGAGAGATGCCTCGATCTCACTAATCTTACTCTCTAAATCGGTGCGTTTTTGCTGTAAAGCCTGTGTGTCGATACCTCGGCTGTTGAAAGCAGCAATTTGACCTTTTAACCCTTGCAACTGATCCTTATGAGTGTAATCTTCATCACAAGCTTGTTTATATTCTTCCCGGATAGAGCTTAGACTATATCGAGCCTCCTGAAGCAACCCAGTTAATTTACTCTGTTTAATACCTTCAGCATATGATTGAGGGTAGTCTTCACACCGAGACTCAATAAGATTAAGTCTTTCAAGATCACTGACCACCACGTTATCTGGAGAAAAGTCTTTTAAGAATTTCAAGTCGCTCTCTAAAAACTGAGCGACTTTTCCTAATTGCTCGTTGACTAATATCCGGCAATCACCATTCAACCCCAAGCCATCAAAACCCCTGATATGATCTGGAGACTCGCTGATAAATGTTCTCATTGCATCTGCGGTAATATTTTTAACAACAGGAGAAGAATACTCAGAACCATAGGGCTGACCCTTTAACAGCTCAGACTGAGTAATAATTTGTTCAAAAGATTCAACCGAGGGTTCACTATTAAATGCTTCAACAGCACTTGTTAGTGTTTGTGATTGTTGCTCCAAATTTAATTTTTGTGTCTGAAAATAACCAAGGCTTTTTGTTAGGGTATCTGGTACTTCGACTCCTATTGAGTTTGCATTTGCAATAAGTTCACGTACTGTTTCCGCATTCTCTGGCGTTACTTCAGTGTAACCAGCTAATTGTTCAATCAGTTGTTGTTTTCGTGTTCCAAAATCTTCAAGTTGTTGTTTTGCAGTAGCTACGACGCTATCTCCATCTCCGCCGAGCCCCATGGCCTTGGCACTTTCAATATCTGCCTCTAATGCTGTTGCTTCTTCTTGTGTTGTAGGTACTTTAGCTAATCGCTCAATCAGTTGTTGTTTTTGTGTTTCAAAATCTTCAAGTTGTTGTTCTAGACCCGAAGTATCTAGCCCTATATTAAGACCATTTGCATCTTTAATACGTTGACCTACTGCTTGCGCATTCGCTGACGTTACTTCAGTGTAATTAACAAAGGCTGCTTTAAAATCTTCAAGCTGTTGTTCTAGACCCGAAGTATCTAGTCCTATATTAAGACCATTTGCATCTTTAATACGTTGATCTAATGCTTGCGCATTCGCTGACGTTACTTCAGTGTAATTAACAAAGGCTGCTTTAAAA
>WTGG01000028.1:0-90906 GCA_011523685.1 Coxiellaceae bacterium | reverse complement strand
TTAACAAAGGCTGCTTTAAAATCTTCAAGCTGTTGTTCTAGACCCGAAGTATCTATTCCTATATCAAGATCTTTTACATCTTGAATACGTTGATGTACTTCTTGCACATTCGCTGACGTTACTTCAGTGTAAGATTCTAGTTGTTGAGCCAGTTCTTCTTTGGCTTTAGTAAGAAAGTGGCTAACTGCATCAGCCATTGCAGGCTGCGGAGTTGTTGGTGAAGAATTCACAAGCGGATTCATTGATTCAGCAGAACAACTATCTGATGAAGCATTTTTTGAGAGTAGCTTTAGGAGGTCAAACTCATCTTTACCCAATGACGTTACGTTAAGTCCTTGCAAAAAAACATTGGTTTTTTGAGTGATTATTGCAGAATCACCTTCGCCATCAATTTCCTTGATAAGTTCCAAAAATCCTTGAGAGAAGTGGGTTTCGTCATTGCTATCTTGTTTCGAAAAATAATTTGCCAACCCAGGTATAGTCGATATAACAGCCATACCACCTAACCATTTAAACCAAGTTTGTGAACCTGTAGCGTGACGAGACTTTGGACCTCTAACAGCTGGTGAACCTTTTTCATCTGTATCAGCAGCAGTTGAAGTTTTCACTAAAGGCCTACTCTCACCAGGCATGAATACATTTAGTGAATCAACTGATTGAATGTGATCACCCAATGCGTCGCTTTCCTTGAAAGATCGCAACGTCTCAAGGATAAAATTATCAGCGTTAATTGTCTCTACGCCATCGCCTTTAGTAAATATAAACTTAAGGTTAGCAAGCCCCTTGGAACTACTAGCAGCGACTCCCTCTTCTACATCACTCCCCTCACTGTATGTCACCCCTTCCGGTAGCCCAGTAAATTTGTGGAAGTGAATCTCAGAGAGCGGTTTCTCTGCTGTTGTGTTTGCCGCTAAATGACGAAACACCACCATAAGCTGTAATCGCAAAGCCGCTTTTGGATCGATCTTTTCATTTTTCTCGCACTTGACGACAATGTGATCTTTAGGAGATGCAGTTGTTGGTTGCATCACGGTAAATTGACAAGATTGAGCGTCAGCTGGTGTTGCAGGAGAAGATCCTGCTGAAGTCGATGCTTCTGATGACAGTATTACGGTATAGGTGTTTGGTGTCTGATCCTCATGAGGTGCCCCATCACCTGAACCATCTTCATCAGTGGTATGACCACCATCACTCAAAGTCGATGAATGCTCGTTAAACTGAAGCTTTACTATAAATGTTTGGCTTTCATCAGCGGAATCAGAATCTTGAACCGTGAACTGATGCTTTTTCTTGTCAGCTTCTGCTACCGCATACATTTCCTCAATTTGTTTTTTTTGCAATGCTAAAGCTGCTGCTTCTATAGCGGAATATGTTGAGTCTTTAGATTTACGCATATCGTTTCCGATCAGTGGGGTCGTTCAAAGAGGATTAAAAACTCAATAAGAGTAATGACTACTATATATAAATTAGATTAAGGAAATCTTAAATTTCATGCTTTTTTGGTAAAAAAAGACACAGGATCAACCATCAATACCAAGCGACTATTGTCGCAAGGCATGATGCGTTAATTCAGGCTGAAAGCCAGGTGTTGCACGCCACGGGCTGATGTCTAACCCGCCTCGCCGAGTAAAGCACGCTTCTACGCACAAAGCGTCTGGCTGACAACAGCGCAAGATGTCTGTGAACATGCGCTCAACACACATCTCATGAAACTCATTATGCTGTCGGTAAGACACCCAATATTTAAATAAACCATTATAATCAATAGGTTGACCTTTATAATGCACAGCTACCGATGCCCAATCTGGCTGGCCCGTGACCAAGCAATTGGATTTAAACAGGTGCGTATACAGAGTTTCTTGCACCGATTCACCCTCTGTCGTGGTGAGGTAATCCGGTCTAACGCTATACGTGTCGCAACTCACCTCTAAATCATCCAGACACTGGCCCGTAAAACTGCGCCAAGCACGCCCCTCACACGCCATCAATGATTGCAACGTGACACGCACCTCACCATGCGCAGCCTCAGATAAGTCACGTTGCAAGCATGTCATGACAGCACCCTGATCATCAAACTGTGTTTGATTAAATGAATTTAAGTATAATTTCAATGACTTAGACTCAACTAATGCAGTAGAATCACACGATACATCAAACGTTAATAGAGCCGCCTGAGGCTTACCCTGAAGGTTTAACCAAGACAACTCATAGCCCACCCAACGATCAAAGCCTTGAAAAGGTAATGGCCCAGTGAGACCCAACGCAGAACGATTAGCCGCGCGAGGAATAGAGACTAATAACTCCGGCGCGTACTGATCACGATAGTTGACTGTTTGCCCTAATGGGCTTGCCTCTACCGCTTGCTGTAGTTCTTCTGTCATTGTTGATACCTCATTTCACTAAGAGTTTTTTGGCTCATGAGCCACTTGATTGCGCAAATACAATGGCTGAACCGTTAAAGGGCTGGTTGTTGTTTGTGTTAATAAACGCGCTTGCGCCAGTGTTAACATCGCTTCAGCATCAGGGACACACTCTAGATCACCTCGCTCGATGGATTCTGGCATTTCGGGTAACGCCGATTGATAGACTGACCAGGCATTGCCCACACAATTCCAAGAATCATCAGGCCACACCCAAGCATCCGCACGCGTCAAGGCATCGGGTAACACGGGTTGCATAACCCCTTCTGCATCACACACATATCCGCCCCAATACAGACTATCCATGCGAGCATCCCATGCAGCTAACACCCGTTTAACGCCATGAGTGGCATAAGCCGTTTGCGCCAACACTTGTAACGTGGATAGAGGTATCACCGGGATATCCGCACCAAACGCTAACCCTTGCGCAAAGCCTGTTGCTAATCGGACACCCATAAAACTCCCAGGACCATGAGTAAACGCAATGGCGTCTAAGCTCGACAACTCAACACCCGCTTCTTGCAGCAAACGATCAATCAGTGGCAACATGCGCTGCGAATGCTCACGTGGCATCGGCTCTGTGTGAGACACACAACGACCTTGATGTAATACTGCCACAGAACCTGTCGCTGTTGCGGTGTCAAACGCTAAAATGGATGGCATTACCCCTATCTCCGGGCTGTTTTTTGGGTACAATATGATGCGTATTTTAACTGGAAGAAGCAAGCACAAAACATGACCTGCCTGACCCTACCCTACCCCAATGACAGTGGTGATCTGTTTGCTCATTTTGCCTCATGGCCATTTGCTATCTTTCTCGATAGTGGACGAGATGCTAATACCCACCGTCGATTCGATATCATCAGTGCAGCGCCTCAAAAGCGACTAATTTCGTACGGCCGTTGCCAGCATTTACAGACTGATAATCATAATCACTACCACCATGACACCCTGTTTGATGTCTTAAAAACAGAAATTGCTCATCACCCCCATGTCAGTGATGCACCCAAACACCTGCCATTTACCACAGGCGCTCTAGGCTTTATGGGTTACGATGCCGGACATCAACTCGAAACGCTTCCACATCATCGCTATCAAGATATCGCACTCCCCGATGCTGTGATCGGCCTTTATGATTGGACCATTGTGGTGGATCATCAACAACAAGCAGCCTGGCTGATATCATCATTAGATGCTCATCACGACACCATCACGCATATCCTTTCAACACTGAAACAACCTCTCCCATCTTCATCACACTTTCAACTTCAGCAAGCATTTAAACCTTGTATTACAGCGTCAGAGTATCAACAGGCGTTCCATCAACTCAAACAACATATCCGCGATGGAGATTGCTACCAAGCTAATTTATGTCAGCGTTTTCAAACAACTTACCGAGGATCGCCTTTTACAGCCTACCAACACCTACGACAACAACACAGCTCGCCGTTTAGTGGTTTTTTTCACACCCCTTGGGGAGACATCCTCAGCCATTCACCAGAACGCTTTATTCGCATTCAAGATCGACAAGTCATCACACAACCCATCAAAGGCACAGCACCGCGCGATACAGACCCTGTAAAAGATACAGCACTTGCCAAAGCCTTATTACACAGTGAAAAAGATCGTGCTGAAAACTGCATGATTGTTGATTTACTAAGAAATGACTTAGCGCGAACATGCGATGCTGTCGATGTACCAGCCCTGTGCGAACTGCATAGCTTTCCCAATGTGCATCACCTCATCAGCACCGTTACCGGTCAACAACAAATCGATCAACACAGCCTCGACACCTTAAAAACGTGTTTTCCTGGTGGGTCAATTACCGGTGCACCTAAAATTCGCGCAATGGAAATCCTTGCAGAACTCGAACCCTTTCACCGTTCAGCGTATTGCGGTTCGCTGATGTATTGTGACACCAACGGCAGCCTCGATAGCAATATTTTGATTCGCACCTTACTGTGCGTTAATAATACCGTGTATGCTTATGCCGGTGGCGGCATTGTGCATGACTCACAAGCAGACACTGAATACCAAGAAACGCTCACCAAAATTGGCCGTTTATTACAACTCTTAGAATCCACCTTTCTCAATAGCACTAAGGAACCCCTATGCTAGCTCAAGCCACACACACATTAAGCGTTTCAGAACTTAACCAGCAAGCCAGTCAATGCTTAGAGCAACAGTTTCGAGTCGTGCATGTTGTTGGTGAGATCTCCAACCTTGCCTGCCCCAGCTCGGGCCATTGGTATTTCTCTCTCAAAGACCAGCACGCACAAGTGCGTTGCGCTTTCTTTAAAACGCGTCATCGCAACACCATCCCCATGCCTAAAAATGGTGATGAAGTATTGGTCTTGGCTCGAGTCAGTTTGTACGCACCTCGAGGCGACTATCAACTGATCATTCAACAGCTCACACCACACGGCGAAGGTCGCTGGCACATCGCATTTGAACAACTGAAAACTGAACTCGATGCGAAAGGCTGGTTTCGCGCAGAGCACAAACAACCCATACCCAAGTATCCCAAACGCATCGGCATCATCGCCTCACCGACAAGCGCAGCATTGCAAGATATTCTTAACGTCACACGACGCCGCTTTCCAGCAATTCCTCTGATCATTTATCCGTGTATCGTGCAAGGTGAACAAGCGGCTGACAGCATTTGCCAAGCGCTTGGGAGCGCTCATCAACGCCAAGAAGTGGATGTCTTATTGCTGGCACGCGGTGGTGGATCGATTGAAGACCTGTGGCCATTCAATGAAGAACGTGTCGCACAAGCTATCTTTAATAGCCAACTTCCCGTAGTCACCGGGATTGGTCATGAGATAGACCACACCATTGCCGACTTTGTTGCCGATCAACGAGGAGCTACCCCAAGCGCTGCAGCAGAACTCATCACACCCGATCAATTCGAGATCCACCAACAATTAACTGCATTACAGGATCGCCTTACTCATGCTATAAAACACGGCTTAAATCAAGAACAGGTACAACTGGCACACCTACAAAAACGTTTAATACACCCCTCTCAACAATTAGCGCAACAGCAAACCACGCTTACTGCATTACAAGAACGACTCATGACCAGTGTACAACGACTACAACAGCAACAAGCACAAGCACTGGATCACTATCAAGCACGCCTACTCGCACAATCACCCACTAACTTATTACAACAGGCACATAATCACCTGAATGCTCATCAACAACGTCTCCATCAATCCATGACACATCAACTCAAGCAACAAAAAGACACGATGCGTTTACTTTCACGCACATTGGATGCACACAGCCCTTTGAAAACACTCGAACGTGGTTATGCCATTGCCCATCATGAAGGCAACACGATTACTGATGCTTCACAAGTCAATCAGGGTGACAATATTACTGTTCAAGTACATCACGGTTCTCTAGCATGCACGATCAATCAAGTTAATGCTGATGAAAAAATTTAACCCATTGATCAATAGAGGAATAATAAAAAAACAAAGCTGAATGAAAGATTAATCAATTAAACCCGGTAGGCATTCTCGACAAACGTGAGTAATATTGCCATCACAAACGACCGACAGAGCTAACTCTCATGCCATTAATTAATCCAAACAATAACAAACCCTATGACATCAAGAATCCACACCACATCTTTTATGCACTAGAAAAAGGTACTGGTTACGAAATTCGTGCTTTTGATCAACAAACCATGCCTATACCGACACAGGGAGCTGTTAAAATCATCCCTCAAGCAATGAGAGCACCATTGACAGATACAAATTTGTGCGGCATCGCAATCACCATACGACATTCTAAAGATCCAAGATCTCTCTACCAGATGATTACACTCATCCCTGATACCCACTTAACTGCGGGCTTAAAGATCCTTAGGCGAGATCAACTATTTTGGGCAGCCGCCCTGGCAGCCCCCATTGGATTAGCCATTCTCTGCCTACGTTCAGCGCGCATATCATCTGATCAAACACTGTCATTGAACAGTACATTTAGTCAAGGCATATTCTCTAAAGCAGCCCTTGATATGCTAGCAAAAACCATGGCGCGATTACCAGAAGCCGTTCAGCCTCACCAACATACATCCAGCTAATATCATTGCTATAAAAAAAACTTAACAATTAACAATCGGTGATCGAACTATCCCTATAGCACTAGGTAAATGCTTCGGAAGACACATAAACCATTAGAAAAACACTCGATAAACGAAAATCATACACTACCAGAATCACCACATAACACTCGATAAAAAACTTCTAAATTGAGATACCCTCATATCAACCTTAATACTCCAATCATCCACAGACTAAAATGGTTATCCTTATTAAAATTGAAATATCAATTAGTTAAAACCCAATCTTCCCTCACCAAGCATCTCCATTTATTTCTACTATAATTACCCTTAAAGGTCTCGATAACTATTATTTTGCGGGAAAAACAGCATGGACATAGAAAGACAAACCAATAATAATGACAGTGAAAGAATCCAACAGGTCATAGGTAGATTGTCAACTGAATTACGAACCTCAAATCCTTTTTTACGACATCAAACTTTCATTGGATTTTCGATCGCCATACTGAGTATCTCAATCATCCTGTGTTCAGGTTATTTATTTTATGTTGGATTAATACCCAGCTATATCACTATCATCATCATTGCTTTTTTTAGTGCCATTCTCCATGAACTTGAGCATGATACTTTTCATAACCTCTATTTTAAACAATCACGATGGTGCCAAAATTTTTTTCTAGCGCTTCTGTGGTGTTTCAAACCGAATACAATCAACCCTTGGATAAGAAAAAAAATTCATCTCCATCATCACAGACACTCGGGGACACCCCAAGATATAGAAGAAAGATTAATTGGCAATGGAAGATCGTATGGACTTCTACGCTTACTGATTACTCTTGATCCTGCATTTTCACTGACACAACTCATGAGAATAAAAAAAGACTCAAAAGAATTTTCCATCCTGAAAATGGCATTATCCTTATTCCCCATGGTAATTATTTATAATCTCATTTTGCTATCATGGCTATCATTTCATATTCTCCCCTATCTTCATTCACTCATACCAGACTGCCCGACAGAGATAGCTTTTATACATAACCATATTACCATCATCAACTTTCTTATGGTTGTCTATATTGCACCTGCTTTAATTCGTCAAGGCTGTCTTGTATTCATATCGTCAACTATTCATTACTATAAAGGTGTTTCTAAACTCACCGAACAAGTTCAAGTTTTAGATAAATGGTATTTCTTTCCCTTTCAATGCTTTTGCTGCTTCTTCGGACAGACACATGCCATACATCACACATACGCAGTAGAAACATTTTATAATAGACACTATCTTCGAAAAGCATGCTATCCTATTCTGAAAAAACACGGCGTTCATTTCAATGATCTTGGCACATTTACTAGAAAGAACCACTACCCAACAGAAACAAAAACCGATCATTAACAAACAATAGCCGTAATAAACAACACCATCTAATCTAACTAGCATCATAGCTACAAACGATATTACAAATCGACAATCATCAACAACTCGCCGTTGAAAAGGGAACATCAACGATACGGTCTATGCTGGATAGTTTACCATCTAATGATACATTAAATAATCGTATGTTATGGCAAGGAACACCCAATGATTTTACACCCCTACCTTGTTGCTCGAGGCCAGTATCTAAAACGACCTTACATCGCTCATCGCCTTTATCATCTTTAAAATAACTGTCCACGACTCCTGTCTGCTGATTGTATTGCTCAGCTTTCAAGCCCATTAACATCACTGCAGAACCCAGCGAGATAACCTGTGATAATCTTTGTATTTGCAGTGGCAAAGCACCCACCACCCTATCACCTGATAGCGAGACTTGATATGTGGTTTTATCATCATGCTCAGCGACCGCTATAATCTGTCCGCACTCTCCGTTCAATATATCATCACTCATCGCTTTTAATATAACTGCGGTATTCACTCGATAAAATGGAACTAATAAACCCGATTGAATGATTCGATTAAAATGATGTTGAGCCATTATTTCCATATCCACCATACTAGCCGGATTTATTCCACCATCGCTATTAAACACCACCACATCACTAAGGGAGAAATGGTGTATTGATAAGTATTTTCTTACAACCGGATGTTCCAAATATGCAGAAGTATCACCCGAAAAATTTAATAGGCCATCGACAATAACACCGGGACATCGTCTCAGTGTATTCTTGAAATTAGGACCCCACATCGTCATGGAAGCATCGGTGATTAATAAGACAACATGATTATAAACGGACCGTGTAGTAGCCACATCAAGGTACCCAGTTAAATATAGAAAATATAATTTTGAAAAACCACGACGTATCAGCTCAAGGACAACTGTATTAGCCGTTTCATGACACTCACCGACACCTAATAATGTAGTGAGTAAGCAGCTTAAAAATACCTTGGAAGATTCTGCTTGTATAGCTTTATCTTGTGCCAAATAGTCTCTGATTCCTTGCGCGCATCGCGTATAACGAAGATATTCTTGCAGTTGCATTTTCTGCTGCTCACTTAAAGAAAAAAGCGATTCACCTTGATCATTTAAAATCAGCGCAGGCATAACAGCCCGACTAATAATATCATGAGAGGTGGTCACAGAATGGGTTGCTTGACGCAAGGCTTGCGCTGCCAGCGCTACGTCGCTCTTCACAGTATCTTTGGATTTTATTGGCATACCGGGATAACTCTTAAAGATTCAAAAAGCCGATAATAACAGCCTATGAACCGTTTAAAAGGATCTACAACCAATTAAACTCACCTTAAGGAGTGATCAAAAAAAATCAAAATACGATTGATGACACTAACAAGAGAACATCGTACGCATAACTCTCATAAAGAAGCATCAATGACAGCTGGACAATCCATCACTCGCTGATGAGCCTTGCAATTGCTTCCACGAGGCAGCAGGACAAGCCTTGGGTCGACTGGCGGGCATACACCAGGCTTTCCAGGCACCACGACTGACTGTCGATAAACAGTCCTTAAAGTTTTTAACCTTTAAATAAGCTGGCGGCAACACGCCTTGACTAACCGGCTTGGCAGAAGATTGCTGACCAGATTGAGATAATGTCACAAACGCATTCAGTTGAATCGCTTTTGAAACAGGGGCTGGCTCTGAGTTTACAGGTCTACTAACGCCACTGGTTTTTGCCAATAAAGCAAAATCCTGCACTGGCTGGGGAGACAGCGCAGAATAATGCACAGATTGTATACCAAAATTCTGCCCAGTAGCCTGATTAAATCGGGTGACATAAGCTTGAATCTGTTGGTAAAGCTGAATCATTAAATCTTGTTTTGCTTGCTGCACCATAGCCTCAGGTGGATCATAGTTCATGACGACTAAATCAATAGTATAACCATTGTGTGATTGTTTTAATTGCTGGTGTAAAGGTATCAAAACAGCTTGCTTCACCTGAGCCCATAATTTCAACGTAATATTACTAGCACCACTCGCAACCGCTTGCTGATTAATCGAAACCACTTGCCACTTAACTTCCGGCGCATAATTGTGCAAACGCTTCATAATAGAGGCTTGCGCTGCTTGTGGGTCTTGATGCGTAACCGTTGCATTCACGGTCACTAAGACAGTTGCCATATTAGACTCTAGTGTGACTTTAGCATCCGTTGAAAACGTCATGGTATTATCAATAACTGAAGACTCGCCTGCAAAAGACAGCCCCGCCAACATCATCAAACCGGCAAGTAACCAACAAAAATAACGCTTCATCTTACACTCCCTTGATAACCAAATCGCAATCACAGCGCTCATCATAACGACAGATTCACACCAATAGCAAGAAAAGGTAATCACGTGAGCTCTAATAGACAGAGTTATGCTCATTAAACTCAGATGGAATTCTATAGTAAGCTTGTATAGCCTCAAGAGACTGCCCCTTAGCCTCAGGCATACCCCAAAAACAAACCAACCAATATATTAACGCGCTGATTGCAAAGAAACCATAGGTGTAAGCAATACCAAAGTGATGTAATAACACAGGAAAGAAACTGGCTAAAGCAGCCCCAGAACAAGAACTAAAAAACAAACAAACAGCCATCCCTTTAGCACGTAATGTGGTTGGCAAAAGCTCTGCAAATACTAGCCACACCACCAAACCTGGACCAATAGCAAAACTTAACATAAAGCCTAATAACCCAACCATAGAACAAAACCCATAAACGTGTGATGACAATGAAAAAATAGGCAATAACGATAAACTCAACTCAAAGAAAAAAACACCCGCTATACCAGTTAACAAAAGACGGCGTCTACCCCAAGAGTCCACCAACAACAAACCCACAAATGTACCTACACAATTTAACACCCCTATACCCACCGAGCCTAACATGGCTACTTGGTTAGTACTCACTCCTGCTGTTTTTAGAAGGTAAGGAGCATATTGTAAGAAAGCGTTAACACCTGTCCATTGATTTAAAATAGCAACGGCGATACCTAGCAACAATGGCCACAAACAAGCTGGCTTAACGAAGCTACTCCACCCTTGATGTGTCAGCATTAAGCTATCCATGATTGCAATACGTGTTTTAGTGACTGTATCGATATTGGAAAATAATCTCAGTAACACCTGTTCAGCACGATGATTGAAGCCTTTGAGCAATAACCAACGAGGTGATTCAGGCAAAAAACACATCGCAAACCCCAAAAAACCTGCCGGAATTAAAATAACTGCAAACATAAGCCGCCAGTGCCCCTGTGTTACGAAATAATAATCAACAACATAAGCCAATAAGATACCAATGGTTAAAAAGCACTGAAAAAAACTCACATACATTCCACGATGATCCGCAGCGACAATCTCAGTGACATATAATGGAACCGCAACAGCAATAATTCCAACACCAATACCTAACAATAAGCGCGCAACTAAAAGCTCAACAAATTGATCGGCTAAGAGAATACAGATAACACCTACTATAAAGACACAGCAAGCAGAGATAATGCCCGCACGACGTCCCCAAGCATCGGCAATTGGCCCAGCCATCATGGTTCCCAATAAACCACCCCACAGAACCGCACCTACCAGCCACCCCATTTGACTATCTGTCATGGTAATTGAATCGCGAATCAACAACAGAGCTCCTGAAATAACCCCAATATCATAGCCATATAACACACCACCCATACCAACAATCAGTGATATGCCAAAAAAATACCGTGAATGATTATCCGCCATCTATTTTTCTCCCATGAAGACTTAGTGTTTTGAATCGAGTCATAACAATAATTGATGCTAAAACAGCAATGAATAATGAAGCTTTATAGCAAACGATTCAACTCACAGAACACTAAGATAGCATGTTCAACAAGTTGGCTTTTTTTTGCCCCAAAAAAAACGGGCTGTTTTTTTTTAATAAAAACCTGCAATTAATTATAGGCTATTAAAACAGATTGTTAGCTGATTAGATAATGAAACCATAAGAAATGCGAAGGAAATAAACATTTTCTTAGAAAATGATTTAACAATAATCAATACATTCAATGATAGGAAATCAACATGAACTTACACACGTCTACTCATATAAGATCCAATATTACTCACTTAACGCCCAGCGAACGATCAATTCGTTACTATAATGACCAAGGTCTAACCAGCGGTGAAATAGCAAGCATGCTGAACCTGTCACCCATAACTGTTCATTACTATCAAAATAATTTACGACTGAAACTTGCTCATAACAACCATGAGACGCTTACAGCTGTAGCCTGTTAGTTAATAACCACAGTCACACAAAGAGCAAAGCTTGCTTCCTAGCAAACCTTTGCTATACTGCGACTTCATTGGTAAGCCGAGGTGGCGAAACTGGTAGACGCGCCGGATTCAAAATCCGGTGGTGGCAACACCGTGCGGGTTCGATTCCCGCCCTCGGTACCAATCACAGCTTGAGGTACAATCAATACCCAAAACCCTCAATCATTACGCGCACTCTCATTACTCCACCACTTAAAAAGTAACACAGCCAGTCACCCGATGTTCTAAAACAATATTAGCATCTTCTTAGGCGTATGATTTCAATCACACGTCGTTACAATATGCATAGCATTTAGTAACGCAGAATAAAGCTCTACGACCTTCTTAATGCATCATAACATTGAAAATAATAATAAGAGGATCAAACCCATCAACCTGTATTGATATTTTACAGTCTAATATCATCAATATTTTTTTGATCACATAATGGGTTCGATGAATAGCATGATAAAAAACGCCTATCGCCCAAATCCAAAAATCGCCATAACACCCGCAAGAGGATTAAAATCATCTGGAAAACAGCAACGCTCAGTAGCAACATCCTCGAATTCAGAAGGTTTAGGTCCAACAAACATGCCTGGCGCCTGACCTCTCTGATTTGATAATCGTGGAGACTCAGACAAATTATAAAATTGACACTCTCTAAAATCATGCGTAACACTTACTGGGGAAAGCCCACGATCTCGAACGCCTTGAAAACAAAAAACGTGTGACAAGAATATCTTTTGCTCTTCAGTCAAACCACTAGTGAACTGATCAGCCTCCTCTGAAAATTCACCCAGGTTAGTTATGATAGAAGGTCGATGATTGACATAGGGTTTATAAGAACGAAGAGCTGTATTAACTTGCGACCCAATCTCTGTATAGTGATAATAATCACAGTATTGTTCAAAATTTTTGGCATATTGGTCAAGACGTTTTAATGCGTTAGCAACCATCTCATCTCCGACAAACTTTTCAAATTCCAGCCTAAAATCATCAGGACACCTCTGTAAGTCACCTATAAATTGTCTCACCTTACCAACCATAGAGAATGTTTGTTTTGTAGGGTAATTAACACAACCTATCTCAGCTAGAAACTCCACTATTTTGAATATATCGAGCTTTAGGATATAACGATCATGCAGAAAAACTTTATCTTTCGTCAAAATAAAATCCATAGGTCGCTCAATAAAAACTCTATCAATGGTACTTTTATGTTGTTGAAGCAAAACTTTTCTTGATGGCTCAGTTATATCTGTATGATCCCCATAACATCCACACACTTTTTCCATCACTTTTCGAATATAGGGAAGTAATTGATAATCGGTCACCTCCTGACCAGGAAAGGTCAGTTCAGTGATGGGTGAAAGATGCTGTAAGTCTTCTTTTGACAAACGTGAAAGATGAATAAAATCTTGATAACGATCATAAAGCAGACTAATCAAAGAAAACAAAGACAAAGAATGACGAATTTCCGTGAGAGAGCTGATAAAATCACACCACTCTTGTCGCGAAAGACCATTATGACTATCAATGGCCTCGAGATAAATAGGGTTACCTTGTATATTTTTAACCCCTTGGTAAAGACCATACTTGTAGAATGTTAATGCAAGGAAGTTATCTTTACCTTCACACGATTGCTTAACACGTTGATCTATTTTGCAAGCCAGACGAACAACCTCTCTATACTTTTCATCTGGATTGCCAACACCAGCTTTACGTGCTTTAGATAATAATAAGGTTAACTCGTTCGAATAGTCATTAAGCGTATCCAATTCAGTCGACAAATTTAATGTGTTTGAATGGCGCATAACTTAAAACCACCTGAATAATTCATAAAAAAATTATCCCGAAGTATACTAACAATAAGTGAAAATTAACCTTAACAAACTATGAAATGAAGAATAGTTTTATGAAAAATCGCCAGGATCATTAATAGTGAAATCTAATGGAACTCATTAAATGTTACACATAAGTTTAGCATGCATGGGAGTACGCGTTTGTTTGCTTTGTTTTGCATCAGCGTTATGAGCACGCTTACTGGCAAAAAAAGCATCGACGGCTTTAATTGTTTGAGTCTCTTTACTTGGATCATCATCTACTGCATTTGACACTAACTTAGATACAGAAAGCTCATCAACAAACTTCCAGTCTTGTTGCTTCTCTTGATATTTTGAATAGTATAGATAAGGTATACCAACAAAAGACACAAACATAAGAAACTGGAAGCATGAGGATGGCACTATACAGCACCTGTCTTCGACTGACTTTTTCAGTCTATCATATTTTTCTGAGGCTTGTTGACAATTATCTTCGTTACAAATACCTTGAATTTCACGTTTAACTGATTCAGAACACAACTCTGGAGATTTATTAGTCACATTTCCTGACGCTAGAAAGAGGTTCTCACGACACTGTGACTTAAATTTTCTAAACCAGGCCTCTTGCTTCATTTGTTTTGTAGCTTGTTTTTCTTGTTCTATAGCCTTCTTAAGTAAAGCACGTTTGTCAGGTATTGAAATATTTTTCTGCTGTATGGTTTGTATTTTTTTAAATAATGCACTCCCTTCCTGACCTTGATTGATATCACCCAGATCACGCATTAACAATACCCAGTGATGAATTTCAAAAAGTGTTTTCTGAATCGCTGACGAGTTAAGTAAGCCGTCAAACTCTGGATTAAGGAGGTCATAATATGAAAAGAATTGTAATAGAGGAGCAGAAACAATCGACTGTTTAGAGAAACGCTTCATAAGAAGATCAACATAAGCCTTCTCTTGAGCAAGCTCTTCATCACCAAAATCAGCAGGACACTCAAGGAAAATATTTCCCAAATCCGTTTTGCATTTAATATCTGAAAACAACTTATAGAGCTTGCTGATCGCAGTCTCCCTATCAAATGCAGATAATTCAACCACTGATGACTGAATATGGGGGATTTCTTCTAACGTTTGTCGGTAAGAAGGCCGGCCTTGCAATGCTAAAACACCACATAAATCTGATACCATCTCAGATAAACGAGTAAAAAGTACCATCTGCTCACGAATTTTTTCATCGTAAAATACACTTGATTTAGATAATAAAGTATTCGCGAATTTTTTTATATCTGAAATAGGAGGCAAGTTATGATGTATATTTTTATATTCTTGAAGTCTTTTCAAATATCTCTTATTAAGTCGATCGATTTCTGACTCGATATCACCACGGATAGCATTGTAAGCCAATTGTTTTTTATCCTGAACTTGTGAATCTATCATTGACAGCAATGGATCATTAAACATTACTCCCAATGGATCCTTAAGTTTATCCTGGAGCGACTCATCGTGACATTTTTCTAGTGGCTCCTTATCTTCAAACTTCACGCGAAGATTGTGTTGTTTTCTTGACTCCCCAAGTTTTTTTCGAAGAGCGTTATATTCTTTAAGAGAGTCTTCTGGAATTTTTGTCTTTTTTCTATTAAGTTTTTCTAACTGAGATATTTTCTCTCGTAATGCTTCTAAAGATTCTTCACTCTCCGCGCTATAATCTTCACGGTGCAGTATATTATCTTTTTCAGAGACTCTTTTCGTGACAGCTTTTTCAGGATCATCAAAGTGACCGTTATCAATTGCAGCATGAAGTTTGGCCAACCATGGCCCTACAAACTTAGCTCGAGCTTCTTTTATTGCATTTGCGTTATGACGATTTTTTGGTTCTTCCCAAGTAACCAGTTGAGTTGCCACACTATCTTTTAATGGATGAAGATGTTTCCTTAATTGTTGCTTTTTCTCGATTTGCAACTTACGAACAAGGCTCTGTCTCCAGTCACGCGCTGATTCACCGTCTTCAATAGTTCTTGCTTTAATCTGATTCATGTTTTCATTGGCATCTATCAAACGATTATTCAGCTCGCGTATGGAGACGTCAATGAGCTGAAGAGGAATCGGACTACTAGGCGGCGTCGATTTCACATCAGTGTCCCGCTCGTCGAAAGTATCACGCTCAGTGGAGGTATCACCCTCAGTCGATATAGAAACCACACAATCAGCTATCTCATCGTTTAAATTCTTAGAAGAATGGAGAGGAGTATTAGGCGGTGTCCATTCACCATCAGTAAGCTCATCATCGGAAGCATCTTCCTTACCGGGAGCAGGAGATGAGTGATTACTATTGGGCAGGCGATATCCGCTATTAGATACGCTAGTAGATTGTTGTTTTTCTTCTTGATCCAATTGCATGAGCAGGATCCCTTGCTGTTATCCGTGCAGTCTCACATTTTAGCAAACGCACATTAAAATAATCTTAAATGGACGCACGTTTTATTCCTATGTAATTGTAAAAAACTACAAATAGACCAATTAATAACCAAAAATGCATAGAGCGTGACCAAACTTATGATCTACGCATTATAAAAAAAACGATTCAGAAGAAAAAATAAAAAAAGCGGCCCATTAACCAAATGTAATGAATAATTTTTACCCCATCTGCCAATAAACAAGGTGCTTTATAATTAACTCGTTGTTGATGTTTTTTTTACTCATAGACAGTAGGCACTGAATCACTCATTATACCCGCCACCTATTATCCAGCTACTGCAAAGAGAACAACACATGATCAATCAGACAGAAGAAAGCTCTATCAATATTTCCTTCGTACAATTCTTAGGCCTATTAGGCTTGTTATGCTGGCTATACCATCAGTTTGTAATCAATAAAAGAGAAACAAAGCCATCCAATGGCACATCCTACCCAAAAGACACCCATCTATCATTCAGCACCCCATTCCCTACACCATTGCCCAACAAAAAACATGTTCATTTTTTGACAGCTAATGAGGAGGTTGATCATATAAAACAAACTCATCGCCATCACTGTCTTCATACTGCCCTAGAGCACTTCACGCTTATGATAGAACAATTACTTAAAGATCAAGAATTCAGAACCTACACCCAAGATAGACAAAAAAAATCATCGTCTTTGCCACTCAACTATATACTTACCAATTTCATCAAAATTTGAAATACCACGCCATCCAACCGGACTTCAATGCAGAATGGCATGTGATGCAGCAACACATCCATGCAATCACCCATGACCTAAGCAGAGTAAAGAAAACTAAAACCAATAACAGAACTCAGTTTAGTAATGCAGACATACAAAGATATGAGAATAGAAATAATAAAAGAGCGGAATTTAACCAAGCATTTACTCAATATTTTAAAGAAAGCCTTGCTCAAATCGATGCGCTGCCTTGCTTAAAAGACCTAAGTGATCATCAGAAATCAGAACTTACTCAACAATCCCTCATAGAAGTACAGTCAAGCATGAACCTACAGTACATACACGAAGTGGCGCCAGCCATTGAGCATCGATTCTTGCAAACCTTAATCCATATCCAAGCAAGTGCGTGGCACAATAATAATAGCCTAGACAGATTAATCGAAGAATCTATCAAGCATCATCGACCAGACCTTCAAGAACAAGATATTGAATCACTCAAACAATCCACGAGAGAAAAAACACCGATAAAAACACAATACACTTTATTTAAATACGCCCAGCAAAATTTTTTACATCACGAACAAAGCATGCCTACACGTGAACAAGCAGCCTCCTTAGATATTGACAGTAATGCTTTAACATCAATCGCCGTATCATTCTGGGACACATTAAAAACTAGGATAAAATCGAATATTGACCGTCAAATCACACTTGAAAATAATCAAAACCTTACAGTAACAAATGAACCACTCAAATAGAGAGTTAGCTTCGTAGTTAACCCGACCCTCACTGAATAATTTAACTTCTCCATTACTTTGATTTCACGTAAT
This sequence comes from Coxiellaceae bacterium, assembly GCA_011523685.1. Taxonomy (GTDB): domain Bacteria; phylum Pseudomonadota; class Gammaproteobacteria; order Coxiellales; family Coxiellaceae; genus UBA9148. The sequence continues at coordinate 72,872 of WTGG01000028.1, read as the reverse complement.
CAGGGGCATGGAATCCTGAACCGAAAACAGGAAAAACAGGCGCTCAATGGAACATCAAATCGATCGTGGGTACAACGTGACATCGGCCGAATAAAATAAATTAGACAACCCCTCTACAGGTCGCACTAAGATTCTGACTTAACACGCTCTTCTTCTAAAAACATTAACGCCCGATGCACACGACTCAACATACTCACTGAATCTGTGAACATATTTTCTTCATCGGCTCGCAATACCGCTTGAGCATCTAATTCCCACTCCAGTAAAATAGCCTTTTTTTCCTTATAAGAAAAACTGTCCTCATGAACTACATTAATAGGCTTACCAAAAGTTCTCGCAGGATCATGCATTGCTTCTCTAAAACTCACCATCGGGCACCTCCTTTCATCTATATATTAATTATAGACCAAAACCCTGACACCAAGGATTACCATAAAGCTCTGTTTTTTAAATAAAAAATATTTTATAACATACAGAAACCATCAAGGTTTTCTTAAAACTAGTGAATTGCGATGTAGATTTATACCACCTAAAAACATAAACACTCAGCACTAGAAGCGCCGAGTGTTGTAATAAGAGATCAGCATGCATCATACTGATAACATACCTTACACTAAGATATCAGCTAGACAAAGCCATCAGCGAACCTCATTCAACAGATTGACTTCACGGCATCTCATGAATGACTCATGACTTAACAAATGATGACAACATCTCAATGGGTAGTGGAAAAACAATCGTAGAAGAATTATCACCTGACATATCCATTAAAGTTTGCAAATAACGCAACTGTATCGCTCTAGGTTCTTGCGACAAAATAGCGGCTGCCTCTTGCAGCTTATTGGCTGACTGCAACTCACCATCAGCATTAATGATCTTAGCGCGACGCTCACGCTCTGCTTCAGCTTGCCTTGCAATAGCTCGAATCATACTTTCATCTAAATCGATGTGCTTGATTTCTACTTGTGAGACCTTAATACCCCAAGCATCGGATGCATCATCTAGAATACGTTGAATTTCTTGGCTTAACTTATCTCGCTCAGAAAGCATTTCATCTAATTCATGCTGACCTAGCACAGCACGTAACGTGGTTTGCGCCAATTGACTGGTTGCCTCATAGTAATCCTCAACCTGAATCACGCAACGCTCAGGGTCAACCACCCTAAAATATAACACGGCATTAACACGCACAGAAACATTATCACGTGAAATCACATCTTGAGAAGGTACATCCATCACCACTGTTCTTAATGCAATGCGATCCATTTGTTGTAAAAAAGGGATGATGATAATCAAACCTGGGCCTTTGACGCTCGTAAAACGACCTAACGTAAACACCACCGCCCTTTCATATTCTTTTAAAATATTAATCGCACTGAATAATATTAATGCTAAAACAAAGACAACAAAAATAAACGCTATATTAAGCATAAAAATCTCCCTTTTTTTAATTATTTTTTTTCGTTATTTCAACCGTTAGAATTAAATCATTGATAGCTGTCACTTTCACCTCATCACCCTCAAATAAACGTGACTCTGACTCAACATGCCACCACTCACCAGAAATCTTTACCCAAGCAACATCATTTCTTATCTCGACAACACCCACATGACCGACTACACCACTGCCACTCATCACGGCTGGGCGACGATGCGATGCCCATGCCATTCTTGCAATCAGCAAACATACAATGGCACCCGATGCCGCAATACCTAACAGGGTTCCTAGTGGTATGGCATACCCTAAGGCCGCCTGATCAAATAACATAACACCGCCTAATACAAAACTGATGGTGCCCGCAATCGCGAGCACACCAAACCCACCGAGTATCACTTCGACACACCACAACACCATACCTAAGATTAATAAACCCAACCCAATATAATTGATCGGCAGAATATGCAAAGCATAACCAGCAAGTAATAAAGCAATCACTCCAAACACACCTGGAACAATTAATCCAGGCTGACTGAACTCGACATAAACACCTACCAAACCGGCCACTAGCAGTACTAACGCTATACTGGGGTGAGTAATAGTTGATAACAGTTGCTGACGCCAGGTTGGCTCAATCACCTGTATGCTATTCGGCTTAATCGACAGTGTCACCATTTGGTTAGGCATCTGAATAGTTTTACCATTAAGCTGTTGCAGCAAGTCATCCAGCGTGGGCGATAGAAAATTAATCACACCTAATCGAAGAGCCTCACTGGCTGACAAACTGTTAGCATTGACAACCGCTTGTTCAGCCCATTCAGCATTTCTGCCTCTTAATTGTGCTAAAGAACGGATATAAGCTGTCGAATCACTTAAGACTTTTTTTTCCATAGCGGAGGGTTGTCCGTCAGCATCTTTTTGAGGTGATGCGCCACCTAATGCTACCGGTGTAGCAGCACCAATATGCGTACCGGGCGCCATAGCCGCAAAATGACTGGCGTACATAATAAAGGTTCCTGCACTCGTGGCTCTTGCTCCACTCGGTGCTACATACGTTACCACTGGAACGGCTGACGTCGTTATTGATTCAATCAGCGCTCGTGTGGATGTTAATAGACCACCTGGTGTGTTCAACTCAATCACCACCACATCGGCCTTTAGATCTTCCGCTTGATCAATACCGTCTGAAATATACTCAGCAGTTGCAGGACCAATTGGACCTTTCACTGACAACTGAATAACAGAAGGATTAGCTAATACGGGTAGACTGATACAACTCAAGAATAAGAAGCATAATAACCTGATAACACTATTCACCTGAGCACCCTCCTTGTTCGCTCTTGTTTATCTCAGTACTAGGGCATGCGCCACTGGGTACCCTCTGCAGTATCTTCTAATACAACACCTAAGTCATCTAATTGCTGACGCAACGCATCTGCTTGTTGCCAATCTTTTTGCGCGCGTGCTAAATCACGCGCTTGTACGAGATGGTCTATTGCATCCACATCAAGTTGCTGGGCTCCTGATTGCAAAAAAGCATCGGCATCTTCTTGTAAAACACCCAATAAAGCACCACAAGAGCGCATGATAGTTGCCAGCTTCACAGCCTGAGTCATATTACCCTCTTGCCGCAAACGATTAATCTCACGCGCCAAATCGAATAACACCGCAAAGGCCTGTGGTGTGTTAAAGTCATCGGACATTGCAGCTAGAAAAGCTTGATAACTTGGATGTTCAACCTCACAATCAATCCCATGCTCGAGACCTCGAATAGCTGTATATAAACGCTCCAAGGCTTGCTGACTATTTGCAATCGCAGATTCGGTATAATTAATCGGACTACGATAATGACTCCCTAACATAAAGTGTCGCAATACCTCTGGGTGATGATCGGATAAGAAGTCGCCAATCGTAATTGAATTACCCAGTGACTTCGACATCTTTTCATCATTGATAGTTAACAAGCCGACATGCATCCAATAATTAGCTAACGTACAACCATGAGCTGCTTGCGATTGTGCAATTTCATTTTCATGATGAGGAAATTTAAGGTCCATACCACCACCATGAATATCAATCGTTTCTCCCAACAATTCAGCAGCCATTGCAGAACATTCAATGTGCCAACCTGGACGACCCTCACCCCACGGTGATGCCCAAGAAGGCTCATCAGGTTTAGCGTGCTTCCATAACGCAAAATCTAGAGGGTCACGCTTATCCTCATTGGCATCAATACGAACACCACTCATCAAAGCATCAACATCGCGACGTGAAAGTTGACCATAATCGGGATAGGACTTAACCGAAAAATACACATCACCGTTGTTTGCAACATACGCCATCTGTTGATCAATCAATCGTTGGATCAAAGCAATCATCTGTGGCACATAATCTGTTGCCCTTGGCTCATGATCGGGCGGCATTACACCAATAGCTTGCTCATCTTGATGCATGGTATTAATCACACGCTCAGTCAGGGCTTCAGTGGTTTCTTGATTCAACAACGCGCGCTGTATGATTTTATCATCGATATCGGTAATGTTACGCACCCAGGTTAAACGATAACCCAGTGCTCGAAAAGTGCGAGCAACCATATCAAAGATAACCGCCGCACGCGCATGACCAATATGACAATCGTCATAGACCGTGTTACCACACACGTATAAGGTGACCTCGCCAGGCGTTAAAGGAACAAATTCACGTTTATCTTGATGCAAACTATCATAAATCTTCACTCACTCTACTCCCCATCATCCTGGAACAGCTGAAATCCAGGTGTTTTATCAGAAAAGTATGCTACACTGCACAGCCATGACACGCCATACTTATTTTATATCAGACCTTCATCTCAGCGAATCTCACCCTGAGATCTCACAAGCCTTTTTTGACTTTGTAGAAAAAAAAGCCACGCATGCTGACGCGCTGTATATTTTAGGCGATTTTTTTGAAGTCTGGGTCGGCGATGATCATATCACACCGCTGTCTGAAAGCGTTTGCCAAGCACTGCAAACACTACACAAACAAGGAACTGCGATTTATCTCATGCATGGCAACCGAGATTTTCTGATGGGTCAAGCCTTCTGTCAGCAAGCTGGTGCAACCCTACTGGAAGACCCCTGCATGATTGACTGCTATGGAAAACCCATTCTACTGTGTCATGGTGATTCTCTATGCACCGACGATATCAGTCACCAACGCTTTCGTCGTATTACACACCAGCGCTGGTTACAAAAACTTTTTCTATATCTACCGCTAAAGTGGCGACAAAAAATAGCCCATAAAATTCGCCTTGCCAGCCAAAATAGGCCCAACGATAACATGAACGATCAACGTTATGATGTCACCCTAGAAGCAACCACAAGACTCATGCAATCTCATGAAGCGGATTGCCTTATTCATGGTCACACCCACAAGCCTGACTGTCATGACCTTACAGTACAGAATCAACCTGCACTACGCTACGTACTGGGGGCCTGGGAAGAGGCCGCACAAATATTGCGCATCGATGATCAGCAAATCATCTCGTTTGAAACTCTAACCATCATCAAAAGCAACATAACAAACGAGACGTAGAAAAAAGCGGGATTCAACTAGATAAGTGACAAGAATGAAGGGAGTATAAAAGACATCAGCTTGTCAGTGTAACCAAAACCAACAAGCTGATGACAAAATTACGTGAAACAAAATTGCTATTTAGGAGGGCTTATCCCACAGACAGTCTCGATTAGCAATGAAGTCACTTGATAAGGATCGGCATTAGCACCAGGGCGACGATCTTCAAAGTACCCATACCCCTTCTCCGCAACAGCCTGAGGGATGCGAATTGAAGCACCACGGTCACGAACACCAGATTTAAACTCGTTGATACTACATGTTTCATGCAATCCTGTTAAACGCTTATCTAAACGATATCCGTATAGAGCAATGTGTTTATCGTGAGCTTCTTTTAGTGCAGCTATTGCTTTATTGATGGCATCCATTCCTGTTTTCTTATCACGTGTTGAAACCGTGGAGAAATTAGTATGCTTACCAGCTCCATTCCAATCGCCTTCTACAGGTTTTGGATCGAGAGTGGCACTGATCCCGTAATCTTCACCAATCCTATATAGCAACCATCGTGCAAACCATAAGTGATCACTGGTTGAAAGTGGGTCAGCAACTTCAGTGCTAACGCCTCTGTATCCAATTTGAAACTCCCACTGACCTGGCATTACCTCAGCATTTGTACCGAATATCATTAGACCTGCATCAATACATGCTTGCGTATGCCTGTCAACAAGCTCGCGACCAAAAGCTTCATCAGCACCAACACCACAATAAAAAGGACCTTGTGGTGCAGGATATCCATGTTCTGGCCAGCCAAGGGGAGTGTTTCCTTGGAACAAAGTGTACTCCTGCTCAAACCCAACCCATGGATCGAGATCTCTCGCGCCATTGTCCATAAGGTATCGTAATGTTGCTCGATGGTTAGTTGGATGTGGCTCCCTATCAGATTGAAGAACTTCGCATAACACTAAGAAATTACCATTCCCTAACAACGGATCAGGAACAAAAGTAACAGGCAATAAAATTAAATCAGAATCATGCCCGTCAGACTGGTTAGTCGATGAACCATCAAAGCCCCATTCAGGAAAATCATCCAGCTTAACGGTATCTAACTGTAACTTCACGACACGAGTTTTACTTCGAAGTTTTGAGTATGGCTTTGCACCATCTATCCAAATGTATGTAGCTTGTGAAAACATTATTTACTCCTTTATTGCCCACAAAAAAACAAATTGATTATATCGACAAAATAAAGCCAGGTAAAATTAATTACGCCATTGTTTTTTATAAGAAATATTTATAAAATCTGAAGGGTAATATATTACAGATTTATCTGAATTGTAATTAGCCATCAAAAACATGGAGGTTTTTTAATGTCTGAGCTAGGTTTTGCTTTAAACACCATATACATTCTATTTTCTGCGGCACTTGTAATGTGGATGGCCGCGGGTTTTACAATGTTAGAAGCTGGATCAATTCGTAAAAAAGACGTTTCTGAAGTTGTTACGAAAAATCTTGGCCTCTATTCAATCGCTTGTTTCATGTATCTTCTTTGCGGATTCTCTTTAATGTATCCTGGAGATAATATCTTTTCTTCATTCTTTCCTAAAATCGGCTCAACCTGGGGATTAAACCCCAAAATGTTAACGTTCAATAAAGAACTCGGCTTCTCAGAAGCCGCAGACTTTTTCTTTCAAGCCGTTTTTGTTGCAACCACCATGTCAATAATATCAGGAGCTGTTGCAGGAAGGATGAACTTAATTCCATTCTTTATACTATCCATTATTGTCACAGGTTTTATATACCCGATAGAAGGCTTCTGGAAATGGGGAGGAGGTTTTCTTGAAAAACTCGGCTATCAAGACTTCGCAGGTTCTGGAATTGTCCATGTTTGCGGGGCGTCAGCTGCTCTTGCAACTATCCTATTCCTAGGCCCACGCCACGGTAAGTATTGCGATAAATTCGGTAATGCAACACCGATGCCACCGTCTAGCATACCGCTAGTTGCCTTAGGAGGGTTTATCCTATGGTTAGGCTGGTTTGGTTTTAATGGTGGGTCTCAACTAGCAATAAGCTCAGCTAAAGATGCAGGGATAGTATCGCTGGTCTTCATGAATACAAATGCAGCTGCAGTAGCAGGAGTAATAGGTGCTCTCGTTTGCTGTAAACTGAATACAGGGAAAATTGATGTTACGATGGTTGTTAATGGTGCCATCGCCGGCCTTGTGGCTATCACTGCCTCGCCTGATACACCCTCTGCTGGAACCGCTTCGATTATAGGATTTATCGCAAGTATTCTTGTGTATTACTCTATCTTATTTTTTGAGCGAGTAGCGAAGGTTGATGACCCCGTTGGTGCTATATCCTCACATGGAACAGCAGGTGCATTTGGAGTCATGGTAGTGCCATTCACAAACAGTGCTGCAAGCTTTGGAATACAAGCACTTGGAATCGTGTCTATTTTCCTATGGACCTTCATCACGGTATCGATTGTAGTATTCATATTAAAAGCACTATTAGGCCTAAGACCAACAGTTGAAGAAGAGCTCATGGGATTGGATGCACTTGAATGTGGTATGAAAGCCTACCCTGAGTTTGGGAAATAGACGCTCAGATCACGAGAAAGAATTCCTAAAAAATAATTTGAACCGTTTTAACAGCAAACTTAAATAACAAGGAGAAAAAAATGCCATTAAGCCAAAAACAGTTGATACTCTCTGGTGTGCTACTAGCATTGTCGACGAGTCAACTTGCGTTATCTGAAGAACAAACATCTGATTTCACTTTCAGTGCAAACGTTGGCTTCTATTCAGATTATATCTTTCGTGGATATACACAAACAGATTCTAAGCCAGCTGTTCAAGGTGGATTTGATGTTAATCACAAAAGCGGTGCTTATGTTGGGACCTGGTCATCCAATGTAGACTGGACAACGCTTGGCGATTACATGTCTCAAAACTCTGTAGAATTCGACTTTTATGGGGGTCTAGCAAGAACCCTTGGACCAGTTGATTATGACATCGGGGTTCTACAGTTTTATTATCCTGGTGATAACATATCATCAACTGCTGAAACTAATGCTACTGAGGCCTATATCGGTTTGTCAAAAGACTTTGAAAAGTTTAGTGCAAAGTTTTACTTTTATGGTGTTGTATCTACTGATGCCTGGGGATTTGCCGACGCACAGGGTAGTCAGTACTATAGTCTTGATATTGATGTACCAATTGGTAAAACACCATTAACCGGAACATTCCATGTTGGTAACACTCAATTCGAAGGTGATGGCAATGCCGCATCTGACTACACCGATTGGAAAGTTAACTTAGACTACACCATCAATCAAACTTTCAATGTTGGCGCATTTTACACAGACACAGACCAAGACAAGAGCTTATGGACTGTGGACAATAACTTCTTAGGTGATTACCAATTTGGCGGATATTTATCTGCAAGCTTCTAAAAATTAGCTTGATTAACGATAGCTAATTTTTTAAAAGAATAACTCTTTGAAAAGCCACTATGCATAACAAACATAGTGGCTTTTTTATTATGTGTGAGAAACCTTACTGACGATTCGATTAGGATTATTAGCTTTTAATTTTTCTAATAATTTTTTACCAATTCCTTTCACTGCTACTAACTGATCAACACTTGAAAACTCACCGTGATCTTCTCGATACGCAACGATGGCTTGTGCCTTTTTTTCAGCTAACCCATGAAGTGTCATTAAGGTACTGACATTGGCCTGGTTAATATCAACCACAGGTTCTTTGGATGATATAGAAGCACCTTGAGCATTGGATGAATTATCAATTAAGACAGATTCATTAGCAGCTAGCACAGCACATGACGCCAAACAACTGCAAAAAATCGCCATAATAATCGGTTTTGACATACATTCTCCTTGATTAAATAAAACATCACTATTTTAAATATAATGAGAGCTGATTAAATATGGTAACAATCACGGTAGCACGATCTAATGAAAAAATTCACTACAGACATCCCTACCAAAAAACTGAGAAAAATATTTTAAAAGCACCGATAAAGATAAAAAAATCAAACTCTCAGCATCAGCCAACCTGAGTGGACAAATAAACAAAACCAAACAACATAAAATCTGATTCCAAATATTGCGTATACAAGTAAAACCCTCTCATTAGATGAAAAAACAGATCACGATAAAGCATTCATAGAATCACTCAAAAACTATGACAAACTCACTGATCAACAAGAAATGATCAAAGATCTCGCACGACGCTTTCACCAACAGGCTAACACGCATCAAGTCATCGAGTTAATAAATTCTATCAGTGAAAAATCCATTGATTATCAGTTGAAAGCCATTACAAAATCCATAAATAAATCCGAAAAAGGTAGTCACAAACGTCGGCTACTCACTCATCACTTCCAATAGTTAATTCATCAGCACAGATCATGCCTTAACATGCCGAAAATTTTAATACAAATATGCAAGGCAAGCTTAAATCAATAGAAGATAAGATCGGCTTGCAAACAATTGATGAAATAGATAATGAATTTAACGTTTATCAAAAGCAGCAACTCGATATACTTACAATCAATTTTCAAAAACAGGCATGAACCTAGAAACGAAAACAGAAGATAAACGTACGCAAGCTAACACCGGCCTTCAGAACAAAACATCCTGACTTCAAGAAAAGAGAGAACAACAGTCAATCATTATGACTCACAAGGTTAAATATGACTACTTAACATGCTGTTTTGGCATAAGCGGTGGGCGATGATGTCCTGGACTCATCATAAATGATGAATCTGGAATACCGTGAAAACAGCGACCAATAAATGGATAAGTATCCGTAATTACATAAAAATATGTACCTTTGGGATACTCAGGAGTCGCTCCAAATTTCCCATTACATTCATCTAGATCACCAGATCCAGCCTTGTAATAGTAATCCGATTGAAACCTGCCATCATACTTTCCTGTAGGCCCATTAGCCGTTACGGGTCTTGTGCCGGCTTTCAATTGGTAACTACTCGCTAACTTTTTAAGTTTACTGCTAACATCATAGCTGCTCTCATAGCCTAAATTTGAGTAAATAGGAAAACCATCTGCAGCATAGCCTACCATTTGCATCGTATTCGATGGTAAAGAAGCAATCAGCTGTGTTGGCAACCCATGATAGTGGTAAGTTCCATTCGGCTGCACATGCCCATGCGATTCGTCCAACCCAAGATTAACATCAGGAGATAGCGCATTATAAGGCCATGCATCATGAAAACGGGCATCATTCTTATTACAGGGGGTATTATGATCCTTACTCCAATACTCAGCTGCTTCTGGATCAAATGGAACACCGTTAATAGCAATACCAAATTTAAATGGCGCTCTATAATAGATTGCATTTTTTTTGTACGAGGGATTAACTGGTACAGTAAAGTGAAGTTTTTGTTTAGAAGCTGCATTAGGATTACAGTGATTAGGGAAATTATCTTTCAGTGAATACGAAGGCAACGCATCAGCCGTAATAGTTCGAACTCCATGACGAGTCTGAATAGACAATGCTGCATAACCTGAAATGGCATAACTCAACAGTATAGACAGACTTATTTGTAACACGTTCTTCATGAGCCTCTCCTATTGTTTATATAATAATTACTGAATGTTTTGCATGCTTAGCAGTAATGAACTGAGGATATTCTGAATACAACGCAATGACTGCTCAGCTTGATCTCTATCTGGGCAATACTCAACAAGATCAGCACCGATCATCTGAAAATCACCACCCAATCGACTAATAAGCGTCACAACCTGTGATAACAACATGCCATCATCTTCTGGGACAGTAACCGCTGAAGCAACATCAGGATCCAGCGCATCTATATCGATACTCATACCAATTTTATGAATACCTTGAGCAGATAATTTTTGACTGATCTCTGCAATAATAGAATCAACACCTCTAGCATGAATCGCACACATATCGTAAACATGGCAACCCAATGATTCTACTAATTGCTTTTCTTCAGGCTCATAACTTCTCACACCAAGATAAAATAAATGCTCAGGTTTTAGTGCAGGTGTCGAAAGTTTTACCATATCCATTAACATGGGATCTTGACCCAGCAAGCCTGCAACTGGCATACCATGAATATTTTGAGTATGACTGGTTTCAAAAGTATGAATATCTAAATGCGCATCGACCCAAATAAGACCCCATGACTCACCCTGCTGCTGAAGCGCTCTAGAAACGCCAGCCCAAGATGCTAATGCCACGGAGTGATCTCCACCAATCGTAATAAATGGCTGCTGATCTTGTGCATGTTTGTAGGTCTTCTCTGACAATCGACTAAACAGTTCGGTTAATTGAGCGAGAACAGAAGACTCAACCAAAGAAGGATTAAGCTTCAAATCATCCAACCACTGACAAGTACGCCACTGATCTATTGATCGCTTAATGATAGATGGCGCTTGCGCAGCCCCTCTTTCATTACCTGCCAGATCAGTGGGCACTCCAATAAAAGTTACTGTCTGATGAGAACTCATAAAAACATCCTGATGGCTATCCATCAATTAACTGAGTATTTCGATACACCTGCCATATCGTGAATAGTATCGGCAATAAAAGTTAGTAGATCACCCTAATTTTCAATACGTTACCAACACACTCATACTGTGTCAATATCATATAAAATACAACAAACAACCATTTTAATGATGAATGTCATGACCAAGCATTACCATACTCTGTGACAATTGGTGAATCGAGGTATTGGCAAATACCGATGACGCTGGAAGGTAATCAGAATGGTATAATTGCGATGACAACTCTTTGTGATACACGTGACGTGGTCCAGCGGTAAGACATGACGCAATGAAATGTGTTACTGACATCATCAACCTCACTGCTGTACGAAACCAGAGAGGATGCCGATGAACCGACAAACAACGATCAGCTTGCTCAATGACTTTACCCATTTTGACTTGAAACTCCTGAGTAACAGCTGGATCGACTGTATAGCGACGGGGTTTCTCAACACCCTCAGAAACAGCCACTGCATAATCTGCCGCATAAGAACGGAGATTATGGGAATAAGGCCGGATCATAGCTTGTTTTTCGGGGGATAAGCTCTCAATAATGCCATCAAATTCTTCCACACTGGTTAATAAATTTGAATACGCATTTAAGAAAATCGATTGCTCATACAAAACATACTCCAACCTACTAACCAATGCATCTAAAGGCGCCATGACATGAGCAGAACAAAAACCCTGACTCATTTTTTGATAATAAGCAATATGCTCCAGCATACGATGAGCCAAAGCTTGTTCGTCTGCTTGTAGTTTTTTATCACCATCAGTCAGTTTAATATCATCATCCATAAATTTATCAACAAAAGCAGCAATATCACTTAATAAAACATTTACGATATTGAGCGGCTTTCCGCCTTGACCATCAACCTGATGCCATGGGTCATGGCTCGCTTGATGTAAAAAAGTTTCATAATCTAAAACATGACCCAATAACAGGCTGACTTCTTTAAGAACACAATGAGCAATCGGGTCAGAATAACTATCATGGTATTGTTGTAATTTTCCTTGTAAAAAAGGCGCTAAGCTATTTAAAGACAATGCAAAATGGTTTCCATTATACAAACCTGGCACATCACATGCCGTATATTCACTATCTTGACTTTCACGAGACAATATTAAAGAGGCAGAGCGATGCTGATCGATCATACCAGACGACATCGCATCGATTAACCCAACCAAATACACAATATTTTCATACTCACTTGAGGCTATCACTTTACTTCTCTCAGAGTCGATTAACACCTCAATTTTCTCCATGAGGAGGTCCATTTCATAACCCAGCCCACCCATACTGGCATGTTCTTTAAAACAAGATTTTGAAAACTTTCGACCTATACGATCAATTGAAAAAACCACTTCATCGCGCAATCGCCATATTAACTTAATACCTCTCGAACGACCCGGATAATCAAGGGGCAGATCTCCTACAGCAGTTTGAAAATCCGAAATTAACTTCATTAATGACAGAATGGCATCAGTAAAGTGATTAATAAAATGATTCTGATGGTTAGAAAACCAATACAGCACAAGCAATCGAATAACACTCAACGCCTTTTGCTCGAAAAACTGCTCCTGACTCTCAGGCAAACCAAGTGCAGATTCAATAGTACGGCAATACACAGCATCACTGTGTAAAATATCGTTAGGGTTAAAATAAGGTAATAATACTTTAAAAGATTCAAATACCACTGCTGACTGAATATCATCAGCATCAGGTGTGGGTAATTGTTCTGAAAGATCATACCCACTTTGTGAAACCTCGCTCATCATCTCTTTAAATCGTCCCACCACCCTAAAATCTTCTATGCTTTTTTTCACTATAGGGATCAAAGCATTGCTTAATATCTCACACGAGTCTGATGTTCCGTTTTCTAAAAAACGTGACAAACACTCACCGACCGAATAACCGTTCACTAACATAACCCTCTCCTCATCAAGATCACTGTAACCTAGTAGATGATCACTATGTCATGATAAAACTCTTGATGAATTGACACACATCACAGAATATCCAGTTGCACTGAATAAATTACGGAAGAATGACCTACATCAATTGAATCAGGACCGCTAACTTAACATTATATTAACAATCATCCATTCAGATGATCTTTTTCAATGATCATACGTCTGACTTTTTTTATTGGATAATAATCGGTAGTATGTAACCGGCTGAGAACAAACAGTGCCCGTGCATTTGCCACACTCAGACCATGAAAGGAAGACTATGAACAATGCACTAACAACAATCACCTGGGACCAAGCTCGTAAAATTTTACAACCGATCAACCCTGAGATGACCGCGATCATTGATCGGCTAGCTCCCGATGAAAGCATGCCACTGTACCATGCACAGTATAATTTTGGTGAAATCATTGATAATGGAAAACAATTTCATTTCCCTGACAATGATCAATTACGATGCATATCTGAACATAGCAATCCTCAATTAGCTCGTGATTTTAGCTACGCAGGCAATTATATTCCCATAGGCATCCTAATAGATAAGCGCCTTGAACTGTTCGTTGATACAGGCAACAGCATTATCCCCTCTCAAATCTTTCAGCCAGGTGACATTTTTGCGTTATCGTTACACTTAGAAAAAAATAAAAGCTTACACCCAACACCTGTCACGCAAATGGCTTCTGGATCAAGGTCTTGTTTTGCGTTACCCAACCTTAATGACTCCATTCACTATATGCAATTAAAGCGCAAGCTTCATTTAAAATCACCCCACCCTAAATCACTGTATGAACAAGGAACATTTTTTCGAGACGCCGTGCGTGCAAAAAGCTGCGAACAACCCTGGAAATCCAGCGTCATTCTCTTTCCTCAGCAGTGGGTTGACCTGATTAAAAATGACGCCAGCTGGCAACCCCTGTATTGCTACTTAATAGAACTCGCCTGGCTTAAGTCATCTTATTTACGCAATAAAATTTATTATGATTATTCATTCAACATGGTTACAACACAACGTAACCTTAAACCTAATACCTATCTTGCAGAAACATTCAAATATATTTTAGCCATCGCACTAGGTGAATTCCCAGGGTTACGTGTTGCTGTTGATGACTCGGCATTACCACTTGAAACACTGCAAGATATTATACTGAATGACTATGGCTTAAAGAACTATATTCCCACCATTATTCATGCAGCACGTTTTAATTACCAAACTTCAGACTTTACAGCTTATTATTCATTCCAATACCCCACCGTGCTAGCGTCACTCAATCGAACCAAGCGTCTTACCACCACCTTGCATGACCTAAGAGAGCTGAAACACATCTTCACGAACTACCACGATGCTGTCATGCAACAGACCACTGGCCTGCATAACACCGTGATTGCTAAAATGCTAAACTCGATCGATCTTCACTTTCTACACTCTAAAAAAGACATTCATGATGAAATTAATTTATCCACTCTAGTCGATGAGTTCGATAAACATTTTCATTATTGCATCCCTGCAAACTCTCATCGTAAACCCGCTTACTCTGGCGCCTTTTTAAGAGGTTGCATCGGCATTAATAACCCTCACATCAACCAATCTTAGGCTTTTTCCTCTTCATTAGACCTTTCACCAAGGTATTATCACCCCCCCTTTAGGACAAATATAAACTACAAATCCAACCAAATATTAAGGAATTATTAATTATCCAAATAACCGATTGATCAATTGCAAAGCAGATCAAAAAGATCTATAAATTGATTACGTTTGACGCAATAAGCCAGCTCTCAAGCCAACCACAAACCCGAACACAAGGAGTAGAGGGAATGGAAAACACACTTCGACAAGAACACCAGTCTTTGAGCATCCTATCGAATCATGACTTACAAACACATTCAGCTGTGATTGAACCCTTTTCAAACCCAGGCGATTTATTTTAACTGAGCATCCCTGAAACCCTTGCCCATGGATGGGCAGGGACTTCCTTCCCCCTGACTCCCAACACCATAAAACCAACCCGAGACACCGTTGTGAGTGAGACACCATTACTAGAAAATAACTCACAGCATCAATTTCAGCCCCCTCCTCTTCATGAAAGCTTTCGATCACAACCTCTGTCAGCGACGCTATCTCACTTAGAGTCTTTGTTACATCTAACAGGGATCACGCGACTCAGCAATATTACAGGGCTAGATGATATTGGAATACCTGTATGGCAAGCGATACGTCCTGACTCAAAGTTTCTTTGTGTAGCGCAAGGAAAGGGACTCGATCCTAACCAAGCTAAAGTATCGGCTATCATGGAGTCTCTAGAATTATATCACCTAGAATCTGACCATCTTCCAAGAATATTCTGCAGTTATGATGCACGCGATAAACAGCATTTCCATCTTAATCCAGAACATATACACCACGGTTGTTTTATGCACCCCAACCTTTCTAAACAACCCCTTGAATGGGTGTCAGCGAGCCATCTCATGGATCAGTCTCCCATGTGGATACCCCATAAAGCAATTGCCATGAACATGACACTACAAACACCACAAACCCATTACTTTCGCCAAACCACAACGGGAATTGCAGGTGGCAACACCGTCACTGAAGCCTGCACGAAAGCCTTACTTGAAGTCATAGAAAGACACACGCTCACCCAATGGAAACATGATCGAAATATCCTTGCAACGCGCATTCAACTTAATGATCAACACCCTCAGATTGATCATATTTTATCGGCTATCACACAGCATAATAAAAGTGTGAAGCTATACCGTATATCAAACACCTGGAATATCCCTGTCTATTTTTGTGAAATCATCGATAACAACCTAACTCGATCAATAGGCACTTGCATTGGCAGCGGCTGCCACTTAGACGACGCTCAAGCTATCTTAGCTGCACTGCTAGAAGCCATTCAAACAAGGCTGACGATTATTTCAGGCTCTCGAGACGATAACTACAGCACTAGTTATCAACTGCGGTACGCTAACACACCTATCTCAATGGAAGCACCATGCCAAACACTATCACACGAAGAACTAATATCTCAGGAAACTACATCAGAAAAAGCACTACAACAACTCATTAATACACTCACTCATCATGGTACTTCAGATATATACTGTATCGACCATACACATGAAAAACTCAACATACCTATGATGCAAGTAATCATTCCATCGTTGGGGTGGCTATGAAAACCCAACACACAGGAATTCATGTCTTTTCTGGACCTACGCTATCTCATAATGAAGGCCTCAGCTTACGTCCTGACGCCCACTTTCACGCGCCTATCCAGTGCGGGGATCTTATGCGACTGATGTCGCAAGCCCCTAACATTATTGTCATCATTGATGGAATCTATGAAAACAAACCCAGCATTTGGCATAAAGAAATCTTAACCGCTATCCATCAGGGTGTGACAGTGATTGGATGTTCTAGCATGGGCGCACTACGTGCTACAGAACTATCTCAACACGGCATGATAGGTCATGGAAAAATCTATCAACAATACCAAGATGGAACGCTCACCGATGATGATGAAGTCGCTGTTGCACACTATGATCACAGTCTGGACTATGCAGCGCGCAATGAAGCTTTAATCAATATTCGATTTACATTACAAAAAGCCATTGATTCACGCCTGTTAACAAACCACCAAGCTCACACATTAATTACTATTCTCAAACAAACCTTTTATTGGAAGCGAACCATTCAGCACGCCTTAATTCACTCTGACTTACCAACAACAACAAAAGATCAATTACTGCAGTGGTGGCCATCACACTGGATTGATCAGAAAAAACAAGATGCTAAAGACACCTTAATTCATCTGTCGACTGTGCATACACAAGCATCCATTAGATCACCACAGACAACCATCACGATACAAAGCTTAAACCTATTTAAACAACACGCCATCAATCACAACACAGCCTCCCTGACTGGAATACTCGAAAAACACATCACTTACTGTTTAATGACAATAAAACATGTTACCCCAGATCTCACACCTCACCCATTATTCAAACACTACCTTAACTGGCTAAACAATCCTCATGACATGCCAGACCGCGCTATTCTAGAGGATCTGATAGCACATAAAGAACATGATATAAAGACAACCAATGCTATTTTATCACTTTATCATTACCCACAAGAACTACAGATAGACAATGACAATGAACATATTTACGTTACTCAGTGTCTGCGCCAACAATTATGGCGAGTGATTTTAAATAGCTACGCTTTAGCCAGATGGAAACTTAATCCAGCATACTTAGAACAATACATCACACAGTATCGCCAATTAAAACAACTTCAGACAGCCACAGACTTACAACACTGCCTAAGAACAATTAATCTCACCATGCCCGATTGGGAAGATATCATGATGCAACTTGCTCGCTACAAATACCTAATAACAGACTCAAGACTCTGCTATTTTGAATTAACCAAAGACCACTTCAAAAGCAACTGGAGCGATATCACTCATAGCATTATTCAAAGCTGCATCGACTCCATTAAATAAAAAAGCTTTGATTCATAACAAGCTAAAATCATCAAACAGAACAAAATAATAAAAATATTAATTACAGTAACTTACAGCAAAAACTTAAAGTTGATCGAAAAGCATTGTCTTCGGTAAAAAAATAGTGCACTATCATGAAAATTTTGACCAGACAGAATATAAAATAGTATTAAATAAAGCTTAAAAAAAACACTGGTAAATCTCCCAATCATCACAACACATCCATTATTACTGTCTATCATCTTCACACGCGAGCCATAGAAATGAACAACTGTCCCTATTCACAATTAAACGACAAAACAAACAGTAACGAGCTAGAAAACAATGAGACACTGACCCCTACCAATGAAGATCACCCGCCATTAGACAAACTCAAAGAAACTTTTGGTTCGCTGAACACTCGCTATGCAATCACGTCATGCATATTTAACATTGCTGCCGTATTGATGGTACAAGCCTCAGAAAAAGATAATGGCCTGAGTGAAGGCACTACCGAAAATGAAGTCTTAGCAACACGTCTCATCCTAGTATTTGCAACACTGTGGCCACTGTATCATGCGACTCATGGATGGACTGAGGCAGATTACGAAGATAATAATGATATAGAAAAAAACACGGAACATTCAGGGACCTTTAAGCACAAACATCCAGAATATTATTTTTCTGCCAGTCTCATATTTACTTCGCTTAACCTATTTAACAACCAACTCATTATCGAGAATATCAAGCAAGAAAAAGCAATATCCTCGGCCGTGTTTTATTTGATATTGGGTCTAGATTTTTCCAGCAGTGTTTATGTTGATATTTACTTAAGAGGAATCTATCTACAAGTCGTTGAGTATTCCACTCAAGAAAATACAATCTGCGAGGCCACTCAAGCAACCATAACCACCATCTTTGATCACTTGCTTGATGATCCAACTATACTGCTACGCTTCTGGAAAGCCCTGACTGGCGCTATCAAACAAGCCTCATTTGGAAATGGGGGTAATAACAATAAAATAGTTCTATTAACTACAATAGCAGACTCTTTTCTGTTTTCTTTTGCTTATGGATTCTGTAACTATCTATCCAAAAATCGTGGTCGATCTGAAATTAACTATCCTGATCGAATGAATACCATACCCATTCTATCACTAGTAACAGCTATCGCTCTTGTCGCTTACTGGTTACCTGGGGAGAAAAATAAACTACTTACTGACCATGCTTATGCTTGCACAGCTCTTATTGCTTTATTAGTTGAATCACTCACGGTGTCTTGCATGCACCCAGGATCCAATCAGAACACAAGAACTGATGAAAAGCCCCCTAGCATTTTTACTAGCCATAAACTTAAAAGAGATGATAATAATGATGAACCAAATCTTCTAGAAAACCGAGTCTAATATTTCTCTACCAACCACCATCAACTAGCGCCTTACCTGAATCCCGCATTACCACCCCCCTCAATTCCATTGGTCTGTTGACCATCGATCCGTTCACGATTCGACATGTATCCCTTCAATATCGGGTAGACTTTACTTCTTTTTGTGGGGGAAAAAATCAACGATAGGGGATTCCCTCGAGTGTAATCGTAATCATTTTCAATAAACACAGAAAAGCCCAAATTAAGACTGATCTTTAGATGATTTATCAACGATTGTTGATCCAATGATTTCTAGAGTATTGTTCATTCAACGCATATCACGGTGAATGATTATACTTGATAGATATTAATTCAGTGCTAAGGAGTGATTGAAGAGATATTAAGATCACCTACAGCTACTTTTTTGTTCTAAAACAATACAACCTTAAGTCAGAACGTCTATTCTAGCCCACCTGTTTATGACCATTTTCAGGCAAACGAGCATCTGCTTTCTATTTTATTGCAAGCACTATCATTGACGCGTGGTTGCAATATTCTTATTTTAGTCCATTCTTCGAAATATTGTGACGCCAACATTAGCTTACACTAAAGAGACTCCACTCTGATTAATGATGATGAGGAGGTGGCGGTGGTGGAGGCGGTGATGATGAATGATGGTGATGATGCGATGACGAATGATGGTTACCATGAGGATAGTCAGGAGGCACACAGCTTACTAAACACACAGAAAATAAACACATCATTATTAAATTCAAGTATTTCATAAAAACCCCAATTATAGATACCTATAGTTTCTAAAAACTGTGCATTATAATCAATCAATAGATCAGACCAAACACACGCTATTGAACATCACGGAGATTGTATTGTCCACATATTATTACACGATATTTTACTTACTTAAATACGCATCATGTGATCTATTCAATTCTAAAGTTAAATATAACACTCAGCACATTAACAGGGGCTACCATGTGCCAATAGATATAAAATCTGCTGAATCCACTGATCAAAAAACAAGGAACATGCTAACGAATCACAGATTGACCAAATAACAAACAAACTTCAGTTAGAATAATCACTTTACTGATTATAATATTAAATTTTTCTGGAATTGAAGCCTGCATTAACTTTACACTCTAAGTTGCCGGAAGCTATACAATCATAGAAGCCATTATCATGGAAAAAAAACCAAACCGATCAGAAGCACCGCAAAACGAGGTTATAACCCATCATTATTTCATTATTTTATAATACGTATTAGCTTACTGTTAGGCATTTAGGATTACCTATATAAAAACAACCATGAGTATAAGAGACTAAGGGCCAGTTATTTCGAAGTGAATTAAAGTTATGCACTTATTGTTTATTTCAGGCTTTTATTCATACCCACACTAAGTAAGATTGATCAGTGTCTTTATGGTCGATATAACACTCACCACGCAAGCATCATCTCTCCTTTACACCAACCGTTGACCCATTATAACTGCACCCAAACCACGATACAGTCAACCTCAAATTCTCAGACTCACCGACAACTTACCACTACAAAAGGCATTGATCCTGGAAGCGGATCACAAACACCCAATTGTAGAAACGGTTCGCACAATCGCTTAAGATAGCCTGGTAAATGAGAAACCTTTTACAATAGCTAAAATATTTATTTTCTAGCACCCTGATTAAACCTCTTCAACAGTTACAATGAATCCAATAAGACTATTATTTATTAAATTAAACAAAAGAATAAAACTCACTCATTAACTCAAAAACACACCATAAACCATACCCAGAAATGATACACCTCATCACAAATAGGGATCTGACACAGTGATACTATCACCTACCCCTAATGTGATCGTTTTATTACTTGCTAATAAGTCAGATTATCAATAACAACTCAGACTGGTGACGTGACACAGAGTACGTTAGAATGCGGGCACAACAATACCAGGGAGGTTCACATGACGTCACTAACCAACAAAACCATTTTTATCACAGGATCAACGCGTGGCATTGGTCGCGAAATTGCACTCAAGTGCGCTGCAGATGGTGCCAATATCATTATCACAGGGAAAACCTCAAAACCACACCCATCACTAGAAGGCACACTGGACTCAGTTGCTCAGGAAGTGATTGACGCTGGCGGCCAAGCATTACCTCTACAATTAGATGTCAGAGATGAAAAAGCAATTCAAGAAGCCATAGAACAAGCTGCCAAGCATTTTGGTAGTCTGGATATCCTTGTCAACAATGCCAGTGCGATCAGTCTCACCAACACCCTCAACACACCCATAAAACGCTTTGACCTCATGATGGGTGTGAACGCACGCGCGACGTTTGCCTGCTCACAAGCAGCTATTCCGTTCTTAAAACAAGCAGATAATCCACACATCTTGAATCTGGCACCACCACTCAAAATGGAATCCAAATGGTTTAAAGACTTTGTCGCATACACCTACAGTAAGTTTGGCATGAGTGTATGTACACTCGGTATGTCAGCAGAGCTTAAAGAGGACGGCATCGCGGTCAATTCCCTATGGCCGAAGACCACTATCGATACTGCTGCGGTACGCGTGCACTTTCCACCAGAGATACTCCGTGCTAGCCGCCACCCCGCCATAGTTGCTGATGCCGCTTATGCCATCCTTACGTCCAATAGTCGTGATAATACTGGTCATTTCTATATTGATGAGGAAGTACTACGAGAGACAGGTATTACTGACTTCACTCGCTATAGCGTCGATGCTTCAGTCGAACCCTTCTGTGACCTCTACGTCGAATAATGCCAATACGTTGTGCTTGGGTAACCGAAGACCCAATTTATATCGAGTACCATGACAACGAATGGGGTATTCCTGTTTATGACGCCCAACAACTCTTTACAATGTTATTACTCGAGGGCATGCAGGCGGGTTTAAATTGGTTAACCATACTGAAAAAGCGCCCTGCTCTCTTGAGAGCCTTTGATCAATTTGATCCTCAGATTATGGCCCACTATGACGATAAAAAAATACAACAACTGATGCAAAATACTGGCATCATTCGCAATCGACTTAAAATACAAGCTTGCATCACCAATGCTAAAGCCTATTTAGACCTTTCTGAGAAGCATGATTTTAGTCAGTGGATCTGGCAATGTGTCGACCACAAGCCCATCAATAATCGTTGGAAGACTCACAACGATGTACCCAAACACACACCATCATCTCAGGAGCTGTCACGCTCACTCAAGGAGATTGGATTTAGCTTTGTTGGACCAACGATTTGCTACGCCTTCATGCAGGCAGTTGGCATGATACAAGATCATACGATGGATTGCTTTTGCTATGGTCGCTGCTTTGATAGTAACTAATCGTCCCACGCATAAATTAGACAAATACAGTGTATTAAGCGTTGACTCAAGCTAACGCTTCCTTGCCAACCGCTCGTACCGATGAGTGTTTTTACTATTGCCTCATGACCATCCTTAACGTGGCGGAAAACAAATATAGATCACCTCTTCGCTTCTTGTTCAGGCATAGGAGTAACAACAAGGTCACCTTGAGAAACTTTGGGCACCTTCTCGTGATGACTACCGTAAGAAATCTTACTGGACAGAGTATACAAATCCCTTGGATAACAACCATTAAAAGAACTCTACTCAATAACTCTATCAATCGCTCTTAGAATAAATTGTCCTTCTAATATCCAAAGTTAAATTAGATTTCATAAATACACGTGTTGCTAACAACTTAGATACATCATGCAAAGTATCTGATTACCTAAGGCAAAAAATCTAAAAACAATAAATTCTTCAATGATAATTCGACATCTAGATTATCAAGAAACTGACCAAGTAATACATATAATAAAGTTCTATTATACCCTCTCGACAGCACACCGATTGATTGATTTAATAACCCATTATTTAACTCAATAGGCTGATCATTTATGAAGCTTCTTACCTATGGATTTTGGATATTCACTTGCTGGAACATATCCAACCAGTTATCAGAGGCATCTCCCTCACCTGAATCTACCCCTGGTCAATGGCCACGCCTATCACCAGCTAATGGTAGTGTCGACGACTATCGTTTGATTGAAGGCTTATGGTTAGTGACTACCCATTCTCATGAAATTCAAAGCATCATTAAACTCAGCCTTGAAAAAGCGTCGGATTACAGGCATGCAATCCTACATGGTGAAATCTACCGTACTTTTAAACTCAAAGGAAAACCCTTACCTGTTATTTGCGAACATGGTAGCAAATCATATCAAGGTAAGCCGTTAAGGGGATTACGCATTATAAAAGAATTACGCCCCAAATCATCTGACTGGGATACACTCTGGGAAAAAGGTGAAATCTTCAATCCTGAAAACAATCTTCGCATAAAAGCACAAGTAAGATTAATCAAACAGGACACGGTAGAGTTCAGCGGTATATTTCGTGGTATTAAACGCTCTGCAAGATATCAACGCATAGATGAAAACTCTGCTCAACTCAAACAATTAGAACAACGTGCAGAGCAAGAGCTTCAAGCACATCTAATGTCTGATCCAAAGCGTTAACTAAATTCATTAAGCCGCAAGGATCATACAGCAGCAGTTAAGGCATTCAACACAGCAAGATGCCTCTTTCGAAACTTCTGCAATGCCATCATTTAATGGCTCCGCAAGAGAACCTTCAACCGGTTGAAATAGACAACAACAGTCCGTTAAATGACATGGGGGGTTAGTAGCACAACTCTTAACTGTCTCTACAGGACAGCAAATCATCTGATTAAAGCCATCTAGAAGTCCCTTGCAAAAGTTAAAACAACAACCACCGTCTCCAGAACTAGAGCCAGTATCCATGTAAATAAAGGTGGTGTTAGTTCTCGGACAGTAACAAGCATCACAACAACCGCTACAGCTTTCGCAACACCCTCTCTTTTCGTTCTTCTTAGGCTGTTCTTGATCAGTCCGTTGATCATGTTGTGCGTTAGGAGAACTTTCATTTCCTCGATCAATAGCTTGCGCAGGAACAACCGGTATTGCGTTCACCACTGTATTATTAATAGGATCTACTATAACAGCAGTGGGTACACCTGAATCTGAACTAGATTCATTTAATTCCTCAGGACGAGACAATAACATAGAATCAAGATCTCCAGACGCCGTTAGAAGCCCGTTGAAAGCAGGAAAAGAAGATTGCGGATCACTCTCATTATTGCGGGTTTCTTCAGGGACATTTTGCATTAGGGTTCTCCCCATTTAAGTACCATTATCAAACAAACATCTCATCAGCATTTAGCATGCAAGAGAAAATAATAAGCACAATAGTTAATCAATTTTCACCTATTGTCTATATTTTTATCCGATACAATGGGTAAATTTGCTATTTAATGTTGAGTTAAGAAAAAGTCAGGACAACTGTCAATCACCAGAAAAGCAGTAACTATGCAAATTGACACTATCTTGAAAATCATGCCATAAACCCATATTAAATAATCTCTGCATTAAGCACCTACCCAATTCCCTATCAGTGTTTTTAAACCAACATGATGAAGTAAAGCAAAAGTACTTAAACTTCACTGGCGATATTTGTAGATACCCATGTTAACTTTTATAATACATAGAGTCGAACTAAGGAATTACAGGATGCCTCAACGTCAGAAATGGATCGCCATTACAACCTTACTCCTCATCCTTGGCTTTCCTATATTTTCCTACAGTCAAACATGGGATGCTTTTATCGAACACATGAAAGAAGAAGGCAAACAAGCTGGTATTAGCCAAAAAACGCTAAACCAAGCATTAGACCAGTTACAAGCCCCAAACCCTATTGTTAAAACTCAATCAACCCATCAACCAGAGCAAACCATCACCTACCCGCAATACATCAAGTCTCGGGCTGATAACGCACGCATACAAATGGGCATAAAAGAATTCAAACTCAATCAAAAAACATTACAAACAATCCAAAAACAGTACGGCGTTAATGCCTGTGTCATCACTGCCATTTGGGGACTAGAATCGTCATACGGAAAAGATCAAGGTAAGCTTCCTGTTATTCAATCACTCGCAACGCTCGGCTTTCAAAGCTCACGAAAAGATTTTTACCAGAAAGAATTACTGATTGCTTTAAAAATGGTGGATAACAAACAAATATCACTGAGTCAATTTAAAGGCGCCTGGGCCGGCGCATCAGGGCAACCACAATTCATGCCTTCAAGCTGGGAAACCTATGCTGTTGATTTTAACGGGGATGGTAGAAAAGATATTTGGACAAACACATCGGATGCTTTAGCATCTGCTGCTAATTTTTTGAAAAAAAATGGCTGGGAAAGCAATCAGCCCATCATGATACCAGTGACACTTCCTCAAAACTTCAACAAAAATCTTATCAATAAAAAAACGACACAACCCGTAGCCCATTGGTTAAAACTGGGCATAACATTTCAACATACACAAAGAATCAATAAAACACTGCCAGCGTATATTGCACAACCAGACGGTGGACCTACCTTTATGGTATTTACAAACTTTACGGTCATCAAACACTGGAATAATTCAATTTACTTCATTGGCGCTGTTAACACCATGGCACAAGCCATTTGCGCTGCAAATGGCTTAAATGACATCAGTCAATGATGTAAATAATACCGCTATTGCTTTGAAAGGCTAATATCGTACGATAAAAAGCATGTCAATCTTGTGAAAAAAAATTACAACCCAGCAACGGCATTGTTTTGAACTGGGTTATTTTGTTGTTGATGCTCATCAGTTGGTAAGTCGTGATTATTATTGAAGATGGAACCGTAGTATATAATGTCATATTGGTGGCCAGTATGCTGGAGAACTGGTGCCGGCGGGGGTTCATCCAACGAAATGTTGTCATTTTCTTCTTGCTGATTAACATTCGAAAGAACTTGTATCGTGTAAATGTCATCATCACTGGGTATAATATTTCCATTATTATCTAGAACTGGCATTATAAAAACTCCTTAGCGGACTTAATTAACATTGAAATTTTACTATAACAAAGTGATATTAAGAAAATGTTAAAACAAATCATTAACCCTTCATTAGTTGTAGTCAAAAATAGTACAACCCCAGAAATAAAAAATTATCTCGGATGATCTAATCAACCATGGAGATCGTACGAAACATCTTTTTCACAGTTAACATAAGGACTAAGACACAACCAATAAATGATCGATTGATATGACACTATTATTACCATCAACTATTTCTCCTAGGATACGACAGACTAATTATCAAACTTACTGATAAAAAATCATTAACACATATCCACCCACACCTAGACGCTCACAAGCTGCCTCCCAAGATGAATCTATACCTGAAGTACAAACAAAGTTTGAAGATTATGCTAATTGTAACCGTGACATCAACTACACTCTTGTATTTTATCAACCATCAACCTATAAGCACACATGAACTAGAAATGCACATCACTGTATCCAATGGCGTTAAAATTAGTGCATCGCAACAAGGCGATTTATCAAATCCTAATCGATGAATTGTGAGCATGCTTAATTAATAAGCGTCCTTAATGTAGAATTTGGACGCTTGCCAATTACCAAATATAAATAAAACATCTCTTCTTTTGAGATATTTAAAAGTCTCGGCCTTAATTATTACGGTTAATCGACATCATTAAAAAATCACAGTAAAAAAGCAATCTCTTAAAGCATTCGAACAAACTTCCTATTTGGAGAGCGAAGAGGATCAAGAAAACGCATGCGTTTCACCGGTGAGCGCCGATCCAGGGATGGCAAGGCCGGGGGGGGTATGAGAATGCCATTTTTCCGGCAAGGAAGGCAGAGATGCACTATCTATTGGCAGGTTGATTGCCGGCTAGTGAAATAAAGGGCTTAATGTAGCAAGAAAATCAGTGAGTCAAAGGTCCCAACAAAGGATTTCCATTTTTCAGCTATCATACAACCAATAACAATAAAAGTGGGGATGAGAATAATGAGTTAAGTCATTAATAAAAAATACGGGGTCTAGCAATGTAACAGATATTAACTGCATTAGTAGCAGTCACCTTATTGCTTTCTCTACCTGCTAAATAATATGGCGAAGGAGATGTGTTGGACAGCATCTAACTTTTTAACTCCATGTTCATGGATAACGAATTAATTATTGTATCTACTAAAATTTACAAAAGGGATAACGTAAGAAATATCTGAATGATCAGACAAACAAGGAGATTATAAAATAATTTAAAATCATGAGGTTAGATAGAATTATCACTCTTTATAGAAAATCCTGATATTACTATCTATAATAAATAGTGTAGAAGACAAGCAGAAATAAAAAAATAACCTTTACATTCAATACAGAGAGTGATTACAGATGTACAAGAAAACTTCAATACTCGTCTTATCTATGTTCACTATAACTGTGCATGCAAAAGAATACTCAAGTGTCGCGGAAGAACCATCTTCAAGGAGCGAAGTGGCCACAGCCCTGAATGAATTTACATCTGAAATACAAACAAAGTTTGAAACTTATGTAAATAATGGTACCCCAATAGTCACATCTAACTGTAATACCTACCCCGAAGCTGTCAATAAATATGGGCCAAATTCATCAAGTATGTATTTAACCATTGTTGATGACCATTATGAATTCCAAACCGAAGAGAGTAAGCTGTATTGGTCTGACACTGGCAATCAAACAACTGAAATTAGAATTAGGCCACGCAACGAAAATTGCACGCTGGCAGACTATGTTTACGATCAGAATAAGAATTCTGTCAGCTTTCATAATAATCCAGATTGCGATGATGATGATTATGGAAATTGGGATATTAATGTTCCTTCAAGTACTGATTTCACTAACAAAATAGGAACTTATGACACAGACCTTTCTCCATCTAGGGCTGTCAATTCACCAATCTTAGTTTATGGGTATGGAGTATTAGGAACTAAAGAAGGGTATGACGTTGCCGCTGTTTTTTCATTAGATACAAAAAAAAGTAGGGTGACGTTTCTAGCATTATGCACTAAGAAAGACAGTACATTATCGCCTTGAAACATTGATCTCGCAAAATCACTACAAAAAGTCAAAAACTTACACTGCTTGACAATTTAAATTATAACTCTCACGAAAATCACATGAACTCACCTCTAACACCACTGGAATAAACGACAAATTCAATGACATCAATAGTTAAATAATCGGCGACAACCAACAGCACACCCCTCCTTTTAATGATATTACAAGGAGTCATAAGAGAAATTAGTTCAATAAAAAAATCATGTTTGTTAGAAGCATATAACGCAAGATATTATCTTTAGGGATAAGAAGGAAGCAAAAGTAAACGTTACGTCCACATTAGGTGACCATTTTTAGAAAGCTAAGCCGCAACTTCAACTTACAAATAGGTAATTTCTGCGATACATCTATCACATGAGCATTTCCTTCTAATGAACATTATAGCATAAAAATTGATTCAAATAGATGAAAAATCATAAGGTTACGCGCATAGTCCTTCTTTACAGGAAAAACCTGTGATAAGGAGGGTTCCGGGGAGCGTGGTACAGCACAACCAGCTTGCCCCATAAGCGAACGCTTTATGTGAACTACCTGTACGCCTATCAGCTTGCTATTGGTTGAGCACGTCTAGTATATGAATTTTTGCTGCGATGCACATCCAGACTTTCATGCGATCATACATACCTAATAGCTGACAAGAAGAATGACTTAGCTCATTATGTCATAAAGCTGTGTGCGAAGACCTATCAGATCGAAAGAACGCTAAACGCTAAAACAATATCTTTCGACGAAATCAAAGCTATACACCATAAAATAGCCATTCCACTATTAAACACTTCAAGCAGCGACTAAAAGGAAAACATCCATTATTACAACAAAAATCTTAAATCGCTAACCAATTAAAAACCAAACACCTTCTCAGCATTACGCGTCGTAATATTGACCACTTCTTCTACTGAACATTGCTTAATCTCTGCGAGCTTTTCAGCAACAAACCTAACGTAACTAGGCCGATTAGGCTTACCCCTGAATGGCACCGGTGTCAGGTATGGTGCATCAGTTTCAATTAACATACGATCGAGAGGAACATAGTCAGCCACTGCTTGCACATTCGCTGCATTTTTAAAGGTGACTATCCCTGAAAATGAAATATAAAAACCCATATCCATAGCTGCTTTTGCCATCGCTTGAGACTCAGTAAAACAATGCATGATACCGCCGACATCTCGAGCCTGTTCATCTTTCATAATTTGCAAAGTATCGTCTTGCGCTGCACGGGTATGAATCACCAATGGCTTTTTCACAGCATGCGCTGTATGAATATGCGTTCTGAATTGCTCACGCATGTTCTCAAGGCCAGTTTCGTTATAATGATAATCCAGACCCGTTTCACCAATCGCCACTACTTTAGGGTGTTGAGCAAGCTCGACCAGTGTTTCAACATTAGGCCCTGCTTCTGTAGAAGATGATGGGTGCACACCGACTGAAGCATAAACACAATCGTAACGATCAGAAAAGGCCAATACGTCAGGCAATGACTCAAGGTCGATTGAGATACACACCACACGATTGACACCATGATCCAGCATATCGGCAATCATCGACTGCTCACTGCCATCAAAAGGCGTTAAATCTAATAAGTTTAAATGGCAATGTGTATCGATCATAATAATTTTCCTATGATTATTGTTTTATAGCAGACCATTGAATCAACAATGATTCGAGTGCCATTTGGACATTAAGGCCTGGATGTCGCTGCAGCGAAGCACGAGTCTCTATACAAGCCGACAACCAACTGTGTAAAGAACTCATCGGCAGGGAAGCAACTGCTGGAAATTGCGCTAACTGCTCACTACCCAATACCGTATACATGGAGGAAGCTCCTACTGCACGTTTAATTAAGTCACCCACAACCATCAACAACGTATCAAATACACGGACTATATCAAACTTCATTAACACAGTGGTTACTGCAACTGGATGCTCTTTACGAGTTAACAAGGCGATCAATTGTTCCAGCACGCGATGCTGTAAATCGGCATAACCCTCTTCAGCCAATGTCTTCGCCAACAAAGGGGCACCATGAGCCACTCGTAATAACTGCGAAGGTGTTAATTGCGTCTCTTCCAGCTGTGATGCTAGCCACTGTTCTGCCTCATCAGGCTGACTCATTTGAAAAGCTTGCAATTGACAACGACTTTGCACCGTAATGGGCAATCTATCTTTATAGTCGGTCACTAACATAAACACCACTTTTCCTAAGGGTTCTTCAAGGGTTTTCAATAAAGCATTAGCTGCCGCTAATGAGAGTGTATCCGCAGGATACAAACACACCACTTGATAACCACCACGATGTGAGGTTTGGGAAAGCTGATCTGATAGCTCACGAATTTGATCGACTTTTATGGTCGAGGCTTTTTCTTGAAGCGTAATGGTATACGCATCTGGGTGAACACCCTCAGATAGCCAACGACACGACTGACAAGTTCCGCAGGCTTCATCTCGACCTTGCCCATGATCACACAATAATAACTGAGTAAATGCATGAGCACAGGCTCGCTTACCGAGGCCTGCCGCACCTGAAAATAAAAGTGCATGATGCACTGCCTGACGTTGATATTGCGACAACAACTGTTGCCAGTTTTTTTTCAGCCAAGGATAGTTCATACAGCAAGCCTCGTAATAATAGGCTCAAGAATACGACGCAATTGCTCTTCAACCTCAGCAATGGATTGGGTTGCATCCACTATTCGATAACGATCAGGCTCGTCATTCGCCAGCTTTAAATACGCATCACGGACACGATGAAAAAAGTGAACCGACTCTTGTTCAATACGGTCCTTGTCACCACGTGCTTCTAAGCGTTGCAATCCTACTTCAACGGGCGCATCTAGTAAAATGGTTAAATCTGGTTTTAACCCTTGTAGCACCCAGTCATTAATAATAGTCATACGCTCTTGCCCCACTTCACGGCCACCGCCCTGATAGGCCAAACTCGCATCGGCAAAGCGATCAGCCAGCACCCACTGATTAGCCGCTAAAGCGGGGGTAATCACTTGATGAATATTTTGTGCTCGACTGGCATACATTAATAAGACCTCAGTATCAATTGCGACAGGCTCTTGATGAGAATGCAATAACACCTGACGAATTTGCTCAGCAACCTCTGTTCCACCGGGTTCACGAGTAACGACTAAATCAATACCATGCTGTCGAATAAAACCCTCAATCCACGTTTTAGCGGTGCTTTTGCCAACGCCTTCAACACCTTCTAATGAAATAAAATAACCTGTACGTGCATTCATAGTGTTCTACCCATTAAAAATAAACCATTGTAAAGAGCGCATCATCAGACGTTGCCACTCAAACTTTAAGATTGGCAATGATGATGATAATGGAAGATGCTCCAGTTGTTTTCTTTGTTTTTCAATCTTACGGTAATGCGCCACCCCCTGCTGGTGTTCTGCATAGGTCGTTGAAAACGTATGGGTACCATCACCATTAGAAACATAATAAAGATACCCTTTATTAATTGGGTGCAAGGCGGCTTTGATGGATGACCGACTCGGCATATCAATCGGTGTTGGAGGCAGACCTGATTGACGATATGTATTATAGGGTGTGATAGTGGCCAAGTCTTTTTTAGTAATCGGAGAACCAAACGGCTTTCCAGCACCATAGAGTACAGTGGGATCAATTTGTAATCGCATGCCTTTCTTCAATCGATTCAAAATAACACCCGCTATCAAAGGACGCTCAGATAATGCAGGTGATTCAACTTCAATCATAGAAGCAACAATCAAGGCTTCATAGGGCGTCTGATACGGCAACCCTGTAGCACGCTTTTCCCAAGCTTTCTGCAAAACCTGATTCATCAACTGATGTGACTGCTTCAAAATACGTAATGCAGAGCTCCCCCAGACATAGTGATAGGTATCAGGATAAAAAAGACCTTCTGGATGCGTTGCATCAACGCCTATCGCCTTCAATAGGCTAGCATTAGAGCCCGATAACATCGAATGATTTAATGTGTCATCATGCAACAAAGCTTGCTTAATTTGTGCAAACGTCCAACCTTCTATAAATGTCACATGATGTTGCACTAAGCCTGACTGATCGGTTAGGTGAGTCAATAATTGTGATAATGACATCGATTCATCTAAACGGTACTCACCATAGTGAACGGTACTACGCCCCCCAAATGATCTAACGAGTAAGGTGCTTAGCCACGCTGGATAAGAGACATTAGCAGACGCCACACGCTGAGCGATTCCCCATTCAGACATTCCTGGTGTTATCAGTAAGGATGATGCTGACCAACGTACGGGGATGAACCACAGAGCAGCCAGTGTTGCAGTAAACACAGTAACAACGACCATCAAACCTGATAGCCAAGGGAACATCCGTTGAAACCAATACCGCATTCATTACCCCTTCATAAGGAAGCCGTGTTATCTAATTAATAACGTAAACAATCGGCTCTATCATACTGAAAAGTGACTAATGAGAACAGCGTTGTTTATGCATCTGGATGGCTGATAATCAATGTGGAGTTAGTGCCTCCAAAGCCAAAAGAATTAGATAACACTGAACGAATAGACATTGAACGAGCATGATGAGGTATCAAATCCAGATCACAACCCTCAGAAGGATTATCTAAATTAATCGTGGGTGGAGCAATTTGATCGCGAATAGCCAAGCAGCTCAATAACGCTTCAATACCACCAGCAGCACCCAAAAGATGACCGGTCATGGACTTTGTGGAGCTCATCGCTAACTGGTAGGCATGGTCGCCAAAAACCTGTTTCACCGCTCCCAACTCAATAGGATCTGCTAATGGTGTAGATGTTCCATGAGCATTCACATAATCAATATCTTCAGGGGCCATACCCGCTGTTTTCAGAGCATGATTCATACTTAAAACAAAACCAGCACCATCAGGGTCAGCCGCTGTCATGTGATAAGCATCACCACTCATACCAAAACCTTTCATTTCAGCATAAATCTTAGCACCACGCGCTTTAGCATGTTCATACTCTTCTAAGACCAACACAGCAGCACCATCACCCAAGACAAAACCATCACGATCTTTATCCCAAGGGCGACTGGCTTTTGTTGGATCATCGTTACGAGTTGATAGCGCTTTTAGAGCATTAAAGCCACCAATACCTAAAGGAGTACTACCCTTTTCTGCACCACCCGTAATCATCATGTCTGCATCACCGTACTCAATCATACGCGCAGAAAATCCGATTGAATGAGCAGAAGAAGCGCAAGCACTAACCATAGAGAGATTGGGTCCACGCAATTTATATTGCATCGACACATATCCAGAAGCCATATTGATAATTTGCCCTGGAATAAAAAATGGAGAAATTTTACGGGGACCAGATTTCAGTAACTTTTCAGTATTGTCTTGCATAGTCTGCAAGCCACCAACACCTGAGGCAATGGCGACACCGCAGCGATCATTAAATGACTCAGGGGCCTCTGAAAGCCCCGCATCAATAACTGCCTGACGCGATGCCTCTACTGCGTACTGAATAAACAAATCAATGCGACGCGCCTCTTTTGGAGACAATGTCAGTGACGCGTCAAACTTGTTAACGGTAGCCGCAAAATGAGTCGCGAAATCTGCTGTATCAAAGTCGTCAATCAAACGAGCGCCACTTTGCCCCGCCTGAATAGCCTGCCAAAGATCTGGCACTGTATTACCTAATGGTGATACACAACCCAAACCTGTTACGACAACACGTCTTTTCACAACTCACTCCTTACTCTTGTAATTCGTTAACGACGAATTATTCTGCTGCTGAATTGATAAAATCAACCGCTTGTTGAATCGTTGTGATTTTTTCAGCTTCTTCATCAGGAATTTCAACATTAAACTCTTCTTCTAAAGCCATTACCAATTCAACGGTATCTAATGAATCAGCACCTAAATCATCAACGAATGATGAAGTCATTGTGACATCTTGAGCATTGACACCTAACTGTTCGCTCACAATTTGCATTACTCGACTATCAATAGAATCACTCATGGTTTTCATCCTCTTTGGTTTAAAAATAGTTTCATCAGTGTAATACCTCAAAAAAATCTTGCAAGCAAAATTTCTTAAGTCAAACACATCCCTCCATTCACGTTCAAGGTATGACCAGTCATGTACTTAGACTCGTCAGACGCTAAAAAACGCACTGCATATGCAATGTCTTCCACGGTACCAATCGCCTTCATGGGCACTTGTGATAAGACAGCTGCTTGTTGTTCTTCGGTTAAATCCTTTGTCATTTGCGTATCAATAAAACCTGGAGCCACTGCATTAACAGTAATACCATAACTCGCCATTTCTAAGGCCAAAGATTTAGTAAAGCCCAACATCCCGGCTTTTGCCGCACAATAATTAGCCTGTCCTGGATTACCTGTTTGAGCAACGACTGAAGCAATATTAATAATTCGCCCCCAACGCCCACGCAACATACCTTTTAAAGCTAATTTCGTAACACGATATAATGAGTTTAAATTGGCATCAATAACAGCATCCCACTGTTCTTCTCGCATTCTTAAAAAAATTGAATCTTGAGCAATGCCTGCATTATTCACTAAAATAGAAGGCATACCTACTGTACTTTTCATTTCCGCAAACAAAGCCTTAACCGACTCCATATCTCGAATATCTAATACACACCCCTTTCCTGCTACAGGATATGCCGAAAGCGATTGAGTAATATTGTCTGCCCCTTGCTCTGTCGTAGCAGTACCGATAACAGTAGCACCCTGACGTGCTAACTCTGCAGCTATACCTTGACCAATACCCCGAGAAGCACCAGTAACTAATGCAACTTTACCTTCCCAACTCATGCGTTTACCTCGACTAACTGTTGTTTAATGACTGACAAATCTTCACTCGTTTGAAAGGGTAATGTAACGAGCTGTCGATTGATTCGTTTGACTAATCCTGCTAATACCTTACCAGGACCACACTCCACTAAATGTGATACACCTTGATCTTGCAAATACTGCACCGTCTTCACCCAGTGCACTGAACCTGTTAATTGCTGTAACAACGCATAACGAATAGCATCAACCTCTGTATGCATAGCCGCATCCGTATTGTGTATCACAGGGATGACTGGTTGATTCCATGTAATACCACTGAATTTATCCATTAATACTTCGACAGCAGGTTGCATCAGCGCACAATGGGAAGGCACACTGACTGGTATTTTTTTTGCGATTTTAGCACCAGAATCCAACGCTGCCTGAATTGCCCGTTCGACGGCAGCATGATGCCCTGCTAAAACGACTTGCCCTACGGTATTCCAATTGGCTGGGCTCAACACTTCACCTTCAGCACAACGATGGCAAATCTCAACCACCTGATCATCGGTTAAACCAATCACCGCAGCCATTGACCCTACACCCTCAGGTACAGCTGCCTGCATCGCATTAGCACGCGTGACGACTAAATCTAACCCGTCTTCAAAAGAAAACACACCAGCACATGCTAACGCAGAGTATTCCCCCAAACTGTGACCTGCCATCCAATTAGGACGTAAATCTGTTTGAGCACACCAACATTGCCATAAAGCATATTCAGCGACAAATAAG
This sequence comes from Coxiellaceae bacterium, assembly GCA_011523685.1. GTDB lineage: Bacteria > Pseudomonadota > Gammaproteobacteria > Coxiellales > Coxiellaceae > UBA9148. The sequence continues at coordinate 36,875 of WTGG01000028.1, read as the reverse complement.
GCAGGCTGCGTATAAACGGTTTGATTTAATTGCTCAAGCGGCCCATGAGATATTAGTGACCATAAATCATAGCCTAACTGCTCAGAAGCTGTATTAAAAACATCAGAAACCACTGGGTACTGATTGTAAATATCAGACAACATCCCTATTGATTGTGATCCCTGCCCTGGAAAAATCATCGCCCACTGTGACATAACCATTCCTTATTTTTTATAAGTAATATCGTATTTAATACGTCAATAAGACAGCGCCCCAAGCTAATCCTGCACCAAAAGCTTCTAGCATGACACGGTCTCCACGTTTCACTTGACCCGACTTAACTGCAACATCAAAGGCTAATGGTACTGAAGCTGAAGAAGTATTTGCATGCTTTTCGATCGTTAAAATGACGCGCTCTTCTGGTAATGATAAGCGTTTTGCAATGGCTTTGATAATGCGCATATTAGCTTGATGCGGAATGAGCCAATCCACGTCACCTTGATGCATGCCGGCCATCGCTAGCGTTTGATCAACGATCTCATTGAGCTTAGTGACAGCTAATTTAAAGACATCCGAACCATCCATTTGAACATTCTGCTGAACTCCCGACGACCAGTGCGAACTTTTTGCATACAACAGATCGACATGCTCACCTAACGCATGAATTTTAGTTGCTAAAATACCTGGCGAATCCGTGCGTTTTAATACGACAGCGCCCGCACCATCACCAAATAAAATACACGTGGAGCGATCTTGCCAATCAACGTATTTTGATAATGCTTCTGCACCAATCACCAACACGTGCTTCGCTGCACTCGATCGTACATATTGATCCGCAATACTTAAACCATAAATAAATCCAGCACAGGCAGCAGAGACATCGAAGGCTGGTGCGCCATTATTAATGCCTAACTCACGCTGAACCAAACAGGCCACACTGGGAAAACAATACTCAGAGGTAGCAGTAGCAACAATCACCATATCGATATCATTCGGTGATAATCCAGCGTCTTCTATGGCACGTCTACCTGCCTCGACTGCCATCATTGAGGTTGTCTCGCCCTCGGATAACACTTGCCGCTGAGCGATACCCACACGCTGCATGATCCACTCATTGGATGTTTCCAATGTTTTTTCTAGATCATGATTAGTTATAACCTGCTCAGGTAAAAAAGAGCCGGTGCCAGCAATGGATGACGACATCGTCATAATTACTCCTCTGTAGGTGTCTCGGTAGGCACATCCTGATGCAAATTATCCTTAATTAATTGAGGAATATTTTTATCTACCTCAGCCAATGCTTCTTCAATCGCCTTTAAAAATGCCAACCGATCAGCCGACCCATGACTTTTAATCACAACGCCATCTAATCCGACAAAGGAAGCCCCATTATAACGACGCGGGTCAATTAATTTTTTCACAGGCCTTAGTGGAAGAAAGCAGAAACGCGTTAGCCAGTTTTTCGTATACGCCTTTTGCAAATGACCACCCACAAACCGAACAGCCCCTTCAACGGCTTTAAGTGCTATGTTGCCAACAAAACCATCACAGACGATCACATCGACGGCACCGGTGAACAAATCATCACCTTCAACATAACCGATATAGTTAATGGCTTCAGAATTCTGCAACAATTCTGCTGTTTGTTTAACTTGCTCATTACCTTTGATTTCTTCTTCGCCAATATTCAGCAAACCCACTTTCGGGCGATCAATGCCAGCGACTGCAGATGCAACAATAGAACCCATTAGGGCAAACTGAAATAGGTGCTCTGCTGAAGAATCGACATTAGCGCCTAAATCCAATACGCGCACAGGGTAATCTTTACACGTTGGAAAGCGAGACAAGATAGCAGGTCGATCAATCCCTGGAAGAGTTTTTAAGACAAAGCGAGCTGTAGCCATCAAAGCACCGGTGTTACCTGATGAGACACATGCGTCAGCACGCCCCTCTTTGACCATGTTGATGGCAACACGCATTGATGAATCTTTTTTGCCGCGCATCGCTTTAGAGGGTGACTCACCCATCTCAACCACTTCAGTGGCATACACATAGTCGATACGTGAAGCAATAGCGTCAGCGACATTCGCTTTATGAGCACTCAAAACGGACTCTAGGCCAACTAAAACAACCTGGAGATCAGGGTATGCTCGCAAAGCATCTTCTACCGCAGGCAGAACAACACTTGACCCGTGATCGCCCCCCATGGCATCTATAGCAATTCTCTTCATGATATGCTCAGTGACTAATAGTTAGTCGTCGTTACTTTCTGGTGCAGCGACAATTTCTTCGCCTTTATAAAAACCATCGGGTGCGACATGATGACGTAAGTGTTGCTCTCCCGTCATTGGATCTGTTGATACACACTTAGCTGATAAGCTGTCGTGTGCACGACGCATGCCACGCTTTGAACGAGTTTTACGATTTTGTTGAACAGCCATGATACTCTCCTCTGTTAATTGTTACTGCTGCTTAAATATCCACTCGCATGCCTCATCAGCATGCCTAGGGATTAACGGTATTTGCAGCAAAATCTCTTCTTGTATAAGTTGACCTAATTGCAATGGCTCGCTAGACAAAACCAGCGGCTCATTCTCTCCATCTAAATGCTCAGCCTCTTCTTCAGTAACCACCACCAAACGTGGAGAAGCACCAAGCACTAGCTCCATTGGTTGACAGCAACGCTGACACTCAACAGGCAAAGTGGCATCTAACGTGCCCTGCACTGTCATTCTGCCTTCATGATCAAGATCAAACGTTAATGAAAACGTCACCCAACCCTCACCATTCAGTGTTGACTCTGCAACATGAGGTAGCTCTGCAATAGAGACCTTACCGTGCATGGTAGTTTTATGCTGAGTCAGGCATTCTAGCGAAATCACATGATCAGCGGAATATACCTTTAATGCATCATTCTCAACTGAATTTTCTGGCCTACTCATGCAGTCATCTCTTTACCAAAGGCGCGATATTAGCGGGATCACTCACCAGTGTCAATTCAAGCCGCTCAAGAGCTGCTGCAAGTCGGTCGACAATGGTACACAAACACCAAAATCAGCCTCATCCGCTATTCCAGGAAGCACTAGACTGACTGCATGTAAAAACAAACGATTCAAACCCAATCCTTTGATATAACTGTTAAAAGACCTATCCCCATACTTGTCATCTTGAGCAATAGGTCGACCAATATGGGCAGCATGTACTCGAATCTGATGCATACGCCCAGTCACAGGAATAGCTTCAACAAGGGTTGCATGTTCAAAACACTGTAGAGGTCGAAAAATGGTAATTGAAGGTTTGCCCTCGACATCAACACGCACAGCAGATTCACCACAAGAACGCTGATATCTAAGCAAAGGTTCCTCGACACGACACTCACCACCCTGCCAACGCCCCATGACCAATGCGTGATACGTTTTTGACGACTGTCGAGTCGTCAATAAATCATGAGAGCGAGTCAGAAATGCTCTATCTTTAGCCAACAAAAGACATCCTGAGGTAGCCTTATCCAACCGATGCACTAACTCTAAGTACCCCCCTGTGTTGCCCCGCATTAATCGCAACAACTCAATGAGTCCAGCACGGCTCCCACTACCCCCATGAACCGGCATACCTGAAGGCTTATTAACGACGATATAATCCTTGGTTTCGACCACAACATGCGCCTGCAAACGGTCTGATAACGCTTGTGAGGGTGGCTCAAGCGGCATCCGATCAGCAGTGGCTATAGGGGGTATTCTGACAACATCATCCAGAGTTAAACGAGTCTGTGCCTTAACACGCTTCTTGTTAACACGAACTTCACCGTGACGAAGGGCTCGATAAATTCGGCTCTTTGGAACACCCTTCAAGAGTCGAAAAAGAAAATTATCCACGCGCTGCCCCTGTGAATCAGCATCTACCGTGACAAATCGAGCACTCATTAACCACCTCTTCAAATAATCTTCGACAGATAAAAAATAACATTAAAAAACATAAGCTTAAAACAACAACTTAACAGGATAGCTGCGGCGTTTTGACCAATCAGCAGCGAGACTATATTGCTGAAACTACGAAACACTGCTATAGTTGCCGCTGTTATCGATTTGGGGTGTAAATTTACCGATATGTCCCCCAAAACACAATGATTGAATAAGTCGACTAACGCTCAAATCATTTAAACACATCCGTTTAAATCATTTTAAAAAGAAAGCGTTAGTTATTGTATGAATTTTAGCGGCGCTCAATTGATTAAATAACACAATTCCCGTCCTCAATTAACGACAGAAGGACACCCGCCTTAGACTTAATACGTGGCGGAACAAAGAATTGATGCAGTTAGGTTTCACCTAACGGATGGCGAACCTGTGAAAAGACACAGTTGAGCGCCTTACAAAAAGGTTTTAAACATGAATAAAATGCTAATTAACGCTACTCAGCGCGATGAGTTGCGCGTTGCTATCACCCACAACGGCCTACTGATCGATCTCGACATTGAACATGCCGAACAACAACAAAAACAATCCAATATCTATAAAGGCATCATTACAAGCATTGAGCCTCACCTAGATGCTGTCTTTATTAATTACGGCGCTGAAAAACATGGCTTCCTACCCGTAAAAGAAATCTCTGAAGAATACTTCGTTACGCAACCTGAAGGTGATATCAGCGAAGCGAATATCAAAAAACTACTACAAGAAGGCCAAGAAGTGGTCGTTCAAGTTGAAAAAGATGAACGTGGCACGAAAGGTGCGGCACTCACCACTTATATTAGTCTAGCTGGCTCCTACCTCGTACTCATGCCTAACCGTAAAAAGGCTGGCGGGATTTCACGACGCATTGATGGTGAAGACCGTGAGCAACTCAAACAAATCATGGACGAACTCAATATTCCCGAAGGCATGAGCGCAATTGCCCGCACCGCAGGCGTTGGACGCAGCAAAGAAGAACTTCAATGGGATATGGAAGTCTTATTACGCTACTGGGAAGCAGTTAAGCAAGCCGCTGTCGCCAAAAAAGGCCCCTACCTCATCCACCAAGAAAGTGATGTCATCATCCGCGCCATTCGCGACTACCTCAGACAAGACATTGATGAAATCATCATTGATGAGCCCTCCGCCTACGAACGCGCACAAGCCTACATCAGCCAAATAAGACCTGACTTTCTGCCAAACTTAAAACTCTACAGTGATCACTTCCCACTATTTAGCCGTTTTCAAGTTGAACAACAAATTGAAAATGCCTATCAACACGAAGTACACCTACCTTCAGGTGGATCTATTGTCATTGACCATACTGAAGCCTTGGTAGCCATTGACATCAACTCCGCTAGAGCAACAAAAGGTAGCAATATCGAGGAAACGGCTTTTCACACCAACAAAGAAGCCGCCCAAGAAATCGCCCGTCAAATGCGCATACGAGACATTGGCGGATTAATCGTCATTGACTTCATCGATATGAGCTCAAACAACCACCAACGAGAAGTAGAAAACACGCTACGTGATGCCATGGCTCTTGACCGTGCACGTATACAGATTGGACGCATTTCGCGTTTTGGTCTTCTGGAACTATCACGTCAACGTATTCGCTCAGCACTGGTTAAAACCACACAAAATCTCTGCAAATCTTGTAATGGACGAGGAATCATTCGTAGCGTTGAATCATTATCATTAGCCATCATTCATATGATCCAGGAACATGCAGCAAAAACCTCAGCTGGTCAGTTACAAGTCCAACTCCCTGTTGATGTAGCCACCTACATCATGAACGAAAAGCGGGATATTCTTCACACCATTAAAGAACACTCAAAACTCAACATCTTATTAATTCCAAACCCGCATATCCACACACCACACTATGATTTTAAGATAGTCACTAACCCTAAATCATCTCAAGCAGCTAGTTATAAATTGGTTCAGATACCCAAACCCGAAGCCCAGGTAAAACGTAGCACTAAAACAACAGACAACAAAGAACCTGCTATCAATGAATTCTTGTCATCGCCGGGTAGCCAATCAGCTCGAATGGCGCACCATAAAAAACATCACGAGGGTGTCATTAAACGTTTATGGAGCATGATGTTTGGTACAGAAGAACAGAAACCAGCCCCTCAAAAAAATACACGCACGTCATCTAGTTCGAGCACACGCTCTCACAAAGGGCAATCACCAACATCGCGCGAAGGTTCAAACACCCGTCGAGGTAATCGAGGCGGAGGAAACCGTAGCAGTTCACAAACACGCAATACGACTTCAGCCGCACGAAAGCAGCCTGCCAACAAAAATAGCAAGCCTAACGCGCGCAACCCACAAGCGCGACAACGTAACGCAGAAAAACCAAGCCCTGCAAAAAAACCTTCAGCTAAAACAAGCCAACCTAAGAAAGACGCGGCTATAGCAACTGACAACAAACCAACAAACCAGACAACTGAAAAACGCACCAGCAAGCCAAAAACTGACTCACAGCAACAGCAACAGCAACAGCAACAGCAACAGCAAGCAACGCAGTCGACAACAACCAAACCCCCTAGTGCAACACCACAATCAAGCGATACACGTCCTACCAGCACCAAGAGTCAAACCCATACTCAAAACGAGCAACGTACGACAGAATCGGTAAAAACTCGCCCACAAGAAGCACCTGCTTCAGACAAAGCGGTTCAACAAAAACCATCTACCGAAACAAAGAGCTCAAGCAAGGAGACACCCGTCACACCAAAAGCGAGCACAAAACCGGCCAGTAAAAGCACTTTAGAGCAAAGCTCAAATTTGCAACAAGTCAAAACTAGACGAGCATCGGTATCAACAGAAAAAACTGACACTCAAAAAACAGATACCGATTCTCAAAGCTAAATCAATCCTCATGACAGTCTAGCACCCCTTTCGGGGTGCTTATTCATCAACTCTACAAATAATCACTGAAGCACTGCATCAGCGCATGGAACCTACCAACATCAAGCACGCATAAAGCTGAAATATTTTTTCAAGCGGAGCAGGCAATGTCGAAAGGCAAGCCCGGGCGGGAGTAGGATCGTACGCAAATAAGTGGGCTATTAAAAAATATACACCTCACAATCACACCATCTATTGCTATCGATAATTCAGTACATATAAAAAAGCCATGATTAACATGGACTTACAAATAAAATAATAAGTATATTTTTTTCAACTATAATGAGTTATGTATAATAGAAAAAGGAAATGATCATGAATGAGAAAGCAATAAAAAACGTCATTGGCGGAATAATGCAACAGTCAATTTCTGCTGGGTCAGTGGTTGCGGATACAATGTCAACTTCACCACAAACCTGCAAATAGTGAAATAATCTATAAAAGCAACATCTAAATCAGCGCCAGCAATGTTCTTAAACACTATGCTAGCCTAACCTGACATCAACAATCATCTTCTGGCAGGATAATGAAAAGTTTCGCCACGGCTATTTGATCCGCCTTTAATCTCACCAGTTTAATGACAATACCATCGGCAACAACACTAACTTGATCCCAAGAAGTGATGCTAATTCAGATTGCATGAAGACACCGAACTAACCAAGCAATGTCAATGCTCGATTTCTAATATTAATAGAAGATAGCTCTTCCTCTATATACAGAATCATCTTATTCAAATCATGATGTGAAAATCACAACGTCCTGTTTACTAGGTGCCTCATGTATCCTAACAATGCCTTGCATAGTCTTAACCACATTGACTGCTGTCGGATCAATCAGCCCCCTCCCCCTGAATTCTACCCATTCATCACGCTGGTTAATTTTTACACCCATCCATGCGTTTTATTTGAATAATTGCGCATCTCCTATTGCAAGGGCTTTAGCATGCTGCGTAATCTTATCAACTGTCCAATCCCACCAGGCTAGATTGAGTAAATGTTCAATCGTATCTTGATCAAATCGCTTTCGAATAAGCTTAGCTGGATTACCCCCAACAATACTGTAAGGAGCAACATTATTGGTGACCACAGACCCTGTAGCAATGATTGCACCATTACCAATATGAATGCCAGGCATAATGATGGCGTTATAGCCGATCCAAACATCATTGCCAATCACCGTATCGCCTTTATAACCTGGTTTTAATGGGACATCTTGCCATTCTCCTCCAAAAGCTGAAAACGGAAATGTAGAAAACCCGTCAGTTGCATGATTAGCACCATTCATTATGAAACGAACCCCACATGCAATTTGGCAGAACTTACCAATCATTAATTTATCGCCAATAAAATCGAAATGGTACAGCACATTATCATTAAAGTTATAAACAGAGTCCGGATCATCGTAATAGGTGTAGTCGCCTACGATAATATTAGGATTGGTGACAATATTTTTTAGGAAACAAAGCCTATCAATATTGGGCATTGGAAATTTACTATTTGGATCGATCATATATCCCTCCTTTTTTCTCTAGCGAGTCATAATTTCACAACTTAAGCATTAAGCAGTACTTTATCTTTCAAAAAAATTTTCACGCTATTTTTCAAAATCCATTATGCACTGCGTCATTCTCATGAATACACCATAACTTCTTTATCGTTTACTTGGATTGTGACTAATCATGGCAGTTCAATCACACCCAATTTCACCGCATAACTGACTTATTTCATAGCGGTATCATGATAAAAGTTAAAGGAAAGATGTTGCTGCAGAATACCAAAATGATTACCAAAAAAACGAGAACGGAATGCCTAATATTCTACAAGTAATGTGGGGCGATAGCACGCGATCATACCACTTGAGATCTAGCGCTACTCAGAGGTGAATGCTGTCTTTCCCACAACAGACAGGTACCTTTGACTCCATAATCGAACTGTGCGTGGGTGATTCACTAACTCTACTCTTATGATAGTTGAAATTTTGTGATTAGCAAATCTCATGCATGAATTAACAACACAGATGGGTACCTTTACCCGTATTGTAATCTAGGTTTAATGCAACATCTAAAAGAGGTTTTTTGGCAGTTTACAAACGAAAAGCATGACAGATAAGCAAACAACGATTGAAGATAAAAAACTGCTAGGCAACAAAGTGGCTAAGGGTTAATATATTCACCGCCTGATCAAGCAGCTAAAGAGGTTGAAAAAGATGCCGAATACTTCTGAACATTCTGTGACCTCTTGCTCAACATACAAACATCAAGTGTCCCGACCCACTGCCTTTGAAAAAACGTGTAAGACATTCGATGCCATGAAGCATCCAGAGCGCCCAATTGCTAGTAGTATGATTGGTGGAGTAGCTGGAGGAATAGTTGGAACATTGCTTTTCTTTACTAAACCTATCACCTCCCTAGCCGTTGCATCAAAAGACTATGCAACTCGACAGAGCATTGACGATGAATCGATAAAAGCTGCTAAAGCGCTATTTTCAAAAGACTATGAGCAACTCAATGACTCTGAGTTATTGTCCTTAAAGATCTGTATCAATATGTTAAGGTTAGCATGCGAGAAGCCCAAATCGCATGCAAGCCAATCTATCATTAATCTGATTCAAGAGATTCAACCTGAAGACAAAGAAGAGGCAATACAACAGATCCACAAACAACTATTCAATCAATTCAAAACGTTCTTCAACGATAGTAAAGATCAACACATGGGGAAAAATCTTTATAGAATGACGGCCATTAGCATTAGGTCGTCACTAGAGGCTAATAAAACTTACTCGCGGCAACCACATGCTTAATAGCCAGCACCCGACACCCAACAAAGAGCATATCGCCGAACAGAGAAACCAAGTAATAGCGGCTTTCACAACCTGCAATGCAGAGACAACACTGAATCTTCTTCTACAACTAGGCTATACGATACAAAAATTCTACCTCAACCATACAGCGGAAAAGCCTACACCACTCGACAGTATTCCACTCGAGAAAGATCAACAAATAATCCATCTAGCAGCCATTTTTGATACCGTCCAATGTGCATACAGTGATGCAGTTGGAAATGACAAAGAAAAACTTATCCAGCATCTATTTATTCCTTTGAAATATGCCGTCCTACAACTATCTCCAGCAGAACCACAACCCGAAACAACCACATTGATGGATAAACTATGGACAAACATGGATCGACTTGCAGAAACGCAACCCATCCTATTCTTCAAACACCATTTACAGTCACTCATAGGAACCCATAACGAACCAATAGAAGCCCGACCCCCCTTCCTAGAACCTAACTATCAGATTGCGCTGAACACACTCATCGAAAGAGAGGAACGATTACAACAGATTGATCAAGACATAGAGAGACTCAACATAATCATTCATAACAAGTACTCAAACACAGCCCCCATATATCTAATGTGTTTCCGCCTTATTCAAACCTACCAGTCATACCGAGATGACATACTTACCCAACAACAGGACCAATTTATTCAACAGCTAGGATCAACAGAGGGAATCATCCATTTATTGTCAAAACATCAAAGTCAGACTAATTGCTTATTTCGCTGTTTTTCACCACCATCGATTACCGATAGCGTGCACAAAATACTCTCAGAGATTGAGAATATCTGCAGCAAGAACACCGCGCCATGCCCAACTCAAGGCACTGAATTAACCATTCAACAATATCGACTGTAAATAAACAGATATAAGTATTACTAGGACAACAAGGGATACCGAGGTTGCTAAAAATCAAGAGACAATAAGCAGCGTATCGGCTTATACTGATTGGATAGAGAAAAACAACACACCTTGTCTCAAACCAGTGCTAAATGGAGTTAGCGAATGAAAAGACACTCAATGAATCACACATTCAACCGCAACACTGTGATACTATCACTAACCCTCAGTACCCTGTGTCTAGTTGCCTATTATAGTGGGTTTTATTTTGCAATACGTATTTACAATTCGATGCCAGAGGTTTCAGGGCTATGGGCTGTTATATCAGCAATTATTGTCTTTGAGGCAAGTTACAAAAAAACCATTGCTGCAAGCGCGCATCGCATCAAAGGATCCATCCTTGGGGCCACTGTAACAGCGACAACCTTCTCTCTACTTGGCATAGCATTTTGGTCTTGGTTTATCACTTGCGTCGTTATCATTGCGTTAGCTCATATTATCAGCATGAAAGATGATATAAAACTTGGGCTATTAACCTGCGCCCTCGTCTATGTCATTCAAACCATTCAAACAACATCACCAGTATGGGAAAACTGTGCACAACGCTGCATAGAGTCAATCATTGGTATTATTCTTGCTATAGCAATAAACAGCCTATACCACTGCATCAATAAAACAGAGTAGATTAAACCCATCTGATCGATTAACATGACTAACGAAAAACTGAAAAGTTCGCTATAACATAATGTTTATAGAAAAAATCCGGTGATGCATTAAAAAGGATTAATCGATGCTAAAAAACCACCCTGCTGCCCTACCCGTATGCTTTACCACCGAAATGTGGGAACGCTTTGGCTACAAGATTATCTTAGGACTTCTCATTTTTGTTTTATTACAACGATTCGGATTTACGGATGCGCAAGCGGCTGGGGTTACAGGATCATTCACTGGACTACTCTATATTACATCGATTCTAGCGGGCTATATTGCAGATCACTTTATTGGGTATTATCGATCTACCATCCTTGGTGCTATCATCTTAATAGTCGGCTACTTGTTGCTAGCTATCTCCAATCATATCCTACTATTATCCATCTCACTGGGAACGATCAGTGTTGGTACAGGGTTGCTTAAAACCAACATTTCAAGCTATCTAGGCGCATCGTACCAACCAGGAGACCAGAATCGACAAAAAGGCTACTCGATCTTTTACTCAGGCATCAATTTTGGATCCATGCTTGGCAATTTAACAGCAGGTTACTTTTACCATCACTATGGAAGCACTGTGAGTTTTGCCATTGCATCGATAGGTATCCTCATTGGTTTACTAACCTTTTACTATGGATTCAAAATAAGTGGGTTAAAACCACTCAAATCCCAACTTGCAACACATGGCATACTAAAATCACTGTGTTTTATAGTGGTCGGCATCACTATTGCTACCTTAGTGATCTATATTCCGCATTTATCCATTCTCTTTTTTTCCTGCGTCACCTTAGCGAGCGTTTTGGTTGTCTACAAAAAAAGTCGAGGAACAGTTGATCAACTCAAGCGATTCATCACCTTTCTCCTGTTTTTAGTCATAGCCATTCTTTTTTTCAGCATACAAAATCAAATGTTTCTCTCAATGAACCTATTTATTAATCGTATGGTCATTCACTCATTCTTGGGTATCCCGATGACCACACAAGCATTCATTATCACCAACAACATTAGCATCATTATTTTTGGAATCACGGTTACCAAACTGTGGAGCTATCTATCAGATACGATGAAATACGTATTAGGTATGTTTTCATTATGCTTTGTATTTATTGTGGTGGGTATGGGAATACAAGCCACAAGTCCAATGATGAAAATAGCCGCCTACTGGGTTGTCATCGCTTACGTCATATTATCATTCAGTGAAATCTGCATTTCACCTATTGGATTGTCACTAGCCAGTAAGCTTGCGTCAAAAGATGGCATAGGTATGTTCATGGGACTATGGTTAGTATCATCTGGACTGGGCGGCTTTCTTGGCGGATTAATTGCTAAACTAGCAGCCATCCATCATCAGGACCTAAACAATATGGCTGATATGAAAAGTATTTATCTACAAGCTTTTCATACCTATACCACTATCACCATAGTGGGATTTTTCGTAACATGCTTGATAGCACTGGTGATTAAGCGTATTGCTTGTAACGATAGCTTATAAAAAAATCATTTTTAGAGAACTGCTCGCGATAAATCGATGGAGAAACCGCATATAATTTACTCTAACAATCAATTACTTATTCTCATTAGCAATGCAAGCAATGGTTCTCACCATTTATCGAAAAAAACCGTTTATATAACCAATTTAGCAATAACTATTATTGTTAAAATTGCGAAAAAATTTTACAGAACCCCTGCCTAGTGGGGTTTTAATGTTAGATCATCACTGAACTGATATAGTTGAAGAAGGTAACATTGTACAAGTATCTTTCTCAGATAAGCACTCAATACAAGCTAATATTGTGATTGGTGCTGATGGAATACATTCCATTACTCAGAACACTTTCACTAGGTCCATCCAAAAAAATACACGGGAATTTGTTTTTAAGGAATTACCACCCACACTATTGAAAAACCTTCGTATTATCTGGTGAACGAAAGCACTTGCACTGAAATATCATCTCTATATAACTCCTACTAAATCTGTGACAAGAACAACGGATAAGCATAAAACCAACCACAAACTTTTCCCTCTTTTGAAAATATATTAGCTATTTGCAATCAAATCTATTAAAAACATATAATCAATATATGACCAATAAGAACAACAAACTGAAACTGATTGTTAAGGCACTTGCCCATAAAGACCATTCGCGCTATGCCATCACTAGTACGTTGTCCTGCATGTTGGCTGGGAGTTTTTCTCTTTTTATCCCCTTTACAGGAATCTATTTATTTTACCTTATACTGAGCAGCGCGGCCGCTGCTTTTTATAGCTACGGCTACACCCTCGCCACGCAAACAGGCATGATCCTCTTTGGTATATTCATAGGACTTATTAGCTGCCTAACCACTTCTTACCTTTCAAGCAATCTTTACTTAAGCACAATGGCGTTATTTCTTATCAGCGGCATACTCTATTACTATTCCCTTAAAAATATTGGTGTCTTTTTTATAGTTAAATTCACGCTTGTCTTGACGGCCTTCTCCTATCACCCCATAGGCGTATCTCAGACTCTTAACCCAACGATCATGTCACTCATGTTTTTATCAGCTGGTTTATGCTGCAGTGTAATCAATGCCATCTACTACTTAATCTTTAACAACAAGAAATCTAAACAAATAAAAATATGGGAAAATTCCCTTAGACATAATCTAAATGTACTTGGATCACCATATAAAGCTGAATCATTTATTAATTTACTTCCTCTAATACCCAGCGAGACCGATGATGAAGGAACCATCACGAATCATATCACGCATGAAAAAATCAGTATCGCGCTCAATAAATACCACAATATACTTCGGACTAATTCAATCTCAGCTCCATTAATAACTACAAGCCAGCGATATTTCACAGCCATCACATTGGATAACCAAATTTTATCTTCTAGCATTATAGAGCAAGCTAAATCAAATTTTTTCAAACAAGCCCTGCCTTTAGTCGATACATACCATTCCAATGAGGCTGAGCTCCTCTACCTCATTAACAAGCTATCCGATAATCTTATTTTGCTAGTCTCAAGCTTTCAAACAGCCAGAAGACAATTTTCCACCAAAAAATCAAAATCAATATTTAAAAAATTAATCCAAGCAGTAAAACCACCACCACTGGCTTATTCAAATCAATTATCAGATAACTTAAAAATTTCAGTAAGGGCAATGATTGCTATCCCTCTCTCATATATCATAGCCATGCAATTAGCCGTTGCGAACCCTGCCTGGATCATATTAACCACTAACCTTGTACTTTTTGTAAGGCACGGCGATACGATCAAAAAATCCATTCACCGAATCCTGGGTCATACCTTAGGCTTCATAATAGCTATCCCTTTGTTTTTTTATCTATGGCCTTTATTTAGCACAGCGATTTTTTGGGTACCGATACTTGTATTCTCATGCGCACTATCTTTAACACGAAACTATATTGCTTTTTCTATATTCATTATGATATCCATCATTTATCTTGCCTGCCAGGGTGCCAACTTTGAACTACATCCACACGACTTCTTTCAGGTTTCGTGGCATCGGTTACTCGATGTTATCTATGGCTCTCTTATAGCATATGGGTGCAGTGCCTTAATTTTTAATCAATGTGGATCCCTGCAATTTAAGCAAGCACACCAACAGATTATGAAAATCATAAATCAGACAGTAACATTACTGATTGAACACCCCAAAGATAAAGATCTTTTCTTAAAAAAATCTAATATATATGACCAACTAACAGAAAATGTAGCCCTATATAACTCTCTACGTTATAAACCACGCTACTATATTAAAAATAAAGACTATCATATAGCCATTAGCACCTTTGAGACGACACTATCGACACAAATTATTAGTTTGATATACCGCGTAACCACACTTCCATCGAGTTTTTTTGACCACCATGATATACAAAAAGACACTACAAATATGCTTAAAAAACTGTTAAAAATCATAATACGTTATGATCCATATAATGATGACGATATAGCAAATTTCAATTCACCGATCTCAGAATCGCTTTCGTCTTTTACAAGAACGATTGCAAATCATAATTTAAGATACCATAATTTACTTCTAGCGCATAAGAATAACTATCAAACCTATCTCCATGCCATTGGCATCAACAATCTACTTCTCGATATCAGTATCACATTAGGCAATAGATATATTTCAGGGAACAATACATTATAAATTTTCCTGACCCTTTATAGGAATAAAAATACAGTTATTGATCTTTCCAGGTCACTTAAAGGAGATCAATACTTCATGTATTATGGAATCATAATCTTCAGATTCTCTAAAAGTTATAAATCAATAATATAAAATTGAATGAATATATTTTTTGAAATACCTTAGGATGAATATCGTTTATTTAATCAATACCTGCTTAAACAGTATTATTCGATTTTTTGACTCTACTGAGTGAACATTTTTTTGAGAAGATAAATCACAAACTTAAGGTGATGAGGCAGTGTGATTCTGAAAAATGACACTTGTAATTTTATTTCAATGAATGCATCAAAAAGACGAGAAAACAACCATTTACCGCCACAATGACGAAAACCTACATAAATGGTCACGTTATGGACAATCATCTTGGAAAAGTATTTTTATAATGCAAAACAGATTTTGATACTTGAAATGTGTCTGAAATTTTTTCAAAGAAGAGTACCGTGCATTGAAACATACGGTGAAAACTCATATTTCCTTGAAAATTGCTATGTAATATGGCTTAAATATATTATGAATTCACAAGAGACGCCATATGTCATTAATATCTGATATTCAGAACAAAAATAAAGCCACCGATCAATTATACCGGGAACTTTCATTATTAAATTCGATTGTATTTTCAGCGATACTTATAGGGAGCTATGAAAAAAATCATACTTTCTACGAATAGACATCTACCACAGGCATATATTATATTTTATTTTTCGGGACAAGCATAACTCTAGGGACATTGACTGCTAGTATCATTAGACACCAAGCGTCTCGAATATATAATTATAAACGCGAAATTTCTAACGACGACTTTGATGGAGATAGATTTTTCCCGAAACTATGCTCCCTAATTGAATCAATTGAAAGCTCGAGAGGGAGATCACTACAGATATTAATTGATTGTAGATATTTAGAATATTTACATCATCGGAGGTGTATAATATCGGCAATTTCTTTTATTACAAGAGTGTTACTTAGTATAGGTTTTATAACAACTATCTTTTTAATTCCTTTATCGTCTGAAGATCATGCCTATATACATTGCAATTTGACCCAAGATTAAGAAATCAATAACATCGAATTAAATGAATATATTTTTTGTTATACCTTTGGATGGATATCGTTTATTCTCTCAATACAAGCTTGCATAACATCATTCGCATTTTGGCCTATGCAAAGTGAATTTTTTTTGAGAAGATAAACCACAAACTTAACATGATGACGCAATGTGATCCTGCAAAATTAACACTAGCAATCTTATTTCAAGGAATGTATCCAAAACAATATAAACATGAGTGCATACCAGTCCGTAGTTAAGCTCACTACCGATGCCGTCATGCCAGTGAATGCTACAGTAAATCCCACCAGTAAGGTTTTTTTTCGACCAATACAGTTTGCAATAGATCCATAGACGAGGGATCCAACACCATAACCGAGTAAAAATCATGAAAGAATGCTTTCGGCATGGTCACTGGTTGTCTGGAATTGCAGTGCGAGTGCTGGAATAACATCAGCAGGGAGTAGCGCACAAGAAGAAGCAATGCTACATATGAGTAATAATTTCCAAAGTGCTGGTATATAGTTCATAATGAGGTATCTATTAGGTTTAAGTCGGGGTATCGTTGAGTGTTTCTTTCAAATGTTGTGTGACATGTTGAACTTTTTTGTAAGGCGTGTACTAATTGCTTTTGTTGCTGAGTGCTGAGTTGTTGCGTGATTAGGTCATTGACCTGTGAATTTATCGATTCGATGTTCTTAATATAACGTGCTTTTGGGTTTTTTAAACTCACGTGATTGTTCGATAGATTATTTGGATCGAGTTAGCGTGTAGTGATGTTATTTTTTTACAATCTATTAAATGCTCTAGTGAGTTGGGCACCACATAATCCAGTATATTCACACAATTCAGACTGAGTGAGTGATGGGCCTCGACAAGATAGTTTGCCGATAATTTGCCATTCAGTTCGGGTAAAATTATAAGATTTTGCAATACTATCAATAGCTTCTCGCCAGTCACGATAGATATCACTGATGAGTGTAGAAAGGCCTTATTTTCATGGACTTATAATGATTATCACCTACCTATAAGATATTTCGATCATCCATGTATTGATTAAATATGATTGATCATTAAAACTATGCACATCATGATAGATCCACTACCTCAGTTATCAATCGTCCCTGCGGCAATCGGTTCACTTGAATGATTAAATCTACTACGTGATAAATCTCATCCAAAATATCTTGATCGGTCATTGAAGGCACATGATTGAGTTTATATAGTTGCTTCATGCGCAATAAAGCCAGTTGCGGAGATCCAGCGTGCATTGTTGTCATGCATCCTTCATGCCCAGTCGCAGCTGCACTCAAAAAATCTAATATCTCAGCACCACGAATTTCACCTACAATAATACGGTCTGGCCTCAATCGCAGACTACATTGCACCAAGTGTTGCATGGAAATACACGCAGCAGACTCATCTGAATGTAAAGATAACAAGCTGATTTGATTGGGTTGAGGTATTTGAATCTCTCTTGTATCCTCTAGTGTAATCATGCGATCTGTGTTTGACACTTCACTTAAACACGCATTTAACAGTGTCGTTTTTCCTGATGAAGTCCCCCCTGATATCACTATCGTTTTTTTTAATTGTATGGCCATTTTAACCACTTGAGACCAATCTTGTTGAGAAAATGCCTTTTGATACAACGCCTCTTGATGATTTTCAACGCTCATGAATGACTGATTGCCACTAAACACATCAATGGATGCAGCGTATTGAATAACCCGCCGAATACACAGAATCGGATATACACTCACAGGTGGAATCACACACTGTATTCGTGACCCATCCAATAAAGAGGCAGATAATATAGGCGATGACTCATTAATCAACTGGTTATTTTCATTCGCAATTAATTGTATCAGTGTCATAAGATGATATTCGCTCAATGCTTCTATGGAATGACAGATCGCAACCCCCTGAGATTCAACCCACACCTGTTGTGGTTGATTAATCATAATTTCTGAGACAAATGGATCATCTAACCATTGCTGGATTGGCGCTAATAATCCAGAAGAGGACGCTTCATACATTAACTCTGATTCCTTACGCTATAAAACGATAAGTCTTTTGCAACGAATATTTGTATAGCAGATCCTTGATAAACCGATAAGGTTGGCTTTATCGATGAGTTTGCTGACAAACTCGCTTGAGCGGTATCTTGTAAATGATCATAGACATTGTCTCTAAAGGTTGATGCAGAATTATTACCATCACTAGCAGATACACCTACTGTTGATACGCCAGCACCTAATGCGGATATGAGAATACCTTGCTCAAAACGAGCTCGGAAGTGTGTATTCATATCATCCGCTAACTGACCTGATTGACCCAAGCTATCGGTTGATGGACTATCTATAGAGATCGTTATCCCCGACGGCAGAATCAAACGATGCCATATCACACAGACACGGTTGATCCCTTGCAGAGTCATTGATGAATACTGACCCAAAACACGACTACCCGCTGGAATCAAAATACGACCACCTTGAAAGGCATACACCGGACGCTGAGTCACCGCTCTCACCATACCCGGGAGATCAGAAGAAATGGCTGTCTCTAATGTAGCAGGAATTAACTCACCAGCAACTACAGTCCAATCAGGATGTGGAATTTGCTGCGCTGATTCGACAGAGGAAAAGACATGTGATTGATTGAGAAAAGACGCATAATTTTTCCCCTGATCCCATAACGACTGAGAATTCACTTTTGTCATTATACCAGAAGAATTCGGTTTCGAATACACCGTTGTAGGCGCATGCATACGTCCTGATATTTCTCGCTGCAAACGCTGACGGTCTCTAGGCAAAACAGGTGTCGACAACTTTTCAGAATGGCTAACATTATGAAACGATTGAATGGTTGATAAATTACGCGATAAATCATCGGAGGATAATACACCATGATCAGGTGTTTTATGATCTGAACTGGCAGGTGAGGCCCCCTTCCCTGTGATACAGATGATAATAATGATGACGGTGATAATAAGAATAATCACCACCCAAATACTAGGCATGCGAGCGCGTGTCGAGCTAACCGTCAATTCCGATTGCCAATCATGCATATTACTCAAACATTAATCCTTTTTCTCTAATTGTTCGATGAGGTGATGATTAAAAATAGTCGCAACACACTCCTGACTAGAGCGTAAAGTAAACTGCGGAGCAATCTGATAAGCAATCCAATAATTACCCTCATGACGCATATTGAGTAATGTCTCATGTCCCTGCTTATCCATAACCGCAAAGAATGCTGGAATCGAGGCATGGTGTTGCAGCATAAAATACGTAAATGACCCATCGTCAAACACATGAATTGGAACAATATCACGACAACCATGAAACCAATAATCCCAATGGTGTGAATGATCTAGCAACGCTGATACATTTCCCTGACTATGGTCATTGTTAACTACAGGTAACTGCTTGGCTTTAACATATCGAATGGAAAAAGTAGAAGCATTTAGATCAGTCATTTTTTTCGCGATTAAATGTAATATATATCGTTTAACCTGCTGGTCTTGATTAATCGTGGTAATCACCATATCAGTATTTGATAGCGATACGTTGGGTTTTACATTGACGACATTAGGCGTGGACTTTGAGACTGTTACTGACCACGCGGCTAAATCACCACATTGGATGTCCGTCACAGATTCTCCATCACCTAAGATAATTTGAGAATTCACTAATGGTGTCCCCTGCAAAGTGACGACATTATTAGGATCATAGACAACCGTCTTAATACGATGATCACTTGATAATAATTGCAAATCTTCAACCGCCCATGTCAACCTGATGGTCATCAACCAAACTATGAATAGTGTTTGAAACAATCTCATAATCATCCTCATGCACCTTTTTCTGTCCAATTTCGTTGTTTAACTTGATAATGCGTCACCTGAAAGCCATCCCAATTACGCCAACGTACATCTGGGTCTAATGATGGCGCGCTGTAGTTCCATGAAATAATGATAGACACTGCTTGTGAACGCTTAACGGCGGTATCTAGACTATGATCTATTAAAACAGCATGAACTTCAGCAAGATTATGATGAACCTCATGATCCGTTTTACCATGCACATCCTCATCTAAAACAATAATGTTATCAATACGAACCGTTCGATAACGTTGATTACCTAACTGATGAATGAGCGACGACACATTCGATGAACGTTGATCATCGATGTAAGATTGAGACACTGATCGATCAGACATCGATAAAATTAATCGATATTGCTCTTCATAAGCCATAGGATCATATGACTCACGGTTAACTACATAACGTACCAAATCATTTTCTAACTGTGCGTGATTAGTCACAACACTACCTTGCTTAACTTTCTCAACACTCACACGACCATCTTGATAATGGTGGATAATCAAAGGTTCTAAATGCTGTGTAGGAATAAGTAATAAAATGACAACAAGCAATATCACCATAACCACTGCTAACACGATGGTTAAGCAGCGATAGCGGTATCGAGACGAGAGCAGCATATAAAATCGATCATCCGACCAACTACGTGCCGAGTTAAAGTAATCCTCATCTTTATCCGAACAATCTAAGGCTGCTGATTCAACAGAAGGTTTATCATGATCTTTACGAAAAAACCGACAGATATACCGCCAATATCGTTTCAATAGTTCTAACATCATACGCTCTCCGACGGCGAGTTAGAGGATACGCCCATGGATAATACGCGGTCGCTTGGTCGAGCTACTGAAGTTCTAGGTTCGGATTTCGCCGATTGATTCAATCGATGACGCAATGCAGAATTCATCCGTGTAACTGGTGTTGCTAATTGGCGGGCGCTGGATAGCATATACCCAGCTAACATGCCGGATGCTTGTTGTGCTAATGATGATGACCCGATACTGCCACCGAGATTCATAGCTAAAGTTGACACTCGCATAATCTGCCAGACGCACAAAATAGCAACGATATAAAATGGAACAAAGCTCACCAGCGGAAAATCAATTGCCTGAGATAAATAATCATCTGCTATTATTGCCTGCAAAATAGACATATTAATGGATACAGTAATGTTGATAAAAATGATCACAAAAACACAACCTGACAAGGCACCTAGCCAACGCTGAAAAAAAATTCGAGTTGGCTCAAACAAAGTCAATATAATGAATAAAGGTCCTGCAGTGAATAAAGTAGCTAACAACACTTGCACCATAATCAGCTCTAAAAAAGCCATGCCGATCATAAGGATGCCAGTTAACCAAACAACGCAACCATCGAATAAGGGCGCTAATTTAGTTAACCCCCCTTTTTGAAATAAAAAATTACCGACCTTAGCAACTTCGATTAATAATGACTGTAAAGCTCCAGTCATACCCTCGCCAGCGAAATGGGGTAACTCAACGGGTGTTGCTGTTAACATCACAGCACTGATTTCACTAGCCGCGCCTTGAAAGCCATTAACAACAATGGCACTAAAATTACCCCAATTCATCGCTAATAAATTGATCATACCAATTTTTAATGCCGATCGAATAAACGTCTTCATACTGACCGAAGTCCAACCCTGCATCACGGAAATGCCTAATAGTGCAATATATAACACCACACTGATTTGTAATGGTGTTTTCAAATAACTCGATAAGGCTGAGTAGCCTTTGTACACACATTCATTCAATAACAGCGTGACCTCTTCCTGATATTGCAAAATAATCGTGTCATAAGCTGGTAAAGCCATATTACTTCACCTTACTGGGTAGGTGGGACATGACCATAGAGACATACTGGTCTCGTATTCGCTGGTAACGCGATACGTTTGTTAACTGATCTAAAGATACTACTCGAAAATGTTTTTGTGCGTGTATTCCTGCCAACATGGCATTAAAAAAATCCGCACAATGAGCCGTGTGATCAACCTCATCCATACATACGATGTAGGTTGATCCCAAAGAAGGCTTAATCGATAGCTTGTTTTCAGCAAAGCGTGCACTATTCCATAATACGTCCACTAGTTGATTTGAATTCAAATGGGATAAAGCATCATTGCGTTTACAACTAGCGGATATGGCAATGATGAATAAAGTCATGAATAATTTAATCTTCATCAGTGATCCCATCATTAAACCAGGTATTAACGGGAACCTGATGGCACCTCTTACCAAAATCATTACAAGGAGACTGAATCGATGAAGGATGCGAGCACCCCACTAGCAGTAAACACACAACTCCTATACTACAATTCTTCATAATGTCTCCTTAGTATCTTTAGGTAACGCTCGGTATTGCGACTCTATGGCTTGATCATATAAACGTGCGGAAGTTTGTTCAGCTAATTGCTGATTAACGATACTTTGCATTTTAAGAGATTCCATTTGAATGTAAGCAAGCTCAATAGCTATACGGGAATTCAAATCGACTGCAGCCTTAGTGTTCTCCGCTTGGTCAATATGATCAGAAAGATCATGTACTTTTTCCAATTCTTGATTGACTTCATTGAACACATAAGTTGCATGAACAGCAGAGGCTTGGTTATTACTTACTTGTTGTTGATAGATGGCCGCATCATCTTCTGTGGCCCCTTTAGAATACGCTTCTTGCGTTATCGGTGAATGATTCTCAACATAGTCGTCCCATAATGATTCATAAGTAGCATTATCATGACCAGAAACGCCTTGCATAGCTTCATTCCAGGTATCAGGTGAATATTCTTGGTCAGAGAGCTCAGATGATGAATTCAGCAAACCACCATAACCGTAATGGCCTTCCGCATCTGAGACTAGGTTATGCGTATAGTTTTGTATTTGGGTATTAATCGAGTCAATATGTTGCAGTTGAGCGTATTCGTTGGATAACTGACTAATCGCATCGACATCAATGACCGGCAACATCGCTAATACATAACTTGGTGACAGTAATATAACTAACACCATAAATACCTTCATCATTGCTCTTCCATGAATTGTGGTAGCCAGCTGTCTGGATTTTCTCCGTGAGTAGCCATTAATCGATGAAAACGTTTCACTGACTCCGTTGTCGAAGAAAAAACGCGCATATATGCTGATAAGTCAGATAGAGGAAATCGTAATAAGCAAGAATCGTTAGCTTGTTTATACAAAAAGTAATGCGATTGAGGTGAGATGGTCTTAATACACTGATATTCACGCTCGGTTAGGTTCAATCCTAATCGATAATCATCGAATTTTGCCTGAGGGTTAGCAAAATAAATCTGCGTGGCACAATTATCTAACAAGACAGAGGATAACTCTGAGCTAATAACACTTTTTGGACTTTGAGTAGCAAATACCACATGAGCGTTACGCTTACGTAATGTCGGAAGCCAACGTACCAACTTATCTGTCCAGTAACGATGCTTTAAATATTGCCATCCTTCATCGAGGAAAATCGATACAAGTTGACCTGTGAGAGATTGCTCTATACGGTGAAATAAATACATTGATAAGGCAATAAATACAGGTCCTGGTTCATGATCCATAAAATGAGTCACATCAAAACCCATTTTATGAGAAAACGATAACTGATCTTCAGGATGATCGAACAGGTATGCATATTCACCGTCGGGCTCCCCATAACCACCATGCAACCAACGCCTCATTCGATCATGCCGATTAAAATTGGGCGGTAACCTTCTACATACGGTGGACAGATACCGACATTCTGGTGCTAATTGTGTAAAAGCATAATCAACACAATCACTGATATGTTTTATCGATAACTCATCCAATTCATCTTCATGGTCACGCAAGACTAATTGTTGCATCCATGCCTTAACAAATAGTGAATTTTCTGGAGTATAAGGTAATTGAAATGGATTAAGATGAACACATGATTCATTAGACGGCTCAAACGTCAAATAAACACCTGCACAAGCACGGATATACACCTCACAACCATGATCCCTATCGAAAAAAAAGGATCGGCCTGAATAACGAGCAAGTTGCGCATCGCAAAAACACATAGCGACGGTTTTACCAGATCCATTGCCACCTATCATCACGGTATGACCCGAAGAAGGCGTATCAAAAGACCCTTTAGCATGCAGATTAAAATAAAACGGAGATCGTGATGGTGTCTCAACCACAGATAGAGCTTGCCGTAAGTAATTACTGTTATAAAACCCTTGACGATGATTATGCAGCGAGCAAAAATCCACGAAATTTAATGAATTAATCATCGCAGAGCGTGTTATATAACTAAAATGCGTCGGTAACATTGACCAATAAGCTGGCTCTTGGCCTATGGTCTCTCTTACTGCTATAACACCCACCTCGGCATATAATGCGACCACTTGTTGTATAGCAGACTCAAGATCATTGATCGAGTTTGCATAGAGCATCAGCACGTGATGATGCCAGCCCATTCGCAATCGATCTGATTGCAAATCATCACGCGCTTGATGCAACTCATCAATCTGACTGTGACTCGGATCATTTAATGTCATCATTTTTTGAATGTGTCGTTTCATACGATCCAGTGCTGTTTGCTTATGAATAGATGCAAAGGTGTTCACCTGTAAAAATTCACAGGGCAGTGTTAGTAATGCGCCAAATTGCGTTGGTGATGTATGATCAGAATAGCTTTTCAACGCTATCATCGCAGCTAATTGATGAGTATCGTTATTAACACCTTTAAATTCGATGTAACGGCCAAAAAAAACCGATCGTTGCATTAGCCACTGGCCTAGGTGACCTTTTGGATACAATTCATCATGACCCTGAGCCTGACAAGATGACAAAAACAGAGGTTGACGATTCGCTAAGTTAACTGAAGAACCCGCATTGAATAGTTTCCCTAAAAAATCCAACAGTTCACTGTAACCCAGTTGATTATCATGATGACCTAGACAATGAGGGTTCAACGCAACCAAGGTCTGCACCGCCTGACTAACAACACGTGTTAGCGACGCTATATTATTTCGTCTTAGCTGTTGTCTTTGAAGGATTAATGCTTTTTCAGTCACTCGATGCCACCATTTAGCTGAGGATTGTGACACCGCATCAAATCCCCCCTGATGAATAATCGTGATATACCAAGCGTTTTGATAGAATGTCTGATCACACTGCAATTGATATTCTCTATCAAAATCTCGACAAAAATCACTACTAAACTCACCCGATAATTCACGATGAGTACGCTGGCGATGTAAAGTCACATGTAAAGCAAAACAAGGATCTAATGATGTCACAAAGCGATGCCAAAGGGTTTTATGCTCAATCAGATCTTCGTCTGACTGTGTATCATATGGGCAGCCATCAACTCTTACCGTAGCAAACAACATCCCATCTATAGACTCTGCAATCGTAGGCGAATTAAGGTGTGTGATTTTTATTCGATCAGAACAACGCAACTCTTGTCGCGCGATCTTTACAGCATCAAAAGGGTTCATAAGCACGACACCCCCAAATTTTTTGGTTAGGATTCACTCTTAAACTCGCCCATTGATTAACGACTTTAAAAAAAGCTGGGTCATATTGACACCCCATCCAACCGACAAGATGCAGTGGCACATAACATAGCATCCATGATAAGGCATTCGATAAAATACACAGGGACAACATTGCCATACCAGCTACCATGACATATTCCATAGTGACCCCCCACAACATCAATGGTCGAGTTATCCCAAGAAATAATGGGCTATTCATCTCATTAACACCCATCATGTTCCAAAACCTAGTTGCTGTGCGATATATCCTGCTGAAAAAACAATACCAATTCCTATCACGACACTTAAAGCACGTGACTTATTCATTTTCCCCAAAGCTAACGTCGAATATCCAACACCGATAATGGCTAATACAAATAATATTTTTGCGGGAGATGATGTCACCAAGTCTACTAAGGCATTTAGAACACTGGTGAGCTGATCTGAATTGATATCATTAGTATAAGCAGAGCTTATCCCTGGAAATAATCCGATAACAATAGAACATAAGAGAACGGATAACTGTCGAACTGGCATGGTAGCACTCCTTCAAATCATATGAAGGAGACTACCAAGATTAATAGAGCTTAAAACCCGTTAAACATACGGTATCAGCCTTTACGGAGTTATGACTCATCATCATGTAATTCAACGGAAGGACCATAAAATAATCGGCGGGTGTAATACACAAAACGCCCAATAAATAATCCAGCAGTCACACCAGAGACAAATAACATTGCAAATTCAAAGTGTGTATTCTCTAATAATTGTGGATCCACTGCAGTTTCATAGCCAAAGTAATATTTGGTAAAAAATATAATTAAAATAATAACAAGAGTGGACCACGTACCTGGTATCTTAATTAATAATCGTGATCGATCAGCAACAATATTTTGCTTGTAAGCTTGAAGGATGCCACACAAAAACCCGAGCACTAAACTGGAACAAAACACAGCCAACACAAAACCATTCAATGAAAAATGTGAAAATAATGAATCCAGAGACAGGTATGCAAACACAATAGGAATAATAACTACCTTGAAGTAAGGCACTACACCTCCACGAGCGGCTTTTATGCCAACAATGATACAATACGCTAATAGCGCATAGACCCACCATGGTGTATTCCATAAGGTTATTCTAATGGCCTCGATAATGTTTTTCATGCTACCTCCGTGTTAGATCACTTCAATCATGCCTCAAAGCTAAAACACTCTATCGACAAAACTTGTTATTGACCAACACAGTTTAACAAAACTTATCACTAAAATCCGATGGGTCATCGAGCCAGCCTCAAGATCAAATCTTAGCCATTACCCCTAATTAAGTTATAAAAAAACCCGCAAATGCGGGTTCATAACAAAACAGATGCGCGATCAAGGTCCTTTAGGATGTATTTTTTCCTGTGATTTCGACAAAGCTTGATAACGTTGATATTGAGCATCCGTTAAACGTATCCATTGCTGTGACCGACAGAGAAAATGAGCGATGCACCCTGACACTTTAAGGGTATTTCCATGATCTTCCAGCTGCAAATGTGATTTATAAGAGTTTCCACCATCAATATCAACGACATAACCATCTGACCAACGACCATCACCTTGATTCTTATAACCATACATGATTAAAAATTCACCATTAGGCTTACCTTGATATAGCTTGTAAGGACCATTGTAGGTTTTAGACCACTCTCGACCAGGTGTGTAAAAGCCAAACTTAGAAACACCTTGAATCGTCGACTTACCGTCATGTGTGTGTCTGTATAAGCGAACCACACCTCGCGGCTGCTCTGTTTTATCATCAATAGTCAACCAATTACCAACAACAGAAGCACAAGGGTTCTGTTGAGAGCAAGCTAAAGTGGATGGTAACGGTATATTAGCTGACGCGATCGCAGAAACACCCAAAAGCACAGCGCCCAATATCGCTAAATAACATGGTCGATATCGCTTCATAATCATCTCCAGATAAACCATTCAGGGTTTGCCTAATGTACGGTTCGAAAGTTAATTTGTCCAGTATAACTAGCCACCATGCGTGGCAGGATAAGTTTTAAGATCTTTAGCGCCACGCGCACGATAACTATTTAACTGTTTTTTAGAGGTAATTCTTGTCCAATAACTGGTACGGCATAACAAACTGAAACCCTCAACACAACCTACCATCTTCATACGACGACCTTGATCCACTTGTTGTAACTTGATGCTGTAGATTTTATTGGCATCTGCATTAAAAACTCTCCCAGGCCCCCAGACGGTATCCCAATGAATCGGCTTAGCCTTAGGTGATAAACCTTCCATAAAATGCATACCAATGAGTTTTTTACCAGTATATGGAATCATACAGTCAACACAGGTTGAAGCCCATGGCTTACCTTTCACATAAAGTATCGTATCGAAATAACCCTGCAATTTCCCGTCAATAAGCTTGATGTCTATTACACTGCGTGGATCACCGGTATCATGAGCCTGAATCAACCAAAACCCAACCGGTGATGGGTAGACTTTTTTTGAATGGGATGTTTTTTCTGAAGCAGCGAGTGTGGCACTCATGAAAGAAATAAGTAAGATGACCATTGCAAGGGGGATTAAAACCATTTTTTTAAACATTTTTTTTCCAATACTAAAAGAATAACTCAGGGCATAATTTAACCACGCATAACCCAATGTGTCGAGGAAAAACCATGCTACATGATGATTAATCATGTTTTTTTCAGAACTCTATGCCTCGACATTTGAACACCAGCAAAACTTGCTCAATTTAACCACACACTCTACAATAGCGCGAAAAAAATAGGGTTTCTTTATGGGCATTCTAGTTACTGGCTGCGCTGGATTTATTGGCCATGCCACATGCTTGGCATTACTAGACCAAGAAAAAAACGTCGTAGGGATAGATAATCTCAACGACTATTATGCAGTCTCACTCAAACAAGACCGACTCGACCAGCTAGTGAAACATAAAGACTTTTCATTCCACCACATCGATATTGCAGATTATGAGGCTTTAGACGCAGTATTCGAAAATAATGACATAACCACCGTCATACACCTCGCGGCTCAAGCTGGAGTCCGGTATTCCATTGACAACCCTAGTGCATATGTTCAATCGAACTTAGTCGGCTTTGGTAACATCTTAGAAACCTGTCGCCATCATACTATTGAACACCTTATCTTTGCCTCTAGCAGCTCCGTCTATGGAGCCAATACCACATACCCATTCAAAGAAACTGATAATGTAGACCACCCTATGTCATTTTATGCTGCTACAAAAAAATCAAATGAGCTAATGGCACACACTTACTCGAGTCTCTATCGACTGCCTTGCACAGGATTACGCTTCTTCACCGTTTACGGGCCCTGGGGACGCCCTGATATGGCACCCATGATCTTCGCTAATAAAATATACAGAGAACAACCTATTGACGTTTATAATCACGGTGAGATGGTGAGAGACTTTACATTCATCGATGATATTGTTGATGGCATTTTAAAATCATCCGACAACATACCTAATGGCGATCCAAACTGGAGTGGAGCATCACCTAATCCTTCGACAAGCTATGCGCCCTATCGCATCTATAACATTGGCAATGGATCCCCTGAAAAACTCATGGACTTCATAAAAGGACTGGAACAGGAACTTGGCAAACAAGCCATCATAAACTACCTCCCCATCCAACCGGGTGATGTGCCTAAAACAGCAGCTGACATTGATCATCTTGCGAATGATTGCGCATACCAACCATCAACTCGCATCCAAGAAGGCGTCAAACAATTTATCAAATGGTACAAAGCGTACTATTCAATATAAGTGAATAGCTCACGACAGACATCGCAAAAAGTATAATCAACTAATCTTCAAAATACTGCGTGCAAACTGATTCGATCTGTCCTGAACAATGAAAGAATTCTCTTAATACTACAAGTAAGCGTCTTAGCAAATATATCCATGATAAAAAATCTAACCAGATATCTTTGTGCTTTTAATGAAATTTTTTGATGATACAAATTAAGAGTAATGATCAGTAAGACTAAGCGTAGCATTGAGAAAAACCACATTAACTTAGAAAAAATCACCTAATGGCGACCTTTACTAGCATGGTCAGGTTAGCGCATAGACCGTTAGATCATCTAATCAAAACAAGCGTTAGTATCAATCACAATCTTGCCTTGAGATATCGAAAACTGGATACGATCTTACTGCTGGCCTTATATGCATAAAACCCTCTAAGACCTTTTGAGATCTTCTAGAAGTTTAAGCACCTTTACTTTCGATCAGCGCAAGTAACCAGAGATAATATTTTTGAGTTACAATAGCATCGAAGTAATATCACAATTTTTCAAAATTTAGTCATTGTTATAGCTAGAATCATAATAAACAATGACAATCTAATAGCTAAACAGTACGCCACAAATGAATTCCATCATAGTTATTATGGTGATTACTCACTTAATAAAACGATCAAAAGCTCAACGATCTAACAACAGAATCATGCTCGCATAAGAGTATTTGGAATATTATGATTATAATTTGACCAATACGTGTCCGAATTATATCGTCATAAAGCCATTACCCTAAACGTAAATCCCCAAATTATGAATAACTTATAGCGCATGTTTTCATGTGTAAAATAAATTAATATTTCGTTAACAAAGGCGAGGTACAATTAGCATCAATACATTGAAAGAAAACACGATACTACTAAAGTTCTCAAATCAGTCATGACAATCATTGATAATCAACCTATAACTACCGCCTTATTAGAAGCAGATCCAGCAATAGGTTCAGTCATCGCAACTGAGGCGCACCCCGTACCTAGTGTAGCTTGCTCAAACAATTCAGGAAGACGCAGTCAGCAACCTGAGACAATTCTTGAACATATAGTACATCGCTTAATTACACCGCATGTAGGATGGATATGTGCAAGAGAAGGCTCCGCTCCTTCATACCTTGAAGAGGATGATTGCTGCGTACAGATCTGTCACATCATGTCACTGATAGCCATACCCGCAATTATAATAACTCCACTAGCACAATGGTCATCTCAGCTATGGTTAACGGGATGTTCCGCATTTCTTCATATTCGCCCATTTTATAACCCCCCAGCCATTTTGGCTAATACCATCATCAACTGCTGCATATTTGGCTTATACAGCTGTTTCATTCCTCTATGTGGTGACGACTCGTTTTACAGACGAGAAGCCTTTACCAATCATTGCATACCATCAACACTGACCAATCAGTGGTTTCACATCACCATAACAATACCCATTGTGCCTTACTGCTGCCCATCAATACTACCAGCTCTTACCTGTACTATGATTTCATCATCACTCATCTTGCCCAGTGCGTGCTTAGTCTCCAGTTGTATTGCCGGGGGATGTGGTGCATACAATAACCGAGTAACAGACAGAATACCTACAGTTACCGCACAACCTATTGGTTTCGCCACTCTGATATCAGAAGAACAATCCTCTATTCCTAGTCATACAAGATCGTGACACTTAAATTAATACTGAAGACTGGCCTCATTAAAGAGGGTATGTGAGAGTTCTGGAAGAAGCTAGAGGAAGGTAAAGAGAAAGCGATAACGGCATATTTTCTCACCGTTACTGTGAGCTTACAGAAATAATCGTATCATTCTAAACTAGCACGTTTTTAGACGGGCGCATTACTGCGCTTTTAAGTCCCAAAAGAAGATAATTGATACAGAAAAAAACCACGATAAAGAGAATATCACTCAAAAAGATATACATAGGCCATCGCCCAAAATAATCCTCCGGTGTACCGACAGGTCGCGCCATTAGGAAAAAGAAATTCTCACCGAAGATTACATCAAAGGGCATCATGACAGCAATATAGAGATTAAGTGCCATGGATGCTTTAACCCATGTATAGCGTGTTATTGATAAGCGCTCTATGATCAACACATAACCCGTCATGAGGATCATCAGGGTATGATAGAGGTAAAAATTGATATAGAGCAGATTAATAGACTGCGTTATATCAGGAAAAAGATACGCTAACGGCACGCCAAGTAGTGAGAACAGCAGACTCACCTCCATCAGTGCTCGTGAATTGTTAATCAAAGCCAGCGGAAAAAGCATGGTGCACGTTAAAGAGCACAGCTCTAAAGGCAATGACGCGAGAATCCTCCAATGCTCAACAAGGGTGAGATGCAGTGTTCCAGTGATCCCCGTTATCACTCCGAAGGAAGCCAACAACCCCCTCATGATGGCCGATTGTCTGCGAAAAAAAAATCGGTAATGGCTGAATGCAAACAGACATACCCCAATACACAAACAACAGACTGCCAACGTCAACCAGTATTGGCCAGAAAAATAAGCGAGTTTTGAATCTTCAAGCATCATGGCATCCATTCACAATAGCAGCTAGTATTTTTTTTCATAGTTTAAGAAATTCAAGGCATGAGCGCAATTGACTACAGCTATTTAGACGGCGCTCATTTAATCGTGAGCGTCACAATTTAAATTATAAAAGAGCGTAAGTTATTGATCTTTGGTTGTCACTTTAACAAGATCAATATTCCAAGGTAATAATGCTTCATAATCTTCAGCTTTCTCGCAATAAGGGATGGCCTTCATGATCTCAACGTAATATTGATAGGGGTCTAGTTTATACAGTTTGGCAGAACGGATTAAGCTGAAGTGAAGGCAAAGCGCTCTTGCGCCTTCTTGGCTTCCTGTAAATAGGAAGTTTTTTCTCGCGATAACAAAAGGCTTTATTTCTCTTTCTGTATGGTTATTATCGATGAGGTAGCGACCATCTTCACAAAATCGCGCTAATCCATCCCAGTGACGCAGGGTATAGTTAATGGCTTTTGCTATTGGCGATTTTTGTGGCACTAAAGGCTGCTTTTCTTCTAGCCATTGCTTGAAGTTATATAATATGGGTATGGTTTTTTCTTGGCGCATGGCTTTGATTTCGTCAAAAGATCTTTTTTCTGCTTTCATTTTTCTTTCGATCTGATAGATCTTGGCATAGACACTCATGGCGTGATGAGCCAAACCTTTTTTCTTCGTTGTTTTGGTGATAGCTTCAAATTTTCTTCTTGCATGGGCGTTACAGAGAAATGACTCTACATTATCTTGTGCATATAAAGCACCAAAGAAGGAGTCAGCATCGGAGTGCACTGCACCTGAAAAGCCATCATACCAATCTTTGACAAATTGTTTGTGATTTTTCTCATTATATTCATAGATAATAGTCGCTTCTTTTTCACCTCCGCCTCTAAAACAATAGGCGTAAGACTTAGTTGTTGGGCATCACATGGCTCATTGAGTACTTGCAGTGTTGTGGCGTCCATTGAAGCAATATCATGATTGACAATGCTGTCTTTTAACCCATTTAAAAGTGGTATAAGGAGTTTTGCCGCATCGACCACCCATCGTGATAGATTTTGACGTGAGATGTTAATACCATGTCTTGATGCAAACTGCTTTTCCTGGTGATACAAAGGCTGTCTGTCATCAAACTTAGATAGTATGACATGTGCTAGCAAATCCCCTGTCACTGGAACTTTTGGGAGTATGCGCTTTGGTGCGCAGGCTATCACTACTGATTTCTCACATTTCACCGGGCAGCCTAGCACTTCTCTTTTTTCTTCCACAATTTCAAATGTGGCAGGCTTATAATCGAACTTTTCATTTATTTCATAGCGAATTAATGTCTTTTCTTTTCCACAACCACATTGTTTATCTTTTTCATCAACAGGAATGATAACAATACGTCTTGGAAGGACTTTACTAGACTTGAGTTTCTTTTTACGTCTGTGGGCAGTAACTTGAGTTTCCGGTAGTTCATTTGGAGCTATCTGACAGTCAGCATTATTGTCACCAAAGTCTAACTTGCCTTGGAATTGATCGTTAAATTTCTCTGACTTAACACCAAATCGATGGCGTCATGCCTCTAACAGCATGTGTTGTAGCTGATCAATATACTGCTCTTGATACTCGACTTTCTTAAGCAAAAGATCAACTTCATTCTTTAAATCTTGAGTCAATTGCTGTGTATTCAATGGCGTTTCATCCTTTATTTGTAGTGCAATACTATCATTATAAGCTACAGTTATCATTATTTTTTCTAGTAAAAATACTCAATTTTATCGAATTTTTTCACTTTTTGTTTCATAAAATTAATGCCAGAAAATAACCACTGCATTTCGTTATGTGACAGCTCCCAAACTGCAGAGCCAGGCTCTGGAAGTTTAAATCTTCCTTTCTCCAAGCGACAGTAAAGTAGCCAAAAGCACCTCCCATCAAAGTAAACACATTTAAGTTTGTTGCCGGATCTATTTCTAAATATATACAGGTCACCAGATGATGGATCTTTATCTAGCACATCAACAATAATTATGATGAGCCCATCCAGTTGCTTTCTAAAATCAACAATCATGGGATATAGCCAAATGCTTTTGATACTGCTTAAAATAACACAGCCTAAATCCCACAGTCTCTCACTAAGGCTGTGAGCGCCTCTTGTGACATTATTTCAAGCGAGCAACCATTACCAAGCCTAAGTCGTGCTAACGGCTGCTTTGGATCGGCTATTTTGACGGGAATCAGCTTAGCTGAGGTTTTATTGTACTTTTCAAACCAGTACAGAAACTGATGATAGTTGAGGTTATTATCACGACAAAAACCACAATAGTTTGATGTGATTTACCAAATTCATTACATCAGTGATCCCATTCGCTTTTTGAGAGAGATGCTGACATTAATATCACCTTGTTAGTTAAAAATACAAGGCTAGCATCTTGATAGTATTTGGCTAGGATGTAGTTATTGTGACGCTTACAAATAATCGGATATTGCAACGGAAGGTTTAGACTAGGGAGTCTAATGTCGCTAAAGAAGATGGAAGATATTGACCACGATACTCAGGAACCATCGTTGTAAGGTAGGAAATCGTTTTCTGAAGATCTTTATCATTAAACGATTGTTTTAATGATCCGAAAACACCATACACATCAGACCAATCATATTCGCGCACTTGCGCCTTGAATATTTTTACATGCGGTGTTGAGTGTAAAGACTCTGTTTGATAAAAAAGCTCTTCGTACAGTTTTTCACCGGGACGGATGCCTACTGTTTTGATATCGACATCGACATAAGGTTTTTTACCCGACAATGTAATCAGTTTTTCAGCGAGCTCTTTAATATTGACAGGATCACCCATATCAAGAACGAAAATATCCCCCCCCTCCCCTAATAAAAAAGATTGTAATATCAAACTTGCAGCTTCAGGAATCATCATAAAAAAGCGTGTCATTTTGGGGTCAGTGATGGTGAGTGGGCCACCTGCTTTTAACTGCTGTCGAAATAACGGGAGAACACTTCCTGTAGAACCCAGTACATTACCAAAACGTACGGTTGAAAATCGTGTCACTGATTGACGATTGATGTTTTGTGTATAAATCTCAGCCATACGCTTTGACATACCCATCAAATTTGTTGGATTAACTGCTTTATCAGTGGATACTAAGACGACATGCTTTATCTTGAATTCCACAGCAAGATCACACAACGATTGTGTCGCTAGGACATTGTTCTTGACGGCTGAAAAGACTTGATCTTCAAGTAGTGGAACATGCTTATAAGCAGAAGCATGAAAAATAATATCTGGTGTATGACTACAAAAAACGCGTTTGAGTTCTGAATAGTCAGAAACATCCACTAACAAAGTAGCGAGAGGAACAGTAGGAAAAGATTCGGATAGCTCGTTGGATATACGATATAGATTATATTCATTATTCTCAATGATGACTAAATGTTTAGGTTGATTAGCTGCCAACTGACGGGAAAGCTCAGAGCCAATAGAACCACCACCTCCTGTTACCCAAACTACAGCATTAGCGATGCGATCAGATAATGACTCATCGTGGATATTAATCGGTTCACGACCAAGAAGATCTTCAATGCCAACTTGTCTCAATGCATCAACAGTCACTTTACCATCGGCCAAATCCATTAGCCCTGGGAGTACTCGCACAGAACAACTACTTTTAGAACAAGTATCAAAGATATGATTGAGAAGATAACGATCAGATAAAGAGGGAATGGCTAATATCACAAGGTCAACAGCGAACTTTGGGATTACCGATGTAAGCTCAGCACAAGAACCAATAACAGGAACACCATGAATCAGTCGACCTTGTAATCGATGATCATCATCCAGCAAAGCAACAGGGCGGTAGCGACAATCAGCTGTATGACGCAACATATCTCGAATAAGATTCTCAGCAGCACGACCTGCACCAATAATAACAACACGTTGTATCTGCTGAGACTCAGATCGCTTAATAAGTGAATATCGATAGACACAGCGTGTCAGTAATAAAGCTGTCATGTAGAAAACCGCTTGTAAGAAAAGAATGGAGACGATTTCAACATTGAGATGGAATAAAGCGGCAGTTGATAAGAAACTTAGAGAAAATCCACAAGCGATGGATAGTGATAAACGAACTAATTCCTTGATGGAAACATATCTCCACACCACTTTTGGTATGGAAAAAACGAAGAAAGAAACAATATAACAAGCTAGTGAAACAAGACCTATAGTCACCGCATGAGATGAAGGTGATATCAGTGCGATATCAAAATTAATGTGAAACAGCCATGCCAACGAAAACGCAAAAAAAACGCAAAGCATGTCAGCAATGAAAATGATGAGCGTTTTCATATAAAAGTCTCTAAAGAAAATCATACGAAATTTTATTGTGAGATATTACAGCCAATGGAGTGAATTTATTCGAGATACACAAGAATATTATAAATGACGATCATTTATAATTCTAAATCACTAAGTTTATATAAAAACAAATATATTAATACAACTAATCAATGATACTAATATAAATTTATTTTTATAACACATAAACAAATACTTCATTAGATTTACAAGAACGTCATTTATAAACACAACAATAGAAG
>WTGG01000034.1 GCA_011523685.1 Coxiellaceae bacterium | reverse complement strand
ATTAAGCTGTAGATGGTTTAAGGTTCTCGGGTCTTAAATACTAGACATCTGATTTTAATAATAAAAGGTACTTTTTCATGCAAACTGGTGTAGTAAAATTCTTTAATCACGATAAAGCTTATGGCTTTATTACTCCTGATGATGGTGGCAAGGACGTATTCGTTCACAAAAATGGTATTAAAGCAGGTAGCCTGCATGACGGTACTAAAGTTCAGTTCGATACTGAAAACACGCCTAAAGGCTTAAGTGCAATTGAAGTAGAAGTTATCTAACGTAACTTTTCAATAATTGCGCGATAAAACCCGCTAAAGATAAACATGCGTTTATTGACTAGCGGGTTTTTTTATTGGCGTTACTTATAGATTGTTGATGGGTTGTCTCGCCTTCACGTTGAATTGGGATGAAACCTTTTTCTTCAAATATCGAGAACGGATAAATACCATCATTTGGTGTGATGTTCACGTTTTCTTCATCCTCATACAAATGGTTATTGAAGTATCTTTCAGCAAGCCTCCAGATATCCTCTTTTCTGTCCGAGGTGGTGTCATATTTTAGATATAAAGTACTCTTGAGGTCATGCGTTGGTACGTCATGCAACAGCTCTTGCATAAGAGTTGTGTGTAGAATTTTATTGATGGTGATCATAATAATACTTTTAAACTCTTCATCACAAAGCTTTAGTAAAGGAATTATCTTTGCCAAGACGCTGTCGTCTTCCATAGTACTGATATCAAACCCCAGAGCGGATAAGAAGGCTCGTTTTAGGTCGCTTGTATCTTCGAAAATATAATCTGATGCGATAAACCCTTTTAGTGACTGAGCATTGTTATTGTTGACATCTAGATTGTCCATAAAGCTACGTGGCGTGAGAGATCTACTAAATAATCCAAATAATAACTTTTTATCTTGTTCGGTAGGCTCGGATCCCGGACTACAGTATTGCATTATTGAGTATGATCCACTGGATTGCCCAGTTATGCTTTGTGTCAGTAGCATTAAATGAGGTGGTAACAATTGTATAGATCGGATGTTGGTAGGTAGGTCTGTTGAACTATGATGATTCTCCTCTTGCATCATATGTTCCGTTATTTTTGGTACAGTCAACATCATAATAGTGTCGATTAAAGCATAGGTTGCACAAATACCTTCTTGGTGTTGTCGCTTAGTTTGTTGGCCCCCATCAAGGAAATCTGTTGAGAATAGTTTACAGGTGCCTTTATGCTTATCCATAAGCTGTTTGAAATCTTCTTTGAGCTCATCGGCACCATCAAACTCGTATGCAACAGAGTCAACATTGAAAAGTCTGATCTCAATATTACCTAAATCGTCTTCTTTTCTCTCAAAAACACAGCTGAGTGTGTGACCACAGCACTTAATAATAAGACCTATTTTGCAATCTTCAAGATCTTTCTCTAGCAATTGATCGATGAGTTCTTCAATTAAATGAAATTCACTAAAGTGATAATTGAGATTACTACCTCGGTAATTATTTTCGAGCTCTAAAAGTAGAATGTTTTTTTCTATGTGCTCGGGTATCAGTTTGTTGTTTTTGAGTCCCGTAATGACAGCAGGTAAGTTGTCAAAGTAAATGGTCGTATCTTCAGTGAGTTGTTGGTTACCAATGTATTGTTTAGTTGATCTGTGCTGGGTGTTATTGTCATGGCTATTGCTGTCTTGATGAAATTCACTATCGCTATCACTGTTGTCGCTATCGCTATCGCTATCGCTATCGCTATCGCTATCGCTATCGCTATCGCTATCGCTACTATCGCTATCGCTGCTATCGCTATCGATGTTATCGCTATAGCTATAGCTGTCACTATGGCTTGTCTCATTATGTCCTTGTATTATATCGATGTCTTCAACACCATCAATGTCATCAGATAAGTGGTCAAAGGCTTTTTGATCAAGTTTCTGATTATCAATAGATAGTGTGCTACGCATAAGAGACCTTGTATTCCCTGTATTTATTGATAATATATTGTACGTCGAATTTATTAAGGAAATATTAAAAAATCTTATCAAATTATTAAGAAAATCAGCAGTAACACAGCGATAGCTCACCTTAAGTGGTCTAAATCATTGAATTATAATTATAATTTTTATTTATATTTGTATTTCTGGATTCATCTACTACTATTGGGATGTATTGAGAAAAAGGAGATCGATCATGCTATGGGTAATAAGAAAAATGGCTACTGCCTGTGTAGTTTGTGCTTTGTGTGTCTCTGTGGGTTATGGTGATAAAACACCACTATTTAAGCCATGTTACCACAGCGGTGACTGTGTAAGTAACTGTTGTATAGCGTCAATGGGTGGTGGTTGGTGCGGTTCATGTCTTCCGACAAAGGTATGTGAACGTGGCAATAAAACACAATGTAAGAACGGTTAGATAAATGATTACTAACAACAACATACAAAGGCTACCAAATTTCACTGCCACTGCCACTGCCGTAGTGTGTTAGAAAAAATTAATGGTTGAGACTTAACAGTTGTGAGTGCACCAATGATCTTTGCTATTCAAGCAGTAAGTGGTTAGACCGATTACCTTAACACTTGAAATTAACATGTCAGAATATAATTTCACTGACCTGATTATTTCTGTGCTCGATTTCCTTTATGAGATTCAATGGCAGTCTCAATTTCATGGTTAATCTTGGCATTGAAAATCATAAAAGGGTGAATCAACGTTTGTCTCGTGTATGGGTCTTTGGGTTCTGTTTTATTGGCGATAGCTTGACTAATCCATCGATGGATGGCTGTCATTTCATAACTGTGAAGTCTATTGATACCTTGTCGTGTGATGACGTTGTACGGTTGATTTATCACCTGAAAGGTAATTGGGCAGATGAATTCGTCTTTGGGAGTTATTCCGAGTTTATCAAAGTCTTGTTGGCGACAGTCAGGGATGCGAGACATAAAAAGATTGACTCCATGCAATTTCATGGCCTTGCAAGTATGGTAAATGAGCAAGGCCAGTAAAATTGATTTGAGTAACTCTACTGCAGTAAAGGAGGCAATGTGCTGATTATTATGCAGTGATATAACATCATCAAGATTTGATACTGTAAATAGTATCAGCGGACTTAAAGTTATGAATAATACTAGGTTTGTATACAGTGACTCATAGCGACCCATCACTTTTACTAAATCAATGTGATCTGTTTTATGCTCGCACATCATTATAAAAGCCGTTTCTTTATCTACCATATAATGATCTGAACGAAGAGTTAAGTAATCAACACCCCTTGTGATCATCTTGCTAGACAATATTAATAGCATTAATTGCCTTCTCACCGGATTAAATTGAAAGGAAAATATATCTTTATCAGTTTTATCATTGAGCGAAAGGAATAAACAATAAACATTTATAGCTATTGAATAAGACATCAGAAGCCATCCGATGATTTTGATGTAATCGGTTCGATAGGGGTTATGATTGGTGACGAATAATTTACTCATGATGAATATCAGTTAGGACACCCTGTATGGTTGTTATGCGATCATGGGATTTCGTTGTGCAAGTAAATCGTATTCCTGATTGGGTGTGTAATTGATACAGTTTTGGTTGATTTTGTATTAAATGAATTAAATGAGCAGGGTCAACCGCATGCTCTTGTTTAAAGGTGATATAGCCAAAAGTTTGTTTGATCTCTATTTTTTCAATACCCAGCTGAGTGGCTTTCAGGCGAAGTTCTTGAATAGCGAATAGATTTTTAGCAGGCTGTGGTAATAATCCAAATCGATCAATGCACTCAGATTGTAGATCATCGATACTTTTTTTATCTTGGCAGTCATTAATTCGTTGATACAGAGATAGGCGTGTATTGACATCGTGAATATACGTATCAGGCAGTAAGGCAGGAATGCCGCATTCTACCGATGCTTGATGTGACGGCTTGGGTTCACTATTAACAGGTTTGCCGGCCTTGATAGCCTCTACTGCTTCCTCTAGCATATCCATGTATAAGGTAAATCCAATGGCTTGCATATGCCCGCTTTGACCTTCACCTAAAAGCTCACCAGCTCCTCTAATCTCTAAATCATGCGTGGCTAAGTAGAAACCAGCACCTAGGTCTTCTTGCGAGAGCAGGGCGTCGAAACGTTTTTGAGCATCCGATGAAATGGCTGTTGGTTCATCCACTAATAGGTAGGCATACGCTTGGTGATGCGAGCGGCCAACACGACCACGAATCTGGTGTAGCTGTGCAAGTCCAAATCGATCGGCTTTGTTGATGAGGATCGTATTAGCAGTGGGTACATCAATACCCGATTCAATAATTGTGGTTGAGAGCAGGACATTAAATTTTTGATGGTAAAAATCAGCCATCACACGTTCTAGTTGTTTTTCTGACATCTGACCGTGGGCGATGGCTATGCGTGCTTGAGGGACCATGCTGGATAACTGTTCTTTCATGGTTTCCATGCTGGCTACATCATTGTGTAGAAAATATAACTGACCGCCGCGTAATAATTCTCGCTGCATGGCTTCTTGTATAATGGCCGGTGAAAAACGTTGTAAGAACGTTTTGATCGCTAAACGTTTTGCAGGCGGTGTTGCGATAATCGATAAATCTCGAGTACCTGATAATGCCATGTTGAGCGTGCGAGGAATGGGTGTTGCTGTAAGCGTTAGTAGATCGACCTCTGCTCGCATGGCTTGGATTTTTTCTTTTTGCCTCACGCCAAAACGATGTTCTTCATCAACAATGATCAGACCTAATTTTTTAAAACGTATTGTGGGTTGTAATAACTTATGCGTGCCGACGATGATATCGACTTGTCCAAGTGCTAGCTTCTCTAGTGTGGTCTTTTGTTCTTTGGGTGTTTGTAA
Source organism: Coxiellaceae bacterium (assembly GCA_011523685.1). GTDB lineage: Bacteria > Pseudomonadota > Gammaproteobacteria > Coxiellales > Coxiellaceae > UBA9148. The sequence goes on along the minus strand of WTGG01000034.1, from coordinate 15,176 downwards.
GCGAGATACAATGCCAACACTTACTGGCCAATCAGCAAAGCGGTCACAAAATGATTGATAGTGTTGCTGAGCTAATAACGTGGTAGGAACCAACACAGAGACTTGTTGCCCATTCATGGCAGCGATGAAGGCGGCTTGCATCGCAATCTCTGTTTTACCAAATCCAACATCACCACAGATTAAACGATCCATACTTTTAGCGGCTGTCATGTCGGCTTTTACGGCGTCGATAGCTTGCAGCTGATCGGGCGTTTCCTCGAACGGGAAAGCGGATCTAAAGCGCTGGTAGTCATGCTCTTCAATGGTGAAAGCCTGGCCGGGTGTAGCTTCTCGCTTTGCGTGTAAGGCAAGTAGCTCTGCAGCTACATCGTGAATTTTCTCGGCGGCCTTACGTTTGGCTTTTTCCCATGCCGTTGAGCCTAAACGATGTAAAGAGACATGTTCACTGTCTTGGCCATTGTAACGACTGATCATAAATAGCGAAGTTACAGGCACAAAAATCTTATCGTTATTGGCGTATTCTAAAACCAGGTATTCAGCTTCTAAGCCGCCTGTATCGAGTTTTTCTAGCCCCAAATAACGACCAACTCCATGCTCTAAGTGGACCACCAGGTCACCTATGGATAGCTCGGTAAGGTGCTTAATAATGGCGTGTTGTTCAAGCGTTGAGTGCGAACGTCGTTTTCGACGTTGAGCAACGTATTCGCCATGAATATCACTTTCTGTAATGATAGTGATTTTATTTTGATGATCGAAAAAGCCATGATCCAAGTTGGCTACGGTTAAACCTATTTTAATATCTGATTTCAAGAAGTCATTCCAGCTCTCACAAGGAGAGGGTGACAAGCCTACTGCCTTTAGTTGTTGCTGCATGACTTCTCGACGACCGGCTGATTCGGCAGTAAATAACATTCGACCTTTTTTATCTTTCAGCCATACTGTGAGATCCTTATATGCTGTTATCTCTTTTGTCTGTGAATTAAAAGTTGGTAATGCAATTATTTCAAAATCATCGTGAGTATTATGATCAGCACTATCATCGATACGTATACAAGAAAAACTATTCAATCTTGAGAAAAAAACATCACTGCTCATAAACAGTTGACTAGGGGGTAGCAATGGGCGCGTTTGATCATAACGATATTGTTCGTAACGATGATTGACTTCATTAAGGAACTGATCGAGATGAGCATTTAGTGGCTGTGTTTGGATAATACGTGTATTTTCCGGTAAATAATCCATGAACACCGACGTGTCTTCAAAGAACAAAGGCAGATACATTTCCACACCGGCTAGGTGATGACCATCCGTTATTGCTTCGTAGCTGGGTGAATCCAATGGATTGCCACTGAATGTTGCGCGCCAAGCCTGACGAAAGTGAGTGATGGCTTCCTCATCAAGCGCATATTCTTGTGCTGGCAGAAGTGTCAGCTCGGTAATTTTCTCTACCGTTCTCTGTGTTTCAGGATCAAAGGTACGTAAGCTATCGATCGTATCGTCAAATAGCTCAATACGAATTGGTAGATCAGACCCCATTGGGTATATGTCAATGATAGATCCTCTCACTAAAAACTCACCATGCTCCATCACCTGCGAGACATGGCGATAGCCACCAAGTACCAGTTGCTGTCTGAACTGATCAACCAGGAGTGTTTGCTCCTTTGCAAGCTGTAAACTATGAGTACTAAGATGCGATGATGGGGGTAATACATGCATCACGGTTGGTAGAGCAGCAATGACAATACCCCGAGAAAGCTGAGGTAGCATGGCTAAAACACGCAAACGCTCTGATACTAAATCTTGGTGCGGTGAAAAAATGTCATAGGGCAAGGTTTCACGGTCTGGAAAGTACAGCACGGGAAACTGATCTGGCAAGAAAAATGGTAGTTCACGACGCAGTTGCTCCGCAGCGTGGATATCAGCTGTTAATAGACACAGTGGACCAGAAGATTGAGCGGCTAACTCTGCACAAGCGAGAGCTTTGGCACTATTGGCCAAACCTCCCCAACGATGATTGTTTTGATGAGACTCTGGGCGGTTGAGGTGAAGTACATTTGCCATGATTGCGCCGTCCTTTTTTAGGCGGCATTTTATAGTGAATTGACGTATGTGTCACGAGGTGAATGAATATGTACATATTTCTTAAATCAGTATTAAAAATAGGGGTTGCTGTTATTAAAGTATCAAATCACTTAATATCTTTTACTTTTATGAGTCATTCATATGCCGAAGAGTTTATCAATCATGGAAAATCCGAATCATTCACAAATTCTTGAGGTCTCTCGCGATATTGTAAGTATGGTGAATGAGAAAGCTTCGTATTTCCCAAATGACTTATTCAAACTGGCATCATTGATTGCCTATGGCATGCACCGTCCTTCAGTGTGGACCTATCAACTTCATAAAGACGGCTCGAGCTCTCTAGCTATCGATGCTATCAATCAGCGGTCCAAGGAGAAGCAGACTGCTCTTGTTTTTTCAGGATTTAAAGCAGTACACATGATATTTTGCACAGAAATACATCCAAAAATTTTGAGTCGAGTTGCTAAAGAGAACGCAATAACAGCTCTTTTAAAAGACCTTTTGAATAAGCTCGCTGCTGTGGTGCTCAATAAGTCTCTCAGGCAAACTCGATCTCACGAAGAGTCAAGACGCAAACAGCTAAACTCGATCGCTTTCAGTTCAGAACCACAGGAATCAATAGATCGCATTCTTGATCAGATATTTGCGACAGAGCTCGACGATCAAAGAAAAGTCTTCCAGCACTTACTAGTACTATATACCGATTTTTTGACGTCCTATAATCCAAATAGTACGAGGACACTTTCCATAAAGTATCGATGTGACTTGCTAACCAAACAACGCGACGTGACGTGTTCTGACTTATTAAAGTTCAATGCTGACTACAAAAAGCGCTATCAAAATACTGACATGCCGGACCATTTTTATGACTTTCTTCGTGTAGCTCTTACACCATTCGATCCCATATTGTTAAATTGGCGTGATGACTTTAAATATCCTTCATTCAATCGATCTATAACAAGGCCGGATAGTGAGAATGTGGAAATTGAACAGCACTCATCTCCCAAAAGTGTCGCAGCATTTTTTCTTACTGATGAAGCTCCTGGTTATTCATTATTTGGGCAAAGAACCTACTTTGACCAGGCGATGGAGCAACTAAGAGAATCACTCGTTGCGCGACCATGAGTTTCAACGATAGAATCAGATTAAGAAGATAGCAATAGACCCGATTCGATACTTATTGCTAGTCATATATTGCACAATCTGATCCAGTGATGGGCGTGAAGGAAGTCCCAATAATACCCTAGACGATACATCAATAATGCCTAGGGAGCCTTACCTTCACGATATATGCATATAATTAACTCACTGAGCCACGAAGTCTCTTTTTTACACAGATTATACCCAGCCACTCGCAACTATCTTGGTTATGATAGGATGATTAGCGACAATGAAAGACCAGAAACACAGATTTGGTCCCCGAGAATATTACAGCAGTCTTGTTTGTATCCTGCTCAGTATCCAAGTAATGACATGCATGCTTAGCCCATCGAAATTGTGTTCGACCCACGATGCACTATGACATGCCGGTTAAGATTGCGAATCGTGATGTTTGATGGAAACCTTTGATTTAAGAAGTCACTGAGGGTATGGTGGCGACATGACTTAACAAAAGATTGATCAGATGTCATCACTTGCTAAATACACACAAGGTTCTATTCCACGTTACTTAATGCAGTTATCACTGCCTGCTATCTTAACAATTTTCCTTAATATCAGCTTTATAGCGGTCGACACCATCTTTTTGGCGCATTACTCACATGACGCTTTAGTGGCAATCAGTTTTTGCTTTCCCGTTGCCGTGTTATTTCAAATGATAGCTAATGGAATGGGTATTGCAGCGGCTTCTGTTTTGTCACGCCACCTGGGAGGGCATCGAACCCGCCTTGCGCAATCGAGTATTATCACGCTGCTGTTATTAGTCATTGTTCTCGCTATTATCGTCTTGCCAATATCGTTATTTGGTATTCCTATCCTTGAATCAATAACCGCTGTACCTGAAAAGTACTCCCAGCTGTTTCATGGTTTTTTTTCAGTCTGGTTTTATGGGTTCTTTTTTGTTTTAGTCAATTTTATTGGTAGCAATGTGCTACGGGTTTATGGGCACCCCCTTAAAGTCGCCCGCATACAAGTGACTAGTTGTCTTTTGAATTTAATCTTATCCCCGGTTCTCATTTTTACAGCCGATATGGGGATTGTAGGATCAGCTCTAGCTGGTGTCATGGCTCGCTGCCTAACATCTCTATGGATTTGTGTAGAGATAAAACGTATAGCCTTTGATAAACACAACGGCATAGCGAGGATGTTCTCAACCAGTGAGCTGATGACAAATATAAAGTCTATTTTAAGCATAGCAGTGCCTGCGGTTATGACGAATGCCATTGGACCCATTGCGACCATCTTTTTGGTCCACCTGCTAGCCCGCTATGGTGACAACGTGGTCGCAGGTTTTGGTATTGCTTCACGTATCGAGATGCTTGCAGTTGTGCCTCTATTTGCTTTGTCTGCAAGTGTCGGACCCATTATAGGTCAAAACTTTGGTGCTACTCTATATGATCGTAGTTATAAGACATTAAAAATCAGTTATTCTTGGTGTTTAATCTGGGGATTATGTGTTGCGTCAGCTTTGGTAATATTTGGTCATGCCTTGTCATTATGTTTCAGTCAAGATGTCAGCGTCTTACATATAGCAACATTATACTTATTAATTTTGCCCTGCAGTTATGCATTTTGGGGTGTCATTATGATGACTAACTCGAACTTTAATTCAATAGGCAAGCCACTTGTTTCAACGAGCATAACACTAGTTCGACTAGGTATCTTATTTGTGCCGCTGTGTTTGTTACTCGGCCATTATTTTGGGTATGTGGGTATATTTTTTGCCTTCATGCTATCAAATATCTTGACCTCTATACTGTGTTGGTACCTATCCAAAAAGTTATGGAGAAAGCGTTTATCCTAGTTGGCTGATTGCCATGATGGACCCAATATTAAAAAGAGTGTTGTATGAATATCCAAGATAGTGATGTTACAGAAAATCTTTTAGGTTCAAACATAACCTCCGATCTCCGTTCGGATACAGTGACCATGACACCTATTGAGCTCAGTGCACTGGCGTTTTTGTGCTGTCTTAGCCTTCCTCCAGGAGCAATGCTATTCATGAAAAGTATTTACAACTGGAAGCAGGCTCTTAGCGGGGTGGAGCCCACTAACGATGCGTCCGAAACATCGACCAATGTAACAGATCGTTCATCTGTTGATGGTAGTCGCTGGAGCTTTTGGAATTCAAATCTCCAAAATAATTCGAACACATCAGGGGCAGCTTTATCTAAGTTATTATTAGATAGCTACCCGTTAAACAGGTCCTAATACCCTTAAGGTTGTCTGCAAATTGATTGGGTCACTTGAACAAGCTCAACATGTATCTGGTTGAGTATACTGGATAGATATGCTGCAGAGAAAAATCATTGTTTCTCTGTGAATTTTTCTGGTTACCACAAACGCCATCTCATTGATTACAATGTGATAGATCTTGATGGTTGTTGTTCGACGCTGGTAAGTAATCGAGATTTACTCAGTGGTTCTAGTCCCTGAAGTGACAGATTCCATAACCTCATCGGTATCGGACTGGGTGGTGGGGTGAGCATGTGGATACGCTCGTTATCCTTTTCCACAAATGCGACAGAGTCTGGTGGGATGATGAGTTCTCTACCCAATGGATTGAATAATGCGCGTCTTAATTGTTTGAGTTCGTCACGAAACGGTTCTTTTTTTAGTGACAAGTTTTGCTGGTTTTGTATACCCTCTAAAAATTTAATTGCACTGACATGAATGCCTAGTATGTCAAAGTCGAGCAGTAAATCGTCATGACTTAATCGAATAGGGGTGACATTGGAGAGCCATTGAGGTATTGGGGTAGGGGATATTTCTGGTTTAATGTCGGTATCAAGATATAAAACTGATTTATAACGATGAGTTAACAATAAGACCAAACTATAATGCACACGTAAAAGGTCGCTGAGCATCACATAAGCGTCTTGATCTTGGCTCTTAATGTCTTTACATGGGTATTGATCAGTCTGCAGCTCATCTTCTGGAGTGATAAGGTCTCCATGGCATTCTACGAAATCTATACATTCACTAGTCTCGATGCTGTGTTCCTTATTAAGGATCTTTAAGTGATTGGTTATTGCATGTAACGACAATAAATTAAGTGCGCTGGGAAGGTTGGTGTTTGCTTCTTGATTACAAATCAAATAAAAGTCACAGTTTTTCTGGCTGTCAATCACCGTCTCAATATTGCTGCGATACGATGCAGGCAATGTGTTGGGTAGCCATATCCAAAATACAGCCGTGCTTGCCTGTTGGTCGAGTTCTCGTGAACGTTTCATAAGCCTGATGTTGGGTTATTCACTGTCGCTTTCTTGAAAGCCTGGTGGTTTGGCGCTGCCTCCGCCAAATAAGAATTTTTCCATTTCTTCTAATAGAAATGTTTTTGATTTGGGGTCTAATAGACTCAGGCGGTATTCATTGATTAACATGGTTTGATGGTTGATCCAAGCATCCCAGGCTTTTTGTGAAATATGGTCAAAAATTCGTTGACCTAATTCGCTGGGGTAGGGGGCTGAATCCATGCCTTCTAATTCTTGCTGTAGCTTCTGACAAAAAACCGTGCGTGTCATTTGATGTCCTCTTGATGTTGTTGAAGGAGTTTGGCTGTTGGTTTAGCAATTCCGCCAGGCAGATCTTGGTCGCTCTTATACCAAAAATACCGCGTTGGGTCTAGGTTGTATTCATGTTTTAGGTTAACTTTGATAATTACTGGTTTGATAAATAGATCATAATGGCTAAATACATGCTTAAATGTCGGCAATATGGTTTTCTGGTGACAGCTCAGTCCGTACGCTGATTGACAATGTTGTTCGATATCCTTGGTGTCGTTGATTTCAGGAAAGCACCACAACCCTCCCCAAATACCACTATCATCTCTTTTTTCTAATAACACGCCATGATCACAAGTGAGCAGTAGACAATGCGTTTGTTCTTGTCGACGGCTTTTTGCACGAGGTTTTTTGCCTGGGTAGCGATCAAACTCACCAGTTTGTTTGGTGATGCAGGTGGCTTCTATGGGGCATTCAGAACATAACGGTGCTTTTCGAGTGCAGAGAGTGGCACCCATGTCCATCATTGCTTGATTGTAGTGATGGGTGGATTCTTTTGGGGTTAATGACTCACTCACCGACCAGAGCTGTTTTAAGGTGTCGGTTTTTCCCGGCCAGCCATCGATCGCATGGTGTCTGGCAAGGACTCGTTTAACATTGCCGTCTAGGATGGGCGCATGTATCTGCATGGATAATGATAGGATCGCTCCGGCGGTTGAACGACCGATGCCGGGTAATGCCATCAAGTCTTCCAGGTTAGCTGGAAAACGGCCGTGGTATTCCGAGTGAATAATGCGTGCTGTTTTGTGCAAGTTGCGTGCTCGACTGTAATACCCAAGACCAGACCATTGATGCATCACAGCATCTTGATCGGCCAGTGCTAAAGACTTTACCGAAGGAAAACGTTTCATGAAAGCTTGGTAATAAGGGATAACGGTATTGACTTGTGTTTGTTGTAACATGATCTCCGAAACATAGACACGATAAGGCGTGATACGTTGTTGCCAAGGTAATGTTTTGCGACCGTGAATATGGTACCAATCTATGATACGTTGGCTAAATGAAGCCGTTGTCATGCGCTTTCCTTTGTCAGTCCGCCAACACTTGCGTTACAGGCATGTTGTTGATAATGTGCTCACCCAATTAACGCTGCAGAGTATCCCTGATCCATGTCCATTTCGCAATCATCACAACGTCCTATTCGTAGTTTTGTTATTCGCGCGAGTCGCATGACAAATCGTCAACGCCAGGCAATAGAGTCTCATTGGTCTGAGTATGGTATTGATCTCACTGAGGATCTAAAAGATGTGACGACGTGTTTTGAGCGTTGCGCACCCACCGTACTGGAGATTGGTTTTGGTATGGGTAACTCTTTAGTGACGCTTGCGCAGTCAAGGCCTGATATCAATTTCATTGGGATTGAAGTGCACCCTCCTGGCGTGGGTGCCTGCGTTGCCTCAGCAGCAGAAGCAGGGCTCAGCAATTTGCGCGTGATTCGACAAGATGCGATTGAGGTATTAGAACGCCATGTGGCTGATCATTCTTTAAATCAAGTGCAAATTCTTTTTCCTGACCCTTGGCACAAAAAAAAGCATCATAAACGACGCTTGATTCAAAAAGAGTTAGTTAACCTGCTGGGTCAAAAGATAGTTCCACAAGGAAGCTTGCGTATAGCAACCGACTGGGCGCCTTATGCGGAACACATTGAGTCTGTTTTAAGCGATTCAGAGGTATTTATTGCTCGTCAAGACGACATCAATGAACAACGAATAGAAACGCGCCTAGGTGAGACTAAATTCGAAATCCGAGGTAAACGATTAGGGCATAACATTGTTGATTTTTGGTATGCATTAAACCCTAAGAGTTAAGCCTTAGGGCATTGAGGTTTGTCGGAAATCCCGTTAAACTTCCGGCTTATTCTTTTCCTATACATTATTAAACAGTAGAGACTAAGTTATGACATCGACTTCATGGATTGCCTTAATCGCGATTGCCCTGGTTTTTTTCATTATCTGTATCATCGTTCGCAAGAAACGTTGTACCGTATCATCCGATGAATCGGTTCATGAGGATAGTGCTCAGCTTTATGTGGGTAACCTGTCTTACTCTTTACGTGACTATCAACTCAAGAAAGTGTTCAGCGAATTTGGTGAGGTAGCATCTGTAAGGATCATCAATCACCCCCAATCTCGTCGTTCTAAAGGTTTTGGTTTCGTAACCTTTGAGTCACCTAAGTCGGTTAAAAAAGCACTAAAAATGCACGGCAAGGATCTCAATGGTCGTAGCCTTGTGGTGCGCGTCGCTAACCCCAGGCAATCATAGTCTTATCAAGTAGTTAAATCATATAGCTCATGCTTTACTTGAATTTATTGAAAATTCAGCTACAGTTAAAGTATGAGCTTTCTTGAGATTGGCGTTCCTAGGCCAACACTCATAACACAGGAAAGCCTTCTAATAATGTTGTGAGAATTTGTTTAAATTCAAATACCTAATACATTGTTGAGGCTTACCACTCTGTACCCAAAGACCTAGTGAGCGCCAATCTCAAGAGGGCTCACCCTTTAAATTGCTCAAAAAATATACAAAAAGTCAGGTTTTTTAATAGTCCCTTAAGGTTGTGCTGGTATTATAGTGACTCCTTCAACAAACAAACATATAAATCAATGACTTACAATAAAATATTAATGCCTTTAATTATATCCTCATTACTATTATTAGGTGGTTTTTCTCCCTCATGTGCACAAGCAAATACCAGTGATTTGCATATTTCTAAATCTAAAATTTTAAAAGAAGCTCATAACTTGAAACCTGAAGTATTATCGCTGGCTTTGAAAGCTTACACGAACGCTGAAAAAAGTGGTGTTGGTGTCAACAAGCATTTGTTAACCGTGATTGATTATTCGATGCCTTCAGCCAAAAAACGTATGTGGGTTATTGATTTGAACAATAGTCATGTATTGATGAACTTATTAGTGGCTCACGGAAAGAACACAGGGTGGAAAGATGCCAAAAAATTCTCAAATACCCCTCAAAGTCGCGAAACAAGTCTAGGTTTATTTGAAACTGAGCAAACCTATAGTGGCCATAATGGTTACTCATTACGTTTAAAAGGCCTTGATCAAGGGTTTAATAATAATGCTGAATCACGTGCCATTGTTGTGCATGGCGCGCCTTATGTTAGCGATGCTTTTGCCAAACAATACAATCGCGTCGGTAATAGCTGGGGCTGTCCTGCTGTGGATAAAAAATATTCATCTCAATTAATCAATACGATTAAAGGTGGAAGCCTCCTATTCGCATACTACCCAGACCCAACTTTCCTATCTCATTCCATTTATTTACAGGCATAAGCTACTGTAAAAACTTAAAAAAGGTGAAAACTAATAATTTTCACCTCTCGCCTGTTTAAAAATAAACTATAATGACAATATATTGGTCAATATTGACGGTATAAGTGTGAAATGACGTCGTTCAAGGGGGTGAGTTATGTCGATTAAATGGTTGTCAGCTTTTGTGGTCTCTGTCAGTTTGTGTGTATTTATACCTAGCGCTTTCGCGGCTAAAGCTATGTATTACCACAAGGGGAAGCCAGCTTTCTTTCTTACAAATAACCCCAATGATACAAAAGGTTATCTAAAATATTTTCCAGCATGGTATGATACGCAAGGAAGTCGGTACTTAGTCTTTAATCCTAAAAAACTTGCTTTCGCCATTTATAACGAACAAGGAAAAAAAATTGGTGCAGGTAAGGCAGTGGGCGGTGCTATTTATTGTAAAAAATTAGGGCGCAGCTGCAAAACTGTACGTGGCACATTCACCATTTACTCGAAAGCGAGTAAGCATCATAAATCAAGTAAATACCCTAGACCCAATGGAGGAGCTCCTATGCCATATGCAATGCATTTTTATAAAGGCTATGCGATTCATGGCTCACCTGCGCTACCTAGCATCAATGCCAGTCATGGTTGCGTACGAGTTGAAACGGAAACTGCAGGTTGGTTAAGTAAGAATTTTGTTCAGTCTGGTAAGACTAAAGTTCATGTGATGCCATATTAATACTCAGCTAAAGCTATCATAGGTTGCACCAATGATTTTCTTTGACTGAACTTATTTACATAAATGGTTATCAGTATATTTCCAAGTAAAAATTTTATGGCTTCACATTTGCATCTTTAATCTTTAGATCTTTGTTATATTCCCTGTTTTTACCTTGCAATAAAGAACTAATTAAAAATTAAAAAAACATTAATTCATTACTACCGTTAAATACTTGTTAAAGGAAAAAAGGCGAATCCCAATCAGCAAGAAGATGGAGCAGGGCTAACACCCCTACCAAACAAAAAATCAGGAGATGATAAAGCTACTGTTGAAATATGGAGCGGATCCCTCCCAATGCACAGATGACGGCGTTTTTCCGTTGGATTTATAAAATATGACGTAACGTTATCGTAAGCTCAGTTAATTATCCCGCACAATATCCATCTAACACACTGCTTTAGATGTTCTTTTTATCGCACAAGAAACCCGCAAAAAGTGCACAACTTAAAAGTGATAAATTAATAGACACCACTGTATCTTTTATGTACGCTACGCATGCTAATATACGTGATGAACTACACGTTTTAAGAAACAATTGCATCATCTTATGATGCTCCTAGTTTCTAATTTTTAGAGAGATTATTAATATGCCATACATAAAACTAACATGCCCCGTAACACTGGTTGATTTGACCGAAGATAATTTTAAGAAAGCTTTATTAATTATTGTGGGTACTACGGTTTATCCAATTCTTCCAAGCAAAAATGATGAATTAAGCGCCGAAGATATCCTCAAACAATTGAAGCTTTGTCCAATTACTCGCTTGGGTGCTTATAAACGCCTAGAACTTTCTGTACTTCCCGAAGATTTAGAAACAAAGTTAAAAAAATGTTTATCTAATGAAGAAGAAAAAGAGCCGATCAAAACAAGTGATTTAGCGAAGATTCTTGTTGATGAAGATAATCAATTTCATAAATTCCTAACCGATAAAACATTTCAAACGCTCCAACTTCCTCCGCTTCTCGATGGGGTCTTGACCGCTGTGCAGTTTGAGCAACTTGCTCGCGATACTCAAGAGGTCATCACTAGCTTTAATAACGCTGAGAGGATTCATGACTTGATGACGAGATGCGGACTATTGTTCAATCATATACAACAATTGAGTAGCCATAGCTTAAGACACTTGGCCCGCTTCCCTGCTGTTACACAACTTGCTGGGTTTACCTTCCGTAGTTTAACTACGCTAAACTCACAAAAAGCAGAGTTTTTATGCGTCCACTCTATGGGCGTTAATGCTGTTAGTCAACTTGAGGGGGCTAGCCTCGATAATTTAGATCGTTTAGATGCCAACAAACTAAGCATGCTTCTCCAGAGCTATGCTGGCGTTAATGCTGTTAGTCAACTTGAGGGGGCTACCTTTGATAAATTAGCTGATTTAGATGACGAAAAACTAAGCATGCTTCTCAGGAACCCTGCTGGCGTTAATGCTGTTAGTCAATTTGAGGGGGCTACCTTCGATGATTTAGCTCGTATAGATGACGAAAAACTAAGCATGCTTCTCAGGAGCCCTGATGGCGTTGGTGCTGTTAGACAACTTGAGGGGGCTACCTTCGAAAAATTAGCTGATTTAGATACCAACAAACTAAGGGTGCTTCTCGATAACCCTACTGGCGTTGATGCTGTTAGAAAGCTTGAGGTTACCTTCGATAAATTAGCTCGTTTTATCCAATTTTTCCAAGCGCAATTCTTACAGGACCTGTTACAAAACCCAAGGAATATAGACCATACAACTTCGTTAATAGATTGTTTGAACGCTGTGCGCATGCCAATTAGATTATTTGCTAGTTGGGCGCGGATAATGGGCCGCGGTAAGAGAAATGGGCAAGACCCTGCAACTGCTATTAGTGAGCAGCTAAGTCAAAATTCACCATCGCTGCGATAGTGAAAGTGATTTGTATTTTACCACTATGTCTGGCAATCAGAATTAATGGATATAGTAGTAAAATACGTCGTTACTTGATTATAGCCTGACCTAACAAGTACTAAGCTTATGCACAGTAACCACCCTTATGGTGACTGCCTGTGCCTCCGCAAGGTATACTTCAACTAGACCAAACATGATGTAGGTTAAACCACTAGTAGGTGCCGCATTAGGAATTGAGTTTGGTATGAACAATGTCAAAACGCTCATTCTTGAAAAATACGAGCACCCACTACTTTCACCTCGGGCACAATCACTCAATGAACGATCAATGAAGCTATTTATGCGTTAGGGGTTGGCCGAAAAGCTACGTCAATAATCGTTGTTTCCAAAGGATTGAGAACGTCACTCGTGAGGATTTCAATGCGATTGAAGAGGCGGAAGGTTATCTAGTTCTAATAAATGAATATAACATGACTCATGAAAATCTTGCTAAAAAGGTAGGGAAAAGCAGGCCCCAAATCACTAACTTAATGAGATTGACTCAGTTAGATCAACATGTGAAATACCTAATTATATCGGGTCAGCTTTCAAAAGGGCAGGGCAGGGCGCTCGTTGTCCTGTCTTCTGAAGAACAGGTAGAGATAGCGAATATTGCTATCGAGAGAAAACTAAACACTAGACAAGTAGAGGATCTAGTTAACAGAAAAATTAGGGGTGAAGAAGATAAGCCAAAGCCTTTGTCTTTTAAGACTAACAGTTACCTGACAGAAAAGTATTCATCTCATCTATCACAGTTAAGAGAAACTACAAGTAGAAACTTTAAAGTTAAAGTTCAAGATGAGCAGGGCTGCCCAAAAAGAAAAGCAACAATATCATTTGAGTTTGAGGATGAAGAGGGGCTACAGGCCATCATAGAAGGAATTTTGGATAGTAATACGGTTCAATAAAGATCCAATGATAATGCAATGGATCAAGTTAGTACTTATCCTTAGGCGCGGTCTCTGATGGCGCTTATCTCTCTCTTTCTCTTCCTTTGAGATACGTAAAACTCATAAAGTTCTCGTATACAGATTATCATCTAGCCAGGTGGAGTAACGTGTCTGACATAAAGAATCCTTTTCGCGGGTAAAAAATACAAGTCATCTTAACTTGTTCACCAGGCTATGTGTAAAAAGATTTTTGCAGATCACAGACTATTGAGATTTTTTGCAAAAATTTCTCAACAACTGATCAGATTTCGGTGCGGTAAAATCCATGCAAAAATCAACGAACTGACTCATCATTATCCGCGATGTTGTGCCTTCTGTTTTAATAATTGCATTAATTTCCTTTGCTATTGAGCAATCGCTTGCCGTATTGTTCTTAATCTTCCAAGTGCACCCCTCAACTAACATCAGTAACATTATACCTTCTGCAAATTGAGTTTTTTTAGTAGTATATTCAGACGAGCCGACTTTTTTGATAGCTTTGCCAAGTGACGCCGATGAAGTATCTTTTTTTACAATAATTGCATTAATATCTTTTGCTATTTGGCATTGACGTACTCTATTTTTTTGAGGATCATACCGGCAGTCTGCTGTCTTCAACAGGATTGCTAAGGGTTCAACAATAGGTATTTTGTATTTAGAATTATTGCTGGCAGTTCCTGGCACAGGCAACGCCATGGCAACACACACGGCTGCGCTAATCATTAATGTTTTTATTGATTCCATAATTAAGACCTCAGTTGGTTGTGTTTCAGGTATAACAACCTGCTCATGACGTATTGTAGAAGAAAATGTTCTATTTTGCCGAAAATTGATTTTGGGTAGTGGGTGTTGATGTGTTTAATAGTCTGATTTAAATAAAAAAGGCCACGGATGTGGCCTTTTTTAATGAGATGTTTAGTGAGCGTCGGTGTCTAATTATTAAAGAGCGTAAGTTATTAATCTTTCGTTGTCACTTTAACGAGATCAATATTCCAAGGAAATAATTTTTCGCAGTCATCAGTTGTTTTGCAGTGCGGAATAGCCTTCATGATTTCAACGTAATATTGATAGGGATCTAGTTTATGAAGCTTGGCAGAACGGATTAAGCTGAAGTGAAGGCATAAAGCTCTTGCGCCTTGCTGACTTCCCGCAAATAGGAAGTTTTTTCTCGCGATAACAAAGGGCTTTATCGCTCTTTCTGTATGATTGTTATCGATAAGGTAGCGACCATCTTCACTAAATCTGGCTAACCCATCCCAGTGACACAAGGTATAGTTAATAGTTTTAGCGATTGGTGATTTTTGTAGGACCAAAGGCTGTTTTTCATCACACCACTGCTTAAAATTGTTTAATAAAGGTAGTGTTTTTTTTCTTGGCGTATGGCTTTGATTTCTTCAAAATATCTTTTTTCAGCTTTCATTTTTCTTTCGATCTGATAGATTTTGGTATACACGCTCATGGCGTGATGAGCCAAGCCTTTTTTCTTCGTTGTTTTGGTGATA